>NZ_JBEGFC010000003.1:216744-478054 GCF_040202405.1 Xanthomonas sp. WHRI 6106 | reverse complement strand
AGTACGTCCCTGTAGGCTCGGTGGCGGCATCCATGCCGCCACACGGTCCCGCAATCGGCGAGGACACCACGCCAGACGGTTGGTTGGTGGTTTTGTTGAAAAGCAAAGACACCGCGTCGCATCTTGCCAGTCGCTGTTGAAATCCATGCAGACCGACCAACTCCACTGGTCCTTGCCCGCCCACCGTCGCGGGACCCTTGGCGGCATGGATGCCGCCACGGAGCCTACAGGGACGTACTTGCGGCGTGTCCTGCGATGGTGGGCGGGCAAGGGCCCTGCAGCGAAGGCGCAGACCATCCGCTCTGCGCCTGATCTGTCCGTCATGAGCAATCAGGTCGAGATGCCTGCATCGTGCGTATAGCGATCGCTTGCCGATGTTCAAGTCCGGTCGAGTGCGCGGTGCCCCCACCGCACCAGACAGTTGGCCGGCGGTCTTGTTGAAGAGCAAATACGCCGCATCGCCAGCTTGCTAATCGCTGGTTGAGATCCATCCAGAGCCACCATTTCGACTGGCCCTGCAGTCAAGCAACAGATCCGGCGCGCTAAAACCATCCGCACCGCCAAACCACCTCTTGAGGCAACCAGGCCAATGCGCCTTAGCGCCGTTCGGATGATCCCGTTGGGCAAGCGCAAACACTCACCACAACACGCCATCCACCGGCTGCATCGGCTCCGGCGCCGGCTCGCCGATGGCCTGCAGCGCATCGATTTCAACCGTGCGGCACATGGTGTCCAGCGGCAGATCGTGGATGGTGTTGGCAAATGGGTCGACCAGCTCGTCGCCGATCTTGAGAACGGCCAGGAACATCAGCCCGGCCACTGTCGATCCCACCGGCGTGGCGTATTGCAACGTCTCCACCAGACCGATCGGCAGCAGCACGCAGAACAGCCGCGTAAACAGGTTGGGATAGAAGCGATATTGATACGGCAGCGGCGTATTTTTCAGGCGTTCCATTCCGCCTTGCGCATTGGCGATGTCCACCAGGATGCGCTCCACGCTGGCCTGCTGGATGCTGTCGATCCAGCCATCACGTCGCGCCTGCTCCACACTGCGTCCGGTGGTATCGAGCAGACCGTTGGCCACGTTGGTACGCGTGACTACCGCGGCCACTTCATCGGCGTCCAGGCGCGGCTCCAGGGCCATCGCAACCGGCAGGCGACGCAGCTGGCAGCGCAATGCGTTGACATAGGCGATCTGTCGCAGCGCAATCGTGCGCCCCAGCGCTGCAGCTTCCGGCGCGGACAGGATGCTCACACTCAGACGCACCAGGTTGCGCGATGCGTTGATCATCTGGCCCCATAGCACCCGCCCTTCCCACCAGCGTTGATAGGTGGAATTGGCGCGAAAGCCCAGGAACAGCGCCAACGCCGAACCGAAGATAGTCAACGGCAAGGCGGGCGCCCGGAATGGCAGCACGTAATAGATGATCGTGATCAATACGTCCCAGACGAACAAGACGGCCAGGGTCCGCCAGACCTGGTTGAACACATCCGCCACACGCGGTTTGACATCGATGATCAAGGCTCACTCCGTGGATTGATAGCGCGTGCCGCGATGACGCGCATCCGGTGCGTGGATGCCATCGCTAGCGCACTCAAGCGCGGCGAGTGTGCCGTTGCAGCGGTGCAAGCGCGGTGAGGGAAGCACGCGCGCAGGCGCATGGCTCGCTTACGGCATCCAGTCCAGCAACTGGTCCAGGCGCCGATGCGGATCGTCCTGCTGCAGCAGCGATAGACGTTGTTGTTCGGTCAACGGCAACAGCTCGGCCAGCCGCCACCCCACCCACGCAGACTGATCCAGCAGGCCCGGGCCCACCGATGCGAATTCGCCCCCGACTTGCTCGAGCATGCGCTCCAGCACGGTTGCCAACAGGCCATGCTCGGGGCGCAATTCGTCGTCGGGGTCGGGCTCGCACCAGCTCACCTCGCCCACCACCAGACCGTTGTCGCGGATACGTGAGCGCTGTACATGAAAGCGCCGCGTGCCACGCAGCCGGAGCACCAGCACCCCATCGGCGCCGACATCGAAATCCTCGATGCGCACTTCGGTGCCAAATGCGGCCGGCGTTGCCGGCGCCCCGACTTCGTTGCCGTCCAGAATCAGGCACACACCGAAACTGGTGCCGTTGCGCCCGCATTCGCGCACCAAATCCAGGTAGCGGCGTTCGAACACGCGCAGTCCCATCGCAGCGCCGGGCAACAACACGTTGTGCAGCGGAAACAGCGGCAGGGCGCTGGTTTCGGCACTGGCGGTGATCGGTGCCATCAGGACAACTGCGCCAGAAAACGACGCGGCGCACCATCGAACCCGCCATTGGACATGAACACCACATGGTCCCCCGGCTGCGCAATGTGGCCGAGTGTCTGCAGCAATGCGTCCACATCGTGCGCCACGCGTGCGTCGCCACGCACCTGCGCGATGATCGGCGCCGCATCCCAGGGCAACTCGGGCCGATGCAGGAACACCACCGCATCGGCGTCGTGCAACGACGGCGCCAACGCCTGCGCGTGCGCGCCCAGCCGCATCGAGTTGCTGCGCGGCTCCATCGCCACCAGCACGCGCGCCGCACCCACTTTCGCGCGCAGCCCCTGCAAGGTGGTCGCAATGGCGGTGGGATGATGTGCAAAGTCATCGTAGACAGTGATGTCGCGCGCCCGGCCCAGCACTTCCAGCCGCCGCTTGACGCTCTGAAAACGTGCCAGCGCCGGCATCACCGTCGCCGGATCCACGCCCACCGCATGCACGGCCGCCAGGGCAGCCAGGCCGTTGAGTACGTTGTGCCGGCCCACCAGCGGCCAGCGCACCTGACCGATCTCCACGCCACGATGCAGTACCGCAAACACGCTGCCATCGGCTTCGATCAGGCGTGCACTCCACTCCAGCGCTGCGTCGAACCCGAAGCGTTCCACCGGCGTCCAGCAGCCCATCGCCAACACCTCGGCCAGGCGCGCGTCCTCGCCGTTGACGATCAGCCGGCCACGCGCCGGTACCGTGCGCACCAGATGATGGAACTGGCGCTGGATCGCCGCCACGTCCGGGAAGATATCGGCGTGGTCGTATTCCAGGTTGTTGAGGATCGCCACCAGCGGCCGGTAGTGCACGAACTTGCTGCGCTTGTCGAAGAACGCGGTGTCGTACTCGTCGGCTTCCACCACGAATTCGCGCCCCTGGCCCAGCCGTGCCGACACGCCGAAATCTTCGGCCACCCCACCGATCAGAAAGCCCGGCGCACGCCCGGCCGCCTCCAGCAGGTAGCTCAGGATGGTGGTGGTGGTGGTCTTGCCATGGGTGCCGGCGACCGCCAGCGTGTCGCGGCCCGGCAATACCTGCTCGGCCAGCCATTGGGCGCCGGAGCTGTAACGCCGGCCGGCATCGAGCACTGCCTCCACCGCCGGGTTTCCGCGCGACAAGGCATTGCCGATCACCACCTCGGCGGCATCGGAGGAAATATTGGCTGGCGCGTAGCCCTGGGCCAGCGCGATTCCCAGCGTTTCCAGCTGGGTGGACATCGGCGGATAGATGGCCTGATCGCTGCCTTCCACCTGCCAGCCCAGCTCACGCGCCAGGGCGGCCACACCGCCCATGAAAGTCCCGGCGATGCCGAGGATGTGGAGTTTGGTCATGCCGTACATTGTCGCCGATCACCGGAGTTGCGGGACATTCCAGTCCGCGCCACGTCCAGCCGTCAGGAAACCCCTACCGTACTGTCGGGAATTTCCCGATATGCAAACTGCGTCACATCCATCACTATGCTGAACGCCGGTCGCAGCGCCCTTTGGTCCTACTCCCCAAGAGGCCAAATCCCCAGGGAGCTCATGCTGTCGGGGCTCTGAGCAAGCCCATTACTGGCGTTATTCTGCCCCGGTCGTCTTGTACGGCCGGGGTTTTCTTTTGGGCGAACCGATTGCGGGCGCCGATCGCAGCGCGGCAGGCGTGGCGACTGCAAAGGACCGGGCCTTGCGCCCGGTCCGTGGCGACTCAGCGGCCGAGCGCCTTGCTGATGCGCTCCAGCACTTCATCCAGCGAGCCCACGCCATCCACGCGTGCCAGCTTGCCGCGCTGCTCATAGAAGCCAATCACCGGTGCGGTGGAGTCGGTATAGACCTGCAGGCGCTTGCGCACCGATTCCGGGTTGTCGTCTTCGCGGCCTTCGGCCTTGGCACGCCCTGCGATACGCTCGACAAGCAATTCGCTGGCCACGTCCAGCTGTACCACGGCATCCAGCGGCTGCCCGATCTTGCTGAGCAATGCATCCAGCGCATTGGCCTGGGCCACGTTGCGCGGGTAGCCGTCCAGGATGAAACCCTTGGCCACATCGGCCTGGCCCAGGCGCGCTTCCAGCATGCCGAGCAGGATGTCGTCGGAGACCAGGTCGCCGCGCGCCATCACTTCCTTTGCCTTCAGCCCCAGCGGCGAGCCGGCGGCCACTTCGGCGCGCAACAGGTCGCCGGTGGAAATGTGCGGGATGTCAAACGTGTCTTTGAGACGTGTCGCCTGGGTGCCCTTGCCCGAACCGGGCGGTCCCAACAGAACCAATCGCATCAGTGGACTCCACTTTCGAATAAAAACGCGTTGCGGTTGGCGGCGTTAGACTCGAGCCTTCGCCAGCGCTGACCGTATGGTCGTGCAGCTTACCGCATCCGGGGAATGTCCCGGCACTGTCCCCTGCGCCATGTTTCCATGTGAGGAGCCTGTCCCCCTATGACCACTGGCAACTTGTTGTATGCCCAATCCGGCGGCGTCACTGCTGTCATCAACGCCACCGCCGCCGGCGTGATCACCGAGGCGCGTGCGCGCAAGGTCAAGGTGCTGGCCGCCCGCAACGGCATCCTGGGCGCGCTGCGCGAGGAACTGATCGACACCTCCAAGGAATCCGCTGCAGCCATTGCCGCCCTGGCGCAGACACCGGGCGGTGCCTTCGGCTCGTGCCGTTACAAGCTCAAGTCGCTGGAAGAAGACAGCGCCAAGTACGAGCGCCTGCTCGAGGTGCTACGCGCGCACGACGTGCGCTGGTTCCTCTACAACGGCGGCAACGACTCGGCCGACACCGCCTGGAAGGTTTCGCAACTCGCCAAGGCCTACGGCTACCCGCTGCACTGCATCGGCGTGCCCAAGACCATCGACAACGACCTGGCGGTGACCGACACCTGCCCCGGCTTCGGCTCCGCGGCCAAGTACACCGCGGTGTCGGTGCGCGAGGCCGCACTGGATGTCGCCGCCATGGCCGACACCTCCACCAAGGTCTTCATCTATGAAGCGATGGGCCGCCACGCCGGTTGGCTTGCCGCCGCGGCAGGCCTGGCCGGGCAAGGCCCCGACGACGCACCGCAGATCATCCTGCTGCCCGAACGCGCCTTTGATCAGGCCGCCTTCCTGGCCAAGGTGAAGCAGGTGGTGGACAAGGTCGGCTGGTGCGTGGTGGTGGCCAGCGAAGGCATCCAGGACGCGCACGGCAAGTTCGTCGCCGACGCAGGCGGCGCGGCCGACTCGTTCGGCCACGCACAACTCGGCGGCGTCGCTTCCTTCCTGGCAGCGCAGGTCAAACAGGAACTCGGCTACAAGGTGCACTGGACGCTGCCCGACTACCTGCAACGCTCTGCACGCCACCTGGCATCAAAGACCGATTGGGAACAGGCACAAGCCGTCGGCAAGGCCGCCGTGCAGTACGCGCTCAAGGGCATGAATGCCGTCATCCCGGTGATCGAACGCGTCAGCGATGCCCCGTACCGCTGGAAGATCGTGCCCGCCCCCCTGCACAAGGTGGCCAACCACGAAAAGAAGATGCCGCCCAGCTTCCTGCGCAAGGACGGCTTCGGCATCACCGAGAAGGCGCGCCGCTACTTCACCCCGTTGATCAAGGGCGAAGCCCCGCTGGCCTACGGTAGCGATGGGTTGCCGAAATACGTCAGCCTGAAGAATGTGGCGGTGACGAAGAAGTTGCCGGTGTGGGAGGGCTGAGCTCAGGCAGGCGGCTGTGCTCATGGGGCCGATGCGTCGGCACCAAGACCGGCAGACGCTGGCATACGCTGGCTTCGGTAACGCAGTTTGATGGTCCGTCGATATCGGCCTTTCCCTTTCAGGGACGCCTTCAGGCTAGACCAGTAGCAGGCAGCCGAGCGGCGCGCCGATGTTTTCGCATTGCAGCTCGGCGCCAGGACGCCGGCAGCGACAGATGCCCGTCAAGCTGTGCCTCGCGCCTCGATCCGGCGAGCGGCGTTATGGCGCCATCCCCACGTTGATGCCCAGCGTGATCCATCCGCGTGGTGCGTTGAGACGGTCACCGCCGGCGACCAGATCGGTGCTGGATGCCTTGCCGACCAGCCTGCGAAGTCCGACTTGCGCCTTTGCCCGCGATGACCGTCGAAGAACGCCTCGCCCAGCACTGGCACTGCCTGGCAGCAGTCATCAGCCGGGCATTGGGTTGGCGTTACTGCCAAGAAACCAGTCGTCTAAGCGGTCCCCTGCTCCATGGGCGCGCGAGGGGCGGTATCCCTGCAGTCACCCGACTTTACCTCACTGGCAGGCCTTGCCTTCCATGACTTGCTGTGCGGCGAACATCGGCACCTGCGGCATCTTGCCTGCAGCGGCCTGCTGCTTGGCGTCTTCCAGATAGATGCGCGACTGGCCCTGGCCGTCGAGTTGCGGCTTGGCGTCCACCGGCTTGCGCCAGATGCGCACCACTGCCTGCTGGCTTGGGCAGGCGGCGCTGGGGACGCGGATCACGTCATTATAGATCCAGCCCGACGCGACGCCGGGAGCGGCCTTGGCGTAGTCCACGAACCGCGCGCGGGGTTGGCAGTTGGGGCTGCTCCGCACCACAGACAAGGTGTACGGCTGCGTGGCATTGCCGGTGAACACGCCTTCAAGGCGCGCGCAGGCTTCCGGGATCTGACGCAAGGTGTGCGCGGCGCCAACCGCTTGCGCGGTGCCGGGTGCCCGCGCCTTCAATTCTGGCGCAGGCTCTGCAGCGAATGCGCTGCCGGTCAGCAGCAGGGTGGCAAGCAGCGCGGCATGCCTGGACGCGGTAGGGTTCGACATGGAGACTCCTGGATCGGCTCGATCACGTTGGCCGCAGGCTGTCACGTGACAACTGAACCACGCGCCAAAGCCCTGAGGGTGGCAGGTCTGCAAGTCGCGGCGCATACTCGATCGCGATCCGGCCACCTGAACATCGCGACGCGCATTGTGGCCCTTGCGGCCGTCGAGTCCGTATTGGCTGTCACTCGTCGTGTGCATCGCCCCTGGTTCATCCCGACCGGATGACATCCATTCTCTGGGAGGGGTCATGCTGGAACACTACGGGTTGTTGCTCGCGCTGGGTTGTGCGGTCTTGGCAATCGTCTATGGAATCGTGTCGGCGCGCTGGGTGGTCGCCCAGCCGAGCGGCAACACGCGAATGCAGGAGATCGCCGCGGCGATCCAGGAAGGTGCACGCGCGTATCTCAACCGGCAGTACCTCACCATCTCGATTGCCGGTGGTGTGCTGTTCGTGTTGGTCGGACTCTTTCTGAGCTGGTACACCGCAATCGGGTTCGCACTGGGTGCCGTGTTGTCGGGGCTGGCCGGCTATATCGGAATGAATGTCTCGGTGCGTGCCAATGTGCGCACCGCCGAGGCCGCGCGGCAGGGGATCGGCAAGGCGATGGATGTGGCGTTCCGCGGCGGCGCGATCACCGGGATGCTGGTGGTGGGGCTGGGCCTGCTCGGCGTGGCCGGCTATTACGCGGTGCTGCAGGCCATGGGACTGCCGTTGGAGCAGAACCTGCATGCATTGGTCGGGCTGGCCTTCGGGTCGTCGTTGATTTCGATCTTCGCGCGCCTGGGCGGCGGCATCTTCACCAAGGGCGCTGACGTGGGCGCGGACCTGGTCGGCAAGGTCGAAGCCGGCATTCCCGAGGACGACCCGCGCAACCCGGCGGTGATTGCGGACAATGTCGGCGACAACGTGGGCGACTGCGCCGGCATGGCCGCGGATCTGTTCGAGACCTATGCGGTCACCGTGATCGCCACGATGCTGCTCGGCAGCCTGACGCTGGCCGAGACCGGCCCGCACGCCGTGCTGTATCCGCTGGTGCTCGGTGGCGTGTCGATCATCGCTTCGATCGTGGGCGCCACGTTCGTCAAGGTCAAAGCCGGTGGCTCGATCATGGGAGCGCTTTACAAGGGCGTGATCGTGTCAGGCGTGCTGGCTGCGCTGGCCTACTGGCCGATCACCCAGTCGCTGATGCGCGACAACCTCCATGGCGCTGCCGCATTGTATGCCTGCGCGCTGATCGGCCTGGTACTTACCGGGCTGATCGTGTGGATCACCGAGTACTACACGGGCACGCAATACACACCGGTGCAGCACGTTGCAGCGGCGAGTACCACCGGCCATGGCACCAACATCATCGCCGGACTCGGCATCTCGATGAAGTCCACCGCGCTGCCGGTCATTGCAGTGTGTGCGGCCATCTGGGGTGCGTTCCACTTTGGAGGCCTGTACGGCATTGCGATCGCCGCCACGGCAATGCTGTCGATGGCCGGCATGATCGTGGCGCTTGACGCCTATGGCCCGATCACCGACAACGCCGGTGGCATCGCGGAGATGGCCGAGCTGCCGCCGGAGGTGCGCGATATCACCGACCCGCTGGATGCGGTGGGCAACACCACCAAGGCGGTCACCAAGGGCTATGCGATCGGCTCGGCCGCACTTGCAGCGCTGGTGCTGTTTGCCGACTACACCCACAACCTGCAGGCCGCCAATCCCGGCCAGGTCTTCGCCTTCGACCTGTCCGACCACACGGTGATCATCGGATTGCTGATCGGTGGATTGATTCCGTATCTGTTCGGTGCGATGGCGATGGAAGCAGTCGGCCGCGCTGCAGGTGCAGTGGTGGAAGAAGTACGCCGCCAGTTCCGCGAGATCCCCGGCATCATGGCCGGCACCGCCAGGCCGCAATATGACCGTGCGGTGGACATGCTGACCCGCTCGGCCATCCGCGAAATGATCGTGCCTTCGCTGTTGCCGGTCGTGGTTCCGGTCGTGGTCGGATTACTGCTCGGACCACGCGCGTTGGGCGGTTTGCTGATCGGCACGATTGTCACCGGCCTGTTCCTGGCAATTTCGATGACGACCGGCGGCGGCGCTTGGGACAATGCCAAGAAGTACATCGAGGATGGTCACTTCGGCGGCAAGGGCAGCGAGGCGCACAAGGCGGCAATCACCGGCGACACCGTGGGTGACCCTTACAAGGACACCGCAGGGCCGGCCATCAACCCTTTGATCAAGATCATCAATATCGTGGCCTTGCTGCTGGTGCCGCTGCTGTAGGCAGGTGGCAACCGAGGTTGCGAGACCTGGCGCCACGTCACCGGCTGCACAGGCCGCAGGCACGGAGCCTGCGGCCTGTGCAGCCCTATGGCGATCAAGGGCAACGCTTGGAGCGCCAGGGCGGAGCCAGGGTCCCTGCCCGCGCCTGCGCCCAGGCAGGGCCGACCCGCATGACGATGGTCCCGTCGTGTCACCAATCACCTGCCGCCGGACACGCGGCTCTGGCTGGAGAGCCCTGACTCGCCCGAAAAGCGCGCCCCGCGATCATCGGTCACAGGCAGCCGATCAAGCCGTCGTAAATCGGCGGTGCGCCGCCCGGCAACGGTTCGAACAGCGGATTGGTCACCGCCAACGTGCGATACAGCTCGTCTAGGTGGGTACCGGCCTTCAAGGGCGCCGTGCAACGCCAGACTCGGCTGTCCGAACGCAGGTAGCCACTGCCAGGGTCGATGCTGACCTCGCTTGCACCGAAGGTCCAGATGCAGCTACGCACCACGCCGGTGACGCGGTGGACCGAGCAGCGAAAGCGTAGCGGTTGGTAGTCGCTGAACTCGCCACCGCAGAAGGTGTCGCCGCAGATGTCGTCGAAATCCCGGTCAAGCCGCTGCTCCAGATCGATGAACGGCTCCCAGCCCTCGCCATTGGCCGGCCAGTCAACCGCATCGACATACGTTGGCGGCAGTGTTGCCGCGGCGGCAACCTGTGCAGCGAGAGACAGCAGCAAGACGACGAGCAAACGCGTGAGCCTGGTCATGATGATTTCCCGAGCGGTGGATGAGCCTGCAGCCTGCGCCGCCGGCCCGTTCCCAACGATCGGGAAGCCACTCGCGATGAATGCAGGCTATGCCGCATCGCCCCCTCAGAAGACTGCCCATTCAGTGTCGCTGCAGCGCAACAGCCGAACGCGTAGAATCGCGCTCCACACACTGCTGACGTCTCGGAGCTACCCGCATGGGCCTTGAACTGGTCACCTCTGGCAAGAATCTGCCGGAAGAAATCAATGTAGTCATCGAAATCCCCAAGGATTCGGAGCCGGTCAAGTACGAAGTGGACAAGGCCAGCGGCGCGATCTTCGTGGACCGCATCCTGTCGACCCCGATGCGTTACCCCTGCAACTACGGCTACGTGCCCAACACCCTGTGCGGCGATGGCGACCCGGCCGATGTGCTGGTGGTGCTGCCGCTGCCGCTGGTCCCGGGCTCGGTGGTGCGCTGCCGTCCGGTCGGCGTATTGCGCATGAGCGACGAAGCGGGCAGCGACGAAAAGATCCTGGCGGTGCCGATCGAGAAGATCTTCTCCGGCTACGCGCACATCGAAGACATCAACCAGGTCTCTAGCCACTGGATGGAGCGCATCGGCCACTTCTTCGAGCATTACAAGGACCTGGAGAAGGGCAAGTGGGTCAAGCTCGACGGTTGGGGCGGCGCGGCCGAGGCCAAGCGCATCCTGGTCGAGTCGGTCGAACGCTATAATTCCGACGCGCCCTGAGCCGTTGGCTGTGACACTGCTCCGCACTGCGGAGCGACCGGGATCACGCTTTTGCCGTGATCCCGGTGACCGCCTTCGGCAGATTGGGTACATTTGACGACTGCGTTTGGCCGGCGTCTGCCGCCGGTGACTTCTGGGGAAGTGTCTTGCGTATTCTGTTTGTTGGGGACGAAGCCAGTCTTCCGTCCGACCTGATCGACTATGTCGCCGATCTCGGCGATCAGTGGCAGGCGCAGCAGGTGGCCGATGGAAATTCGGCGATCGAAGCTGCCGCGTTGTCGCCGTTCGATGCGGTCATCGTTGCACCGGTGCTGCCGGACCTGACTGCCGCTACCCTGCTGGGGCAGATCCGCACCTTGCGCCCGGATACCATCCGGATCGCGCTGATCGATGCCCAGGATGGCCAGCGCACGCCGCCGGCCCGCATCATTGGCGTGGCCCATCGTTTTCTGCCGATGCCGCTGGCCCCGGAAGTGCTGCTCGAGGCGGTAACCAGCCTGGAAGAACTGCGCGATCTGCTCAGCAACCCGCGCTTGCGCGCGGCTATCGGGCGCATCGAAAAGCTGCCCTCGCCGCCGCATCTGTATCTGAGTCTGATGCACGCGCTGGAAGAAGACGATGTCGCCGATGCGGCCGACATCGCCAAGTTGATCGCCGGCGACCCGGCGATTGCAGCCAAGGTGCTGCAATTGTGCAATTCGGCGTTCTTTTCCGGCGGCCGCAGCATCACCGACCTGCGGACCGCGGTGACCCGTCTGGGCGTGGCAACCTTGCGCGACCTGGTGCTGGCCAGCGAAGTCTTCTCGGTACAGACATTGACCCCGGCCGAGCGTAGCGCAATGCAGCGTCGCGCCCTGCTCTCTTCGCGACTGGCAGCAAAAGTGTTGCCACCGACCAGTGCAGAGTTGGGGTCCACGGCGGCCCTGCTGGCTGATATCGGCCTGTTGCTGCCCGGCGTGCGCGACGAGCGCGAGCCGCTGCTGGAAGGCGGCGACGAGCGTCTGGGTCACACTGAAGCCGGCGCGTATCTGCTGGGCCTGTGGGGCCTGCCGATGCCGATCATCGAGGCAGTGGCGTTCCATCGGCATCCGCAGCGCTCCAGCCTGCGCAGCTTCTGGGTCACCGGCGCGGTGCACGTGGCCACCGCCTTGGCCAGCGGCGAAGCGGTGGACGAAGAGTATCTGTCCAAGGTGGGGGTGATCACCCGCCTGCCGGCCTGGCGCGAACAGGCCGATACCTTGCTGGGGCTTGCCGAAGCGTAAGCGGCGACGGTGAAGGCAGCGATTGAAGGACGAAAGGCGCGATGACATCGCGCCTTTTTCTTTGGCGTTTCGCCACCGCGTGACGCGGGCGGGATGCCCGATGCGCATCTGCAGGATGCCGGCCTGCAAGGTCAGCAACTCCGCGATTGGCAGGACCCCACGGATATGCAGACCCTGCAACAAACGCAGCCGAATCGATCCAACGCGGTAGCGATTGGCCTCTGGACCAAGCATGGCACCAGCCATGGCTTCAGGCACCTGCGGTGGTGACGCTGGTAACTGGCATCAGTCCATATCGGACTGCTCGTGCGCAGTCGGATGCTCGCAAATCCCCCACGCACCGCAATGGTGTGCGCAGCGAGCCCCCTTAGCGCTGGAGCAGCGCGTACGTCGCACCGGAGATGCAGCAGCTTGGCGCTCACCAGCGCGCCTCATAGGCCCGCCGCACAGAAGGCATGCTCAGTGGCGGGCACAAAAAAAGCGGGCCTTTCGGCCCGCTTTTTTCGACACACTTACATCGCTTCGATGATCAGAAGCGCTGGTTGTACTGCACGAACAGGAAGCGGTCGTAGTCGAGCATCGGATCGATCGCCGCGGTGCTGCTGTTGGTGATCGAGTAGGTGATCGGCGGCTGCTTGTTCCAGATGTTGCGGGCGCCGACGGTCACGCTGCCATCCCACGGAGCCTGCCAGGTGACCGAGACGTCCTGGTAGGAGATCGAGCCCTTCTTGTTGGAACCGGTGCCACCGCCCCAGCCCGGATTCGGCGTCTGGTAGTTCGGGTTGTTGCACTCGATGCCTGCCGCTGCATCCCAGCAGTAATCACGGAAACCGCCGTAGTAACGCAGGTTCCAGTTGGCCGACAGCGAACCCAGCGACCAGTCCAGACCCAAGGTGGCACGCACGCGCGGGAAGTTCCAATAACCGGCCGCGTTTGCCCACTCGGCGCCGGCTTCCGCCTGCGACTTGTAGGTTGCCAGGTAGTTGGTGTCCAGGTTGACGGCGAACTTGCCGTAGGCGGTCTCCGGCATGCGGTAACGCACGCCGAAGTTGTAGCCTTCGGTTTCCAGACGACCCAGGTTGACGTTGCCGCGGCTCAGCGTGGTGACCTGACCGCTGATCGGGTCGCGACCGTAGTCGGCACAGTAGCTGGCCAGGTTGTTGAGGTAGCAGTTGTTCAACACATCATTGGCAGTGAGCGAAGTGATGATGTTGGAGATCGAGATGCGGTACCAGTCCAGCGAGAAATCCAGACCCTGCACCCAATGCGGGCTGTACACCATGCCCACGGTACGGGTGATGCTGTATTCCGGCTCCAGCTCGGCATTGCCCACGCCCGAATTGAACGGCGCGTTGCCCTGCACGTCGCGACGGGTCACCGGGTTGCCCGCGGTGTCGGTCTGACGGTAGCCGGCCGGCAGGCCTTCGCCGGCGCAGCGTGCTGCCACGCCTGCATTGCCCAGCGAGCCGAAGGTGGCGTCGCACGGATCGGTGAAGGTATCGAACGTCTGCGAACCGCCACCGAAGGTGTCCGACAGCGTCGGCGCACGGAACCCGGTGCCGTAGGTACCACGCACCAGCAGGTCGTCGATCGGCTTCCAGGTGAAGCTGAACTTGCTGTTGGTGGTGTCACCGAAACGGCTGTAGTTGCTGTAACGCGCAGCCACGTCGAACGACAGTTCCTTGGCGCCCGGGAGATCCTTCAACACCGGGATCAACAGTTCCAGGTAGGCTTCGTTGGTCTGGTAGCGACCTTCGGTGGCCTGTGCAGCCAGGTCGGTGGTGTAACCGGCGCTGGACAGCTGATCGGGGTAGTCGTAACCGCTGATTTCGCGGTGCTCGACGCCTGCGGCGAAGCCCAGCTCACCGGCCGGCAGATCGAACAGGCCACCGGTGACGTTGGCGGTCCACTGCTTGCTCAGGCTCTGCTGCGTTGCCTGACCCAGCGCATTGATGTACTGCAGCGCGTTCGGCGTGGAGGCCGACGGGCCACCCAGGATGTTGAACGGGGTGCACTGGCCCAGCGCATTGCTGGTACCCAGAGCGATCGGAGCCGCTGCGGTACCGCACTGCACCTGACCCTGCGCATTGAGGAACGACGGGCCCAGTGCCTTCTGCAGCGCCAGCAAGTTGATGTTGCCGCGCGACACCTGCGTCACATCGTACTTGTTGTAGTTGAAGCCCACGTCCCAGTTCCAGCCGTGGCTGCCAACGTCGAACACGCCTTCCAGCGCCGCATCGAAGTGCAGGGTCTTGACGTTGCTTTCGGTGGTGCGCGGCAGTTCGACGGTGCGACGGAACCAGCTGGTGATGTCCTGGCCCATCGGGTTGTAGTAGCTGCTGCCACTGATGGCCACCGGGAACTGCGGCTGCGACGTTGCCTGCAGCGGATACCCGGCAATCTGACGGTTGGACGTACGTTCCGAATACATCGCCGTTGACTTGAAGGTGATGTTGTCGGTGAGGTTGTAGCTGCCGGTGGTGAAAACCGACTTATTCTTGCTGGACTGCTGCAACATCATCTGGTCGACGGAGTTGTAGTAGTCGTCTACACCTGCGCCAACGTGATAGTTCGACAGGCTGCGTGAATCAGCGCCGACGCCCTTGCCGTCAAACGAACCGGTGTGGTTGAGCACCCACTGGTTGGGCGACCACGTGCCTTGGCCGGCACCGACGACATTGCCGTCAGTGTCGAGATAGTTGCCCGCGCCCGGCGTACCCACCGCGCGTGGATCGTTGAAGCGGCCCCACGGGCCGGTCGCGCTCAGGCTGTCTTCGATGTGGTTCGGGCCGGCCGAATAACGGGTCAGCGCGCGATCCTTGGCCCACACCGGATCTTCGCTGGTGTAGTTGGCACCGAATACCAGCGAGGCACGGTCGGTGGTGGTGCCGGCGGTGAAGGAGTACTGCTCCTTGGAACCGTCGCCACGACCGTTCTGGCCGAAATACGCCGACGCTTCCGCGCCGTCATAGTTCTGGCGCAGGATGATGTTGACCACGCCGGCCACGGCGTCGGAGCCGTAGATCGCCGAGGCGCCGTCCTTCAGGACTTCGATGCGCTCGATCAGCGAGCTGGGAATGGTGGACATGTCGGTCAGGCCGTTCAGGCTGCTGGTCCAACGCTTGCCATTCACCAACACCAGGGTGCGGTTTTCGTTCAGGTTGTAGAGATTGACGTACTGGCCGCCCTGTTCCGGATCGGATGTCAGCACGGCGGCCTTGCTGTAAGTCTGCGTACCGGCGATCGACAGGTTCTGGAGGATGTCGCCAACGCTCACCAGGCCGGACTTCTGGATGTCCTGCTGGCTAACGGTGAACACCGGCTGTGCGGTTTCGACGTCGACCGAGCGAATGCGCGAGCCGGTGATTTCGATGCGGTCCAGCGTCGTGGTCGACGGGGCGGCGGACTGCTCTTGTGCATTGGCGGCAAAAGCCGGCGTCAACGCGATCGCAATACCGGCGGGCAAAAGGCCCAGCCGCACTGCGGAAGTGCGAAGGTTCATCAATCTCTCCAGGGTTCGTTAGTGGCGCGTTAAGCGCCCCTGTGCAAATTACGATTGCGTGAACGCCGTCGCTTTGCGCGTCACGTTACGTGGCTTTGCCGAATCTGGCGGATTGGTCGCCTGGTCGCGGTAGTGCGATGCAGAGACACCGAAGCGCGCACGAAATGCACGCGCAAAGCTGCAGCAATTGTCGAAGCCGCTGGCCGCTGCCACTTCGCCGATCATCATCGAGGTATCGCGCAACAGGTCGGAGGCGCGCTCCAGACGCAAGCGGGCCGACAAGGCCTGCGGGCTCTCTTCATACAGGCTCTGGAAGGTCTTGGAGACATACCAGCTGGAGAAGTTGGTCAGCTGCGCCAGTTCGCTGATGCGTACTACCCGGTCGCTGTTGCCTTCCAGGTACAGCCGCGCACGCTGCATGCGACCGAACACCTGACGGCGGCGGCTACGCGAGCGACCCGGGCAACGCTGCTCCTGTTCGATGAAGTCGCGCTGCATCGCCGCCAGGTGCAGCAACAACGGGCGCGCGGACGCGCCACCGTTCTGCAGGGCCGCATTGCGCCAGAGCCGTAACGCGATGCGCAGATCGCTGCGCGACAAGTGGCTGCGCCCCGGATAGAGCGTGGCATCGGTCAACTCGGCCAGCGACTGCAGGCTGTCGCCATCTAGGCTGACGCCCACGCACAGGGCACTGCGATCGGCCTGCACGGTGGGGTGCGAATCCTTGTCGAAGGCGATCCAGTCGCCGGCACGCAAACGGAAGCGGCCCTCTTTGGATTCCACCCAGGCACGGCCGCGCAGCTGCACCCACAGCGTGAAGGTGGCGGACGTCGTGCGGATGCTGCCCAGACGCGACACTGCCAGACACGTGGTCGAGGTCGACTCGCTGGCGCCGTCCAATGACAGCGCGAGCCCGCGATCGGCAGTGATGACCTGTTGCATGTTGGCAGCCCCGTTTACAAAAGAGGGCGTAGTGTCTTGCCGAATCTGGCGTGAGTCAGGAAGTTCCGACGAAGGAGTGCCGAAATCGATACGAAGCCTTTCCGAATAAATTACGAGGCGACTTTTCTCAATATCGTCAACAAGTTGGATATGAAGCCGACAGGGACCGACGAACGTCCGGGCAGTGCCATGTAGGCGATCGAACTGCCATCCTCTTCCGCCAGCGCGACATACATCGCGCCGCTGCGCTGATCGAGGCTGAAGCCATTGATGGTGGTGAACTTCGCCACGTCCAGGCATTGCGCATGCTGGCTGCGCAACTCGCTGTCATGCGTCGCGCAACTGTCGCTGGACGACAGGTAGTGCACCTGGCCATTGGCGCCGGGCGCCCAGCTGCGATAACGCCAACGCGTCGGCTGCTGCGGGTCCACCGGCTGCAGCGTATCGGCCGCCAGCGTCGGCGCGATCTGCCACAGCCCGCCACCACTCAGATGCGTGAACAGCACCTGCCCGCTGACCCGGTCCAGCCGTAGCTGCGACACGTCCGCCAGCGTGGCCAGCGCGCGCCACGGCGTACTGCGGCGGTCGTACAGCGTGGCGAAGGTGTGGCCATCGTCGGCCGCGGCCGCGACCAGCAAGCGATCAGGATCGGGAAGATGGATCGCCTGTAACGGCCGCGCCTGGGGCACCGCAAGGCGCACGGCCTTGCCGGTCCCCGGGGTCACTTCGAACAGCGCCGCATGCCCGTCGGCATCGCTGCCGCTGACCAGCACCTTTCGCGAGTCGGCGGACCAATCCGCCGCCTGCCGCGCATCCGGCCGCAAGCCTTCGATCAGCCGCACCGAGCCGGGCTGGGTGACGTCGCCCCACCACAGCCCATACGCGCCGGAGCGGTTAGAGGCGAAGATGAGTTGGCGACCATCCGGCGCGATCATCGGCTGGTCATCGCGCCCGCTGGAGGGAAACAGGCGGCGCCGGATGTAGCCGCCATTCATGGGGTCATGAATGACCTGATACACACCAAACTGCGGCTTGCGCTGCACGAAGACCAGGTGGTCGTGCGCCACGTCCGGCGCCTGCGCATCGTCCACGCCCAGGTCATGCAGGCTGCGATCGACCAGATCCAGCCGATACAAGCGCGCCTCGCTATCCACGCGGCGCCCGAATACCAGCCCGCTCCCGTCGCGCAACCAGCTCCAACCGCGAATATCGGCATTGTCATGCGTCAACCGCTCGGCAGTGCCGCCCTGTGCAGGCATCCGCCACAGGTCGCCGAGCTGGGGGTTGCGCAGGAACACGATCCACTGCCCGTCCGGGGAATAGCCCGGCGCGTAGTCGAAGTCGCCCGGCTCCGCGCTGTAGCGCAGCGCCTGCCACTGCCCGGTGCCCAGATCCAGGCGCCGAATCCGCGCGCCCCCCTGTGCGCCGGTCATGCTGCCGAACAACAACGCACGCCCGTCGGGCGACCAGCTGAAACTGAGCATGTCCGCGCCATCGCAGCGGGCCACCTCGCGCGCTGCGGCCGGGCCGCTTGCCGCCGCAATCATGACCCTGCAGCTTCCATCCGGAGCCTGCCTGGAGAACGCAATCTCACGGCCGTCCGGCGACCAAGCAGGCAGGCGATCGGAGATGCCGGGCGCCGGTGTTTCCAGCACGCGCGGGTAGGCGTTGTCGGTCGTCTTGATCAGGATCGACGTCCCCGGACGATCGCTGGTCAACGATGCATACGCGACCATGCGGCCGTCCGGCGACAGGCTGGGAGTGAGATCGAATCCGCCGCCGGCGGTAATCACCTGGTACGGTCGTTTGGGGCTGCCCGGCACCGCGCTCGATGTCGCCACCGGGTCGGCCGGCGCATGCAGCCAGAGCGTGCGCAGTGCCAGTCCGAGCACCGCCAGCAAGGCCACGCCCGCGATCGCCAAAGCCATCCAGCGCCGCCGCCGCGGCGTCATCGCAGCAGCACGCGAAGATGGGCCTTGCGCCGGTGCGGGAACAGGGATGGTCGGCGCTGTTGCACTCACGCGCGCTGCAGGCGCGGACAGCGCTGCATCCAGAACTGCCGGCGCCTGCGCATGCGACGGCGATTGCGCGCCAGGCACCTGCGCCACCAGCGGGTCACTCTCCGTCTCCCACGCCACCGGCGCCATCAGCCGATAGCCGGTCTTGGCAATCGTTTCGATGTGCTCCGAGCGCTGGCTCCCATGAGTGGCCAGCGCCTTGCGCAGCTGCGTCACCGCCTGGGTGACCACATCATTGGTGGGCAAGGTATCGGGCCACACGTCGGCGAGCAGCTGCTCACGCGTGACCACCTGCCCCGGCTGCCGCGCCAGGCTAAGCAAGACCGCCAGGGATTTGGGCGCCAGCCGCGCGACACGCCTGGCTCCGGGCGCATGCACTTCGCGCGAGGCAACGTCGACCACGCACGGGCCGACGCGCAGCCGGCCAGAGGGCATTGCAGTAACGGGAGGGACACTCATCGGCAAAAAACACGCATCGGCATGCAAGGACAACAAAGGACGCATCACGCAATCCGTGCGAAACGCCAAATTCAGCAAAGGACCACGACCAACTGTGTCATGCATCCATTTGGTGCAAATTTTACCCTATGCCCCGTTGCTTCCTATGACAGGCGGCGACGTCAGGCTCTCTCTCTCTCGCCGACGAATTCAAATAACGACGATGTTCCCTTCGCGCCTTCTGGCGCGATTTTTTTATCTGCGATTCAGGTAAAACCGTCGAGAGCCTTGTGCTGTGTAATCGCTTGCAGCGCGACCCCACCGTGGCACTTGCGCACCACGATGCGATCTGCTCGCGAAAACCTGAATTCCTGTTAAGCGACCACTTCGCCCGAGCTCGGCAGCGGGCGCCTGGCGGCATCAGGACGCGCGATACACCTGTGCGCCCTGCGCCAAGAACTGCAACGCCTTTTCCTCCATGCCGGCTGACAACGCACGGTCGGCGCCCATGCCGTGCTCGGCCGCGTAGTCGCGTACGTCCTGGGTGATCTTCATGGAACAGAAGTGCGGCCCGCACATCGAACAGAAGTGCGCCAGCTTGTGCGCGTCCTTGGGCAGGGTTTCGTCGTGAAACTCCCTGGCCTTTTCCGGATCCAGCCCGAGATGGAACTGGTCGTCCCAACGGAATTCGAAACGCGCCTTGCTCAAGGCGTTGTCGCGCACCTGCGCCCCGGGATGTCCCTTGGCGAGGTCGGCTGCATGCGCAGCGATCTTGTAGGCCATGATGCCGTCGCGCACGTCCTGCCGGTTGGGCAGACCCAGGTGCTCCTTCGGCGTGACGTAGCAGAGCATCGCCGTGCCGAACCAGCCGATCATCGCCGCGCCGATCGCGCTGGTGATGTGGTCGTAACCGGGCGCGATATCAGTGGTCAACGGCCCCAGGGTGTAGAACGGCGCTTCGCCGCATTCGCGCAGCTGCTTGTCCATGTTTTCCTTGATCAACTGCATCGGCACATGGCCCGGGCCTTCGATCATGGTCTGCACGTCGTGCTGCCAGGCGAGCCTGGTCAACTCGCCCAACGTCTCCAGCTCGCCGAACTGCGCCGCGTCGTTGGCATCGGCAATACAACCCGGGCGCAGGCCATCGCCCAGCGAAAACGCCACGTCGTAGGCCTTCATGATCTGGCAGATGTCTTCGAAGTGCGTGTAGAGAAAATTCTCCTTGTGATGCGCCAGGCACCACTTGGCCATGATCGAGCCACCACGCGAGACGATACCGGTAACGCGTTTTGCGGTAAGCGGCACGTAGCGCAACAGCACACCGGCATGGATGGTGAAGTAATCCACGCCTTGCTCGGCCTGCTCGATCAAGGTGTCGCGGAAAATCTCCCAGGTGAGGGCTTCGGCACGCCCGTCCACTTTTTCCAGCGCTTGGTAGATCGGCACCGTGCCGATCGGCACCGGCGAATTGCGGATGATCCACTCGCGCGTTTCGTGGATGTGCTTGCCGGTGGACAGGTCCATCACCGTGTCGCCGCCCCAACGGATCGACCACACCAGTTTTTCCACTTCTTCGGCGATGCCCGAAGACACCGCGCTGTTGCCGATGTTGGCGTTGATCTTGGTCAGGAAATTGCGACCGATGATCATCGGTTCGCTTTCCGGGTGGTTGATGTTGTTGGGCAGAATCGCGCGGCCGCGTGCAATCTCGTCGCGCACAAATTCCGGCGTGATGCGCTGCTGGATCGCCGCACCGAACGACTCGCCGGGATGCTGCTTGCGCAAGACCGCATCGGCCACCGCCTCCAACCGCTGGTTTTCGCGAATTGCCACGAACTCCATCTCCGGCGTGATGATGCCGCGCCGTGCGTAATGCATCTGGGTGACGTTGGCGCCTTCCCGGGCCACGCGCGGCAGACGACGCGCCGGGAAACGCACTGCATCCAGCCGCGCATCGTGCTCGCGTCCGCGCCCGAAGCTGGAACTCAATCCATCCAGCGCCACGGTGTCGCCGCGCTCGCCAATCCACTGCGTGCGCAGCGGTGCCAGACCGGCAGCCAGATCGATGGCCGCCTGTGGGTCGGTGTAGGGCCCGGAGGTGTCGTAGACGCTGAGCGGCGCATTGTCTTCGCCACCGAACAACGTGGGCGTGCGCGTCAACGCAATCTCGCGCATCGGCACCTGCAGATCCGCGCGCGAGCCTTGCACGAAGATCTTGCGGGACCCGGGAATCGGCTGGGTGACAGCCTGGGACAACGACTGGGCTTGTTGCTGCAAAACGGTGGGCGCGGCATTCATGGCATTCGTCCTGTGTGCTGGCCCTGCGAAGGAGTCGCAGTGCGGACGAAGCGGCGGCGCTCAACACTCAGGTGCCCGTGCAGGCACGGACCCTCGCATCTAACGAAGCTTCCCTACGCCGGTATGAGCCGGATCAGGTTCGAAGGGACTATCTCAACCGCAGCGCGCTGCGGTACCCCCACTTCGGCGGCGATTAAACCACATCGCCTGCGCTCACGGCGCGCGCGAGCAGCTTTGCGGAAGGAACTCACGAGAAAGCGCATCCGCAGGGAGGAAGCGCTCACCCGTTAGCCGGATGGGGCGTATCCAGCTGGACGCGCCTGCTTATTGCGGAACGATCACGGCCGGCGACCATGATTTGCGATCAGCAGCAGTCTGATACGAAGCGACCTTGCAGATCACCAAGAGCTGAACAGGACGTTTGGTGCCTGCTCGCTGACATGCGCAGACATTTCCGCGGCACACCGTGCAACTAGCCTGCCGGCACTACAACAAGAAACCTGCTCTCTCTCCCTGCCGCCGATTCCGGCGGCTTTTTTTTGGGTTGCCGCGTTGACGCACGGCGGCCAGGGTCCGGCCGGATGCAGTACCGCGCACGCGGCGACACCCTCGCACGCGTGGGTCTCCCGGTCACTCCAGGGTGTATCCCACCCGCAGGCCGCCCCAGTGCTTGCGATCGACGAAGATCGGGGCCGACAGGTCGAACATGATCTGACCGGTGTCGCGGCGGTAGACCTGCAGGCGGTAGGGGTCGGTGTGTGCGCCGACGCTGCGGCCGACGCGGTCGGTGAACTTGCGCTTGGTGCGGTTGCCGACCAGATCGCGTTTGGCATCGCCGGTCAGCGGCTGGGTGAAACGCAGATTGTGGGTGGGCACGTAGCCATCGGGATTGGCACAGATCGCGAACACGATCCACGGATGCGCGTCCAGCAACGGCTCCTGCAACGGGGGCAGCACGTGATCGCAGACCGCGTCGAAATCGGTGCTGAACTTGGGCGGCTCCACGCCGGCGATCGGCGTGTAGGTGCGCGCGAACAACGCCGCTTCGTCGATCTGCCCGCGCGCAATGGCCTGCGCCAATGCAGTGCCGATCTTGCCCGCCGTGGCAACAGCAAGTTCCTTGACCCGCGCGTGCCTGGGTACCTGCAGCGGGTCGGCGGGCAGACGAAACAGGCCAACGCAGTCGCGCAAGGTTTCGGTGCCGCGTTCTAGTGCTTCGCTGCGTTCGGCCACATGCGCAGCGTGCTGCAGATTGCTGCGACCCAGCGCCACCACGCCGTCCACCGCACGCTCGATGCCGCGAATTTCGCCATCCTGCGCCTGGATGCGCCCAGCCACCGTGTTCATTGCGGTACTGGCCTGTCCGAGCACGCGGGTGATGCCATCGAGTACCGCTTCGGTGCCGCGCGCGGACGCGGCACCTTCGCCGACTGCAGCGCTGGTTTCGGCCAGGATCGCGCGCACATCGCGCGCCGCGGTCGCCGCGCGTTCGGCCAGACGACGAATCTCGGTGGCGACCACCGCAAAGCCGCGCCCGGCATCGCCGGCATGTGCTGCTTCGATGCTTGCGTTGATCGACAGGATATTGGTTTGGAACGCCACCGAGTCGATGACCTCGATGACCTCGCCGGCGCGTGCCGCGCGGCGCTCCACTTCGTGCATGGCCTGGCCCAATGCGTGTGCCGCAGCCACGCCCTGGCGCGCGCTGTCATCAGCGCTGGCGGCCAGCGCAATCACCTGCGCCAGTTCGGCATTGACGTCCTGCAGGCTCGACGACAACCTTTCCACTGCCATGCGTGCGCCGTCCAGTGCCTCGGTCTGCGCCTGCGATTGACGCACCATCTCGTCGTTTTCGGCCACCAACGGCGGGACTTCGGCGGCGATCTGCACCGACAGCGCGACCGCCTGGCGGATCGCTTCGGCCAGATTACCGAAGCCGGCTTGGAGGCGGCGTCCCATTTCGGTGTCTGCCAGCCCGGGCGGTAACAGCAGTTCCAGCTCGCAACCAGCCAGCGCCTGCGCGGTACGCTCCAGCACGGTGCGGTCTTCGTGCTCGGCCTGCAGACGTGCCACCAGGGGCTGCAGCAGCGGTGAGATCGGCACCGGGCGGCTGCCGTCGGCCAGCCGGGTGGCTTCGCGCAGCAAGATTGCGGTCTCCACGTGCGGCAACGACAGTAGCCAGCCGCCATGCTCGCGGTCGCGGGTGTAACGCACACGCCGGGCCGGGTCGTCGCCCGGAGCGGCCCACACACCCTCGTCGCCGACCAGATCGGTGACGCTCAGTCCCCACAGTATGCTTGCCGGCAAACCGTCCAATTCATTGGCTGTCTTGCCCAGCACGTCCAGGCCGGCACGGTTGCAGGCGACCACACACGCCTCCGCAGACAGCCGCAGCAAGGCGACCGGCGCGTCGGGGAGCAGTGCAGCGCGCGCGTGCGCAGGCAGGTCAGACGATTGCATCGAGCTCATGGGGATTTCCTAAACCGTCAGTGTGGTTAGCGGCGCGCCATAGGCAGAGTTGAGCGGCGTACTCATCCGCAGCGACTCAATAACCGGCGGCCTGCCCGTCCTTGCGGCTTTCGGAAGCGCCGTAATACACGCCATTGCCGGGGTCGCGCGCAATCGCCTGGTAGCCACCATACGGGCCATCGGCAAAAATCACCCGGTGGCCTTTGCGCATCAACGCGCGAATGGTGTCGTAGGAGAACCCCGTCTCCAGATTGAGCTCGCCGCCATCGCTCATCGCAGTGGCCTGGCCGGTGGGCTCGGTGGAGCCTTCATGCTGGATGCGCGGCGCATCGCCGGCTTCCTGCAGATTCATGTGAAAGTCCACCAGGTTCATCACGATCTGCACATGGCCCTGCGGCTGCATCGCACCGCCCATCACGCCGAAGCTCAGCCACGGCTTGCCGTCCTTGGTGACGAAGGCCGGGATGATGGTCTGGAACGGCCGCTTGCCCGGTGCGTAACCGTTGGGGTGATCCTTCTTCAGCACGAACATCTCGCCGCGGTCCTGCAGGATGAAGCCCAGCCCCGGCGGCGCCATGCCGCTGCCCATGCCGCGGTAGTTGGACTGGATCAGCGACACCATCATGCCGTCGGCATCGGCCACGGTCATGTAGATGGTGTCGCCCTCTTCCAGTTGCTTGGGTGTGCCCGGCTGTACTTCCTTGAGCGCCTTGTCCATGGAGATCAGCGCGCGGCGCTGGGCCGCGTAGTCCTTGGACACCAGCCTGGCCAGCGGTGCGGGCTGGAAGGCCGGGTCGGCGTAGAAGCGTGCACGGTCGGCAAACGCCAGCTTCTTGGCCTCGGTGAACAGGTGCACATGCTCGGCCGAGCCGAACGGGATCTTGGAAAAATCGTAGGCTTCCAGGATGTTGAGCATCTGCAGCGCGGCGATGCCCTGGCTGTTGGGCGGCAGCTCCCAGACGTCGTAGCCGCGATAGTTGGTGCTGACCGGCTCCACCCACTCGCCCTGATGGCTGGCCATGTCTTCGTAGCTCAGGTAGCCGCCATTGGCCTTGAAGTAGGCACCGATGGTGCGCGCGATCTCGCCCTTGTAGAACGCATCGCGGCCGCCGTCGGCGATCTGCTGCAGCGTATTGGCCAGGTTCGGGTTCTTCCACAGCTCGCCTTTGCGCGGGGCGTGGCCGTCGATGGTGAACTGCTCCTGGAAGCCGGGGTATTGCGACAGGCGCGGTACCGAACGGTCCCAGTAATAGGCAATGGTTTCGGCCACCGGATGGCCTTCGCGCGCGTAACGAATCGCCGGTGCCAGGTTCTGCGCCATCGGCTTGCGCCCGAAGCGCTCATGCAGCGCGAACCAGCCGTCCACCGCGCCCGGCACCGAGACCGGCAGCGGGCCGGTGGGCGGAATGTCCTTCAGGCCGCGACGCTGGAACTCGGCCAGGGTCAGCGACTTGGGCGAGCGGCCCGAACCGTTGTAACCGTAAAGCTTGCTGGTCTTGGGGTCCCACACGATCGCGAACAGATCCCCGCCCACCCCGTTGCCGGTGGGTTCCATCAGGCCCAGCGCCGCATTGGCCGCGATCGCCGCGTCGACCGCCGAGCCACCGTTCTTCATCACGTCCAGGGCGATCTGGGTCGCCAGCGGCTGCGAGGTCGCGGCCATGGCATGCGGCGCAATGACTTCCGAGCGGGTGGCGAAGGGCTGCCCGGTGATCCGGTCGGCGGCGCCGAGAGGCGGCGCGAGTAGCGCCAGGGCAGACACCAGCAAGACAGGTACGCGACGCATGATCAACAGCTCCCCATGACACGACGGATGAAGGGCTCACCATACCAGCGGCCTCTGTCGCGGCGCTCGTTCGATGCCATCGCACACGGAAAAACCGCGCAGTTGGTGATGTCCGTTGGCGATTCCGGTACACGTGCAATCCGGTTTCAGCCGCAACCATGCTGCTGTCATGCGGCCTGGCGCACCGCCGGCCGCATGAATGCGGATGTTTCAGCCGCAAGGGTTGACACCTCACCGGCCGCGGTGGTTATCTCAGGCCCATGCCGCACCGCCACACCACCTCGAACGCTCCGATGCCCGCGCCCTTCGGCGTGCCGGCAGCGTCGCTTCTCGTGCTCGTACTTATTACCTCGCCAACCGGTGCGGGACGAGACTTCGTGTAGGCAACAAACACACAAGGCTTCGATCAGACCCCGCACCGGCAACGGCGCGGGGTTTCGCGTTTCAGGGACTACCAAAAGTTTCGAATGACATGAACGACATCACCACCATCGCCAGAACGTCTTCCAGCAATGCCCGCACCGGCGCTGCTGCCTGCGTCTGCATGTGCGGCGGCGTCGCTCATCCCCGCTTTGCTCAGCCGGCCAGTGTCTGCACTGCCGGCTGATCTCTTTCCACTGCCCATCTCCACTGCCAACCCCGCAAGGACACCTTCATGAGCAACGACACCCAACCGAAAATCGCGATCATCGGCTACGGCAGCCAGGGCCGCGCGCATGCGCTGAACCTGCGCGATTCCGGCTTCGACGTCACCGTCGGCCTGCGTGCCGGGGGCCCGACCGAATCCAAGGCGCAGGCCGACGGCTTCACCGTCGTGGCCCCCGCCGAGGCGGTCAAGAGCGCCGACCTGGTCGCCATCCTGACCCCGGACATGGTGCAGAAGAAGCTCTACGAGGAGGTCATCGCCCCCAACATGAAGCAGGGCGCCTGCCTGTTGTTCGCGCATGGCCTGAACGTGCATTTCGACATGATCAAACCGCGCGCCGATCTGGACGTGGTGCTGGTCGCGCCCAAGGGCCCGGGCGCGCTGGTGCGTCGCGAATATGAGATCGGCCGCGGCGTGCCGTGCATCTATGCGGTGTACCAGGACACCAGCGGCAAGGCCGAGCAGTTCGCGCTGACCTATGCCGGCGGCCTGGGCGGCGCGCGCGCCAATATCATCAAGACCACCTTCAAGGAAGAGACCGAAACCGATCTCTTCGGCGAGCAGGCGGTGCTGTGCGGCGGCGCCTCGTCGCTGGTGCAGGCCGGTTTCGAAGTATTGGTGGAAGCCGGCTACCAGCCGGAAATCGCGTACTACGAAGTGCTGCACGAATTGAAGTTGATCGTGGACCTGTTCTACGAAGGCGGCATCACCCGCATGCTGGAATTCGTGTCCGAAACCGCCCAATACGGCGACTATGTCAGCGGCCCGCGGGTGATTGATGCCAGCACCAAGGCGCGCATGAAGGACGTGCTGACCGACATCCAGAACGGCACCTTCACCAAGAACTGGGTGGCCGAATACGAAGCAGGCCTGCCGAACTACAGCAAGTTCAAGCAGGCCGATCTGGAGCACCCGATCGAAGAAGTGGGCAAGAAGCTGCGCGCCAAGATGGTGTGGCTCAACGGCGAACAGCAGGCCGCCGCCGCACCTGCGAATCAACAGGCGGCATAACGCCGCCGCATCCCCCACCGCTTAACACCGAAGGTCCGCAACGCATGAACACCTCCGCACACAGCACGCCCCGCAACGGCGCGCGCTGGCTGACGCAGGCCCTGGAAGCCGAAGGCGTGGAAACGCTGTTCGGCTATCCGGGCGGCACCATCATGCCGTTCTACGACGCCCTGGTGGATTCCAGGCTCAAGCACATCCTGGTGCGCCACGAACAAGGCGCCGCCCTCGCCGCCAACGGCTACGCCCGTGCCAGCGGCCAGGTCGGCGTGTGCGTGGCCACCTCCGGCCCGGGCGCGTCCAACTTGGTCACCGGCATTGCCGACGCCATGCTCGATTCGGTGCCGATGGTGTGCCTGACCGGCCAGGTCGCCACGCCCTTGCTGGGCACCGACGCGTTCCAGGAGCTGGACGTGTTCGGCATGACCATGCCGATCGTCAAGCACAGCTTCCTGGTGCGGCGTGTGGAGGATCTTCCGGAGATGGTGCGCGAGGCATTTCGCATTGCGCGCGAGGGTCGCCCGGGCCCGGTGTTGATCGATCTGCCCAAGGACGTGCAGATTGCCGATGCGTCGCACCTGCCTGAGCACGTGCCAGCGGCCGTGTTGCCGCCGCCGGCACCTGCGGACGCCAAACTGGCCGATGCACTGGCGGCGATCGCCGGTGCCGAGCGCCCGGTGGTGTATGGCGGTGGCGGAATTGCATTGGCGGGCGCAGTTGAGGCATTCCGGCGCTTTGTCGAAGCCACCGGCATCCCGACCGCGCTGACCTTGCGCGGCCTGGGCGCATTGCCGCATGCGCATCCGGATTACCTGGGCATGCTGGGCATGCACGGCACCCGTGCGGCCAATATGGCCATCCAGGAATGCGACCTGCTGGTGGTGGTGGGCGCACGGTTCGACGACCGTGCCACCGGCAAGCTGAGCGAGTTCGCCCCGTTTGCGCGTGTCATCCATCTGGATGCCGACGCGTATGAAATCTCCAAGCTGCGCACCGCCGATATCGCGGTGCCCGGCGATGTGGCAACGAGTCTGAAAGCACTGAGTGCGGCGCGTGGCAACTGCCAGGCCTGGCGCACGCGCTGCTTTGCCAACCGCGAAAAATTCGGCGCGCGCTACGACGCGCCCGGCACCGATATCTATGCGCCGGCGCTGCTGAAGCGCCTGAGCGAAGTGGCGCCGGCCGACACCATCATCGCCTGCGATGTCGGCCAGCATCAGATGTGGGTGGCCCAGCATTGCCGCTTCAACGATCCACGTAATCACCTCACCAGCGGCGCGCTGGGCACCATGGGCTTCGGCCTGCCGGCGGCGATGGGCGCGCAGTTCGCCTGCCCCGACCGCACCGTGGTGCTGGTCTCCGGCGATGGCAGTTTCATGATGAACGTGCAGGAGCTGGTGACCATCGCGCGCTGCAAGCTGCCGGTGAAGATCGTGCTGCTGGATAACAGTTCGCTGGGCATGGTGCGGCAGTGGCAGGAACTGTTCTTTGCCGAGCGCTACAGCGAGATCGATCTGTCCGACAACCCGGATTTCGCGGCCTTGGCGCAGGTATTCGGCATCCCGGCCAAGCGCATCATCGCGCGCGGCGATGTGGATGCCGCGCTGGCCGACCTGCTGGCGCAACCGGGCCCAGGCCTGCTGCATGTGGCCATCGATGCGCGTGCCAACGTGTGGCCGCTGGTGCCACCCAACAATGCCAACAGCACCATGCTGGACAGCAACCCCGCACACGCGGCCAAGGAGACGACACATGCGTTACCGGCTTGATCTGGTGCTGAAGCCGGCCGAAGGCGCACTGGTGCGGGTGATCGGCATGACCGAGCGCCGCGGGTTCCGCCCGTGCGCCATCCAGGGTGCTGCGGCGCCGGACGATGCCGGCCGCTGGCATCTGCAACTGGACGTGGACAGCAGCCGTCCACCGGAGACGCTGCGTCTGCAGCTGGAAAAGGTCTACGACTGCGAATCGGTCAGCATCGTCACGCTGGAATCGGTCGAGGCCGCTGCATGAGCACCCAGGCTCCGCGTACGCAGACCTCGCGTGACCACCAGACCGCTGTCCGGAGGTGTCTTCTTCCGGATCGGCCGCGCGCGTGCCGCAATGCCTGATTCCGGCCGCCCCACCACGCAGGAGCCCGACGTAGGCGACGTGGCCGTCAGCGTGGCCGATGTGCTGGCTGCACAGGCGCGCCTGCGCAAGTACCTCTCGCCCACGCCACTGCATTACGCCGAACGCTTCGGCGTGTGGTTGAAGCTGGAAAACCTGCAGCGCACCGGCTCCTACAAGGTGCGCGGCGCCTTGAATGCCTTGCTGGCCGGTCTGGAACGCGGCGACGAGCGCCCGGTGATCTGTGCCTCGGCCGGTAATCACGCGCAAGGTGTCGCGTGGTCGGCCTATCGGCTGGGTGTGCAAGCCATCACGGTGATGCCGCACGGCGCGCCGCAGACCAAGATCGCCGGCGTCGCCCACTGGGGCGCCACCGTGCGCCAGCATGGCAACAGTTACGACGAGGCCTTCGCCTTTGCCCGCGAGCTGGCCGACCAGAACGGCTATCGCTTCCTGTCCGCCTTCGACGACCCGGACGTGATCGCCGGCCAGGGCACGGTCGGGATCGAGCTGGCGGCGCATGCGCCGGACGTGGTGATCGTGCCGATCGGCGGTGGTGGGCTGGCCTCCGGTATTGCGTTGGCGCTCAAGTCGCAGGGCGTGCGCGTGGTCGGCGCGCAGGTCGAAGGCGTGGACTCGATGGCGCGCGCCGTGCGCGGCGACCTGCGCGAAATCGCTCCCGTGCCCACGCTGGCCGATGGGGTCAAGGTTAAGATTCCCGGCTTTCTCACCCGCCGCCTGTGCTCGAGCCTGCTCGACGACGTGGTGATCGTGCGCGAAGCCGAATTACGCGAAACCCTGGTGCGCCTGGCACTGGAAGAACACGTGATTGCCGAAGGCGCCGGTGCCCTGGCCCTGGCCGCTGGTCGCCGTGTGGCAGGCAAACGCAAATGTGCGGTGGTCTCTGGCGGTAATATCGACGCAACCGTGTTGGCCACACTCTTGTCCGAGGTGCGGCCGCGTCCGCCACGCAAACCGCGTCGTCGCAACACCGAGCGGCTTCGCAACGAACGTAGCGTCAAGCCACCCAACCAACCACCCGCTCTTTCCCGCCCATCCGCAGTCGCTTCAACGCCTGTCACCGCCATCGCCGTAGAGGAGTCTTCCTGGTGAACACGAACGTATCCAACCAGACCCCGCGTATCCGAATTTTCGACACCACCCTGCGCGACGGCGAGCAATCCCCCGGCTGCAGCATGACGCCCCAGCAGAAGCTGGTCATGGCGCGCGCGCTGGACGAACTCGGCGTGGACATCATCGAAACCGGTTTCCCGGCCAGCTCGCAGTCGGACCGCGAAGCGGTGGCGATGATCGGCCGCGAGCTGCGTCGCCCGACGCTGGCCGTGTTGTCGCGCTGCCTGCAAGCCGACATCGAAACCTCGGCCAAGGCGCTGGAAGCGGCTGCCAATCCGCGGCTGCATGTCTTCCTGTCGACCAGCCCGGTGCACCGTGAGCACAAGCTGCGGATGAGCCGCGAGCAGGTGCTGGAATCGGTACACAAGCACGTGACGTTGGCGCGCAGCTACATCGACGATGTGGAGTTTTCTGCCGAGGACGCCACGCGCACCGAGGAAGATTTCCTGATCGAGGTCACCCGCGTGGCGATCGCGGCCGGCGCCACTACGATCAACCTGCCCGACACGGTGGGCTTCACCACGCCGGAAGAAATCCGCGGCATGTTCTCGCGCCTGATCTCCGCCGTCGACGCTGCCGACAACGTGATCTTCAGTGCGCACTGCCACAACGACCTGGGTCTGGCCGTGGCCAATTCGCTGGCCGCCATCGAAGGCGGCGCCCGCCAGGTCGAATGCACCATCAACGGTATCGGCGAGCGTGCAGGCAACTGCGCGCTGGAAGAAATCACCATGGCACTGAAGGTGCGCGGTGCGTTCTACAACATCGATACCGACATCAATACCCCGCGCATCGTCTCCACCTCGCAGTTGCTGCAGCGCCTGGTCGGCATGCCGGTACAGCGCAACAAGGCGGTGGTGGGCGGCAACGCGTTCGCGCACGAATCGGGCATCCACCAGCACGGCATGCTGCGCCATCGCGGTACCTACGAAATCATGCGCCCGGAAGACGTGGGCTGGGAGTCGTCGCAGATGGTGCTGGGCCGCCACAGCGGCCGCGCCGCGGTGGAACAGCGCCTGCGTGCACTGGGTTACTTGCTGGAAGAAGAAGAAGTCAAGCTGGTGTTCGAGCAGTTCAAGGCGCTGTGCGAGAAGCAGCGCGTGGTCACCGACGCCGACCTGCAGGCGATGATGCAGGACGCCACCGTGCAGGAAGGTTACCGCCTGGCGTCGATGACCATCAGCGATGTGGGCAGCCGTGCGAACGCCTTGGTGGAATTGTCCGACCCGGAAGGCAACCGCGTGGCCGAGACGGCGCAGGGCAACGGGCCGGTGGATGCACTCTTCGGAGCCTTGGCCTCGGCGACCGGCGTGAAGCTGGAGCTGGACAGCTACCAAGTGCACAGCGTGGGCATCGGCGCGGATGCGCGTGGCGAAGCCAGCCTGAGCGTGCGCCACGACGGCGTGGAATACGAAGGCACCGGCACCAGCAAGGACATCATCGAAGCCAGCGCCCTGGCGTGGCTGGATGTGGCCAACCGCCTGCTGCGCCAGCGCGAGCGCGGCGTGATCGCCGGCAAGACCGCTGCGGTGGCGTAACGCTGCTCATTGGCAAGGCGATGTAAGCCTGACGGCCGGCGGAGTGATCTGCTGGCCGTTTTGGTTTTGGTGTTCCAACGTTCTTGCAAGTGCGTCGGGCTGCTGCGGGCGCGTGCACTCGTACCGACACAGAACAACCTCGCACACGAGATCTGCCGGTTTTGTGCGAATGCTTCGGTCTGCTGCGGGCGCTTGCACGTGTACCGGCGTGGGACACGCCGCAAGTCCGTCCATGTAGGCTCTGGCGCGGCATCCATGCCGCTCAAGGTCCCACACCGGCACCCGCGCAAGCACCACCAATTGCTATCGGTTGCGGAAAGAAATGCAGAGGGCATGTTGAGCTGAAGGTCCTTGGAGCGTCCATCCTGGCGACGTGAGCAGATAGATGGCTTGCCGATCTCATCGGCTGGGAAGTCTGCAGGCATCAACACGTGCTTGAAGCATTGCTTGCCGATCAGCGATAGCAATGGTGGAAGCGTGGTGTCGCTTCCGGGGGCGGGACCGTGTGGCGGCATGGATGCCGCCACCGAGCCTCCACGGACGGATTCACGGCGTGTCCCGACACTGGATGCGGCGCCGCGCTGCCGACCAACTCCGCACCGATCAATCTTGCGCACAGCATCTAGAATTTCCATGCGAGTGCTTCGCTTGACTGATGTGATCACACCTGGAGAGCCACCAAACGAAAGTGGCTATCGCCCGAAGAACGATAGCCACCAGCACAGCTACAACGCGTCGGAAGCGGGCTCTTTACAGCGCGGCTACCACTGCATCGCCCATCGCCACGGTGCCGACCTTGGTGGTGCCTTCGGACCAGATGTCGGCAGTGCGCAGACCTTGGTCGAGTACCTTGCCGACCGCTTGCTCGATCGCATCAGCTGCTGCGGACTGCGCGAAGGTGTAGCGCAACATCATCGCTAACGACAGGATGGTCGCTAGCGGATTGGCGATGCCCTTGCCTGCGATGTCCGGCGCCGAGCCGTGGCAGGGCTCATACATGCCCTTGCTGTTGGCATCCAGCGAGGCCGACGGCAGCATGCCGATCGAGCCGGTGAGCATGGATGCCTGGTCGGACAGAATGTCCCCGAACATGTTGTCGGTCACGATCACGTCGAACTGCTTGGGCGCGCGCACCAACTGCATGGCCGCGTTGTCCACGTACATGTGCGACAGCGCGATATCCGGGTAGTCCTTGGCGACTTCTTCGACCACTGCACGCCAGAGCTGGCTCGATGCCAGCACGTTGGCCTTGTCGACCGAGCACAGCTTCTTGCCGCGCAAGCGCGCCATCTCGAAGCCGGCCTTAGCGATGCGGCGGATCTCGCTTTCGCTGTACGGCAAGGTGTCGTAGGCCTGGCGCTCGCCGTTCTCCAGCGTGCGCGTGCCGCGCGGCTGACCGAAGTAGATGCCGCCGGTGAGTTCGCGCAGGATCAACAGATCCAGCCCGGACACCACCTCCGGTTTGAGCGTGGACGCATCGGCCAATTGCGGATACAGCAACGCCGGGCGCAGGTTGGCGAACAGGCCCAGCTGCGAGCGGATCTTGAGCAGGCCGCGCTCCGGGCGCAACGATGGGTCGATGGTGTCCCATTGCGGCCCACCGACGGCGCCCAGCAGCACCGCATCGGCAGCGCGCGCGCGCTCCAGCGTTTCATCGGCCAGTGGGCTGCCGTACTTGTCGTAGGCCGCGCCACCGAGTTCGTCGTACACCAGGGTGACGCCCAAGCCGTGTTGCGTATCGATGCGCGTCAGCACCTTGACCGCTTCGGCCATGATTTCCGGGCCGATGCCGTCGCCGGGAAGAATCAGAATCTGCTTGCTCATGCAATCCTCGTGGAAGGGCGCTACCGCACCCGTTGTTTCACTGTGCTGCGGCGTTCACGACGCAAGCATTACTGCAACGCGCCGAACAACCACGGTTGGCGTGCGCGATGACCTTGCTCGAAGCGACCGATGGCATCGGCGTCCTGCAGGGTCAGACCGATGTCGTCCAGCCCGTTGAGCAGGCAATGCTTGCGGAAGGCGTCGATGTCGAAACCGTATTCCACGCCATCGGGACGGCGCACACGCTGTGCGGCCAGATCCACGGTGAGCTGATAGCCCTCGGTGGCCAGGCACTGTTCGAATAAGGCATCCACTTCCGCCTCGGCCAGCACGATCGGCAGCAGACCGTTCTTGAAGCTGTTATTGAAGAAGATGTCGGCGAAGCTGGGCGCGATCACGGCGCGAAAGCCATACTCGTCCAGCGCCCACGGCGCATGCTCGCGCGAGGAGCCGCAGCCGAAGTTCTCGCGCGCCAGCAACACGCTGGCGCCCTGATAGCGCGGGAAATTGAGCACGAACTCCGGATTGAGCGGGCGCTGGCTGTTGTCGCGGCCAGGCTCGCCGATGTCCAGATACCGCCACTCATCGAACAGGTTCGGCCCGAAGCCGGTGCGCTTGATCGACTTGAGGAATTGTTTAGGAATGATCTGGTCGGTGTCGACGTTGGCGCGATCCAGCGGCGCGACCAGTCCGGTGTGTTGGGTGAAAGGAGTCATTGGGAGGGGCCGGGATTTGGGATTGGGGGATTGGGGATTCGAAAAGGCCGGGGATGGCGGAGCGCTTTTTTACGAATCCCGAATTCCCAATGCCGAATCCCCGAGTTCACGCACATCGACAAAGTGTCCGCTCACCGCCGCGGCAGCGGCCATCGCCGGGCTGACCAGATGCGTGCGTCCACCGGCGCCCTGGCGGCCTTCGAAGTTGCGGTTGGAGGTGGAGGCGCAATGTTCGCCGCTGCCGAGCTTGTCCGGGTTCATGGCCAGGCACATCGAGCAGCCTGGCTCGCGCCATTCGAAACCGGCCTCCAGAAATACCTTGTCCAGGCCTTCTGCTTCGGCTTGTGCCTTGACCAGGCCCGAGCCTGGTACGACCAACGCCTGCTTGATCGTGGAAGCGACCTTGCGGCCCTTGGCCACTGCGGCGGCGGCGCGCAGGTCTTCGATGCGCGAGTTGGTGCATGAGCCGATGAACACGCGATCCAGGCGGATGTCGGTGATCGGTTGATTGGCCTTCAGGCCCATGTATTTCAGCGCGCGTTCGATCGAGTCGCGCCTGGTCGGGTCCTGCTCGGCGGCCGGGTCCGGCACCTGCTGATCCACCGCCAGCACCATTTCCGGCGAGGTGCCCCAGCTGACCTGCGGCTTGATGTCTTCGGCACGCAGTTCCACCACGGTGTCGAAGTGCGCGTCCGGGTCGGAGACCAGCGTGCTCCACAACGCGACAGCCGCATCCCAGTCGGCGCCCTTGGGGGCGAACGGACGGCCCTTGACGTAGGCAATGGTTTTTTCGTCCACCGCCACCATGCCCACGCGCGCGCCGGCTTCGATGGACATGTTGCAGATGGTCATGCGCCCTTCCATCGACAGGTCGCGAATCGCGCTGCCGGCAAACTCCAGTGCATGGCCGTTTCCGCCGGCGGTGCCGATCTTGCCGATCACCGCCAGCACGATGTCCTTGGCAGTGACGCCGAACGGCAGCGTGCCTTCCACGCGCACCTGCATGTTCTTCATCTTCTTGGCGATCAGGCACTGCGTGGCCAGCACATGCTCGACCTCGGAGGTGCCGATGCCGTGCGCCAGCGCGCCGAACGCACCGTGCGTGGAGGTATGCGAATCGCCGCAGACCACGGTCATGCCCGGCAACGTGGCGCCCTGCTCCGGGCCGACCACGTGCACGATGCCCTGGCGCGCATCGTTCATCTTGAACTCGAGAATGCCGAAGTCGTCGCAGTTCTCGTCCAGGGTCTGCACCTGCAGGCGCGAGACTTCATCGGAAATCGACTCCAGCCCACCCTGGCGCTCGGCACGTGTGGTCGGCACGTTGTGGTCGGGGGTGGCGATGTTGGCGCCGATACGCCATGGCCTGCGCCCGGCCAGACGCAGGCCTTCGAAGGCCTGCGGCGAGGTCACCTCGTGCAGGATGTGGCGGTCGATGTAGATCAGCGAGGAGCCGTCGTCACGACGGGCGACCTCATGCAGTTCCCACAGCTTGTCGTACAGCGTCTTGGCAGTCATCGCGGCAATCCGGGTGGCGAATGGTGGGTGCGCCCACCTGGCTGAGATCGATGCTAGGAGCTTGCCTTGGATAACGCAAATTCATATTGTTTATTCAACAAATGAATTTCAGGAATGCCAGTGGATCTCGCAAGCCTCAGCGCATTCGTGGCCATTGCCCAGAGCGGCAGCTTCTCGGCGGCCGGCGAGGCGCTGCACCTCACCCAACCGGCGGTGAGCAAGCGCATCGCCTTGCTGGAGGGCCAGCTGTCGGCGCGGTTGTTCGATCGCCTGGGCCGGCAGGTGGTGCTGACCGAGGCCGGGCAGGCCCTGTTGCCGCGCGCCCAACGCATTCTTGCCGAACTGGAGGACACCCGCCGCGTGCTCGAGCACCTCGGGGCCTCGGTTGGCGGGCGCCTGAGCCTGGCCACCAGCCACCACGTGGGCCTGCACCGCCTACCGGCGTTGCTGCGTCGCTTCGCTGCGCAGCACCCGCAGGCCGCGCTGGACATCCAGTTTCTGGATTCGGAACTGGCGTATGCGGCGGTGCTACGCGGCGAGGTCGAACTGGCTGTGACCACCCTGGCACCGGACACGCGCGCGCCGCTGCGCGCGCGGCCGATCTGGCACGACCATCTGCAGTTCGTGGTGGCGCCCGACCATCCATTGGCCGCCCTGCGGGAGGTGACGCTAGACCACGTGGTGGCGCATCCTGCAGTGCTGCCGGACCCCGGCACGTTCACCCATCGCATCGTCGCCGGGCTGTTTGCCGAGCGTGGCCTGGCGCCACACCTGCGCATGACCACCAATTATCTGGAGACGATCAAGATGCTGGTATCGGTCGGGCTGGCCTGGAGCGTGTTGCCCGAACGCATGATCGACCATCAGATCGTCGCGCTGCCGCTGGCCGATGTGACGCTGTCGCGCGAGCTGGGCTGCGTGACGCACGGCGGGCGTACCTTGTCACGTGCGGCGCAGGCGTTTGTGGCGCTGTTGAACGCACAGGCAGACCAGACGTGACGCAGTCCCTGAAGCGCGTGGTGCACGACATGCTCCGCTCGCATCCGCACCCACCTGCCAGCACTGCTGCGCCGCTGGTCCGCACAGTGTCACAAGGATAAAGACATTTGCGGAGCGCTCACGCATCGCACGCAAGAACAGGCGCATCCAGCCACCGCTGTTCTGCACTGCTACACCCGGCAGACAGCGTAATACGCCAGCACGAGGTCAGTGGTCGACCAGCCGGTCGCGCCCCTGCCGCTTGGCCTGGTACAGGCGACGGTCTGCCAATGCCAGCAGTTCGCGCCGCGTCGGCACTTCGTGGCTCATCGCCATGCCCATGCTTGCGGTGCACTGCACGCTGGTGCCGTGCGCATCCACTTCGATTGCCGCCAGGCGTTGCCGCATGCGCTCGAACAGCGCGCGTGCCTGCACCGCGTCAAGCCCGGTGGCGGCCAGCAGGAACTCTTCGCCGCCATGGCGCGCGGCGAAACACTGCGCCTGATCCTGGGCGCTCAAGGCATCGCCCAGCGCGCTCAACACCGCGTCGCCGACGTCATGGCCATACGCGTCGTTGATGTGCTTGAAGTGGTCGATGTCCATCAGCGCCAGCGCCAGTGCCGGGCCACCGCTGCGTGCAGCGTCGAACCACTGCTGCAGCACGCGCTCGGCTTCGCGCCGGTTGGGCAATGCAGTGAGCACGTCATGGCTGGCGCGGTATTCCAGCTGCTGCATCAGGGCTTCACGCTCCGCGCTGGCCTGCTGCAGCGCCAGATTCTTCTCGCGCAGTTCGCGTGTGCGCCGATCGATCACGGTATTGAGCTGGCGCTGGCTTCGCCGGTAGCTGGCCGTACGCCACAGGTAAAACCCGTAAATCAGGCTGGCCAGCGCAAGGACGCCCAGCGCGATCACCTCGCCACGACGCCACCACGGCGGGGCCAGTGCGATGACCAGACTGGATTCGCCAAGGAGTGCGGTCTGTCGCCAGTCCACCGGCAGCGACATCGCCTGCACACGGAAACGGAAGCGGCCCGGCGGCAGGTTGGTGTACACCGCCTCGGTGGCCGTGTCGGCGTCCACCCATTCCGGGTCGAAGCCTTCCAGGCGATAGCGGTAACGCACCTTGTCGGGCCCGCGGAAGTTCAGCCCGGCATAGCCGATGGCGATGCGCCGCGTCTCGGCGCCAAAGCGATGCGGGCCGCTGACCGGCTGCACCATGCCATCGACCAGCAAGCGCTCGAACACGATCGGCACGCGGTGACCTTGCAAGGTGCCGACGCGCGCCGGATCGATCACGCCCAGGCCGGCGGCGGTGGGAAACAGCAATTGCCCGGACAAGGTCAGCCAACCGGCCGGTGCGCTGCTGCCGTTGCCCTGGTTCCCGGGCATGCCGTCGCTGCGGTCCACCACCTCCACACTCAACTGCTCGCGGGTGCCGGCATCGATCTGGTCAAAGTCGCTGCGCGCGATGCGGAACACGCCGTGATTGCTGGACAGCCACAGGTAGCCGCGACCATCGTCGATCACGCGGAACACCTTGTCGCGCGGCAGGCCTACGCGGTGGTCGTAGACGCGGAACTGCTCGCCATGGAGGCGCAGCAGGCCACGATCGCTGGCGATCCACAGATCGCCGCCGGCGTCACGCAGGAAGTCGAAGGCGTTCTGCCCAGGGAAGTCCTGTTCGCCCAGCCACGCACGCGTGCTGCCACCCGGCGACAGACCGGTCATGCCGCGATCGGTCCCGATCCAGATGATGCCCTGCGCATCGCGGTATAGCGCCTGCACCGAACCGTCAGGCACCCCGTCGGCCGCGGTGTAACGGCGCGCCTTGCCATGCCGCCAGCGCACCAGCCCGCCGGTGGTGCCGATCCACAGATCCTCGCCATCGGGCAATACCGCCCGCACCGACAGCGAGGGCAACCCATCGTCCGCACCGATGCGCACCAAGACCCTGCCCTGCGCGTCCAGCCGCAGCACGCCCTGGCTGTAGGTGCCGGCCCAGACCCCGCCGTCGCCGGCATCGGCCAGCGAAAGCACCGATTGCTCTAGGATCCGGCCACCCTCGGAGGGCAACAGCGACACCCGTGTGATCTGATCGTTGCGCCAGCGGTCCAGGCCGACCGCACTGCCGACCCACACGGTGCCATCGCGGGTCTGCAACACCGTGCGCACGTAATCGGAGGCCAGCCCGTCGTCCTGAGTGACGCCGTGCGCGGCGCCTTCGGCAATCCGGAACAGGCCATGGGTGCTGCCGACCCAGATCAGGCCTTCGGCATCTTCCAGCAATGCCGGGCTGGCGACACCGGAGATCTGCACCTGCTCGTCGGGCACCCCGGCGCTACGATGCACCAGCAGCGTGCCGCTGGGCATGCTCATCCACAGATGCCCGCGCCGATCCAGCAACAGCGCATCCACCCGCTGGCCCTGGCGAAACCGTTGCAGTCCGCCGGCGCGGCCCCACCACCACACGCCATCGTCGCCAGCGACCAGCAGGCCACCCTGGCGATCGCTGGCCAGCCGTCGGACCGGCACGGCCTGCATGCCATGCGCCTTGCCCCAGGCTTCTGCTGCACCGCCGGAGCGCGGCAGCCGGTACAAGCCCACTTCGGTGCCTACCCACAGCTCGCCGGTGTCGTCGGCCGACAGCGCGGTGATGCGCGCATGCGGCAACCCGGCCTGGCGGCCGACATCGATCAGGCGCCCATCCGGCTCGATCCGGTACAGCGTCTGCGGCGTCCCCACCCATAACGCGCCATCGGCACGACGCAGCAACGCGCTGACCGCCAGATGGCGCGCCGAGGCATCGCCCAATTGCTGCCACTTGCCATCCTGGTACCGGTAGACCCCGTCGAAGGCGGTCCCGAACAACATGCCGCCGGTGCTGTCGCGCAACACCACGAACACGCCCCCCAGTTCCACGCCCGGGGTGTTCTGGCGGTCGTAGACGGTGAAGTCGCGACCGTTGAACCGCGCCACGCCTTCCCAGGTGCCGAGCCAGATCAGCCCGTCCTCGCCCTGGGCCACCGCATGCACCAGGTTGTGCGGCAGGCCGTCGTCCATGTTCCAGCGCGTGACGGTGTGGTAGGCGGTGTGGTCGAGCTCCTGCGCGCCAGCCAGCGGCAACCCGAGCGTCGCGCAGCACAGCACGACCCACAGCAGCGCCGCCCGCAGCACACCTGTGCTGCGAACGCAGCCTGCATGCGTCTGCGCCCCGACCCTGTCCACGCTTCCGTCCCCTCGTCCGTGCCTGCTGGCCCCGCCTGTCGGTATGCACGGACAGGCCTGCGGCAAATCTATCACCGGGGTTTACGGCCCGCCCTAGGTGGATTCCCCACAGCTGCCGGGACCACCATGACACCGGGAGGCATTCGGCCGAGACGGTGATGGCTCATCACTATTTCAGCGACAACGGGGCACGCGGGGTGGTCATCTGCCGCCCGCTCCCACGCAGTGCAGAGCTGTGGGTTGCGACGCGCGCGCTGATGCATTCAGGCCACCGAGTATAAATATAGAACCCGATGGTCTAGTATTGACCACATGTCCAGCTCGCCCCCCCTCAAGTCCAAGGCCAAGAGCAACGGCCCTGGGCGTCCCAAGGATCTTGGGAAACGCGCCGCCATCCTGGGCGCTGCGCGCACCATGTTCATGGAGCAAGGCTATGCCGGGGTCAGCATGGATGGGATCGCCGCACAGGCCGGCGTCTCCAAGCTGACCGTCTACAGCCATTTTGGCGACAAGGAGAGCCTGTTTTCCGAGGCGATCCGCGCGCAATGCCAGCACATGATGCCGGACGACCTGTTCGACCATGCCCCCGAGGGTGCATTGCGCGACCAGTTGATCGAGATCGCGCATGCGTTCTTCGCCATGGTCAGTACCGACTCGGCCATTTCCACCCACCGCATGATGATGGCGCCCGGCACCGGCGACGTGCATGTGCGCGAGATGTTCTGGGACGCCGGCCCCAAGCGGACCCAACAGGCGCTGGCGGATTTCCTGTCCGCACGGGTGGCCGATGGCCAGCTGGAGATCACCGACCTGGCCCGCGCGGCGTCGCAGTTCTTCTGCCTGCTCAAGGGCGAGTTGTACGCCTTGATGATGTGCGGCCTGCACGGCCAGCCCACCCGTGCGCAGGTGGACGAGCACATCGAATCCAGCGTGGACTTCTTTTTGAGGGCCTATGCACCCCGCTGACCGCCCCCGGCCTTTGGTGGCGATGACTTCCGGCACTGCGCCGGTGGTCCATGCGCGGCGATGCTAGATGCGCCAGTTGCCCCGCGCACCGGTAAAATGTCCGCCCCACCGCGTTGGATAACCGCACCATGACGATCGATTTCACCCAGGCCCGCGAAAAGATGGTCGAGCAGCAGATCCGGCCGTGGGACGTGCTGGACCTGCGCGTGCTCGACGTGCTGGCGCGCATGCCGCGCGAGGCCTTCGTGCCGGAGGCTTACAAGACCCTGGCCTATGTCGATGTGGAGATTCCGCTGTCGGCCGGCCACAAGATGATGAAGCCGGTGGTCGAAGGCCGCATGTTGCAGGCGCTGGATCTGCAGCCGGGCGAAGACGTGCTGGAAGTGGGCACCGGTAGCGGCTTTGCCACCGCCTGCCTGGCGGCGCTCGCGCGCGAGGTCGTCAGCCTGGAAATCGACCCCGCGCTGGCCAGCGCCGCGCGCGCCAATCTGGACGCAACCGGCCTGGGCAGCAATGTCCGGATCGACACCGCCGACGTGTTCGGCTGGCAGAGCGAGCGCCGTTTCGATGCCATCTGCGTGACCGGCGCAGTCGACACCCTCCCCGTCCAGTGGCTGCAGTGGTTGCGCCCGAATGGCCGGCTGTTTGTCGTGCGCGGTCACGAACCGGTGATGGAAGCGGTCCTGGTCCGTGGCGATGTCAACGCCCCGCGCATCGAATCGTTGTTCGAAACCGACCTCGCCTATCTCCAGGGCGCCGCACCCACGCCCCGATTCCAATTCTGATTCCCAAGGAAGCTTCCCCGATGATTCGCCGATCCCTCGTTCTGGCCCTGGCCGCCGCCCTGTCTCCCATGGCTGCGCACGCCACCGACCTGCTGCAGGTCTACGAAATGGCCCGCAACGGCGATCCGCAACTGGCCGTGGCCGAGTCCACGCGCCTGGTCAATCGGGAAGGCCAGGTACAGGCGCGCGCGGCATTGTTGCCGCAGCTGGACGGCACTGCCGGATTCACCCAGGCGCATCGCGAATTGGAAGGGGTTGACGGTCGTTCGACGACCAAGCAGCGGCAGTACGCGATCCAGGGCAGCCAGACCATCTTCAACTGGGCCCAGTTCGCCAACCTGCGTGCCCAGCGCGAAATCGCCAAGGCAGCCGATTTCACGCTGGCGTCGGCGAACAACGATTTGATCACCCGTACGTCGGCGGCGTACTTCCAGGTGCTGGTGGGCATCGAATCGCTCGCGGCAGCAGAGACCAACGAAGCAGCCGCCAAGAAGCAGTTCGATTACGCGGACAAGCGTCTGGAGGTTGGCCTGGCGCCGATCACCGACGTGCACGAAGCCCGTGCCCAGTACGACCAGGCGCGCGCGGACACCATCAACGCACGCAATACGCTGAAGGATTACTACCAGGCGCTGACCGAACTCACCGGCCAGCCGGTGGTGGGCTTGCGTGCGCTGCCGGAAGACTTCCGCCCGGAAGTCCCGGCGGCCTACAGCAATGTCGATCAACTGGTGTCCACCGCCATTGCCGATAACCCGGCATTGAAGGCACAGCAGCTGCAGGTCAGCGCGGCCGAAGCGCAGGTCAACGCCGCGCGTGCCGGGCATTACCCGACCCTGAATCTCGGCGCCAATATCGGCCGCAGCAACAGTTGGGGTGGCCAAGGAACGGTGGATCAGGCAGCTGGCAACTTCACCACCAACGGCCGCGACATCGATACCGATTCGATCGGCGTGACCTTGTCGATCCCGATCTTCGCTGGCGGCGCAACCCAGTCGGCCGTGCGCCAGGCGCTGTCACGTCGCGACATCCAGCAGGACACCTACGAGCAGCAGAAGCGCGCGCTGGATCGCAATACGCGCAATGCCTATCAAACCGTGGTTGCCGGTATCAGCGAAGTGGAAGCGCGCCGCCTGGCCGTGGTCTCCGCACAGGCGGCCTATGACGCTTCGCAGGTCGGCCTGGAAGTCGGCACGCGCACCGTCCTGGACGTGGTGCAGAACCAGCGCACCCTGTTCCAGGCACAGCTGAACTACGCACAGTCGCGTTACACCTTCCTGCAGAACCGGCTGTTGCTGGGCCAGGCCATCGGCAAGCTCGACATTACCGATCTGCAGGACGTCAACCGCCTGCTGTCGCAGGATGCCGAGTCCAGGCTGCAGGGCAGCGGCTCGCTGCAGTAAGGCGATCCGCCGGTAACGCGAAAGGCGGGCCCAGGCCCGCCTTTTTTGTACGCGCCAGGCGATTGCATGGGCGCTTTTCGTGGCGACTGCTGCAAGTTCGGTTAGTACGGTAAAGCGGTCGTTACGACGCCCGATGCGCTGCGTTGGATAAAGCCAGGCTCGCGTCAGTCACCGTTGCACGCTCTCACTGGTGAACGCAACGACCGCTGCAATCTGGCAGCTGGCGTCTGCAGAATTGCTGCATGTGATGCACGCAGTCATGCACCGGATCAACAAGCCTTACGCAGCAGCGCCGTCGTTCGCCACCGGCGGCAGATCCTGTGCAATGTGCAGCAGCGTGCGCGCGACGGCGCCCTTGCCATTGGCGACCAAGGCCAGGCCAGCGGCGGCCATTGCGTCACGCTGTGCAGGATCGCCCAGCAAGCGGACAAGATCGTTGTACACGCACTCGGCGTCCTCGCAGATGGCCACCGCATCGGCTTCGCGCATGCGCCGCGAGATTTCGGAAAAATTATGCAGATGCGGGCCGGTGACCGCAGGCGTACCGACTGCCGCCGGCTCCAGCAGGTTGTGCCCGCCGATCGGCTGCAGGCTGCCGCCGACGAAGGCCACCTGCGCGCAGGCATAAAAACTCATCAACTCGCCCAGGGTATCGATGACAAATACCTTGTCGCGCGCGTCTGGCCATTGCTGGGTCTTGCGCGTGGACACGGCCCAGCCACGTTCGCGCGCCAGCGCCTCGACCTTGGGAAACCGTTCCGGATGGCGCGGCGCCCATAGCAGCAACAGGTCGGGCCATTGCAGCAGCAGCCGCGCATGGATATCGGCCACCGCGGCCTCTTCGCCTTCGTGGGTACTGGCGGCAATCCACACCGGGCGGGTGGCCGGCACATGCGCGCGAAACTGCGCGACCAGTGCCTGCAACTGCGCCGGCGCAGCGATATCGAACTTGAGATTGCCCAGTGCCACCACCTGGTCCGGACGCGCGCCAAGGGTGATGAAACGCTCCGCATCGTCCTGCGACTGTGCCGCCACGCAGGTCACCGTGCGCAGCGCGCGGCTGATCAACGGGGCCAGCACGCGATAACCGCGCAACGACCGCGCCGAGAGCCGCGCATTGAGGATGTACAACGGGATCTTGCGGTCGCGACAGCCGAACAGCATGTTCGGCCACAACTCGGTTTCCAGGATCAGCGCCAGCCGTGGCCGGAAATGCTCCAGAAACCGGCCCACGCTACCGGGCACGTCGTAGGGCAGATACACATGGTCGACCGCATCGCCCCATACGGCGCGCACGCGTTCGGAGCCGGTGGGCGTGATGGTGGTGATGACCCAGCGGATGTCCGGCCGCTGCGCACGCAAGGCGTTGACCAGTGGCGCAGCGGCGTTGACCTCGCCCACCGACACCGCATGTACCCAGACCCGTGGACGGCCACAGGCATGCGTGTACGAGGCATAGCGCTCGTTCCAGCGATTGAAATACTCGCGCACGCGAAAGCCGCGCCACACCAGGTGGTACACCGTGACCGGCAACAACAGGTAGAGCAGCGCCGAGTACAGCCCGCGCAACAGCCATTCGATCGGGTCTTTCCGCATGCGTGCAGGATACGGGAGCGTCCGCAGGTGCGCATGTGCACGATCCCTTAGAATTGCCGCATGTCAGAACCCGCCAACGTCGCCGTTCGCCCGTCCCTGCGCAATCCCAGGCACTGGCCCATGTATCTGGGCCTGGCCGTCATGGTGCTGGCCGGCCGCCTGCCCTGGACGCTGCAACGCGCGTTGGGCCGCGGCGTGGGCTGGATCGCGATGCGCGCGGCGGGCACGCGGCGGCGCGCTGCCGAGGTCAACCTCAAGCTGTGTTTCCCCGAGCAGGACGATGCCTGGCGGGCACGACTGCTGCGCGACAGCTTCGATGCGTTGGGCGTGGGCCTGTTCGAGTTCGCGCGCGCCTGGTGGGGCAGCATCGACGCCATCCGCCCGGGGGTGCAGATCGAAGGCCTGGAACATCTGCAGCGGCTGCAGGAGCAGAAGCGTGGCGTGCTGCTGGTGTCCGGGCATTTCATGACGCTGGAGATGTGCGGGCGCCTGTTGTGCGACCACGTGCCGCTGGCCGGCATGTACCGCAGGCACCGCAACCCGGTGTTCGAATGGGCGGTCAAGCGCGGGCGGTTGCGCTATGCCACGCACATGTTCGCCAACGAGGACCTGCGCGCCACCATCAAGCATCTCAAGCGCGGCGGTTTTCTGTGGTACGCGCCCGACCAGGACATGCGCGGCAAGGACACCGTGTTCGTGCCGTTCTTCGGGCACCCGGCCTCCACCATCACCGCCACCCATCAGCTGGCGCGACTGACCGGTTGCGCAGTGGTGCCCTACTTCCATCGCCGCGAAGGCGGCCGCTACATCCTCAAGATCGCACCGCCGCTGGCAGGCATCCCGTCCGAGGACGTGATCGCCGATACCACGCAGGTCAATGCGGCGATCGAGGACATGGTGCGCGAGGCGCCGGACCAATACCTGTGGATCCATCGCCGCTTCAAGCGACAGCCGGGCGGCCGTAGCGCGTTCTACCAGTGACGCCCACGGCCCTGCAGCGTGCTGCAGGTGCAGGTGATCGATCGGCCGGCGTCGCTAGCGCGGCGGTGCCTGCTCCGCGTCGTCGTTGAGCAGCGCGCCCGCATACAAACCCGCCAGCATCAGGCTCAGCCCGCCCCAGAAGCTGGAATAGAACGCCAGGTGGGTATTGAGCGGGAACACGGTGGCCACCAGCGCAATCATCGCTGGCCGGGCCTGCTCACGCGCGCCCACGCTCGAATAGCGCCACGCACGCCACGCCTGCGCCGCCCCGGCCAGCCACAGCAGCAGGCCGATCACGCCGGTTTCGGCCAGGATTTCCAGCACGATCTGGTGCGCATGGAAGGCCGGGCCATCGCCCCAGGCCGGTGGCTGCGACGGCGCCGGATTGCAGGCCGGATACGCCTGCCGGAACCCGCGCGCGCCGACACCGTTGAAGGGATGCTCGCCAATCATGCACAGCGCGGCGCCCCAGATCTGGCCGCGCCCGGACAAGGCGTGGTCCACGCCCTGCTCGCCGTTGCCGAATGCCAGTGCCGTGCGCTGCAGACGCTCGCGTGCCTGCGGTGCCACCGCCACCACGGCCCCGCCCAGCAGCACACCGGCCACGGCCACCACCACCAGACGGCGGCCGCCCAGCAATTGCCAGCCCGAGAGCAGCACGATCACGCCGTAGGTGATCCACGACGCGCGCGAACCCGCCAGCACCAGCACCACGCCGACGGCTGCCGCCGCGCCCGCCCAGGCCCAGCGATTGCGCCGCCCCAGCGCCAGCAACAGAAACGGCGACAGGCTGGCCAGGGTCTGCCCGAACTTGAGATTGCACGGCCCCAGCACGCCGCTGAGGCGGTCCACCAGCGCCAGCTCCTGCGGCGTGCACAGCCCGTGACCGCTGATCAGCTGCTTGAGTTCATCCAGCGCGAAGAACAACGGGCTGCTGCCGGATGCGGCCTGCAACAACGCATCCAGCGTCCATACCGCGCCGATCACCGCCAGGCCGGTGAAGGTCCGGCGGCGGCGCTGCGCGTTGGCCACCGCGATCGCGCACAGCCACATGAAAGGCAGATAGCGCAGGTCGGTGGCCGACTTGCGCAGCGCCCGCCCGGCATCCACCGCATCCAGCGCCGACAGCATCTGCGGCAGCCAGTAGGCAAAGAAGAGCACGCTGGTCAGCGCCCAGGCGGCGCCGCTGAGCAAGCCGGTGCCGCCACGGAAGCGGGCATGCGCCAGGCGGTAGGCCGCGAACAACGCGCCCAGCGACAGCACCGTTTCGGCCAGCCCGGGCGTGGGCCACAGGGCAACGAACAGGATCACCCACAGCGGCGCCCAGCGCCCGACGTCGCGCGTCAACACGGGCGCTTGCGCGATGGGCTCAGCGGCGGAGTTCGTCATAGACCTTCAAGGTGGCCGATTGCATGGCCTGCAACGTATAGGGAAGCACCGCCGGCGGCGCGGGCGGGCGCTGCAGGAGCGCGAGCGCCTGCGCGTGCAGCGCGGCGGTATCGAAGGCCGGCACCGCGCCGGCAGGCTGCAGCTCGGCGAGCAATTCGCCAACCCCGCCATGCGCCCATCCCAGGACCGGGCGGCCCACTGCCAACGCTTCGACGACGGTGCGGCCGAAGGCCTCTGGCTTGCGCGAGAGCTGCAACACCAGATCGCTGGCGGCGTAGGCCTCGGCAATGCGCGCGGTGGGCTCGGTAAAGGCGACCGCCGCGGCCACACCCAGGCGCGCGGCCTCGGCTTCCAGCTCGCGTACATAGGCTTCACGCCCGGGCTCGCGCGCGCCCGGCAGCCATAGCCAGGCCGGCACGCCGGACGCGCGCAGCGCGGCCAGTAGTTGCAGGCCGTCGGCATGACCCTTCAGACGGGTGCCGCGTCCGGGCAGCAGCAGCAACGATGCGTCGGCCGGCAGGCCGGGCAGCAGTGTCTGCGCCCAGGCGCGCGCGCGCCGGTCGGCCCCGAGGCGACGCGGAAACTGCGCGATATCCACACCGCGCGGGATGGTGCGCATGCGCGCCGGGTCGGTCTGCGGGTAATGCGCGCGGACGTAGTCACTCACGGTCTGCGAGACGCAGATGACCCGCTCGCCATAGGTCATGACCGCGCTGTAGCGGCTGGGCGAATTGAGCCCGTGCACGGTGGTGACGAAGCGTGGCCGGGTCGCGGCCGGCATCCCGCGCAACGCGTACCAGCCCAGCCACGCCGGAAGGCGCGACCGCGCATGGACGATGTCGGCACCGAGTTCGGCAAACAGCCGGCGCAGGCCAACCACATGCCGCAGGGTCAGCAGCGACTTGCGGCCGATATCCAGGGTGAGGTGCTCGCCACCGGCGTCCAGCAACGGCTGCACCAGGCGCCCGCCGGCCGATACCACCACGGCACGATGCCCGGCGCGCACCAGCGCCGCGGCAATTTCCAAGGTGGAGCGCTCGACGCCGCCGGACTGCAGCGCCGGCAGCAATTGCACCACGGTCAGGCGGTGCATCCGGCCAGGATCAGTCGGCGAGCACGAACAACGCGCCGCAGTACGGGCACTTGGCTTCGCCGTTGGGTTCGTCTTCGATCGGCAGGTACACGCGCGGATGCGAGTTCCACAGCGCCATCTGCGGCGTCGGGCAGCTCAGCGGCAGGTCTGCCCGCTGCACGGTGTAGCGCGTTTCGGCATTGGCGGGCGCGGTGGCGGTCTGGCTCATGGCGGTGCAGTCGGGAAACGAAGACAGAGCGCGGATTCTAGCAGCCTGCCCGCACCCGCAGGGTGGCGCGGTGGCCGGCACGGTGCCCTGACCGGCGTGCGGTGTGCTCGACGGCCGGCGGCAGGCCTGGGGTGGAGACGGCGTGTTGCCGCGGGCAGACGCGGCGCCCGGGCGCCTGAAACGCCGCACCATGTCACCTGAGCGGCATGGGCCACACATGGAGTGATGTCGATTGACGCGCATCGATGACCTGCAGCTCGACGTCGCTTGATGTGCGTAATGCCTTCTGCGGTGACGCAACGCCATGGCTGGTGACTACGCGGCCTTGCCTGCCATGCGCATCATGCCCTTCTCCTTGCGCTGCGAGATGGTCAGCCGGGTCGATCAGCGGCGTGGCAGCGTCCACTTCGCAAGCCACTAAGCGCGAAACGCCGGTCAAGACACATGTTGAGACCTGCGCAGTCCCGAGCGGATCTGTCCGCAGTGTTTGTTCCGCTCGCCCGCCACGCATCGGACGAGGCAGTGCCCAGCTCGCTTGCGTGCCTTGCGTGTTTTGTCCACGATCGGCCAGCACCGGCGCTGCGGGCACCACGCCGGCAGGACCTCGTTGGATCGCCACGCGCGGGTCCGAGCGCTGCAACGCGGCGCTGCGGCCCGCGCAACACTGCGCGCCCTCGGACGCCCCAGGAGAAACCAGCACGTGAGTCTGTCTGTCGTTGTGCGGCACTTGCCGTTGGTTGCGGCGCTGGCCGTCGCCTCGCTGCCTGCAGGGGCCGCCACCGGCTTTGCAAGCTCGTTCGAGCAGGGCCAGCCCGCGCCCGCCGCGGCAAGTGCTGGCGGGGTGCAGATTGCGCTCGGCAATGGTCCTGCCGCGCCGTCTGCGGCCAAGCCCGGTGCCGGGTACAGCGGCGCACGCGCGTTGCGCTACGACAGCAGCGGTGCCGGGGGCCGACGTGTGTTGTTTGCCACCGATCTTGCAATCGATGCGCAGACCACGCTGTCGTGGATGGTGCTGCCGGAAAGCGTCGGCAGCGATCATGTGGCATCGACGTATGTGTCGCTGGATCTGGTGCTGGACGACGGCACGCGGTTGTCCGACACCCTGGCGCGTGACCAGCATGGCGTGGCCTTGGGAGCGCGTGCGCAGGGGCTGTCGAAGACGCTGTACCCCCAGCAGTGGGCACGCAAGCAGGTGCGGCTCGGCGAGGTGGCTGGTTTGCGGGGGCGCCGCGTGCGTGCGATCGAGCTGGATCTGGCACCACCTGCTGGCGCAACCGCTGTCGGCTGGATCGACGATGTGGCCATTGCCGATGTGCCCGTGATCGCGCCCGTTCGTCCATCGGATCGGGTGCTGACCACACGTGGCACGCAGTCCAACGGCACGTTTTCGCGTGGCAACAACTTCCCTGCGACGGCAGTGCCGCATGGCTTCAACTTCTGGACACCGGTAACCGATGCCGGGACGCTGACCTGGCTGTACCGGTGGAACGAACACAACGATGCGGACAACCGGCCGCGCCTGCAGGCGCTGTCGCTCAGCCATCAGCCCAGCCCCTGGATGGGCGACCGGCAGACCTTCCAGGTGATGCCGTCGCTCACTGCCGGGGTGCCGGAGGCCGATCGCGGCAAACGCGCGCTGGCGTTCTCGCATGCCAACGAGGTAGCGCGTCCTTACCGCTATGCGGTGCAGTTCGATAACGGCCTGCACGCCGAGATCGCACCGACCGATCACGCGGCACTGTTCCGCTTTCGCTTCCCGGCGCGGGGCGATGCCAATCTGCTGTTCGACAACGTGGATGCACGCGGCGGGTTGCGCCTGGATGCGGCAACCCAGACGCTGGCTGGTTACACCGACGTGCGCAGCGGGCTGTCCACCGGGGCGACGCGCATGTATGTGTATGCCACCTTCGATCGCCCGTGGAAGGACAGCGGCCGCATCGACACCGGCCGGCCCACCGGTTGGATCAAGTTCGATGCCGGCAGCGCGCGCCAGGTGCAGATGCGCATCGCCACCTCGCTGATTTCGCTCGACCAGGCCAGGCATAACCTGGCGCTGGAAATCGCTCCGCAGGCCAGTGTCGAGCAGGTCGCCACGCGCGCGCGCGATGCCTGGGATGCGTTGCTTGGCCGTTTCGAAGTTGCCGATGCGACGGACGATCAGGCCACCACGCTGTATTCCAACCTGTATCGGCTGCACCTTTATCCGAACTCGGCACACGAAAACGTCGGCAGCGCCGACGCGCCCGATTGGCGCTACGCCAGCCAGAACAGTTGGTCGGACGACAACATCGATGGCAGCGCGGTGCGCAGCTTTGCGCCGATCCGCGATGGCCGGGTCTACGTCAACAACGGGCTGTGGGATACCTTTCGCACCGCATGGCCGGCGTATGCGCTATTTGCACCCGACCAGGCCGGAACATTGGTACAGGGGTTCATCGAGCAGGCGCGTGCAGGAGGATGGATTGCGCGCTGGTCTTCGCCCGGCTACGCCGACCTGATGGTGGGCACCAGCTCGGACGTGGCGTTTGCCGATGCCTGGCTCAAGGGCGTGCGCGGCTTCGACCCGGCCGAGGCGTACGCTGCGGCGCTGAAGAACGCCACTGTAGTGCCGCCGGATCGGCATGTGGGCCGCAAGGGCATGGCGCGCTCGACCTTCCGCGGCTATGCCGACACCGACACGCACGAAGGCATGTCGTGGTCGATGGAAGGTGCGCTCAACGACTTCGGTATCGCCAACATGGCCGATGCCTTGTCCAGGCAGGCAACCACCGCACACGAGCGTGAGCGCTATGCAACCGAAGCGGTGTACTTCCGTCATCGCGCGGCCGGCTATGCGGCCCTGTTCGACCCCTCCGTGGGCTTCTTCCAGGGCCGCAGGGCAGATGGTGAGTGGCGGGTGGATGCCGCGCACTACGACCCGCGCGTGTGGGGCCATGATTACACCGAATCCAGCGGCTGGACCTTTGCGTTCACCGCACCGCACGATGGCCAGGGACTGGCCGCGCTCTACGGTGGCCGTGATGCCCTGGCGGCAAAGCTGGACCGCTTCTTTGCCACGCCCGAAACCGGCGAAGCCGCGTTCTCCGGGTCCTACGGTGGCGTCATCCACGAAATGACCGAGGCACGCGACGTGCGCATGGGCATGTATGCGCACAGCAACCAGCCGGCGCACCACATCCCGTGGATGTACCTGTATGCCGGTCAGCCGTGGAAAACACAGCAGCTGACGCGTGAGATCCTGGCGCGGCTGTACCTGGGCAGCGAGATCGGCCAGGGCTATGCGGGCGACGAAGACAACGGCGAAATGTCGGCGTGGTACCTGTTCGCATCGCTGGGGCTGTATCCGCTGCGCATGGGCGCGCCGGAATACGTGATCGGCTCGCCGTTGTTCAAGCATGCCAGCGTGCGTTTGCCCAATGGCGGGACGCTGGTCGTCAATGCACCGCAGAATTCGCCGCAGAACGTGTATGTGCAATCGCTAAAGGTCAACGGCAAACCCTGGCGCAAGACCTGGTTGCCGCATGCGGCCATTGCCGACGGTGCGAGGCTGGACTTCGAGATGGGGCCGGCGCCTTCACGCTGGGGGAGCGGAGCGGATGAAGCGCCGCCGTCGTTGACCCCTGCGGGGAAGCGCCCTGCCCCGTTGCGGGATTTGCTCGGAGACACGGCGCGCATCACGCTGGCCGATGGCGGCGACGTGGCTGCGTTGCATGACGACGATGCCGGAACGGTCGCTGCAATTGCCCCGACATCGACACTGACGCTTAGCGGCATTGCGCGCGGCACGCCAACGTTCTACACACTGACCAATGGCCATGCGGTACTTGCGGCAAGTGGATGGACCTTGCAAGCGCGTACGGCTGATGGCGCGTGGAAGGTCATCGATCAGCGCGATGAGGAGACGTTCGAATGGCCGTTGCAGACGCGCCCGTTTCGTATCGCCATGCCTGGTGCGTATGCCGAATACCGGCTGCGCTTCAGTGCGCCGGCGAAGGTGCAGCTGGCGGAGATCGAACTGCTGGGGGCGGAGCCTGCGGTGCGTTGAAGGAGGCTTTTATCGAATCCATGGTCGCACTGCTGTTGATGGGCAAGTGGACTGACGTGGACGCAAACAGCAAAAGCGCACGACTGCTGCGGGAGTTAGGCCCCACTGCAACGTGGGCAGGTCTGGTGAACCGTACCCTCACCCCAACCCCTCTCCCGCGGGGAGAGGGGCTTTTGAGTCGTTGCCGCGGACTGGGCGCCGAGTGGTGGGCGCCTCGCAACACCATGTCGGGCGAGACGCTTTACGGCTGTTGTCTTGTCGACCGAGCGCTTACCGCTTCAACTCAAGCAACGCTCGGTCAACCAAGTTTCTGACTCAGTCGTTGCCTTTCTCGGTTGCCGCCTTTTCCGCGTCGCGCTGCCTGCGGATCTGCGCATCCACTGCGGCGATCGCGGTCATGTTCATCACCCGGCGCGAGGTGGCGCTGGTGGTGAGGATGTGCACCGGCTTGGAGATGCCCATCAGGATCGGGCCGATCGCCACGCCGTCGGTGAACACGCGCACCAGGTTGTAGGCGATGTTGGCCGCTTCCAGATTCGGCAGCACGAACAGGTTGGCGCGGCCCTTCAGCGTGCTGTTGGGCATGATCTGCTTGCGCAGCGCTTCGTCCCAGGCGGTGTCGCCCTGCATTTCGCCGTCGATGTTGAGCTCGGGCTTGCGCTTGAGCAGCGCTTCGCGCACCTGGCGCATCTTCAGTGCGTCGCGCGAGTCGTGGCTACCGAAGTTGGAATGCGACAGCAGCGCGATGTTGGGCTCGATGCCGAACAATTTCAGGCGATACGCCGCCTGCAGCGTCGCTTCGACCACTTGCTCCACGGTCGGGTCTTCCTGCACATGCGTGTCCAGGAAGAAGAACACGCCCAGCTGGTTGATCACCCCGGTCATCGCCGAGGTGGAGCTCACGCGCGGTTCCAGCGGGATCACGCTGCGTGCATAGCCCAGCTTCTTGTGGAAGCGGCCGACCACGCCGGACAGCATCGCGTCGGCTTCGCCGCGCGCCACCATCACTGCGGCGATCAGGGTCGGACGCGAGCGCATCAACTCCTTGGCGGCGGTGACGGTCACGCCGCGACGCTCGGTGAGCGCGTGGTAGTACTGCCAGTATTCGTTGAAGCGGGGGTCGTCGAGGATGTTGGTGATCTCGAAGTCCACGCCCGCGGTCAGGCGCAGGCCCATGCGCTGGATGCGCGCTTCGATGACGTCCGGGCGGCCGATCAGGATCGGGAACGCCAGGCCTTCGTCGACCACGTTCTGCACCGCGCGCAGCACCACTTCTTCTTCGCCTTCGGCATACACCACGCGCTGCTTGTCGGCGCGGGCGCGGTCGTAGACCGGCTTCATCATCAGGCTGGTGCGGTAGACGAACTGGCCCAGCTTGTCGCGGTAGGCCTCCATGTCGGTGATCGGGCGCGTGGCGATGCCCGAGTCCATCGCCGCCTGCGCCACGGCAGACGACAGTTCCACCAGCAGGCGCGGGTCCAGCGGACGCGGGATCAGGTATTCCGGGCCGAAGCTCGGCGTCTCGCCGCCATAGGCTGCGCCCAGGTCGGAGGCCTCGCGCCGTGCCATCGCCGCAATCGCCTTGACGCAGGCGATCTTCATTTCCTCGTTGATGCCGGTGGCGCCCACGTCCAGCGCACCGCGGAACAGGTACGGGAAGCACAGCACGTTGTTGATCTGGTTCGGGTAGTCCGAGCGGCCGGTGCCGATGATGCAATCCGGGCGCACCGCCTTGGCCGCTTCCGGGGTGATCTCCGGGTTGGGGTTGGCCAGCGCGAAGATCACCGGCTGGCGCGCCATGCTGGCGACCATCTCCGGCTTCAGGATGCCGGCCGCCGACAGGCCCAGGAAGATGTCCGCGCCCTCGACGATCTCGGCCAGGGTGCGCTTGTCGGTGTCGCGCGCGTAGCGCTGCTTGTCCGGGTCCAGGTCGGTGCGGCCGGTGTGGATCACGCCATCGCGGTCCAGCGCCAGGATGTTCTCCGGCTTCAGGCCCAGCGAGACCAGCATGTTCACGCAGGAAATGCCGGCCGCGCCCATGCCGGTGGTGGCCAGCTTGACCTCTTCGATCTTCTTGCCGGTGACCACCAGCGCATTGAGCACCGCGGCGCCGACGATGATCGCGGTGCCGTGCTGGTCGTCATGGAACACCGGGATGTTCATGCGCTCGCGCAGCTTGCGCTCGACGATGAAGCACTCCGGCGCCTTGATGTCTTCCAGGTTGATGCCGCCGAAGGTCGGCTCCAGGCTGGCGATGATGTCCACCAGCTTGTCCGGGTCGTTCTCGTTGATTTCGATATCGAACACGTCGATGCCGGCGAACTTCTGGAACAGCACGCCCTTGCCTTCCATCACCGGCTTGGACGCCAGCGGGCCGATGTTGCCCAGGCCCAGCACCGCGGTGCCGTTGGTGATGACCGCCACCAGATTGCCGCGCGCGGTGAGCTCGCTGGCCTGGGTGGGTTCTTCGACGATCGCCTCGCAGGCGAAGGCCACGCCCGGCGAATACGCCAGCGACAGATCGCGCTGGGTCAGCATCGGCTTGGTCGCGGTGACCTTGATCTTGCCGGCCGGCTGCTGGCGGTGATAGTCGAGGGCGGCCTGTTTGAAGTCGTCGGTGGACATCGGCTGTGTGGGTCTCGAAGGCGCAGGAGGGCTGAATTCTACCCCCCTGCCTGAACAAGGGCCTGTCGCGCAGCTGTCAGCGCGGCAGGGAGATTCATGCTGCAGCGCGGCGTGCGGCGCAGCCGGGTGCAGCGCAGAGCGGCTAACTCAATGTAAAACGGCCCTGCGCCCCGCCGGACATGCCGACGGAGAACAGGGCCGTAGGAAGCATCAGCGCGCGCTGATCGGGGCGACGACGTCGGTCGAGCTCACCGGGGCCTGCAGCGGCGGCGAGCCGCCGTCCAGCACCAGCTTGAGCTGGTCGCGGTTCAGCGCATTTTCCCAGCGCGACACCACCACGGTGGCCACTGCGTTGCCGATGAAGTTGGTCAGCGAGCGGCACTCGCTCATGAAGCGGTCCACGCCCAGGATCAGTGCCATGCCGGCCACCGGCACGTCCGGCACCACCGACAGCGTGGCGGCCAGGGTGATGAAGCCGGCGCCGGTCACGCCGGCCGCGCCCTTGGAGCTGAGCATCGCCACCGCCAGCAGGGTGATCTGCTGCCCCAGGGTCAGGTCCACGTTAGTGGCCTGGGCGATGAACAGCGCCGCCAGGGTCATGTAGATGTTGGTGCCATCCAGATTGAACGAGTAGCCGGTCGGCACCACCAGGCCCACCACCGACTTCTCGCAGCCGGCCTTTTCCATCTTTTCCATCAGCGAGGGCAGCGCCGACTCCGAGGACGAGGTGCCCAGCACCAGCAGCAGCTCGGCCTTGAGGTAGCGGATCAGCTTGAGCACCGAAAAGCCGCACAGACGGCAGACAACGCCCAGGATCACCAGCACGAAGAACAGCGAGGTCAGGTAAAACGAACCCACCAGCCAGGCCAGGTTGACCAGCGATTCCACGCCATACTTGCCGATGGTGAAGGCGATCGCCCCGAACGCGCCGATGGGGGCGGCCTTCATCAGCATGTGCACCAGGCGGAACACCGGGGCGGTCAGCGCTTCCAGGAAGCTCAGCACCGGGCGGCCGCGCTCGCCCACCAGGGCCAGCGCAATGCCGAACAACACCGCCACGAACAGCACCTGCAGGATGTTGCCATCGACGAAGGCGCTGATCAGCGTGGCCGGGATGATGTCCATCAAAAAGCCGACCAGGCTCAGCTCGTGCGACTTCTGCACGTAGGTGTTGACCGCGCTCTGATCCAGCTCGGCCGGGTTGATGTTCATGCCGGCGCCGGGCTGCACCACGTGCGCCACGATCATGCCCACGATCAACGCCAGCGTGGAGAAGAACAGGAAGTAGGTCATCGCCTTGGCGAATACCCGGCCCACCGTCTTGAGGTGGGTCATGCCGGCGATGCCGGTGACGATGGTCAGGAAGATCACCGGGGCGATGATCATCTTCACCAGCTTGATGAAGGCATCGCCCAGCGGCTTGAGGCTTTCGGCGAAGGCCGGTTCGAAATGGCCGAGCAGGGCGCCGAGGACGATGGCCACCACGACCTGGAAGTACAGCTGGCGGTAGAAGGGCACGGACGCCGGCAACGGGCCGGCAGGCTTGCTGATGTGCATGGCACCACTCCGAGGGAACTGGAGGGTGCCTAAGCAGGCACCCGGTGCGGGCATTCTGGCCGCACGTCACAGCCCGGGCCGATAACCCATTGGTACTACGAATGCGCCGCAGCGCCGCGGGCACCTGCCCGGTGCCGCGCGGCATGCGTTGCAACCCCGCGCCGGGCAAGGACTTTCTGCACGACCTGCCACGCCGGCGAGGGGCGCGTGGACACTGCGGGCACCCATCTGCAGCACTGTCCGTCGGGCGACCCTGGTCTTACACTTCAGCCGCGCCGCCGCAGGCCGTTAATTGCGTTTAACGCAGACACCGATGTTTCTGTGCAGTCGCCGTCCGGAACCTGCGCGCTTGCTGAAGCTGTTCACCGCGATCGCCATGGCAGGACGCCCGGCCCCTTTCCTCGCCGAAGACCATTCCTATGCGCCTCAACCTGCTTGTCCTGGCGTTGGCTCTCGCCATCGTCCCCGCCGCTGCCACTGCAGCCACCTCGATCGAAAACTGGCCGACCAAATACACCTTCGGTGATGGCACCGAGCTGGGTCTGACCGGCAACTACGCGTACGACGACAACAACTTCTCCGGCGACGACCGCCTGGAAGACCGCACCGACTTCCGTCGCAAGGAATTCGGCGCCACCCTCAAGAAGAAGGGCGTCTACGACGCCATGGTGTATTTCGACTTCGAGGCCAAGCTGTGGCTGGACGTGTTCTACCGCTTCGAGACCAAGGCGCTGCTGGGCCAGGACTATGGCCGCGTGCGCCTGGGCTACATGAAGGTGCCGGTGGGCCTGGAAGCGGTGCAGAGCTCGCGTGCGGGTAGCTTCATGGAACTGGGCCTGCCGGTGCAGGCGGTGTTCCAGGGCCGCCGGACCGGCGTGGAATGGACGCTGGAGCGTCAGCAGTACCTGCTGCAGGCCGGCGCCTACGGCGGCAAGGACCTGCAGGGCGACAACCCGGGCACCACCCAGGCCGTGCATGCGGCGTGGACCCCGGCCAAGGCCGAAGGCGACGTGCTGCACCTGGGCATCGCCGGCTCGATCGAGAACCCGCGCGGCTTCAGCGACGGCCGCGGCGTGTCGTTCAGCCCGCGCGTGCGTCTGCGTGCGCGCCCGGAAGCCGGCCTGACCGACGTGCGCCTGATCGACACCGGCACCATCCTGGATGTGGACCACGTGATCCGCAGCGGCGTGGAAGCGGTGTGGATCCATGGCCCATTCTCGCTGCAGAGCGAAGCGCTGCGTGCCGAAGTGGCACGTAATGCCGGCCAGCCGCACTTCATCGCCCAGGGCCAGTACGTGTACGGTACTTGGTCGCTGACCGGCGAGTCGCGCAGCTATGCCGGCGGCGTGCCGGGCAACCTCAAGCCGGCGCACGACTACGGCGCGGTGGAGCTGACCGCCCGCTACAGCCGCCTGAACCTGGAAGACAACAACGTGCACGGCGGCCGCCAGCACGACACCACCATCGGCGCCAACTGGTACCTCACCAGCCACTTCAAGTTCCAGGCCAACTACAGCTGGATGGATTCCTCGCGCAACGGCGTGCATGAGACCCCGCACGTGATGGAACTGCGCGCGCAGGTGCAGTTCTAAGCAGCGCCGGGGCGCTGCAACGCACCGGCCATTCGGTCCGGCGCCAACTGCAGCGAGTCATTGCCGGCAGCGGTTCGCCGGTGCATTGCCGGCATCGCGTAGCGCACTTGGTGTTCGACACGGCCGCATCCGCTCACGGGTGCGGCCGTTGTCGTTCGGGCGCCTATGCATCGCGCACTGAGGCGATGGCTGCGCGATCAGGCGGCAGACCCCCATACTTGCCGGCATGTATGCCTCGCAACGCCGCCGCCTGTTACTCACCCTGGTCATCGTGCTGGGCGGCATGGTCGTGGCCATGCTGGCGGCCGGGCACTTCGTCGAACAGAACGCACTGCGCGAGGAAAGCGCCACCGTGCGCCGGCAACTGGGCCTGTATGCGCAGGCGCTGCAACAGCGCATCGACCGCTATCGCACCCTGCCACAGATCCTGGCGCTGGACCCGGAGCTACGCGCGGCCGTCTCCGGCCCGCTGTCGGCCGCGCAGGTGGATCAGCTCAACCGCAAGCTCGAACGCGCCAACAACGTCACCCGCTCGTCCACGCTGACGCTGATCGATCGCGGCGGCATTGCGCTGGCGGCCAGCAACTGGCGTGCGGCGCGCAGCAATGTCGGCGTGGATTACGCCTTCCGCCCGTATTACCAGCAGGCGCTGGCGACCGGCAGCGGCAGCTTCTACGGCATCGGCATGACCACCAGCGAGCCGGGCTATTTCCTGTCGCAGGCCATCGTCGATTCGGCCGGCCAGGTGCAGGGCGTGGTGGTGATCAAGATCGCGCTGGCCGCACTGGAGCGCGAATGGCTGCAGACGCCGGATATCGTGCTGGCCTCCGATGCCCACGGCGTGGTGTTTCTGGCCAGCCGCGCGCGCTGGCGCTACCGCATGCTGGCACCGCTGACCCCACGCGACCGCAACGAATTGCAGAGCACCCGCCAGTACGCCAACCAGGGCCTGCTGCCGCTGCGGCGCCGGCTGATCGAGCAGACCGGCAATGGTGGCGTGCTGGCCGATGTGCTCGACCCGCCGCTGGGCGCACCGGTGCTGTGGCAGACGCAGCAGGTACCGGAAAGCGGCTGGCGCCTGCATCTGCTGCACGACACCCGCGCCAGCGCCGCCGCCGGCCGCGCCGCCGCCATTGCGGCTGCAGGCGCCTGGCTGGCGCTGGCGTTGCTGTGGTTGTTCGTGCAGCAGCGCCGCCGCCTGTCGGCGCTGCGCCAGCGCAGCCGGCACGAGCTGGAAACCCTGTTGCAACAGCATGCCGAAGAACTGCGCACCGCGCAGGACGGCGTGGTCGCCGCCGCACAGCAGTCCAATGCCGGCCTGAGCCGCAGCCTGGAACATCTGCCGCAAGGCGTGGTGGTCATCGACGAGGCGCTCAATCTGGTGGCGTGGAATTCGCGCTATGTGGAGCTGTTCCGGTTCCCGCCGGAGCTGCTCAAGATCGGCCGGCCGATCGAAGACCTGTTCCGCTTCAATGCGCGTCGCGGGCTGTTGGGGCCAGGGCCGATCGAAGCGGCGATCGAGCGGCGGCTCAATCACCTGCGCAGCGGCAAGCCGCATATGCGCGAAAGCGAGAAGGAAGACGGCACGGTGCTGGAGATCCGCGGCAACCCGTTGCCCGATGGCGGATTTGTCACCAGCTACGCCGACATCACCAGCTACAAGAACGCCGCACGCGAACTGCGCTCGCTGGCCGATGCGCTGGAGCACCGCGTGGAAGAGCGCACCCGCGACCTGGCCGCCGCCAAGCGCGAGGCCGAAAGCGCCAACCGCTACAAGACGCGGTTTGTGGCCTCGGCCGTGCACGACCTGCTGCAACCGCTCAATGCCGCGCGCATGTTCGTGTCGGTGCTGCGCGGACAGGTGCGCGAGCCCGGCAGCGCGCGCGTGGTGGACAACATCGATGGCGCCCTTGCCGCACAGGACGCCATCCTCAACAGCCTGCTGGACATCTCGCGCCTGGAAGCCGGCAGCCTGAACACGCAGGTACGCGACTTCGCCCTCGCGCCCCTGCTGGAAACCCTGGCACGCGAGTTCGGCATCCTGGCCGAAGACCGTGGCCTGGTGCTGGACTGGGTGCCTACCTCGGCGGTGGTGCTGAGCGACGAGAACCTGCTGCGCCGCATCCTGCAGAACTTTCTGTCAAACGCGATCCGCTACACGCCGCGTGGACGCGTGCTGATCGGCTGCCGTCGCCGTGGCGGCTGGTTGCGCATCGAAGTGCACGACCAGGGCCCGGGCATTGCCGAGGCGTTGCAGCAGGAAATCTTCGAGGAATTCCGCCGCCTGGACGACGGGGTTGCCAACGACCGCGGCGCCGGCCTGGGCCTGGCCATCGTCGAGCGCATCGGCCGCCTGCTCGGCCACCGGATCGGGCTGCGCTCCACCCTCGGCAGCGGCAGCGTGTTTTCGGTCAGCGTGCCGCTGGGCGACCGCGCCGCCATCGCCGCCCGGCTGCCGCCGCCTTCACCCACGGCCGAACACGGCAACGACCCCATCCTGCACGGCTGCCGCGTGTGGTGCGTGGACGATGACCCGCGCGTGTGCGAGGCCAGCCGTGCCCTGCTGGAGCGCTGGGAATGCCGCGTGGATTTTTCCGGCGACCCGGATGACGCGCTTGCCACTGCCAGTGCCGACGACGCGCCTGAGCTGGTGTTGCTGGACGTGCGCATGGGCGGGCATTACGGCCCCATGCTGTTGCCGCAACTGGTGGAGCGCTGGCAACGCGAGCCACGCATCATCCTGATCACCGCAGAGCCGGACCCGGCATTGCGCGAGCATGCGCAGGAATTGGGATGGGGGTTTCTTTCCAAGCCGGTGCGCCCGCCCGCGCTACGCGCGCTGATGACGCAGATGCTGTTGCGCCGCGGTTGAAGCCGCGTGCCACGTCCCGAACGATGTTGCGTTGCGCGCCTGCGTTGATTCCGTGTGCAAACGTCGGCTTTTTTACTGTGTAAATCGCGACATTATCTCGGTGTTTCGCATAATTCCTGTGCGGGGTTTCCGGTCGCCTGTTGCGCTACAGTGGCAACAGAGCGGGCGCTTTCTCAGCGAATAAACACGCAGACGACGGCGACACCGTGCAACGCCTTTGCAGTGTTGCTGGTTTAGATTCCACGCTTGCGCGTTGGTCGATTTCCTCCCCCCGGACGATGGAGTCACCATGTTCAAACACACGTCACTGCTAGCGGCCTCGTTGCTGTCTGCAGGCTGCGCGGCCAGCCTGCCCGCGCAGGCAGCCACGCCTGCGGCAACCGTGCAGCCCGCCGGGCCGATCCGTGCGGACTTGAACCCTTACACGGTGCAGCGCCTGAACACGGTGCTGGACCAGGTTTCCCGTCACCGCGGCCTGAGCCCGGGGCATCTGATCAAGCGGATTTCGGCCCTCTTTCTCGACGCGCCTTACCAGGCCAACATGCTGCAGGGCTCGGCGACGACGCCGGAAAAGCTGATCATCGATTTCACCGGTCTGGATTGCTTCACCTATCTGGATTACGTCGAAGCCGCGCGCAGGGCGTCTTCGCAGCAGGATTTCGTCAATCGGCTGGTGCTCACCCGCTATGTCGATGGCATCGTCGGCTTTCCCTATCGCAAGCATTTCTTTTCGGACTGGGTCGCCCGCCCCTACGAGCTGGCCGACGACATCACCGCCACGCTCAGCCCCGCTGCGGTCAGCGTGGACAAGGCGCTGAATCTCAAGGCCGATGGCAGCAACTACCTGCCCGGGTTGCCGATCGTGCAGCGAACCATCACCTACATCCCGGCTGCTGCCGTGGACAGCAACGTCGTGCGCCAGCTGCGCACCGGCGACTATGTCGGCAGATACTCGCCCGCGGCCGGGCTGGATGTCAGCCATGTCGGCATCTTCCTGATGACCGAGGCCGGCCCGGTGCTGCGCAATGCGTCCTCGCGGCCGGAAAACAACAAGGTGGTGGACTCACCCTTCCTGGAGTACGTCGCCAGGACCGCCGGCATTGTGGTCTACCGGCCCAAGCCCTGACGTCGCCACGCGCGCAGAGCGCAGTCGTACCCGTTGGCTTGCGCGGTTATTTCCACGGCCGTTGTAGGAGCGGACCTGGCCGCGAGGGCCTGCCCGTCACGGGGAAAGGCCCCTTGCGACCAGGGTCGCTCCTACAGGAGCAAGGACAGCTTGGGCTGGCGCGGCCCTTGTAGGAGCGGACCTGGCCGCGAGGGCTTGCCCGTCACGGGGAAGGCCCCTCGCGACCAGGGTCGCTCCTACAGGAACAAGGACAGCTTGGGCGTCTGTACTTGCGTCTGTACTTGCGTCTCTACTTGCACCCGTAGTTGCGTCCGCACCTGCGTCCGCTTGAAGCTCGCCTCCTGACCTCAACGCGCACCCAGCCACGTCGCCGGGTCACGCAATTATGCTGAGGCGCGGTCGGGGTCGTGGATCCGGACGATCAGGCAAGACTCCCGGATAACCGGGCTCACGCTGGTCGCCCTGCCAGCGGCAAAGTGCATCGCATAACGCACAACGCCACTGCCGGGAGACACCCCATGACACAGACACATTCGCTGGATCGCTATCGCCTGCTCGGCCGCTCGGGGCTGCGGGTGTCGCCACTCGCGCTGGGCACCATGACCTTTGGCGAGGCGTGGGGCTGGGGCGCGGATGCAGGCGAAGCCAGGCGCATCTTCGATGCCTACGCAGACCGCGGCGGCAACTTCATCGACACCGCGGTGAACTACACCAACGGCGGCTCCGAACGCATCCTCGGCGAGTTGATCAAGGGCCGTCGCGAACGCTTCGTGCTTGCCACCAAATTCACCATGGCGCGTGACGCGAGCAACATCAATTCCGGCGGCAATCATCGCCTCAATCTGATTCGCTCGGTCGAGACCAGCCTGCGTCAGCTCGACACCGATCGCATCGACCTGCTGTACCTGCACGCCTGGGACTTCACCACCTCGCCGGAGGAAGTCATGCGCGGGCTGGACCATCTGGTCCAGGCGGGCAAGGTGCTCTACATCGGCATCTGCAACACGCCGGCCTGGCGGGTGGCGCAGCTGCAGACGCTGGCCGACCTGCGTGGCTGGTCGCCGCTGGTGGCGCTGCAGATCGAATACAGCCTGGTCGAGCGTAGCGTCGAACACGAACTGATGCCGATGGCGCGGGAGCTGGGCCTGGGCGTGCTGCCGTGGTCACCGCTGGGCGGCGGCATCCTGACCGGCAAATACAGCCGCGCGGACCTGTCCGACGATAATTCGGCCGACGTGTCGAGCAGCCGCAAGGGCGTGATCGCATCGACCGGGCATCTCAATGCGCGCTCGCTGGACATCGCCGATGCGGTCGGTGCGGTCGCCGCTGAAGTGGGCGCTTCCCGCTCGCAGGTGGCCCTGGCCTGGACCTTGCGCCACCCGGCGGTGGTCTCGCCGGTGATGGGCGCACGTACCCTGCAGCAGGCCGAAGACAACTTCGGTGCGTTGGACATCGTGCTCAACGACGACCAGCTTGCGCGCCTGGAGAGCGTCAGCGCCTTGCCGCCGATCTTCCCCGAACGCTTCATCGGCAGGCCGATGGCGCAGCAGTTGATCTACGGCACTCATCCGCTGCAGCTGCGCAGCTGATTACCACGGAGCAGCCATGACCAGACCCTCAGCCCTGGCGGCGGCAGCGCTGCTTGTCGCCGCAACCTTCGCAGGCAACGCCGGTGCCATGTCGAAGGACGTTGCATCCGCAGAGGTTTGCGCGGGGCAGCCGGTACACGTGTGCAACAAGCGCATCGTCGAAGCGGCGTTTGCGCAGTGGCAGGCCGGCGGCAGCGACCTCTTTCAAACGCTGCTGTCGCCCGAGGTGGTGTGGACCATCGAAGGCTCCGGCCCAAGCGCAGGCAGCTTGCGCGGCCGCGATGTGTTGATCGCCACCGCAGTCCGCCCGCTAGCCGAGCGCCTGGCCTCGCCACTGCGCCCGGTGCAGCAACGCATCTGGGCCGATGGCGAGCATGTCATCGTGCAGTGGGAAGGCGTGGCCACGCTGCGCGACGGCGGCAGCTATCGCAACCGTTACGCATGGATCATGCGGATGCACGACGGCAAGGCTGTCGAGGTCAACGCGTTCCTGGACCTGCCCGCCTACGACGCCGTGCTGCAGCGCGGTCAACGCCCCATGCAACGCAGGGCCAGCCCATGAGCGACATGCCGATGAAAGCGGCCATTGCGGTGGCGCTTGGCGCCGGTTCTGCGCTCGCCTGCCCGTCGGTAGCGGCCGCGCAGCCGACCAAGGCCACCACCACATCGCCACAGCAACCAGGACACGCCATGCAAGCGCACCCGTTTATCGGCATGTGGGTCACCGGCGACGGACGGATCCGGCAGGAATTACTGCCAAACGGCCGCTACGACGAGGCCCGCGGCACACGCCAGAGCGCCTACCAGGGACGCTACAAAATCACCGGCACTCACATCGACTACTGGGACGACACCGGGTTCACCGCCGACGGCCAGTTCGTTACCGACGACGAGCTGCATCACGGCAGCATGGTGTTCTATCGGCAGCCGCCGGCGTAGAGCGACCAGCACAACGGCTACGCAGTCGTCAGACGGGCGCGCTCGGTGCTCGGTGTGGCATGGACCACGCGTACATCGCGGCTCTGCGCGCGCCGTGCATGGCCAGCTGACGCTTGCTCGCTATGGTGTTGCAGCCGCACGTGATGGGTGGGCACTGGCTGCGTGCGCTGTGCGCCGTGTGTGGTGTGGCTGCAGGCCGCAGCCCGCAGCGCACGCGCAATCAACCCTCGCCTTCCGGCTCCAGCGCCTTGACCAGCACGGCCGCCTGCGTGCGGCTATAGCAGTCGAGCTTTTTCAGGATCGCGGTGACGTGCACCTTGACGGTGTTTTCGGCCAGGCCCAGTTCGTGCGCAATCTGCTTGTTGAGCAGGCCATCGGCCAGGCTCAGCAGCACGCGAAATTGCTGCGGGGTGAGCTGGGCGAGTTTGGCGGCCAGCTGCGCATCGGCTTCCGAGCGCTCGGCGGTCATCGGCGGAAACCAGGTGCCGCCGTCCAGCACGCTGGCCACCGCCGTGCCGATCGATTCGGCCGGGGTGGATTTGGGAATGAAGCCGGCCGCGCCGAACTGCTGCGCGCGCCGGATCACGCGTGGGTGATCGTTGGAGGAGATCACCACCACAGGGATGTCCGGATGCTCGCCACGCACGTGCAACAGTGCCGAGAAGCCGCGTGCGCCCGGCATCGCCAGGTCCAGCAGCACCAGCTCGGCCTGGGGGTGCGAGCGCAGCATCGCGCTCAGCGTGGCGGCGCTGGAGGCCTCCACCACGTCGGCTTGCGGCAGGGTCTGCTGCAGCACATGGATCACGGCGGCACGGAACAACGGGTGGTCGTCGGCGACGAGGATGGTGAGATCGGCCATGCGCCAAGTCTGGCACATGGCTGCCGCCGCTGCCTTGCCCAGAGCGTGCTATCTACTTTGAGGTGAGTGCGAAGCGTCCTGTGGCGCGTCGAGACAAGGCGTGCGCTGCGGCCCAGGCTGGCCGCCCGGGCAAGGCGCGCAACGCGGTATCGGCGCGTTACAGGGCGCTTCCCGGAGGGTTGGCCGTCAGCGGCACGGAGCGCGCGCCGCTTGGCTTGCCCTGGCGCCAGCCAAGCCGATGCCACACAGCACCCGCTCCGCACCGCTGAGGGCCAACGCATCTCATCTCAAAGTGCATAACACGCTCTAACGCGGCGGATGCGTGCTCGCACGCCAGGCATCCAGAAACTGGCGGCGCTTGAGCTTGTCCAGATAGACCAGCAGACCCGGGCCGAGCGGAATCGGCCGGAACGGTGGTTGCGCCGAGCCGCCGCGGCCGCCGGCGGCCGGCAGGATCGGCATCAGGCGCGCCTCGCGCGAGAGCACCTGCTGGCCGCGTGGCGACAGCAGATAGTCGAGGAACCTGCGTGCTTCCGGCGCATGCGGCGCGGTCTTGGGGATCACCGCGGTGCGCAGCGCCACCAGCGTGTAGTCCTGCGGCTGCACGATGCCCAGCGGGGCGCCGGCGTCGATGCGGGTCTGCGCGTAGGAGCCGAGCACGTTGTAGGCCAGCAGCAGGTCGCCACGGCTGACGCGGTCGAGCAAGGTGCCGGTGCGTTCTTCCAGCCTGACTTGGTTGGCCCCCAACGCGGCCAGCAACGCGCCGGCAATGCTGCCCACCTGCCCGTCCTGGGTGGCGAACAGATACCCCACCCCGCTGCGCTCGACATCGTAGGTGCCCACCTTGCCGCGTAACGGCGCATCGGGTGCACGCAACAAGGCCAGCAACTGCCGCCGGGTCCGCGGCACCCGCGCCGCATCGAGCTTGCGGGTGTTGTAGACGATGGCCACCGGCTCGTAACTGATCCCGAACACCTCGTGCCGCCACTGCGCCCAGGCAGGCAATGCCTCGGTCTGCGCCGAGCGGTGGGCGAGCGCATGGCCGTCGTTCACCAGCTTGGTCTGCAGGTCCATGCTGGCGCTGATCAGCATGTCGGCGGTCGAGGTGCCGGCGCCGGGCTGCAGATAGTGCGCGTAGATGTCCCAGGCGATCACGTCTTCGTAGATCACCTCGGTGCCGGGATGCAGGCGCTGGTAGTCCTGGATGACGGCGCCGAATACTTCCAGATCGGTGGAACCCTGTACGCGCAGCTGCGCATGCACCGGCCCCTGCGCGGGGAAGCGCCGTACATCGCCTGGCGCCGCGCACGCGACCCCCTGCATCAGCAACAAGACGATGACCCACAGCACACGCATCACGCCGTTCCTCCAGAAAAATGCAACGAAGCGATCAACCCGCCGCCGATGCGGTTGGCCAGATCGATACGCCCGCCATGCGCTTCCACCACGCGCTTGACGATGGCAAGCCCCAGCCCCGCGCCACCGGCCGGCGCGTCGGGCCCACGCACGAAGCGCTCGAATACGCGCTCGGCCTCGGCGGCCGGGATACCCGGGCCGTGGTCGGCAATGGTGAGCACGTGATGGCTGCCGTCGCTGGTCAGCGCCACCTGCAGCGGCGCGCCGGCGCCATATTTGCAGGCATTGTCGATCAGGTTCTTGAGCGCTTCGCGCAGCAGCAGCGCATCGCCGCGCAACAGCGCCGGTTGCGGGTCGATGGCCAGTTGCACGCGTGGTGCGCCCTCGCTGCGCGGCAGCGCTTCGTGCAGGGCCTGGTGCAGCACCTCGGCCAGATCCACGGTGGCAAAGCGCTGCAGGTTTGCACGGTGGATCACGCTGGCATCGCTGAGCAACTGATTGAGCAGCCGGCTCATGTGGCTGGCGTTGCGCTCGATCGCCACCAGGCTGCGTTGCATCTCGCGCGGGTCGTCGTCGTCCATGGCCAGCTGTGCCTGCGCGCGCAATGCGGCCAGCGGTGTGCGCATCTGGTGCGCGGCTTCGGCCATGAAGGCGCGCAGGGTTTCGTTGCTGGACGACAGCCGTGCCATGAAGCGGTTGAGCGCGGCCACCATCAACTGCATTTCCTGCGGTGCCGGCACGGTGAGCGGCTTCAGCTCCGACGGTTCACGCCGGGAGAGGTCACGTTCGATCCGTTGCAGCGGCCGCAGTGCGCGATACACGCCCAGCCACACCAGCCCCAGCGCCAGCAGCGACAACACCCCGATCGCCACCAGGGCATTGAGCACCACATCGCGCGCCACTGCATCGCGTGCGCGCCGGGTCTGGCCCACCTGCACGCGCACTTCGCCCTGCCCGGAGGCCGAGGCCACGCGGTGCATCACCACCGCAAAGCGCACCGGCTCACCGCTGTAGAGGGCATCGAACAGCACCGGGCGCTCGTCGCCGGGCGCGCGCGCCGGCGACGGCAGGGTGTCTTCACCGGTGATGGTGCGGCCCTGCGCGTCGAACACGCGGTAGAACACACGGTCTTCCGGCGCCATGCCGAGCAGGTCGAGCGAGGCATACGGCAGGTCCACCTGCCAGTCGCCACCGACCAGCGCCACGCTATCGACGATGGACAGCGCCGAAGACACCAGCAGATGATCATAGGACCGGTTGGCCGCGCGCTCGCCGTAATCGCGTGCAGCAAAGAACAGCACCACTGCGCCCAGCAGCGACAGGCTGCCCAGATACAGCAGCAAGGTGCGCCGGATCGACGGCGCCACCGGCAGCGGCTCAGCCATCGATGGCCGGCTCTGCGGGCGCATGCGGGTCGGCTTCCTCGAGCTTGTAACCGGCGCCGCGCACGGTGACGATGCGCAACGGCGCACCGGCCAGCTTGCGCCGCAGCCGGCCGACATACAGCTCGATCGCATTCGGCCCGGCGTCGTCGTCGAAGCCGAACAGGCCGTTGCCGATCTCGTCCTTGCCCACCACGTGGCCCAGCCGCCCGATCAATATCTCCAGCAGGCGGTATTCGCGGTTGGGCAGGTCGATCGGCGCACCGTCAAGTGTCACCGTGTGCGCCGCGTTGTCGAACACGAAGCCGCCGATCTGCACCACCTCGGTGGCCTGGCCACGATTGCGGCGCAGCAGCACGCGGCAGCGTGCTTCGAACTCGCGAAAATCGAACGGCTTGCCCAGGTAGTCGTCCGCTCCGACGTCCAGCGCCTGCACGCGGTCTTCGATGCCATCGCGCGCGGTCAGCATCAGCACCGGCGTGGTGTCGCCGCGCTCGCGCATCCCGGCCAGCACGCGCAATCCGTCGAGCTTGGGCAAGCCGATATCCAGCACCACCAGATCGAAACTCTGATAGCGCAATACGCTCGCCGCCGCCAACCCATCGGCCTGCCAATCCACCGCATGCCCGCTCCGGCGCATGCGCCGCACGATGGCATCGGCGAGATCGGCATTGTCTTCGACTAGCAGCAGGCGCATGCGGCAGGGATTCGTGAATAGGGATTGGGAATTCGTAACAGCGGTTGGCTGCGGCCGGAAGGTAACAGGCCGCGCGCACAAAAGCTTGCCGCTGTTGCAGTTCTGCTCTTACGAATCCCCAATCCCGACTCCCCAATCCCCGCCCAGCAACGACAGGTCCATGACAGCTTCACCGGACTAGGCTGCTGCCAACGCGCCGCGGCGGTTGTGCGGTGCATCGCTGAACGTGATTCACACATGTACCTGGGAGGGTCTGTGAGCAACGACACCTTGCGCCTGCGTGCGTTCACCGCCTGTGCGGCGCTCTGCCTGGCACCGGCAGTGCATGCGGCCGATGGCGAAGGCCCGGTCACTGCGGAAGTGGGCGGGCGTATCCACTGGGACTTCACCGTGTTCGACAACGATGATCGCGGCACGCCCGAGCGCAACGACACCCAGTTCCGCCGCGCGTGGCTGGACGTGGCGGGCAAGTTCTACGGCTTCAACTACAAGGCCGAGGCGGAATTTGCCGGCCTGCAGTACGAGCCGGGCAGCCGCGGCATCCTGGCGCGCGATGTCTATATCGCCAAGAAGTTTTCTGCCGGTACGCTGACCGTGGGCCAGTTCAAGCAGTACTTCTCGCTCGATGACCGCACCGGCTCCAATTACGGCCCGTTCCTGGAGCGCGGCTATGCCTCCACCACGCTGGCGCCGATCTACCGCAAGGCGATTTCCTGGCAGGCCAACCGCCCGGATGCCACCTGGTCCACGGCGTTGTACAGCCTGGAAAGCATCGATAATTCCGCCACCAAGGGCGGTGCGCTCGGCACCCGGCTGACCTTTGCGCCGGAGATGGGCGAAGCGCGCCTGCGCCACCTGGGCGTCTCGCTGGCGCACGAGCGTTATTCGCACCCGGGCAGCGCCGGCGCAGCGCCGCTGCTGATCCGGCCGCGCCCTGAAAACGATCTGGCCAACAACAGCCGCATCACCCTGGCGCGTTTTGCCGACGGCCGCGATACCGACTTCGACAAATGGTCGCTGGAATATGCCGAAGTCATGGGCCCGTGGTCGTGGCAGAGCGAATTTAGCGGCGGCCTGCTCGACGATGGCAGCCAGCATGCCAAGGTGTTGGCGAGCTACGGGCTGGTCAGCTGGTTCGTCACCGGCGAATCGCGCGGTTACGACCGCAAGACCGGCCGCTTCAGCCGCATCGCCACGCCCAACCGCCCCAGCGGCGCATTCGAGCTGGCGCTGCGTTACGACTACATGCGCGGCGACCAGCATCTGGATGGGCAGCCCGACTTCATCGATGCCAGCACGCAGTCGTGGACGCTGGGCGGCAACTGGTACTTCAAGCCCAACCTGCGCGTGATGCTCAATGTCATCGACAGCCGCAACCGCGACCGCACCATGAATGCGGTGGTCGATCACACGCTGGCGGTCACCGGCCGCTTCCAGTACGACTTCTGATGCGGTGCCCGCCCGCACCTTGCAGTGAAGTGAGCGCCTTGCGTGCCATCGCTACGCGTGCGCAGCGCGGTCCGCGCAAGACGCTGCATCGTTGCAATGCGCGTGTGCTTGTACCACCGGCCGTTCCCACACCACCGCATCACCAGCACTGCGCGTCCTGTGCAGCGCTGCGCTCCGCCCTCCCCGTGCTGTACGCCTCAAAGGATTTGCCCGCATGCTGACCGCGCTCGGTTTCGGAATGGTGATCACCTTCATGTACCTGATCATGAGCAAGCGGCTGTCGCCGCTGGTGGCTCTGATCACGGTGCCGATCGTGTTCGCGTTGCTGGGCGGCTTCGGCACCGGCATCAACGACATGATGCTCGAAGGCATCAAGAAGATCGCGCCCACCGGCGTGATGCTGATGTTTGCCATCCTCTACTTCGGGGTGATGATCGATGCCGGGTTGTTCGACCCGCTGGTCGGCCGCATCCTGCGCCTGGTCAAGGGCGACCCGCTGAAGATCGTGATGGGTACGGCGATCCTGGCGATGCTGATCTCGCTCGATGGCGATGGCTCCACCACTTACATGATCACCGTCTCGGCGATGTTGCCGCTGTATCAGCGCCTGGGCATGAACGCGCTCAACCTCACCTGCGTCACCATCCTGGCCAGCGGCGTGATGAACCTGACCCCGTGGGGTGGCCCCACCGCGCGCGCCGCCACTGCCTTGCATGTGGACCCGGCCGATGTGTTCGTGCCGCTGGTACCGGCCATGCTGCTGGCGATTGCCGGCATCCTGACGCTGGCGTGGTACCTGGGCATGCGCGAGCGCCGCCGCCTGGGCGTGGTGCGCTTGCCGGCCGACGGCAACTGGCTGGACACCAGCATCCCCGAAGACAACGACGCATTGCCGCGCGTGGAAGATACCGAAGACATGAAGCGGCCCAAGCTGCTGTGGGTGAATCTGATCCTGACCCTGGCGCTGATGGGCGCGCTGGTGGTGGGCGTGCTGCCGATGCCGGTGTTGTTCATGATCGGCTTTGCGCTGGCGCTGATGATCAACTACCCGAACCTGGCCGAACAGCGCCGCCGCCTGGTCAACCATGCCGGCAACGTGCTGTCGGTGGTGTCGCTGATTTTCGCCGCGGGCATCTTCACCGGCATCCTGTCCAACACCGGCATGGTGGAGGCGATGTCGCGCAGTTTCCTGGCGGTGATCCCCGATAGCTGGGGCCCGTACCTGGCAGTGATCACCGCGATCGTCAGCATGCCGTTTACGTTCTTCATGTCCAACGACGCGTTCTATTTCGGCGTGCTGCCGATCCTGTCCGAAGCGGCCGGCCACTACGGCATCACCCCGGTGGAAATGGCCCGCGCCTCGCTCGCCGGCCAGCCGGTGCATCTGCTCAGCCCTCTGGTGCCATCGACCTATCTGCTGGTCGGCCTGGCCAAGGTCGACTTTGCCGACCACCAACGCTTCACGCTGAAGTGGGCGGTGCTGATTTCCCTGCTGATGCTGGCGGGCGGGCTGGCGTTTGGCCTGTTTCCGTTGGCGCGCTAGCCGCGCGCCGGGATTCGGCATTCGGGATTGGGGATTCGCAAAAGCCAGAGCGAATCACTGCCCGCTGTTACGAATCCCGTTATCCCCAATCCCGAATCCCAACTCCGAAGGAGTTACTCAATGACTCTCCGCATCGCATACGTCACCAGCGGCATGGGCAGTGTGGGCACCGCGATCTGCCAGAAGCTGGCGCGCAGCGGGCACACCGTGGTTGCCGGTTGCGGGCCCAATTCGCCGCGCAAGTCGGCCTGGTTGCGCGAGCAGCGCGAACAGGGTTTCGACTTCGTGGCCTCCGAAGGCAATGCCGCCGACTGGGAGTCCACCGTGGCTGCCTTCGCCAAGGTCAAGGCCGAAGTCGGCGAGATCGATGTGCTGGTCAACAACGCCGGCGGCAGCCGCGACACCTTGTTCCGGCAGATGACCCGCGACGACTGGAACGCGGTGATCGCCAGCAACCTGCACTCGCTGTTCAACATCACCAAGCAGGTGGTCGATGGCATGACGTCGCGCGGCTGGGGGCGCATCGTCAACATCGGTTCGGTCAGCGCGCACAAGGGCCAGATCGGGCAGATCAACTTCGCCACCGCCAAGGCGGCGATGCATGGTTTCAGCCGCGCCCTGGCGCAAGAAGTCGCCTCGCGCGGGGTGACCGTCAACACCATCTCGCCCGGCTACATCGCCAGCGCATCCATCAGCAGCTTTCCGCCGGACGTACTCGACCGCCTGGCCACCTCGGTGCCGGTGCGCCGGCTGGGCAAGCCGGCCGAAGTGGCGGGCCTGTGCGCGTGGCTGGCCTCCGACGAAGCTGCCTACGTGACCGGCGCCGACTATGCGGTCAATGGCGGCCTCTACATGGGCTGATGGCCGTCGCCGCATGCCACTGGCGGCACCTCTTCGGTACCTCGGGCACAGGCCATGGCGACGCAGCCGTCGTGTCCGTCTGCCACGCACGTCGACCGATCAAGTGCAAACGCTAGGACATGGGTGCGCGATGACGTAGCGCATCCGCGCACAAGCGGCCGCCACTACGCGAACAACCCGCCTCTAGTGCGAACTGATTACACTCTGGCTTTTCCGCAGTGCGCTGCCATGGCCAAACCTTCAGAACGCACCACGCACAATGCCCGCCCGCAGATGGCCGACATCGCCCGCATGGCCGGCGTCTCCGAGTCCACCGTGTCGCGTGCATTGGCCGGCAGCCCGGTGGTGGCCGAGCGCACCCGCGCCTACATCAAGCAGATTGCCGCCGATGCCGGCTATCAGGTCGACCCGGTCGCGCGCAGCCTGCGCGCCAAACGCTCCAACACGGTGAGCGTGGCGGTGCCGATGATGCATGCGCTGGATCAGCCGCTGTCCGATCCGTTTCTGATGACCATGCTGGCGCTGCTGGCCGAAGAACTCACCGGCCGTGGTTACAGCATGCTGCTGTCCAAGCTGGACCGACACCAGGACGGCTGGGTGGAGCAGCTGGCGCGCGGCAACCGCTCCGATGGCGTGATCGTGCTGGGGCAAAGCTCCGAGCATGCCGCACTGGACGAGGCCGCACGCGATGGCTTGCCGATGGCGGTCTGGGGTAGCCGCATCGACGGGCAGGCCTACATCAGCGTAGGCAGCGACAATTTCCAGGGCGGCGCATTGGCCACCGAACACCTGATCGCCAGCGGCCGCCAGCGCATCGCCTTTCTCGGCGACGACCAGCTGCCGGAAGTGGCACCGCGCTTTGCTGGTTACCGCCACGCGCTGGAGCAGCACGGGCTGGAATTCGACACCCGCCTGCATGCGCGCAGCCATTTCGTCAGCGAAGACGCCTACCGGCTGACCCGCGCCATGCTCAAGAAGACTGACCCGCCGGATGGCCTGTTTGCCGCCTCCGACGTGATTGCGGTGGGCGCCATCCGCGCCCTGGTCGAAGCCGGCCACCGCGTGCCGCAGGACATTTCGCTGGTGGGCTTCGACGACATCCCGCTGGCCGCCTACAGCCAGCCCCCACTGACCACGGTACGGCAGGACCTGGGCCTGGCCGCACGATTGCTGGTGGATCGCCTGCTGGCGCTCATTGCCGGCGAAACGTTGCAATCGGTTGAAATGCCGGTGAAGCTGGTGGTGCGCGAGTCGGCGTGAAGCGGGGATTCGGGATTCGGGATTCGGGATTGGGATTGCGGATTGGGATTGCGGATTGGGATTGCGGATTGGGATTGCGGATTGCCGATTCGGAGATACCAGCCGGCGGCCCGCTTCCTTCTCCCGCCTGCGGGAGAAGGTGCCCGAAGGGCGGATGAGGGGGCAGGCAGCCGGCGATGTCAGCTAGGTATTCCTAAGAATCTGACAGGATCACTTTCGGCTTGCGGACGCGCACGCACAGCATCGCTACCGCGGCGGCCAGCATCAGTGCGCCGGCAAGCTTGATCACGTTGCGCGGGTCGCCGTGCAGCAGGCGCTCGTAATACAGCGGCAAGGTGACGATCTGGATCAGCATCGGCAGCACGATGAACAGGTTGAACAAGCCCATGTACACGCCGGTACGCTCGGGCGGAATGCTGTCGGCCAGCATCAGGTACGGGTTGCCCATCATGCTGGCCCAGGCAAGACCAATGCCGATCATCGGCAGCAGCAACAGCCAGCGGTTCTCGATGCCCGGCAACATCCACATGCCGGCGCCCGCCGCCAGCAGGCACGCGGCATGCGTGTACTTCGGGCCGAAGCGGCGTACCACCGGCACCATCGCAAATGCAGCCAGAAACGCGATGAAATTGTAGAAGCCGCCGATCTGCCCGTTGACCAGCCCCGCCTCGCGGAACCCGTGCGAGGTGGCGTCGGTGGTGCCGAACAACGTGGTCGACAACGACAGCACGATGTATTGCCAGTAGCAGAAGATCGCGTACCACTGGAACAGCATCACCGGGGCCAGCTGGCGCATGGTCGGTGGCATTTCGCGCAACGCGCCGCCGATCTCTCGCACCACTGCGCCCAGGCCGGCGCCGCGCTGGCGCATGCGCGCGATCTCTGCCGGCGCAATCGTCGGCTCGCGCACGCTGCGAGCGGTGAGCAGGATGGAGGCGGCCGAAAATCCCGCACCGATCACGAACGCAGCGATGGTGACGTACGGAATATGGTGTGCGTTGGCGGCATCCTGGTTCATGCCCATCCACACCAGCAGCGGCGGCGTGAGGTAGGCCAGGGTTTGCGCCAGACCGGTGAATGCGCTTTGGGTCAGATAACCCAGCGGCCGCTGTGGTGGCGCCAGCACGTCGCTGACCAGTGCACGGTACGGCTCCATCGCCACGTTGTTGGCCGCATCCAGGATCCACAGCAAGCACACCGCCATCCACAGCGCGGTACTGAACGGCATCGCCAGCAGGCACAGGCTGCACACCAGCGCGCCCAGCACCATGTACGGCATGCGCCGGCCCCAGCGGGTGACCGAGCGGTCACTCCATGCACCCACGAACGGCTGCAGCACCAGCCCGGTGATCGGCCCGGCCAGCCACAGGTACGGCAGGCTGGCGTGGTCGGCGCCCAGGTAGTTGTAGATCGGGCTCATGTTGCTCTGCTGCAAGCCGAAGCTGTATTGCACGCCGAAGAAGCCGGCGTTGAGCGCCAGGATGCGCGCGAAGGAAAGCGGAGGAGCGGTCGACGACATGCAGGGCCCTGGGCATCGGTGCGGCTCCCAGCGGCCGCAGCGCACTGTACCCTGCCGCCTTTGCAATCGATTGTAACGCTGCGCCGCAGCACGTTGCCGCCTTGCCTTATGGGCGGCCGGGAAGTCACTCGGATGCTGCAATGCACGATTGCAATCGATTGTATTGACGCGTATTACTGCGCTCGCACTGCAGGCCGCACGGCCATTCCCTGGGAGGGGACGATGCAGGCGTCGGCACACCACCACCTGTGAGAGAGAGAATCGCGATGTCCACCTTGCACACCCTGCGCCTGCATGCCCTGGCCTGCGCGGTCGTTTCCTGCCTGTGCGCGCCCGCCGCGCTGGCCCAGGACACCGCTGCCGCACCTGCCACTCCGCCGGCCGCCGACAGCGCCGCGGTCAATCTGGATTCGGTGTTCGTGACCGGCACGTCCACCGCCACCACCAAGCTGAAATCCAGCGTCTCGGTCAGCACCGTCGGTGCCGAGGCCATCGAACAATCGGCGCCACGCAGCACCGCCGAAATCTTCCGCAACATCCCCGGCATCCGCTCCGAATCCAGCGGTGGCGAAGGCAATGCCAACATCGCCGTGCGTGGCCTTCCCGTCGCATCGGGCGGCGCCAAGTTCCTGCAGTTACAGGAAGACGGACTGCCGGTGATGGAGTTCGGCGATATCGCCTTCGGCAATGCCGACATCTTCCTGCGCTCGGATTTCACCCTGGACCGCATCGAGGCCATCCGCGGCGGCTCGGCGTCCACGTTTACCAGCAACGCGCCCGGCGGCATCATCAACTTCATCAGCAAGACCGGTGATACCGAAGGCGGCAGCGTCGGCGTCAGCCGCGGCCTGGACTACGACAACACCCGCATCGACTTCAATTACGGTGCGCCGTTCGCCGAGCAATGGCAGTTCAACATCGGCGGCTTCTTCCGCCAGGGCGATGGCGTGCGCGATGCCGGCTACACCACCGACAAGGGCGGCCAGATCAAGGCCAACCTCACCCGTCTGTTCGACAACGGCTATGTGCGCCTGTACGGCAAATACCTCAACGACCGCGCCGCCGGCTACCTGCCGGTGCCCACTTCCGTGCGTGGCCGTGACGGCTCGCCGGACCTGGGCGGCTTCCCCGGCTTCGACCCCGGCAACGACACCTTGTACAGCCGCAATTTCCGCAGCGATGTCGGCCTGGACGGCAACAACCGGCCGCGCCGCACCGACCTGGGCGACGGCATGCACCCAATCTCGCGCACCATCGGCGCCGAAGCCTGGTTCGACCTGGGCAACGGCTGGAACCTGAGCGAGAAATTCCGTATCGCCGATAACAGCGGCCGCTTCGTCAGCCCGTTCCCGGCCGAAGTCACCGATGCGGCCACGCTGGCCGCCTCCATCGGCGGCGCCGGTGCGCAGCTGGTGCAGGCCAGCGGCGCCGATGCCGGCCAGGCCTACACCGGCAACGCCATCCGCACGCATCTGTTCAATGTCGCCATCAACGACCTGGGCAATGTCACCAACGATTTGAGCGTCTCGCGCGAGTTCGGCGGCGACGGCCGCACGCTCAACCTGCGCGCCGGCTATTACAGCTCGCGCCAGACCATCGACATGGACTGGACCTGGAACTCCTACGTGCAGAGCCTGGGCCGCGATTCGCGCCTGCTCAACGTGGTCGACGCTGCCGGCGTATCGCGCTCGCAAAACGGCCTGTACGCCTACGGCACCCCGTTCTGGGGCGACTGCTGCGTCACCCGTAGCTACGACGTGCGTTACGACGTCAACGCACCGTATGTGGCACTGACTTTCGACAGCGGCAAGTTCAGCGTCGACGGCAGCCTGCGCTACGACATGGGCGATGCGCGTGGCAGCTACAACGGCACCGCCATCGCGCAGAACCTGGACGTCAACGGCGACGGCGTGATCCAGCCGGTGGAGCAGCGCGTGGCCACGGTCGACACCGCCAACTCCCGCCCGGTGGACTACGACTGGAACTACCTGTCGTACTCGCTGGGTGGCAACTACCTGATCACCGACGACCTGGGCGCCTTCGCGCGCATCAGCCGCGGCGCACGCGCCAACGCAGACCGGTTGTTGTTCGGCGTGGCGCGCGACGACGGCTCGGTGTCGTCCGATGAGGGCGTCAACGTGGTGCGCCAGGCCGAAGCCGGCCTGAAGTGGCGCCGCGATGGATTGAGCCTGTTCGCCACTGCGTTCTCCGCGCGCACCCAGGAACAGAACTTCGAAGTCACCAGCCAGCGCTTCTTCAACCGTAGCTACGAAGCGCACGGCGTGGAGCTGGAAGCCAGCTACCGCTACGAAGGCTTCACCCTCAACGGCGGCCTGACCTGGACCGATGCAGAAATCTCCCGCGACCAGATCACCCCGGAAAACACCGGCAATGTGCCGCGTCGCCAGGCCGACGTGGTGTGGCAGCTCACGCCCAGCTACCGCGGAGACGGCTACCAGTTCGGCGTGAACCTGATCGGCACCACCGATGCCTACACCCAGGACTCCAACCAGTTGAAGATGCCCGGCTATACGCAGGTGAACCTGTTCGGCGACTACCGCGTGACCGATGCGCTCACCGTGGCGCTCAACGTCAACAACCTGTTCAACACCTTTGGCCTGACCGAGGCCGAAGAGGCCAGCATTCCGGCCAACGGCATCATCCGCGCGCGCTCGATTGCCGGCCGCACCACCAGCATCAGCCTGCGTTACGACTTCTAAGGACCCCACGCCGGGCCCAGGCCCGGCGTCTGCCGATGAGCACCTTCCCCATCCGTTTGACCACTGCGCGCGCAGCGTTCGCTGCGCCGTTGGATGCATCGCGTGCCGACATACTGTTGGCGCGCTTCGATGCGCATGCGCCCCGCCTGCTGGATGCGCTGCAGACGCTGTACGGCGAACGCGGCGATTTCTCGACCTGGTTGACGTCCTGGCTAGGCGCGCTCGGCAACAGCGCGCAGCAGCGGCCGGCGGCATTGCAACAGCTCGATGCCACACGCCAGCCAGGCTGGTTCGGCGAACAGCACATGCTGGGCTACAGCGCCTACGCGGACCGCTTCGCCGGCACGCTGCAGGGCGTGGCAGAACGTGTGCCGTACCTGCAGGAACTGGGCGTGCGGTACCTGCACCTGCTGCCGTTCCTGCGTGCACGCGCCGGCGACAATGACGGCGGCTTTGCGGTCAGCGATTACGGCCAGGTGGAACCCCGCCTGGGCAACAACGACGACCTGATCGCACTCACCACCCGCCTGCGCGAAGCCGACATCAGCCTGTGCGCCGACTTCGTGCTCAACCACACCGCCGACGATCACACCTGGGCCCAGGCCGCACGCGCAGGCGATGCACGCTATCTCGACTACTACCATCACTTCGCCGACCGCACCCTGCCCGACCAGTACGAACGCACGCTGGGGCAAGTGTTCCCGCATACCGCGCCCGGCAACTTCACCTGGGTGGACGACACCGCGCAGTGGATGTGGACCACGTTCTATCCCTACCAATGGGATTTGAACTGGAGCAACCCGGCCGTGTTCGGCGACATGGCGCTGGCCATGCTGCAGCTGGCCAATCTGGGCGTGGAAGCGTTCCGCCTGGATTCCACTGCGTACCTGTGGAAGCGCATTGGCACCGACTGCATGAACCAGCCCGAGGCGCACACCTTGCTGGTGGCGTTGCGCGCGGTGACCGACATCGTGGCGCCGGCGGTCGCCATGAAGGCCGAGGCGATCGTGCCGATGACGCAACTGCCGCCGTACTTCGGCAGCGGCATGGATCAGGGCCACGAATGTCATCTGGCCTACCACAGCACGCTGATGGCAGCCGGTTGGTCGGCACTTGCATTGCAACGCGGCGACATTCTGCACAACGTCATCGCGCACAGCCCGCCATTGCCGGCCAATTGTGCATGGCTGAGCTATGTGCGCTGCCACGACGACATCGGCTGGAACGTGTTGCAGCACGAAGCAGCCGGCAATGCGACGCAGCCGCCGTTTTCGCTGCGCGATGTCGCGCGCTTTTATGCCAATCAAGTACCGGGCAGCTACGCACGCGGCGAAAGCTTTCAAAGCAGCGGGGATGGCGTGCACGGCACCAACGGCATGGCCGCTGCGTTGACTGGCATCCAGGCAGCGCACGAGGCAGACGATGCGGCGGCGTTGACGGTTGCAGTGAACCGGCTGGTGCTGCTGTACGCGGTTGTGCTTGCGATGCCGGGCGTGCCGCTGATCTACATGGGCGACGAATTGGCACTGGTCAACGACACCGGTTACCGCACGGATGCTGAGCGCCAGCACGAAGGCCGCTGGCTGCATCGGCCGGCGATGGATTGGCAGGCCGCTGCGCAACGCCACGATGCAGATAGCTTGAGTGGTGCGGTCTATCACCGTCTGCGTGGGTTGATCCAGCAGCGTGCCGCACTTCCCGCATTGGCTGCCGATCAGACGCTTGGCAGCATTGCGCTAGGCAATCCGCAACTGTTTGCGTTGACGCGTGGCCACAGCTTTGTGGCCGTGCATAATTTCGGCCAGCAGCCGCTTGCGGTTGAGCTTGCGGCGATCGACGGTGGCGGTTGGACGCTGCTGGAGACCGGCGGCGATGTGGAAATTGCAACGCCGGGCGATAACGTGCCGCTTTTGCTCCCAGCTTATGGGGTGCGTTGGTTGCAGCGTGGGGCCTGAGCGAGCGGGCGGTGGTGCGGTGAGCAGCGGATTGCCGCGTTACAAGCGGACTTTACCCTCACCCCAATCACCGCTCCGCACCCCGGTCTGCGCTTGCGGCGCAGGCGCTCCAGGGCACGTGCGCCTGTGGCGCGCAAGCTGTGCCCCTTCGCCCCCACGGAGAGGGGCTTTCGCGAGATCAGCGCTTCGCCAACGTAAGCAAGGTCTCTGCGGTCTTCTCGGACGAGGCCGGGTTCTGCCCGGTGACCAGGGTGCCGTCGGTGACCACGTGCACGCCCCAATCCGCACCCTTTTCGTACTTGCCGCCAAGTTCGGTCAGCACGTCCTCAACCAGGAACGGCACGATCTTGGTCAGGCCCACGCCTTCTTCTTCGCCATTGGTGAAGCCGGTGACGCGGCGACCGTTGACCAGCGGCTTGCCGTCGCTGCCCTTGACGCGGCGCAGCGCCCCCGGTGCATGGCAAACCAGCCCATGCGGCTTGTCGGCCTTGGCGAATACCTCGATCAGTGCGATGGAATGCGCATCTTCGGCCAGGTCCCACAGCGGGCCGTGGCCACCCGGGTAGAACAGCACATCGAAGTCGTCGGCCTTGACGTCGGCCAGGCGGTGCGTGCTCGCCAACGCGTTCTGCGCATCCGGGTCCTGCTTGAAACGCTTGGTGGCGTCGGTTTGGGCGTCTGGCTCGTCGCTCTTCGGGTCCAGCGGCGGCTGGCCGCCCTTGGGCGAGACCAGGGTGATGTCTGCGCCCGCGTCCTTGAAGACGTAATACGGCGCGGCGAATTCTTCCAGCCAGAAGCCGGTCTTTTTGCCGGTATCACCGAGCTGGTCGTGGGAGGTGAGCACCATCAGGATTTTCATCGCATTGCCTCGCGTCGTTGCCCGTCTCGGGCGAGGCAGGCAGTGTGCAGTCCAGCTCGTTGCAGCCTCGTGTAGAGCGCGTGGGTGTGCGATGCAATGTTCACCAATATCATCGCTGCGTTCTTGCCGCTGCCGCGCGGAGCCTCACACATTGATCGCCGGCGGCTGCAACTGGTCCATGCGGATGCGATTGGCAAACAGCGAGAACGCCAGCATGCCGGCCAGCCCACTGGCACGGCTCACCCACGGCGGCAACCAGCGTGGGGCCACCAGCACGCCGCTGTCGAACAACGGCGCAAACCGCGCCACATCGCCGAGTGCCATCTTGCCGGCGAACAGGTAACGGCATAGCTGCAGCTGGTCGCGCTGCAAGGCATGCCGGAAGAAGGTGTGCACGGCCACCAGGCCGCGCAAGTAGACGGTGTCCTTGGTGAATGCACCGCCCCCGCTGGTGGGCACGCCGCGGAACACGCGCTGGGCGGATGAAAAACTCTCCGCCGCGCTCTGGCCACCACTGGTGAAATAACGAAACACCTCGATGAAGTCGGCACCCGCGCGCGCCATCGCAATCGCCTCGATGCGCAGGCTGATGCGTTTCATGCGTTCGATATCGATGCTGCCGGTGATCTGCTCGGCAAACGTCGCCAGACCTTCCTGTGTGGCGGTAGTGCGCGGCGAGGAAATGCCCAGGCTCGGCAGGTGCACCTGCGCGCGGCCATTGAGCGCGGTCAGCGAATGCACCAGCGCTTCGTGATGGAACAACTGCGCGCGGTCGTAATCGCTGAAGGTGGCGCCGGTACGCAAGCGGATGCGGTGTGCACCGGCGGCCGCCTTGGCCAGCAGATCCGGGTCGAGCGTGACGGTGATGACGCGTCCGTCGAAGAACGCATCCAGGTCGTTCTGCAGCTGCATGCGCAAGGCGGTGGCCGAGACCGGCACCTGCTCTTCCGGCGCCAGCAGCTCGCGGTCCAGTTCCTGCGCGATCTGGATGAAGTGGCGCGCCGCCTCACGCGTGGTCGGGCCGTTGCCCGGCATCGGGTCGTCGGGCACGCCGAACAGCTGCGCCGAGTAATCGCTGACCGCGGCGGTACCCAGCGACTCCAGCAGGCCGGCCGCCAGGTCCCAGCTATGGGTCGAATCGATCAGGTACGCACCGATGGGATGATGCGGGTCGGCGGCTTTTGCGATGGCGGACAGTTCGCGCCGGGTGTCGCCGAAATCGAGCGCGGGGTACTCCACCTGCGGCAATTCCGGCTGGCCACGCGCCACGCTGTGCAGAAACGGTTCCTGCAGCGAGCGCGGCCAGCTGGCCAACGCCAGCAGGCGCACGCCGCGCACCGCCTTGACCAAACGCGCGTCCAGCGCCGCGTGATGGACGATGTCCGGCGGGCCTTTGCGCGAGGGCATGCTCAGCGCCGCCCGGGGCGATCGACGCTGGCCGGTCGCTTGCCCGAGCCCTTGCCGCGTGTGTTCTGCGCGACCCGGGTGGCAAGCTTTTCGGCGGCGGCGGCCACTTCCACGCGCAGCTTCATGTAGTTGGCCACCCGCTCCGGATCCAGCGTATCGGCCTCGATCGCCGCACGCACCGCGCAACCGGGCTCGGCGATGTGTGCGCAGTCGTTGAAACGGCACTGCGCCGCCAGCGCCTCCACATCGGAGAACCCGCCTTCGGCCAGATCTTCCTCGCCGGTGGGCTTGAGCTCGCGCATGCCCGGCGTATCGATCAGACATGCACCGGTCGGCAGCGGGATCAGCGCACGATGCGTGGTGGTATGCCGGCCACGCGAATCGTTTTCGCGCACGGCATTGGTCTTCATCTTCTGCGTGCCGAGCAGCGTATTGGTCAGCGTCGATTTGCCCGCACCGGACGAGCCCACCAGCACCGCCGTGCGCCCATCGCCCAGCCACGGCCGCAGTGCGGCCACACTGTCCGGGTCCTTCGCGTTGACCGCGCGCAACGGAATGTTCTGCGCCTCCAGCTCCTCCAGCACCGCCAATGCATCCTCAGCGTATTCGGTCTGGTCGGCCTTGGTCAGCACCACCACCGGCTGCGCACCACCGCCGCCGACCAGCAGCAGATAGCGTTCGATGCGGCGCGGATTGAAGTCCGCATCCAGCCCGCACACGATGAACACCGTATCGATATTGGCCGCGATCACCTGCTGGTGATAATGCTCGCCGGCCGCACCGCGCTTGATCGAGGTACGCCGCGGCAGCAGCGCCACGATGCGTTTGCCCTCCATCAGCACCCAATCGCCCACCGCCGCCCGCTCATGGCTCGGAAAGCGCGGCCGCTGCCACTCCGGCAACGACTCCGCCTTCAGGCTGGCCTCCGGCGTATCGGCCACCACATAGCCGGTACGGTGCTGCTCCACCACCCGCGCCGGCAACGCCAGTGGATGCGCGGCAAAGATCGCCTGCCAGGCGGAGTCTTCCGGGGGGCCAGGCCAGGGCCAACCGATGGATTGGAGGGTGGGGTAATCGGGAAATGTGTCGCTCATGGGGCGATTCTAGCTGGCTGGCCACTGCGGCCTGTGCAATCGGTTCGCGCGGGCCTGAAGCCCCCCTTGACATCGTTGCCGATGCAAGCATGTCCGCCTGTCCTATTTCCGCTACCATGCCAAGCCTCACGCCTACAACCGGCCCGTCGTATGTCCACTGCCCCGCAAAAGCCGCTCGCCATCCGCGAGCGTCTGTCCGAAGTCCGCTACGAAATCCGGGGCGAGCTGGCGCGACGAGCGCGGGAGCTGGAGGCGCAGGGCCGCAAGCTGATCAAGCTCAATATCGGTAACCCGGGTGCATTCGGGTTCCGCGCGCCGGAGCATCTGCAGCGCGCGATCGCCGATGACATGGGCCGCACCGATCCCTACACCCATCAGCAAGGCCTGCCCGAAGCGCGCGAGGCGATCGCCACCGCGTATTCGCGTCGCCAGCACCCGGACGCGCACCCGGACCGTATTTTTGTCGGCAACGGCGTCAGCGAGCTGATCGACCTGTCGCTGCGCGCTCTGCTCAACCCCGGCGACGAGGTGCTGGTGCCCTCGCCCGACTACCCGCTGTGGTCGGCCGCCACCATCCTCAACGATGGTCGCCCGGTGTACTACCGCTGCGCGCCGGAAAATGGTTTCCAGCCGGATCCGGTGGAGATCGAGACGCTGGTGTCCTCGCGCACCCGCGCCATCGTGCTGATCAACCCGAACAACCCCAGCGGCGCCAGTTATTCGCGCGAGCTGCTGGAGCGCATCGTGGCCATCGCCACCAAGCACAATCTGCTGCTGATGGTCGATGAGATCTACGACCAGGTGCTCTACGACGGCGCGGCCTTCGTGCCGGTGGCGCCGCTGGCCGGCGCGCACCCGTGCATCACCTTCAGCGGCTTGAGCAAGGTGCACCGCGCCTGCGGCTGGCGGGTGGGCTGGGCGCTGCTGTCCGGCGAGCAGGCGCGCATCAACGACCTGCGCAACGCGATGGACCTGCTCGGCGCTCTACGCCTGTGCGCCAACGTGCCGGGGCAGTACGCCATCGATGCGGCGGTGAACGGGCCGGATACCATTTCGGCGCTGTGCGCGCCGGGTGGCCGCCTGTACGAAACCCGCCGCGCGGTGATCGAGGCCTGTGCGGCTAGCGAGCACCTGCAGCTGGTGGCACCGGCCGGGGCGCTGTACGCATTCCCGGCGGTAGTGGGCACGGCGGCACGCAACTTCGACGATCACGAGTTCGCACTCGATCTGATGAACGAGGAAGGCGTGCTGGTGGTGCCCGGCTCCAGCTTCAACGTGCCGTACCGTCACCATTTCCGCGTGACCCTAATGCCCGAGGCCAGCGTGATGCGTGATGTGTTCGCACGCATCGACCGCGCCCTGGCACGCCGCGCTGAGGCGGTGACCAAGGTGGTGCCGCTCAAGTCGCGCAGCGTGGCGTGATGGCCGCCTCCGGCACGCCGCAGCGCTATCTGGCGCTGGGCGATTCGTACACGATTGGCGAAGGCGTCGACCCCGCGCAGTGCTGGCCGGTGCAGCTGGTCGAGGGCCTGCGCGCGCATGGCTGGTCGGTGCAGGCGCCGCAGATCATCGCCACCACCGGCTGGACCACCGACGAACTGCAGGCCGGCATCGACGCTGCGGCGCCGCAGGGCCCGTACGACCTTGTGAGCCTGTTGATCGGCGTCAACAATCAATACCGCGGGCTGGCGCTGGACGACTACCGCAGCCAGTTCGACGCATTATTGCAGCAGGCCATTGCGTTGGCCGACGGCCATGCGGCACGCGTGCTGGTGCTGTCGATTCCCGACTGGGGGCTGACGCCCTTTGCGCGCGCGCAAGGCCGCGATGCCGGGCTGATCGCCGCGCAGATCGATGCCTTCAACGGTGTGGCGGCCGAGCGCTGCGGCGAGCGCGCCGTCCGCTTCATCGATATCACCGCCACCAGCCGCGACGGCGGCGATGCGATCGCGATGCTGGTCGACGACGGACTGCATCCCTCGGCTGCGATGTATGCGCGCTGGGCCGCCGTGGCGCTGCCTGCGGCGCGCGATGCGCTGGGCGCATTGGGATCTGTCGACACGATTGCCTGAGCCAACGGCGTGCGCTTGCGCTTAGGCGAAGCAGGCGCGAGCTGGTCTGGTGCTGCGTGGTCATCGGCCTGAGGCACGGGCAGCAGTTGCCGCCGTCTCGCGACCGCCCAGCTGGTCGGCGCTGCCGCACATCACCAACGGCGCGCCGCGCCGCAAGGCCGCAACAAGCGCGCAAACGACGCCGGGCAGGGCTGCGCGTGACCAGGCACTGGGAAAACGCCAATCGGGCCTACCGCAATCACGCCGGCAGGCCCTAAGCTACCCGCGCAGCACGCCTGATTGCCAAGGAACGACATTGCACAGCACCGCCACCCAGCCGATGAGCCGCGCGCAAGCGCTGGCGATCGCACGCGCGTTTTTGCCCAAGCACCCGCTGGGCAACCGCTACGACTACTACTACACGCACGCCAAGTTGCGCACCGATCCACTCTACCCGGGCGTACTGGCGCAGCTGCACACCACCACCGCGCCGGTGCTGGATCTGGGCTGCGGGCTGGGCCTGCTGGCGCATGCCTTGCGCGCCGACGGGCAGGCGCTGGCGTATTACGGAGTGGATGTGGATGCATCCAAGATCCGCCGCGCGCAACATATCGCGCAGCGCTCGGCACTGGGCAATACCAGGTTCGAGGTGGTCGACCTGAGCCTGGCCTGGCCGCAGCATCAGGGCAGCGTCACCATCCTGGACGTGCTGCAGTATCTGCAAGCGGACATGCAGGCCGGCCTGCTCCGCAGCGTGGCGCAGATGCTCACGCCCGGCGCCAAACTGGTGATCCGCAGCGCGTTGGGCGATGCCAGCAGCCGCGGCCGCACCAGCCGCGTCACCGACGTGCTGGCGCACCTGAGCGGCTGGATGCAGCGCATGCCGCGTAGCTACCCCACCCGCGACAGCCTGCAGGCGCAGCTGGACGCGGCCGGCCTGCGCGCCACGTTTGCACCGCTGTACGGCAATACGCCGTTCAACAACTGGTTGATCGTGGCCGAGCCGCGCTGAGCCGTGCACAACGAGGCTTGCTCGATTCAGAACGGCTGACAGACATAACGCGCGGTCGCCGGACGGATGTGGACGGCACGCAGAGACCGAGATGTACGCGTGTGCATGACGCGGCATGCCTGGCAGTCGCGTAGTCGTTGTAACAGCCGCTCCTGGCGTTATCTGGACGATCCCGGGCGGCATGCGGTGTGAGATGAGGCGCTTGGCTTGAGATCGCCATTGCCGATCCACTCGAGCAGATGCGGCTGGGTTGTCGAGGGCGCGGTGCCCTCACCGCTCGCGGGACACGCATGAATCCATCCATGGCGATTGGTTTGCGGCATATGCCGTAAGCGGCCCCGCAAGTGATAAGGACATCGCACCAGGCAGCCTGCTGATGACGTTATTGAAGGACGAAATCACCGCGTCAGACAGTTGGCTGGTAGTTTTTGCTGAAAACGAAATGCCGCGTCGCTGGTGTGCTTTTTGAAAACCCTGCACACCGACCAACCTCACGGGTCCTTGCCCGCCCACCGTCGCGGGACCCTTGGCAGCATGGATGCCGCCACGGAGCTACATGGATGTACTCGCAGCGTGTCCCGCGATGGTGGGCGGGCAAGGGCCCTGCAGTAAAGGCGCAGATGATCCGCTCTCCGCCTGATCTGCCGTTATTGAGCAATCAGGTAGCGACAACTGCATCGCGCCTGTCGCGATCACTTGGCGATCTTCACGTCTGGTCGAGCGCGCGGTGCCCTCACCGCTCGCGGGACACGCCGTGAATCCGTCCATGGGGGCTCGGTGGCGGCATCCATGCCGCCACACGGTCCCGCAATCGGCGAGGACACCAGCCAGACAGTTGACTGGTGGTTTTGTTGAAGAGCAAAGACACCGCGGCACCAGCTTGCTAGTCGCTGGTTGAGATCCATGCACACCGACCATCTCGACTGGTCCTTGCCCGCCCACCGTCGCGGGACCCTTGGCGGCATGGATGCCGCCACGGAGCTTACAAGGACGTACTTGCAGCGTGTCCCGCGATGGTGGGCGGGCAAGGGCCCTGCAGCAAAGGCGCAGACCATCCGCTCTGCGCCTGATCTTCCAGTATTGAGCAATCAGGTAACGACGCCTGCACTGCGCGTCTTTCGATCACTTGGCTGTCTTCAAGTCTGATCCAGGGCGCGGCTCCCTCATCGTCGCGGGACACGCGGTTAACTCGTCCATAAGGCTCGATGGCGGCATCCACGCCGCAACGCGTGTCGCCTGGAGCAAGGTCAGAACTTCCAGGACACCGTGAGCTCCACATCGCGCGGGTCGCCGTAGATCAGCTGGCTCTGGTAGACGATGTTGGCGTAGTAGCGGCGGTCGAACAGGTTGCGCACGTTGAGTTGTGCCGACCAGGCCTGGTTGAAGTCGTAGCGCGCCATGGCATTGGCCAGCACCACGCTGCCTTGCGTCAGCCGTTGCGTGTTGCCCTGCGGCGCGGCCATCAGCTCGTGGATGGCCGACTGCCAGCTCAGCCCCCCACCCAGCCGCCACGGCCCGGTCTGCCAGCTGGTGAACAGCGTGGCCTCACGGCGCGGGCTGGCAGGGTTCACGTCCGCGCCGCTGGCGTCGTTGGCATCGAACTGCGCGAAGCCGAACGCGAGACGCCACTGCTCCGACAGCTGGCCATCCAGCTGGAACTCCACGCCCTGGCTGACAGTGCCTCTGGCAGCGAGATAGGCCTGATTGGTGGTGCCTGGCACCAGCTGCCCGGGGTCGTTGACGGCCAGATTGTCCTGCTCGATGCGGAACAGCGCCAACGCGGCATTGAGCTGGCCTCCGAAATATTCGCCCTTGGCACCCACCTCGTAGCTATCGCCTTCCAGCGGATCGAGATAGCGCCCGCCGCGGTCGCGGTTGTTCTGCGGTTTGAAGATGCCGGTGTAGCTGGCATAGAGCGCGTGGTGGTCGTCCACATCGAAGATCAGGCCGGCGTAGGGTGTGGTGCGGCCCCGGCGCTCGTACGAATTTTCCGGCACCAGCTGGTCGGTGCTTTTCCAGTCGGTGACGCGCGCACCCACGATGGCCTTCAGCGTGTCGGTCAGCTGGAATCGTCCGGCGGCATAGGCGGCCACCTGACGCACATCGCGGTCTTCGCCCTTGCTCAGCGGCGTCCACTGCGGTTGCGCCATGGTGCCGGTCCAGGTGAAGACACTTTGTGCGATCAACGGTTGCAGCGGCAGGTTGGACCAGTTGCGCACATTGCGATTCAGCCAGGTGGCGCCGGCCACGATTTCGTGTTCTCGGCCCCACAGCGTCAACGGCAGGGTGAGGTAGGCATCCAGACTGTTTTGCGCGCTGAGCGCGGGATAGCGCCCGCCAAAGGTGCCGGCAAGTCCCAGGCCGGTCTGTGCGTCCGGATAATCCAGGTAGCCGAACAACACCGATTTCCAGTCGGTTTCGAAGCGCTGGTGCGCGTACTCCACCTGCAGCTGCGCGCCATTGTCGAAACGATGGGTGAGCCCGGCGAAGGCGTTGGTGGTATCGGCCACGCCCCGCGCCCAGCGTGGCGTGAACGCGTCCGAGCGCGCGAAATCGGTGCGGCTGCCGTCGCTGAAATATGCCGGGACGCCCCCCCAGGTGGTGCCGCGCCCATCGTTGCGCTGCTTGTTGATGCCGATGTAGCCGCGGGTGGCCTCGCTGAGATCCGCATCGACGATGCCGTAGAACAACGACGACTGCTTGCCGTAGTAATCGCGGAAGGACTGCTTGTCTTCATAGCTGGCCACCACGCGGCCGCGCACCGTACCGGCGGCATTGAGCGGCGATTGCAGATCGAGCGTGCCGCGATAGCGGTCCCAGCGGCCGGCCGACAGATCCACGCGGCCGGTCAACACGTCGCTGTCGGCATGCTTGCGCAGCAGGTCGATCGATGCCGCCGGGCTACCGGCACCGGAGGTCAGCCCGTTGGCACCACGCACGATCTCGACGCGGTCGTAGATGGCCATGTTCTGCTGCACATCGCCGCTGTAATCGGTGGGAATGCCGTCGATGCGGTAGTAATCCACCTCGAAGCCGCGTGCGGTGATGTAGGTCCGCTCGGTATCCCAGGTCGGCGAGTTGAAGCCGGCCACGGTGTCGGTGACGTCCTGCAGCGATTGCAGGTTACGGTCGACGATCTGCTGGCGGGTCACCACCACGACCGACTGCGGCGTGTCGCGTAACGCCAGCGACAGCTTGGCCGAACTGCGTGCGATATCGGCGGTGTAGGAATCGCTGCCCTCGGTGGTGGCACTGCGGTGCGCCTGGATCTGCAGCCGATCCAGATCGACCGGATCGCCGGGATGCGATTGCGCGCTTGCCAGCGCCGGGCAGGCACAGGCCAGTGCAAGCACGGCGCGTCGGGTGGTCACGCGCGACAGGCGCAGATCGGCACGCGCACCAGCGCGCGCAGACACGGGACGAGAGAACATTGGTGTCCGCCTCATGATCGAAACACTGCCGTCGAAGACGGCCGCTGAGGCTGGCGCGGTCACACCGTGCGAGGTGCGGCCCGTTGGCTGGCTGGGCGCGCATGGTCGATCCATGCCCCATCGCTGTCAATAGACGCCGGCGCCGGGGAGCTGCAGTTGGCGAGAAAAACGCCGTCTGGTTTGCACGCTGGGTTGCCACCGCATTGGCAACCGATTGCCGGCCGCCCGCGATCCCTTACCTTGCCGCGCGATGTCGCTTCATGCTGACGCAAGAGCGCCCGACACCGCGCTCGTACGCAGCGTCCCTGGCACGCTGCCATACCGGCGGCGAAGTGCGCACGGCGCTGCGCCAGTGCCGTATTGGCCACCGGCGATCAACACAGACAACGCTCCGCAGTAGCACTGCACCCGCCACGCCACGCGCCGAGGCAGCGTTCAATCCGGACGTTGCCCCACGAGCCCGCGCGCCCGCATCGCCTCCAGCACGCCGCGCAGGATGGTGAGGTTGTGGCCGTGTGCGGCGCCTTCGTGCAGCAATACGATGGCGCCGGGCCGCAGGTCGCGCACGATGCGCGCCACGGTGGTGTCCGGTTCGCAGCGCACGCCATCGAAACCGCGCGCGCTCCAGGCCACGCGGGTCAGGCCATGCGCGCGCAGCGGCGAGGCGACGAACGGGTTGGTCATGCCGACCACCGAGCGGTACAGCCGGGGCGCCTGGCCGGTGATCCGGGCCAGGGTGCGCTGCGCCAGCCCGATTTCCTGGGCCATGCGGCGCGGCCCCAGCGCCCAGAACCAGGCCTGCGGATGGGTATGGCTGTGGTTGCCGATGCCGTGGCCGCGTCGCACGATCTCGCGCACCAGCTCGGGCCGCCGTTCGGCGCGCGCACCGACCACGAAGAAGGTGGCCTTGGCGCCGTAGGCATCCAGCAGGTCGAGCATGGCCGGGGTGTCGTCGGACGGGCCGTCGTCGATGGTCAGCCACACCTGCGGCGCGCGGCCCGGCAGCCGTGCCAGGACCGGCGCATACAGGCGCGCACGCGGCAGGAACACCGGCACCACGAACAGCGCATGCGACACCAGCAGCATCGGCAGGCCCCAGGCCCAGCCCAGATGCCACCACAGCACCGCCACCGCCAGCTGCGACAGGGCAAACAAGCCCACCCAGCGGTACGGGCGGGAGGGGATGCGATACAGCGTTTCCGGCGTGGTCATGCCGCATGATGCCACGCGGCGTAGAATGCCCGGTCTCCACGATCTGACCGAAGTGCTGCCATGTCCCTCGATCCCGCTCTGCGTTCCCGTATCGATACGCTGCTGCAATCCAGCCGCGTGGTGCTCTTCATGAAAGGCCAGCCCGGCATGCCGCAGTGCGGCTTTTCGGCCAAGGCGGTCGGCGTGCTGGACGGGCTGGGCATCGACTATGCCCACGTCAACGTGCTGGCCGACCAGGACATCCGCGAAGGCATCAAGGCCTACGGCGACTGGCCGACCATCCCGCAGCTGTACGTGGACGGCGAGCTGATCGGCGGCAGCGACATCATCGTGCAGATGGCCGACAGCGGCGAGCTGAGCAACATGCTCGGCCTGCAGGCGCCCGACCGCAGCCCGCCGAAGATCACCATCACCCCGGCCGCGGTCGAGATGCTCAAGGGTGCCTTGGCCGATGCGCCGGACGCATCGCTGACGCTGTCCATCGATGCCAACTTCCAGCCGAACTTCCAGCTGGCGCCGACCAACCCGAACGCCATCGCCGCCGAATCCAACGGCCTGCGCGTGCAGTTCGACCTGGCCAGCGCGCGCCGCGCAGACGGCATCACCATCGACTGGGTGGACGACATCCGCGGCCGCGGCCTGGCGATCGACAACCCCAACGCGCCCAAGCCGGTGCAGGAGCTGTCGGTGCGCGACGCCGACGACCGTCTCAAGGCCGGCAGCCTGACCCTGGTGGACGTGCGCCCGGCCGACGAGCGTGCGCTGGCCACGGTGGCCGCACCGTTCCGCACGCTGGATGCGCACGAACGCGCCACCATCGAACAGTTGCCCAAGGACACCCCGCTGGCATTCCTGTGCCACCGCGGCGGGCGCAGCCTGCAGGCCGCCGAGCATTTCCGCGGCCTGGGCTTCACCAACGTCTACAACGTCACCGGCGGCATCGATGCGTGGTCGGACGAGGTGGACAACGGCGTGGCGAAATACTGAGCAGACGCGAGCGGTCGCGGCCGCCGCACACGCGTCACGCCGCACGTGCAGACTGCCGCGCTTGCGTGACTCGTGTGACCACGGCTGGCACGGCTGCGGCACCGCACACCGAAACGGGCGCTCCTTGGAGCGTCCGTTTTTTCATGGATCAACCCGCACAAGGACACCGCTGCAATGCACACCCGCCTGCTCCCGCTCGCCCTGGCCGCGCTGCTACCGCTGGCTGCCCACGCTGCCGAATCGCCGCGCGCGGTGCTGCTGGTCCAGACCTACGACAGCCAGCCGTCCGACGATCCGCTGGAATACATTCCGGTGTGGCTCGGCAAGGCTGTGGCAAAGGAATCGACCCTGCCCAAGGCGTTGCTGGGCCAGCCGCTGCAGGTCTTCAATACCGGCGTATCCACCGGCACCGTGCGGCTTGCGTCGCTGACGGTGGACGACAACAGCATGTGCGGCGGCACCGCGAAGCTGCGCATCAAGGGCGGCACCACGCTGTCCGATTCGCCGCTGCTGTCGACGGTGGATCTCAACCCGGGCAAGCGCTTTGCGTCGCGTGCAGCCACCGCCACCGAACAGAGCGAATTGTTTCGCCAGGCGAGCGACACCGCGCAGCTGCGCAAGCGCGTCAAGCCGGCGGCATTGGCGCAGGCACTGGCCGCGTTCAATACCGACCGCGCGCAGGATCTGGCCGCGCTGCAGATCATCACCGATGCGCAGCAGCCGCAGCGGCGCGTGGCCGTGCTGACCTCCAACCACCCGACCAAGACCGGCAATCCGGAGAACCCGACCGGCGTGCTCGTGGTGCTCGCGATCTTCGACCATGACGGCAGCCGTTGGCAGTTCCGCCACGGCCAGGCCGCCAGCGGCTGCGACGATTGCGAAGACCTGCCGCAGCGCACCCATCTGCTGCAGTTCGGCGATATCGACGGCAATGGCACGCTCGATCTGGTGCTGTCGGAAAGCGGCTACGAAAGCTACGGCTTCTATCTCTTGCTCGGCGAAGGTGCCAGCTGGCGGTCGGAAGGTTTGCCAGGCGGCTGCTGATCGATCGACGGCATGCGCGGTGCCGGTGGTGGCATCGCGCGTGGCGCCCTTCCCCGCTGCAGTACCCGCAGCTGTTCGGCGATCACGCTGGCATGCAGACACGGTGTACACCCCTTGCCCGCCGCGATGCAACGCGTCGATGGTGGCCTTCAGCCGGCAAACCCGCCGTCATCGAGAAACTGCTGTTCCTCTGCGCTGGTCACACGCCCCAGCACGGTATTACGGTGCGGGAACCGGCCAAAGCGCTGGATGATGCGTTGATGTTCGAGCGCCCAGTGGGTGGTCTGCGTATCGTCCAGTGCGCCGATCAGCTCCACCGCGCGTGCCTGCTCCTGCAGGTCTTCGGCATGCTCGAACGGAAGATAGAAAAACAACCGCAGTTGCGCCGAGACCTGCTGGTCGAAGCCGCGCTCCACCGCCTGCTTTGCGCACTGCAACGCCAACCCGTCGGTGGCATAGGCATGCGCGCTGCCACGGAACGCATTGCGCGGGAACTGGTCCAGCAGGATCAGCAAGGCCAGTGCATCCTCGGCGCGCGCCATCCAGTGCGCGTACTCGCCCCGTGCGGCGGCAAAGTGCTGCTCGCTGAAATGCTGACGAAAGTTGGCGTCGAAGGCATCGTTGTGCGTGAACCAGCGGGCCGAGCCGGCCAGTTCCCAGAAAGCCAACACCACATCGGCCTGTTTGTTGCGTTCTGTTTTGGCAATCATCGACGCCCCCCCTGAGGAATACGGCACAGCATGCGCTCTGGCATGTGATGAGGCAGCCGCGACCGCAACCTCCAGCACTTGGCAAGCACGGCGCTGGCAGCTAGGTTTGCGGCCTGTGCTTTCGTGTCACCGGGGAAATCCATGCGTTCCATCCTGTTCGCCGCCCTTGGCGCGGCGCTGCTGTGCGGGCCTGCGTCTGCGGCATCGCGGTTCGTGCAAGACCCTTACCCCAGCACCTACCGCGCGCTCGCGTCCGGTCCGGTGCTGATCCAGCACGCCACGGTGCTCACCGGCACCGGCGAGCGGCTGGACGATGCCGACGTGCTGCTGCGCGACGGCAAGGTGGCCGCCGTTGGCCGCGCACTCGAGGCGCCGGCCGATGCACGCCGCATCGACGGCACCGGCAAGTGGGTGACGCCCGGCATCATCGATGTGCACTCGCATCTGGGCGTGTACCCCAGCCCGGGCGTCAGCGCGCATAGCGACGGCAACGAGATGACCGCACCGGTGACGCCCAATGTGTGGGCCGAGCATTCGATCTGGCCGCAGGACCCGGGCTTTGGCACCGCGCTGGCCGGCGGCATCACCTCGCTGCAGATCCTGCCAGGCTCGGCCAACCTGATCGGCGGGCGCGGCGTCACGCTGAAGAACGTCGCCTCCACGACCTATCAGGGTATGAAGTTCCCCGGCGCACCGTGGGGCCTGAAGATGGCCTGCGGCGAGAACCCCAAACGCGTCTACGGCGAAAAGGGCGGCCCCGGTACGCGCATGGGCAATGTCGCCGGGTACCGCGCTGCGTTCATCGATGCGGCCGAGTACCTGCAGAAGAACGCACCGAAGAAGAAACCCGCCAAGAAGCGTCACTGGTGGAGCAGTGGTGGCGACAACGACAGCAGCGGCGATGCCGGCGGCAAGCGTGATCTCAAGCTCGATACGCTGGCCGGCGCCATCAACGGCGACATCCGCGTGCACATCCACTGCTACCGCGCCGACGAAATGGCCACCATGCTGGACCTGTCCAAGGAATTCGGCTTCCACATCGCCGCCTTCCATCATGGCGTGGAGGCCTACAAGCTGGCCGACCGGCTGGCGCAGGAAAACGTCTGCGGCGCGCTATGGTCCGATTGGTGGGGCTTCAAGATGGAAGCCTTCGACGGCATCCAGGAGAACATCGCCATGGTCGACCGGCCTGCCAACAGCTGCGCCATCGTGCATTCGGATTCGGAAGAAGGCATCCAGCGCCTGAATCAGGAGGCCGCCAAGGTGATCGCCACTGCGCGCCGCAGCGGCATGGAGATTGCGCCCGAGCGCGCGATCCGCTGGCTCACCAGCAACGCCGCCAAGGCGTTGGGCATCGAGCAGCAGACCGGCGCGCTGGAGCCGGGCAAGATGGGCGATGTGGTGGTGTGGAATGGCAACCCCTTCAGTTCCTACGCATTGGCCGAACAGGTGTATATCGACGGCGCACAGGTTTACGACCGGCATCAACGCGCGTTGCAACCGGTGTCGGACTTCATGCTGGGCCAGGAGGTGGCACGATGAGCCGCCGCATCCTGACACGCCCGCAACTGCGTGCCCTGTCGGCGCTGGTGCTGGCCGCGCTGGCGTTGCCGGCGTTGGCACAGCAGGTGCTGATCCGCGATGCCACCGTGCACACCGCCACCGCGCAGGGCACGCTGCAGCATACCGACGTGCTGGTGCAGGGCGGCGTGATCCGTGCGATCGGCAGCAACCTGGCCGCGCCGGCCGATGGGCGCGTGATCGAGGCCAAGGGCCGCCCGCTGACGCCGGCCTTGTTCGGCGGCATTACCGAGATCGGCATCGAAGAAGTCTCTGGCGAAGACAGCACCGTGGACAGCGGCGTCAAGCTGGCCGAGCAACCGATGCGCCCGGAGTTCGACGTCACCCTGGCCTACAACCCCGACTCGGTGCTGGTGCCGGTGGCGCGCGTGGAAGGCATCGGCTTCACGGCGCTGGGCGCAACCACCAGCGGCGCCTTCATTGCCGGCCAGGGCGGCATCGTGCGGCTGGATGGCAGCCCGGACCCGGTGGGCCCGCATGCATTGTTCATCCGCATCGGTGCAGCGGCGTCCGACCTCACCGGCAGCTCGCGTGCCGCGCAATGGATGCTGCTGGATCAACTGGTGGCCGAAGCACGCGGCCGCGTGCCCGCCGGGTCGCCGCATGCACTGCTGACGCCGATGGGGCGCAGCGTGCTGGCCCGGTATCTGGCCGGGCGAGGCCGCATCGTGGTGCAGGTCGAACGGGCCGCCGACATCCGTCAGCTGTTGCGCTGGGCGCAACGCGAGAAGGTACGTATCGCCATCGCCGGCGGGGCCGAGGCGTGGAAGCTGGCCCCGCAACTGGCGCAGGCCAGGGTCCCGGTGCTGGTGAACGCGCTGGCGGATTTGCCGGCGACCTTCGACCAGATCGGCGCGACGCTGGAAAACGCCGCACGCCTGCGCGCGGCCGGTGTGGAGGTCAGCTTCAGCCAAAGCGGCGACGCCTCGCATAACGCCCGCAAGCTGCGTCAGCTGGCCGGCAATGCGGTGGCCAATGGCTTGCCGTGGGAATCGGGGCTGGCCGGCCTGACCCGCGTGCCTGCGGAGATCTTCGGGGTGGGCGATCGCATCGGCAGCATTGCGGTGGGCAAGCAGGCCGACCTGGTGCTGTGGGAAGGCGACCCGCTGGATGTCGCCCACTACGCCGAGCAGGTCTGGCTGGGCGGGCGCGAGATGCCGATGCGCTCGCGCCAGAGCGAACTGCGCGACCGCTACCTGCAGCAGGCCGGGCAGTTGCCACGTGCGTACCTGAAGTGAGTGCGTGCGGCGTGCGCTGATGCGTACGCCGCAGGGCGCTGCCATCACACCCGCAGCCCGCACATGCAGCGGCCTTGGCAGCGCCGCCCGTAGTGCGCGCTCGGCAACACCGCCACCCTGCACGACCTGCTGTTGCACGTGGGTGGGCGGTGGACTGGCAGACATGGGCGATGCGCTGTCGTGGCGTCTCGTCGCGTGGCGCCGGCGGCCTTCGCTGCAGTGATGCAGCCATCGGGGCTATCGCCTGTTGCCGGTTTGGCGGCTGGCACTACCCGGCAGCCTTCGTGCCCTGGCAGCTGCCAGCTGCGGGCGCAGCCGCTGCCCGACCACGGACCCGCTGGTTCGAGCCGGCGGATGACGTTGGCTCGATTGCGGCGTGCTGCGCCAAGCCAGCCACATCGCGACGCAGATCGACGCAGCAGGCAGGTGCTGCGGCACATGCCATACGTCTGCCGGTCGCAGCCGAAGCGTGACCGGCGCTTAGGTTCATTGCTGAAGTTTGGACGCGCCGCACGCTCTGCTGCTTGCGCGCTCGCCGTCGTGGTCCAGCCCGCCTAGCATCGCGCATCGGCATCCGGCTTGCCGCCTCACGTCGCCATGGAGACCCACATGTTCTGCCCGACCCTGCGCATGCTGGCATGCGCGTTGTGCCTGTACGCCGGCGTCAGCGCCCCGGCCATGGCGGCATTCGGATTCACCCGCAGCGGCGACCGCGTGGTGGTGGACAGCGGCGCCGAGCTGGTGTTTTCGGTCAATGCCAACAATGGCGACATCGTGTCGATGCGCTACCGCGACAACGAGCTGCAGACCACCGAATCGAAGGGCTCGCACATCGCCTCCGGGCTGGGCAGTGCCAGCGTGGACGCGCGCGTGGTGGGCGGGGCGATCGTGGTATCGGCCAAGGCCGGCGATCTGGTGCAGTACTACATCGTGCGCAAGGGCCGTAATGCGATCTACATGGCCACCTATGCGCCGACCTTGCTGCCGGTGGGCGAACTGCGCTTCATCGCGCGCCTGAATGTGTCCAAGTTGCCGACTGCCCAGCAGGAACCCGATTCCAGCGTCGGCACGGCGATCGAAGGCGAAGATGTCTTCCTGCTGCCGGACGGCCGCACCAGCTCCAAGTTCTATTCCGCGCGGCGCATGCTTGACGACCAGGTGCATGGTGTCAGCGGCGCCGGGGTTGCGGTGTTCATGCTGATGGGCAACCGCGAACGCAGTTCCGGCGGGCCGTTCTTCAAGGACATCGCCACGCAGAAAACCCGCGTGACCCATGAGCTCTACAACTACATGTATTCCGACCATACCCAGACCGAGGCCTTCCGCGGCGGCCTGCATGGTGTCTACGGCCTGTTGTTCACCGATGGCGGCGCGCCATCGAGCGCGCAGCTGAGCACCGACTTCGTCGATGCCACGCTGGGCTTGAACGGCTATCTGGCCGCTAACGGGCGGGGTGCGGTGAGCGGCCGCGTCGGCGGCGTGCTCTCCGGGCAGCCGGCGGTGATCGGGCTGCGCAACGCGCAGGCGCAGTACTGGGCCAGAGCCAATGGCAGCGGTGATTACCAGATTGCCGGCGTGCGCCCGGGGCGCTATCGCATGACGCTGTATCAGAACGAGCTGGAGGTGGCGCAGCGCGATGTCGAAGTGTTTGCCAATGCCACGGCGCAGGCCGCGTTGCAGGCGGTGACAGCGCCAGGAACGGTGAAGTGGCAGATCGGCGTGCCCGACGGCACGCCGGCCGGATTTCGACATGCCGACTTGCTGCCGCGCGCGCACCCGTCCGACCGGCGCATGAGCTGGCCACCGCTGACCTACACCGTGGGCGCCAGCAGCATGAGCAGTTTTCCGGCGGTGCAGTGGCGCAGCATCAACTCCCCCACCGGCATCGACTTCGCCCTGGCCTCCGGCGAGGTGCGCGACTATCGCCTGCGCATCTTCGTGCCGTTGGCCCAGGTCAGCGCACGCCCGCAGGTCAGCGTGAATGCCCGCTGGAACGGCCCGGTGCCCGCTGCTCCCAACCAGCCCAAGACGCGCGGCATCACCCGTGGCACCACACGCGGCAACAACACGCTGTATGAGGTGGACATCCCCGCGTCGGCGCTGCAGGCCGGGAGCAACCGCATCGAGATCGGGCTTGCCTCCGGATCGCCGGATAACGGGTTCCTCAGCCCGGCCGTCGTGTTCGACAGCATCCAGCTAGTGGCGATGTAACAGCGGTGAACACGACTACGTAATCGCCAGGTACGCGCTGCCGGTGCATGGGTGAGCTCCGATCAGGGGATGGGGACGCCTGCCATCTGGCAGGACGCCACGCACCGGACACACGACCATTGCGTCATCCGCCAGCGCACCGGCCTGCGTCACGCAGCAGATGTCCACGCGCTGACGGGGCGCAGACACGGCCCCCATGCGGACCGGTCACCGTGGCCTCCTCCGATGCGCGCCGCCTGCATGACAGGCGCGGCGCAGACGGCCACCTCATTGGCGTGATGCGCCTCATGCCCGGCGAAAGCCGCGAGCAGGTGGTGCCCCACGCAGCTGCCGGCGATGCACGCGCGAACAGCGCAGCGCGTGGGCCGCCACACTGGCGGCCCACGCGCACCTCAGCCCATCGCGTTACTTGGCATCCATCGTGGCGCTGACCTTGGCCCAGCCATTGCCACGCACCACTTCAAAGCCCGCCTCGGCCGCATGCAGATACATGCTGTTGTTGTAGCGGCCATCCTTGGAGCGGTTGTTCTGCAGCCAGGTCAGGAACGGCTTGGCGTCGATGTTGAGGCTGCCGCTGGTCTTGAGCGTGGGCTGTCCGGCGGTGCCGGTCGGGATGAAGGTGTAGACGTAATAGCCGGCACCGGAGTTGAAGCCCTCCCACAGATCGAAGGTGCGGCCACCGGCGGTGATCACCTTGGTCGCGGTGACGGTGCCGATCGGCCATGAGTTGTGGTCGCCCCAGATCATCACCTCCAGCTGCGGATTGCCTTTGGCGGTATCCCAGCGGAAGAAGATGTCGTAGGCGAAGTCGCCGGCCAGATTGCTGCCGCCGGCGCTGTAGTTGAACTTGAACGGCAGCGAGCTGATCGACGAGATCTGCTTGGGAAACAGCGTGTCGGTGGTCGGATTCCAGTCGTAATGCCAGCCGCGCACGATGGCCGGGTAGCCGTAGAGGTTGTAGTCGGCAAAGTTGAAGGTGACGGTCAACTCCGGCGTGCTGCCGGTGCCGAAGGTGCCCTGGATGATGTTGTTGGGGTCGTTGAAGTTGTTGACCCACGCGTAGTGGTTGCCAAAGATCTTGTACGGGCCGGCCAGGGCCACGGGGGCGAGCGCCACCAGGCCAAGGGCCAGTGCCGCCTTCCACCAGCGCGATGCGCGCCGCCGTGTAGTGGTCGCCTTGGGCGCGGCCTGCGTGAGGGTGTTGGATGGGGTGGTCTGCATCTCTGTCTCCATTGTGTTCGGCGCGGCGGCGCCAGTGCGGCGCCACCGAGACCCGCCCTGCAGCGGTCGTGACCGACCCTAGCAGCGGTGCTGTGAGAGGAGCTATAGCGATTCCGGCAGGCCGGAGCAGCCAAGCGCGATAGCGGGCGCTACCTGGCAAGCCAAGCGTGTCCTGGTCCGCAGTTCGCCGCCATTTCCCGGCGGTGGCGAGATGTATCGCTCAGGCACCTGGGCACACCCGCGAGGGGGAATGCTGCAGGGCGACATGGCAGGCAACGCACCGCCGACGGGTGTGCTGCCACCGCAGCGCGGCCCGGGCTGCCGGACAATGGCCATGCAAGGGCCGGCAGGCGCGGCTGAAGGCGCGCAAGCAGCCTGCACGCGGCCCGCCAACGGGTCTACGCGCGGCGGCGGATTTGCGATAGCGTTCGCAGTACAGACGACGCAACAGCCGGAGGGGGCGACGATGCGCATCGGAATCGTGGTGGATAGTGCGTGCGATCTGCCGCAGGAATTTCTTCAACGCAACAACGTCATCGTGCTGCCGATCAGCGTGCGCATCGGCGAGGCCGTGCTGGCCGATCACCGCGATGAAGAGGCCACGCTGAGCTTTCTGCAGGCGCATGTGGCCGAGCGCGGCCACGAGGCCGAGACCACGCCGCTTTCGGTCAACCAGATCCGCGACCTGTTCCTGCAGCGGTTGGTCATCGACTACGACCACGTGTTCTGCCTGACCATCTCCAAGCTGCGCAGCCAGATCTTCGACAACGCGATGCAGGCCAGCTTTGCGATTCTCAACGACTACAAGCCGATCCGTCAGGCCGCCGGCCACGGCTCACCGTTTGCGCTGCGCGTGATCGACACACTCAACCTGTTTGCCGGCCAGGGCATCACCGCGGTGGAGGCCGTGCGCCTGCGCGAGCAGGGCCAGGGCGTGGCGGCGATCCGCACCCGCCTGGAACAGCTGGCCGAGCACACCTACGGCTACATGATCCCGCGCGATCTCTACTACCTGCGCGCACGGGCGCGCACCAAGGGCGACCGCAGCGTGGGCCTGATCGGTGCGGCGCTGGGTAGCGCGCTGGATATCAAGCCGGTGCTGCGCGCGTACCGCGGCGTCACCGAGCCGGTGGCCAAGCTCAAGGGCTTCGAGCCATCGGCCGACAAATTGTTTGGCTTCACCGTCCGCAAGATCCGCGACGGCCTGATGACCCCGACCGTGTGCGTGGGCTATGGCGGCGAGCTGGCCGAGCTGCATGCCCTGCCCGGCTACGCGGCGCTGCAGGGCGCCTGCCAGAGCCACGGCGTGGAACTGTTCGAAAGCGTGATGAGCCTGACCGGCATGGTCAACGTCGGCAAGGGCGCGCTGGCGGTGGCCTTCGCGGCCCAGCCGCATGGTTTTTCCGCCTGAGGCACGCGCCTGGCGGCACCTGGCCTTCGACGGCGTTCTCACCCGTCCTCGGCTAGTGTGCCGCCGTCATTCAACGGAGCGTGTCCATGCCTGTCAGCTACTCGATCAGCCTGCCCGACCCCAAGCTCGCCCGCGGCAGCGCGCCCTCGGTGAGCTTCACCGCCAACGGCGCCGAGGCGTTTGCCGAGCAGTTGCAGGCCGCCCTGCGCGATCCGGCGTGGTTCGATCGCTGGCGCCAGCTGCAGGCCGACCCGGATGAGGTGGACCCGAGCCTGGGCATCACCGACCCGGCTGCCACGGTCACCGGCAAGCAGCAGGACCTGCGCATCGATCTGGTTGCCACCACCAGCATTCCCGGCGATCTGTTCAAGCAGCGCATGCAGGCCCTGGCCGGGTCGCACTGGCAGATGCGCGACGTGCGTTGACGGTGTGCGCCGCCATGCGGGATGCGTGGCGGCGCACGCTCACGCCTGTGTCGATGCACGGCGTGGCCAGCGCCATTTCAGGTTGACCGCCAGCGTGCCCAGCACGATCAGTGCCAGGCCCAGCCACTGCACCGGTACCAGGGCGTGGCCGTACAGCAGATAGTCCAGCAGCAGCGTGACCAATGGATACACGAACGCCAGCACCGCGATCGTGGCCACCTGCAGATGCCGGTACGACGAATAGAACAGCACGTACACGATGCCGCTGTGGATCACGCCCAGCCCCACCAGCCAGACCCAGTGCAGGCCGAGATGCAACGCGCTGCTGCTGGAAAACCCCGCCAGCAGGAACGTGCCGACCCAGCACTGCACCGTCACCACCGCCAACGGCCGCTCACGGCTGATGCGGCGTGACATCAGCAGCGAGGCGCCGCACAGCAGCGCGGCCAGCAAGGTCAGCGCAATCCCGAGCAGATAGCCGCGATCGGCGGCCTGCCACAGCCGCGCCGGATCGGCCGAACACGCAACGCCCACAAACGCCAGCAGCGTCCAGCCCAGGTCGGCGCGGCGGGTGCGCTCGCCCTGCAGCAGCGCCGCCAGCAGCAACATCACGAACGGAAACACGTGGTAGACCATCGTCGCCACGCCGATCGACGAGCGCGCCATGCCGGCGAACAAGGCCACCCAGTTCAGCACCAGCAGCACGCCACTGATGACGGCATCGCGCAGCAGCGTGCGGTCGCGCCACACCCCACGCAACTGTCCGCCGATCAGGCCGCAGATGCTGAGAAACAGCGCGCCGAACAGGCAGCGGTAGAACACCGCCGTCACCGGATCCTGCCCGCTTTCGTGCACGAACACGCCCACTGACCCGATCAACACCTCGGCCACTAGCAATTGCCAGATCGCACGTCGCGCAATGCCGGCCGATGCCGCTTGAACAGACAAGGCGATGCTCATAGCGCAATCGTTCCCTGCGGATACTGCACAGCGCTGCCGCGCACAGACACATGCCGCGGCTCCACCCGGCATGCACGTTCGCCGGCGCGCGCAGATGCCTGCAGTGCGGTCAACTGCGTCCTGCCCGGCCTGCCCGGCCATGGCGGCGCCAGCGCGGCATGGATCGACCCGGTCACCGGATCTTCGCTACCGCAGGATTGCCCTTGAAGCGCCGCAGTGAACGCATCGACGATAAACACGGGAAGCAGCACGACCAACCTCGCAAGAGAGGACACACGCCTGGCGCATTCACCGGGCACAGCCAGTCTGCAATGCACCACACAACCATGACAGATTCAGATACGCTGCAAATTGACCAATACAGATGAAAGGTACCGGCTCATGCTTCTGTATGAATCGCTCGCCATGCAGCTGCGACAGCAGATTGAAGGCGGCACCCTGCGTGCCGGCGAGCGTCTGCCCTCGATCCGGCAATTGGCCGCCAACCACGGCATCAGCACGGCAACGGCAGTGCAGGCCTGCCTGCAGCTGGAACGCGAAGGACGCGTGCAGGCGCGGCCGCGCTCCGGCTACTTCGTGCGCACCACCGCCGCTGCATCACCTGTACCACCACCCGCAACGCGTCGGCGTAAACCCGGCATGGTGGACAACCCGGCCTTGCAGCGCGTACTCGACACCCTGGCGCGTACCGAGCTGGTGCCATTGCATACCGCCACTCCCGCGCCGGCGTTGTTGCCGGCCGCACAGTTGGCAGCAGCATTCTCGCGTCAGTTGCGTCGCCAACGTACCGCCGCACTGGACTACGCACCGCCACAAGGCCATGCCGCACTGCGCCGGCAGATCGCACAGCGTTATGCACACTGCGCAACCACCGTGGCTGCGGAAGAAGTCGTGATCACTGCCGGTGCGATGGAAGCCATCAGCCTGGCCTTGCGCACGCTCACCGCACCGGGCGACGTGGTGCTGGTGGAGACGCCCACTTATCACGGCATCCTGCAGGCGGTGGCCGCCTTGCGGCTCAAGGTACTGGAGGTGCCCAACCGCGCAGGCCAGGGCATCGATGTCGCGCGCCTGGACGCGCTGCTGCAACGCACGCCGGTGCGCGCGGCGGTGCTGGTGCCCAACTTCAACAATCCCAATGGCAGCCTGACGTCCGACAGCGCAAAGCGCGCACTGCTCGACAGCTGCGCCCGCCATGGCACCGTGGTGATCGAGGACGATATCTACGGCGAGCTGGATTGGTCGGGCCAGCGACCGCGCCCGCTACGCCACTTCGACACCCATGCCAATGTGATCACCTGCGGGTCGTTTTCCAAGGTGCTGGCACCCGGCTTGCGCGTGGGCTGGTTGCTCGGTGGCGACTGGACCGAGGCCTTTGTACGCGCCAAGTATTTTTCCACCGTCGGCAGCGCCAGCCTGCCGCAACTGGCCTTGGCCGATTATCTGGCGCAGCACGACCTGGAACGGCATCTGCGTAAGCTGCGCCGCACCCTGGCCGACAACGGCCAACGCCTGCGCGATGCGATCGTGCGGCATTGGCCCGATGGCACACGCATCGGCGACCCGGCTGGCGGTTTATCGCTGTGGCTGCAATTGCCCGAGGGTGGAAGTGGCCAAGCATTGTTCGAGGCCGCACTGGCTGAAGGCATCGGCACCTCGCCCGGCCATCTGTACTCCAGCCGCGGCGACTACGCAGATCACATCCGCCTGACCTGCGGCCAGCCATGGAGCGAGACGCTGGAACGCGCAATGCGGCGATTGGGGAAGCTGGCGGCCCGGGCGGCGCGCTAGCGCGTTGCAGGCATCAGCTTGGTTGGTGTTGGTGTTGGTGTTGGTGTTGGTGTTGGTGTTGGTGTTGGTGTTGGTGTGGATGTTGGATGTTGGATGTTGGGTGTTGGGTGTTGGGTGTTGGGTGACGACGATACCCGCACCAACGCGACACTGACGTTCAGTGAAGTAGCAAGCCCCTCTCCCGCCGGGAGAGGGGTTGGGGTGAGGGTACGTGGCGAAGCCCTCTACGTTCAACCGCATGCGGCTTCGCCCGTCCCCTCATCCGCCCCTTCGGGGCACCTTCTCCCGGAGGGAGAAGGGATCACTTGCGGTCTGCGCTCGTGTGCGTTGCCGCCAATCGGTGCGACACGGGGACTTCGAGATGTCTGCCACTTTGCCCATCCCATCCCGTTCCGTCCCGTCCCATCCAATCACAACCTCAACCGCACCCCACCACTGGCGCAGCGCCGCCGCATGATGCGCGATGTGCTCGCCGATACAACTGGCGATCGATGTGCTCGCACCTAAAGCTGGCGATGAAATAACCGCCACGGTCATGGCCTGGCTGCATCCACCATCCGCTCGACGCGGAACTTCAGCGCGGTGGCAAGCCCCTCTCCCGCCGGGAGAGGGGTTGGGGTGAGGGTACGTGGCGAAGCCCACGCTACGTTCAACCGCGTGCGGCTTCGCCCGTACCCTCATCCGCCCCTTTGGGGCACCTTCTCCCGAAGGGAGAAGGGATCACTTGCGGTCTGCGCTCGTGTGCGTTGCCACCATCGGTGCAACCTGGGGACTGCGGGGATGTCTGCCACTTTGCCGTGCCGCGCCATCCCGCCCCGCCCCGCCCCGCCCAATCACATCCTCAACCGCCCGCAACCGCACCCCATCACCCGCGCAGCGCCGCCGCATGATGCGCGATGTGCTCGCCGATAAAGCTGGCGATGAAGTAATAGCTATGGTCATAGCCTGGCTGCATCCGCACGGTAACCGGATAGCCGGCCGCGTTGGCGGCATCTTCGAACAGCGCGGTCTTCAGTTGGTTTTGAAGGAATTCGTCTGCATCGCCCTGGTCGATCAACAGCGGCAACCGTTCCTGCGCCTGCGCGATCAGCGCGGTGGCGTCGTAGGCCTTCCACGTCGCGCGATCGTCGCCCAGGTACTGCGCAAACGCCTTCTCGCCCCACGGCACCAGGCTCGGTGCGACGATCGGCGAAAACGCCGATACGCTGCGATAGCGGCCCGGGTTCTTCAATGCAATGGTCAGCGCGCCGTGCCCGCCCATCGAGTGGCCGCTGATCGCGCGCACGCCGGTGGTGGCGACATTGGCTTCGATCAACGCCGGCAATTCGTTCACCACATAGTCGTACATGCGGTAGTGCGCGGCCCAGGGCTGCTCGGTGGCATCGACGTAGAAACCGGCGCCCTTGCCGATGTCGTAGCCGTCCGCGTCGGCCACATCGTCGCCGCGCGGGCTGGTGTCGGGCGCAACCAGGATCACGCCGTGCTCGGCCGCGTAGCGCTGCGCGCCGGCCTTGCTGATGAAATTCTGTTCGGTGCAGGTCAGGCCGCTCAGCCAGTACAGCACCGGCAAGGGGCCATCGGCAGCCTGCGGCGGCAGATAGACGCCCACCTGCATGCTGCAATTCAAGGTCTGCGACTGATGGCGATACACGTCCTGCCAGCCGCCGAAGCAGGCGCGGTGTTCGATACGTTCCATGAAGATTCCTTACGAAGAGAAACCCTGCAGCCGGTGCACCGGCTGCAGGGTTGGACAATCAATGCAGCAGGCCTTTCTGGCGCGCAACCTGGGTCGATAGCGCGTCCATCAATCCCGGCGACAGGCAGTCGTACGGGGTCAGCCCCAACTCGGTCAGCCGCGCGCGCACGCCGTCCATCTGCGCCGGCGGCGTGCCGGTTTCGATGATCGACGACACGAAGGCCGCAAAGCCCGGTGCTGACCAGCCCTGTTGCTTCGACAACTCGGTGTGCACGAAATCCAGACCGTAGAACGCATGGTCCTTGTTCTCGATGCGGCCATACAGATGCACACCGCATCCGGTGCATGCGTGGCGCTGGATCGTCGCGCTTTCATCGACGATCTTCAGCTTTTCAGGATGCGCGGTCACCGTGACCTTGTCGCGCGGCGCCACCGCCACCACCGAAAATTTCGCGCCCGCAGGCTTCCAGCACTTACTGCAACCGCAGGCGTGGTTGTGCGCGGTCTGCGCGGCCACCTCCACGGTCACCTTGTCGGTCGCGCAGTGGCATTCGAGGGTCCCCCCCTGAAAACCCTCCGCACCTCCACGCGCAACACCACCATCTACCGAAGGATGAATCGACACGTTTGTCATCATGTCCCTCCCGGGAGTCTCGGGTACCACGTGCGCGGAGGCGGCCGCGCGCCGCTCCTGGCCGTCTGGTCAGAAATGAATCACGGTGCGGATCGACTTGCCTTCATGCATCAGGTCGAAGGCCTCGTTGATCTCTTCCAGCGGCATGGTGTGGGTGATGAACGGATCGAGATCGATCTCGCCCTTCATCGACTGCTCCACCATGCCCGGCAACTGCGTGCGTCCCTTGACGCCACCAAATGCGGAACCGCGCCACACCCGGCCGGTGACCAGCTGGAACGGACGGGTGCTGATTTCCTGGCCGGCACCGGCCACGCCGATGATGACGCTCTCGCCCCAGCCCTTGTGGCAGCACTCCAGCGCCGAACGCATCACGTTGACGTTGCCGATGCACTCGAAGCTGAAGTCCACGCCGCCATCGGTCAGCTCGACAATGACCTCCTGGATCGGCTTGTCGTAGTCCTTGGGGTTGATGCAATCGGTGGCGCCCATGCTGCGCGCCAGATCGAACTTGCCCGGGTTGGTGTCGATGGCAATGATGCGCCCGGCCTTGGCCTGCACCGCACCCTGGATCACCGCCAGCCCGATGCCGCCCAGGCCGAACACCGCCACGCTCTCGCCCGGCTTGACCTTGGCGGTGTTGTGCACCGCGCCGATGCCGGTGGTGACTCCGCAGCCAAGCAGGCAGACCTTTTCCAGCGGCGCGTCGGGGTTGACCACGGCCAGCGAGATTTCCGGCACCACGGTGTATTCGCTGAAGGTGCTGCAGCCCATGTAGTGATAGATCGGCTCGCCGTTGTAGGAGAAGCGCGTGGTGCCATCGGGCATCAGGCCCTTGCCCTGGGTGGCGCGCACGGCCTGGCACAGGTTGGTCTTGCCGGACAGACAGAACTTGCACTTGCGGCATTCGGCCGTGTACAGCGGGATGACGTGGTCGCCGACCTTGACGCTGGTGACGCCTTCGCCCACCTGCTCGACGATGCCGCCGCCTTCATGCCCCAGCACCGAGGGAAAGATGCCTTCCGGGTCGTCGCCAGACAGGGTGAAGGCATCGGTGTGGCACACGCCGGTGTGGGTGATGCGGACCAGCACTTCGCCGGCCTTCGGCGGTGCGACGTCGATTTCGACGATTTCCAGCGGTTTGCCGGGTCCGAATGCGACTGCTGCACGGGATTTCATGGGGTAGCGCTCCTGACGAGATGTTCAAGGACGGAACCGGCAAGCGCCGGCCCGGTGGGAGATTTATTTGAGGTAGGACCGGACCAGACCCAGCAGGTCCTGCACCCGTTCGGCGCGTTGCGCATCGGATGCGGCGGCATGCCCGAAGTCCTCGCGGATATGCGCTTCAAGCACCTGCGACATCAGCCCGTTGACGGCCCCGCGGATCGCAGCGATCTGCTGCAACACCGGCGCGCAGTCTGCGCCCGACTCCAGCGCCCGCTCAAGCGCGTCGCACTGCCCGCGCAAGCGGCGCACCCGCGCCAGGGCGCGCTTCTTTTCCAGCGGCGAATGCGGCATGCCGGCCCCCAGCCAAAATACTGGGGGGCAGTATAGGCATTTCCAGCAGAAAAGCGATGCCACCGCTGGACGCGTTAGGCGCGCAGACGGTTTTCAGTACCGCCGTGATGGTTTTCAGGTCAGCACGGGACGGTTGGCGCGTGCCAGGCTGAACCCGCCTGCGTCAGTGGACTGTTGCGTTGCCGCATGCCATCGCGCGACGTCCTGCGCCGCAGACCTGCGTACGACAGGCGCGATCCCGACGGGACCACGGCAGCGTGCGTCGGGCCGCGGCACCCGCGTGCGCTACCCATCGCCGGCAGCACGTCCTTCGTCGCCGGCGGCAGATGGCGTGTTGCGGTCGGCTGCCAGCCGCATGCTTTCCGAGACCGGCAGCGCGATCGTGCAACGCACGCCATCGGGGCCAAGCACATACGTGGTCTCGGCCTGCAGCTGATACGGCAGCGCGCGCTCGATCAGTTCGCGGCCGTAGCCGGATCCCTGCGGGGCGGCCCCCGGTGCCGGCATGTCCACGCCGGATTCGCGCCATTCGATGCGCAGGCGCATGCCGTCGTCGGTGCAATGCAGCTGCCAGCGCACCAGCAGGTGCCCGCCAGGCTGCGCCAGCGCGCCGTATTTGTTGGCATTGGTGGCCAGCTCATGCAGGGCCAGCGCAAAGGTCTGCACGGTACTGGAGCGCAGCCGCACTCCACGCGGCCCCTCCAGCACGACACGCTCACCGCGCCCCTGCGCATCGATTGCGCCCATCGCCGATAGTTCGACCTGCAGCAACTCGTCGAACAGGATGCGGTCGCCGTCGTTCAAGCGCGACAACAGGCTCTGCACGCGTGCCAGCGCATCCAGACGGTCGTTGTAGACCAGCGCCAGTTCCGCAATGCTCTTGCTGCTGCGCTGGGTGCGGTTGAAGACCACGCGCACCACGCCCATCAGGTTGCGCGTGCGGTGCTGCAGCTCGGCCAGCAATACCTGCTGGCGATCTTCCCACTGCCGTCGCCGGGTCACGTCCTGGCCGATCTTGAGATAGCCCAGCGGCTTATCGTTGCCATCGCGCAACGGGCGCGTGGCACCTTCGATGAACACCCGGCGGCCGTCCTTGCATTGATGCCAGCGGATGTTCGGGGCCACGCCGCTACGGCGCGCCTGCTCGAGCTCGTGCTGCGGCACCTCCGCCAGCCGGTCTTCGGCGACGAAGGTCATCGCCATGTCCTGCCCTACCGCTTCCTCGGCGCTCCAGCCGAACACCGCTTCGGCGCCGGGTGGCCAGGTCTGGATCCGCCCGCCGGGGTCGACGGTGAAGATGGCATAGTCCAGCGCGCTTTCCAGGATCACGCGGTGACGCTCCTCGCTGTCCCGCAATGCACCCTGCGCACGTGCACGCTCCAGGGCCTCCCAGGTGCGTGCTGCGGTCTCTTCCACCAGCCGCACCTCGGCCACCGTCCAGTCGCGCGCGTTGCGCTGATTGACCACGAGCGCGGCCACCAGCTGCCCCTGCTTGATCAACGGCACCGCGATCAGCGCACCGATCTCGTTGCCACCGGCCGCCGCGCGCTGGTCGTCGGGCAGCGCGCCCCCGGTGCGGGTGTCGCGCACCACCCAGGTGCCCGGCTCGCTCAGCCAGGACAGCGGCCAGGTAGTCAGCACCGTGCCGTGCGCCTGGCTGGCCCGGCCCGGTTGATGCCAGTGGCGTGCGACAAGCGGGCGCCCGCCATCGCCGTCCACGTCCATGTAATAGGCGCACCCGGCGTTCATGTGTTCGCCGAGCAGGCACACCGCCTTGCTCTGGATCGCTGCCGGATCGGACAGCGACCGCAGCGCATCGGAGAGCTTCAGCAGGAAGGCGTTGCGGTCCTGCACTTCGCGCAGCGCCGCCTCGGTGGCCTTGCGGTCGGTGATATCCAGTACGAACTCGAATCCGGTCCCGTCGGGCAGCAGCTTGGAGGCGAACAAGGCCCAACGCAGGCTGCCGTCCTTACGCCGATATTCGCGCTCGTACGGCGTGGCACTGCCCTTGGTCTTGAGCTCGTGGAAGGCATGCGCCGACAACGCGCTCGCCGCCGCCGGCGTCAGGTTCTGCCAGGTCAGTCCGCCTGCCTCGACCTCGGCGCGGCTGTAGCCGGTCATCTTGAGGAACGCATCGTTGGCATCGATCAGGCGGCCGTCCATGTCGAAGTACGTGGCCCCCACCGTTTCGATGGTCAGTGCGGTGCGGAAGCGTTCCTCGCTGGTACGCAGTTGCTGCTCGGCATGCTTGCGATCGGTGATGTCGCGGAAATACACCGACAGGCCGCCGTCGCCGGTGGGATAGATGCTGATGTCGACCCAGTGCCCGGGCACCGGCGATGCGGCATCCAGGCGCATCATGCGGCCGCTCTGCGCTGCCTGCAGATGCGCGCGGTGCGTTGGCGAGCCCACCATCTCCGGGAATTGGTCCCACAGCACCTTGCCGAGCAACGCTGTACGCGTGCGCGCCCACACCGCTTCGGCCTGCCGATTGACGTAGGTGAAACGCCATTGCGCATCCACGCCGTAGAACGCATCGGAAATGCTTTCCAGGATGTCGCGGTTGCGTTCGGCAAGCTGCCATAGCGCTGCCTGCACCTGTCGCTGCTCGGTGACGTCCTGCACCACGGTCAGCCCGCCGGTCACCTTGTCGCCGTCGCGCAGCGCCACGGCGGTGACGCGCAACCAGCGTTCGCTGTCGCCCCCGACATGCACGAAGTCCACCGGCAAGGCGGAGTCCACCCCACGCAAGGCCAGCGCGCCTGGAAAGTCTTCGCTTGCCACCGGGCAGCCCTGCTGGTCGAAGCCCTTCCAGTGCCCACCATGCACGTCGTCGCGCGACGGAATCCGGTCACCGAGCTGGCTGTGCAGACGCGGATTCCTGTAAGTGAAGATGCCGGCGGTATCGAACAATCCCACGCCGATGGGGACCTGATCGAGCACATAGGCCAGCCGCGCCTGGCTGGCGCGCAGCTGCACATCGGCCTGCTTGCGGGCGGTGACATCGACACCCGCCACGAACCATTCGCGGATGCGGCCATCGGCCTCCATCACCGGCACGGCCTTGGTCGACATCCACGCGACGCTGCCATCGCTGCGGCGTACACGGTGCTCGAGCATGATCGCGCTCCTGCCCTGGATGCCTGCATCGATGCGATCGCGTACCTTCGCCTGATCCTCCTCGGGGATGTAGTCGGTGATCCAGCGCCGGTCCGGATCAACCACCCCCGCGAACGCGTCCGCGTTGCCCAGCGCGCACATCTCGCTCCAGTCCGGGCTCACCCGGTAATGCACCTCGGAGCTTGCTGCAGACAAGGCCAGCAATCGCGATTCGCTGGCGCGCAGCGCGCGCTCGGACCGGTAGCGCTCGATGAAATCGGCCGCCGTCCATGCCAGCAGTTCCAATAGCCGTAGCTCATGATCGGCGGGACGATACGGGACGCTGAACTGCGTTCCGAGCAAGCCCAGCAGCGTGCCGTCGCGACTGAACAACGGCGTGAACTGGGCGGCACGGATGCCGCTGCACAGCGCTGCGTCGTAGTCCGGCGTGTGCTTGAGCGGCGCGAACGCTTCGATATCTTCGATCACCAGTTGCCGGCGTTCGCGGCGCATGGCCTGGCAGGTCGCCTGAAACCCGTCCTTGAGGAAATGCTGCACGAACGGGCTGTTTTCGTCGTGTCCTTGATAGACGCGCAACTCCATCTCGCTGCTGTGCGCATCGACCAGCTGCACGCAGCCACAGGCGGTGCGCGCGAATGCGCAGGCAAGCGCGGTGATCTCGCTCAACGCGACGCGCGCGTCCGCTTGCGCCGCCAGGCCGACCTGCAACGCATGCAGCTGGCGCATGCCCTCCAGCTCGTCGCGCAACGCCACCTCACTCTCAAACTGTGGCCCGGAGGGACTCTTCATTGTGACGGGATCTTTCCTGCAGGAGCCATGATCGATCACTCGCAATCCTTGGCAACCACAATGCGCGATCAACAGCGAAGAGGTTGTCAGCAGCGTGCTCGACACGGACCAGGCGCTGCACGATGACGGCAGCCGTAGCGCGTTCTCGATCAGCGTAGTCCGGGCACCCTAATCCATCGGCGCTTGGCGATACATCACGCAAGGCGCACCTACGGCAACGTCCGCTTGCCGCCCGCCGCAGGCGTTGCGATGCAGTCAGATGCTGATGAGGATCAGCCGGCCCGCAATCTGGCGGAGAGGTGGAAGCACCTCACGCACATGCGCACACCGATCGATGGCAGCTCGGCACACGCAGGCGCTGCAGCATGTGCAGCAATGCAGCACATCGACGTCGAACGTCAACGCTCGACCACGACTGCTTCGACACCGACCGGCTCGACACCGATTGCGTCGTCTGCCACATGCCCGGGCAGCGATGCCAGCACCGCATTCCGGAAGCGGGCCGCGAATGCGGCATCGTTGGCCTGATAGAAGGCGCGCGCATTGGCCGATAGGGCATCCAGCTGCACCTGCGGCATGGCAAGTGCGGTATCCACCGCCTGCGCAATGCCAGCTGCGTCCACGTAGTAATACGAGGCCAGGCGCCGCTGGCGCACCTCGGCCGCAGGAATCAGCACGCCATGCTCGGGCCGCACCAATTCGTTCATGGGCTCGCCATCGGTCGCCAGCGTCACCGCGCCGACGCTGAGCGCCTCCATCAGGTAGTGACCGAATCCTTCCGCCTCGGAAGGACACAGATGGAACAGATGGGCATTCTGCAGCCGGCGCAGTTCTGCATCGTCCAGATAACGGACGCGGTGATCGATGTTCGGCGCCACCACCGGCTTGCCGGCGGTGCGCGGGTTCTGCACAACGGTCAGCAGCGGCCACTCGGGGTGTTGCTTCCAGGTCTCCAGCAGCACGCGGGTGCCCTTGGCGGTGCTGCGCCCGGCCAGGTGGAAAAACGCGCGCTGCCGCGGCACGTGCGGGTCGTAGCGATCCGGGCTGGTGAAACCGATGAACCGCGTGGTGCAACCCAGGCTCTGGAAAATCCGCTCGGCATGATGGGTCTTGCACAGCACCGCATCGAAGCGCGGCAACAACGGCAGCCACTTGGGCAGCAGCCATTCCGGATTGGGCACCAGCAGATTGATCTGCCCCAGCGCCAGGCAGCGCGCGTAGACGCGTTCGGAAAAGATCTGCAGCGGCACCCGCCCGAACAGCGCGCGGCTGGCCCACAGCCGCGCTTCGCGGCCGGTGTCCTGCAGCCGCTGGCTGGTGAACCCCAGTTCCTGCACCGGCACGCCGCCGGCGCGCAGGGTCTGCGCCATCAGCACCATGTCGCGGGTCAGGCCCACGCCGTTGTCGCGGCTGATCACCCGCATCATCGGAAACGCCCTTGCCTGCGCACGCACACCGTCGGGCTGGCGCAGTGTCGAAGCGATGATGTCCTGCGCGATGTCCCGTCCCGTCATGGTGCCTTGCACGTGTGCCAATGGTTGACAAAATCCATCATTATTATGTTTGTTCCAGCCTTGCATCTGCGAGCACCATGTATCCGGTAGCCACCACCCCGCGCGGGCCAACCTCCGCGCCACCGACGATGACCTCCATGGATATGCAACAACCCCGCGTTCTTGTGGTCGACGACGACCCCGACCTGCGCAAGCTGATCGGCGAATTCCTGAGCGCCCACGGCTACCAGGTGGACGTGGCCGAAAACGTGGCGGACATGCGCACGCGCATGGCGCAGCACCGCCCGGACCTCATCGTACTCGACGTGATGATGCCCGGAGAAGATGGGTTGAGTGCGGCACGTGCCCTGGCCAGCGAGCGCGGTTCACCTGCGGTCATCATGCTCAGCGCGCTGGGCAACGACACCGACCGCATCATCGGCCTGGAAGTGGGCGCCGACGACTACCTGGCCAAACCCTGCAATCCACGCGAGTTGCTGGCCCGGGTCCGCGCGCTGCTGCGGCGCAGCCAGGCCAGCAGCGAGCAGGCCGACCAGCGCGGCAACGTCTACGAATTCGCCGGCTGGCGGCTGGACGTGGTACGCCGCGACCTGCGCGACCCCACCGGCATCTTCATCAATCTGTCCGATGGCGAATTCGCCCTGCTGCGCACCTTCGTCGAGCACCCGCAGCGGGTGCTCAGCCGCGACCAGTTGCTGGACTATGCCCGCGGTCGCGACACCGACGTCTACGACCGCGCCATCGACAGCCAGATCAGCCGCCTGCGCCGCAAGATCAATGAGCGCGTCCATACCGAGTTGATTCGCACCGTACGCAACGAAGGCTACATGCTGCTGCCGAGCGTCTCGCGCCTGTGAGCAAGCCGGCACGGCGCGGGCTGTCGATCTTTGCCCGTACGTTCGTGTTGCTGGCGGTGGCCCTGTTCACCGCCCAGGTGATCGGCATCGCCCTGCTGGTGATGCGCACGCCGGTGTACGAGCCACCGGTGCATCCGCCGGAGGTGGTGGCACTGCTGTCCACGCGCATGCCGGCCGGTACCCAGACCCTGAAGGTGCACGATGGTGCGCAGGCGCCGACACCGCCGTCTGGCCAGGTGCGCGACCGGTTTGCGGAGATGCTGCTGGCGCATTGGCTGGACGTGGACGCACGCCACGTGCGGTTCTATCGCAGCGCCGACGAGCGCCAGGTCCCGCGCCTGGACGAGCAGCCGTCGCCGCGCGCGCGCAGGCTGCCGCAGATGGCCGATGGCGCCGCTGGCGACCACGGACAGCGGCCGACGGAATGGCCGCCCGCCCGTGCGGGTGCGGTCGCGACCGACGGCCGGCCCTTCGGCAGTGAAGCAGCGCCGGGCCAGGCGCCGGAAGACTGGGAAAACGAACGGCTGACACCCGGCGTGCCGCTGCTGGACGGCTTCACCGCCGCCCTGCAGCAGCCCGATGGCCGCTGGCGCACGGTGGAGTCGCCGCGCCGGCGGTTGTCGGCCGAATTCAAGACGCACGTCGTGTTGCTGTTCCTGGCCGGCCTGCTCGCCAACGTACCGCTGGCGTGGTGGTTTTCGCGCGCGCTGTCGGCGCCGATCAAGCGCTTTGCCGAAGCCGCCGACCGGCTGGGCCGCAACCCGCATGCCCCTGCACTGCAACGCAGCGGCCCGCCGGAGATCGTGCGCGCGGCCGATTCGTTCAACGGCATGCAGGCACGCCTGAACCGCCTGATCAACGAGCGCACCCACATGGTGGCAGCGATCGCGCACGACCTGCGCACGCCGCTGGCGCGATTGTCGTTTCGCCTGGACGACCTGCAACCGCCGCTCCGCGAGAAGGCGCTGGCCGATATCGACGAGATGAAGGCGATGATCTCCGCCGCACTGGATTTCATCCAGAACGATCGGCATCGCGGCGAGCGCGCGCCGCTGGACCTGCGACTGCTGGTGGAAAGCGTGGTCGACAACGCCACCGATATCGGCGCCGACGCGGTGCTGTTGCCGGGCCCGGCGATCACCCTGGACGGCGACCCGCTGGCGTTGCGTCGCGCGGTGATGAACCTGCTCGAAAATGCGCTCAAATACGGCAAATGCGCCCGTCTGCACCTGCAGCGCGACGGCGAGGACGGGGTGCTGTGGATCGACGACGACGGCCCCGGCATCGACCCGACCCAGCGCGAGCAACTGCTGCTGCCGTTCGTGCGTGGCGAGTCCTCGCGCAACCGCGGCACCGGCGGCATCGGCCTGGGCCTGTCGGTGGCGCACAGCATCGTGCTGGCGCACGGCGGCGATCTGCGTCTGGACAATCGCGCCCAGGGCGGATTGCGCGTGACCGTGCGCCTGCCGTGCATGCCGGAGCGGCGCTGAGCGCAGAGCGGGCCGGCCAACGACGGATCAGTGCGCGGGACCAGTGACTGCGGCGGTGCCAATAGCGGTGGCGACAACGCCTGGCGAGCAGTTGTCGGATAGGCATGGAGGGCGCACCGCAAAACGCAATCTGTGCGCTACCGACAATCCACTGCGCGCACCGTCACCCACGGCAACGCACGCCACCTCACGGCGCGCCTTCCGCCGCGTACCGCTCACTCAGTACGAAAACTCGCGAAACACGCGGTCGATATCGCCATTCCAGGCGCCGTGATACAGCGCCAGCTTGCGCTCGGCGGCGGTGACGCCGCTTTCGGCGATCTCGGCAATCACGTCCAGGAACCCGGTCTCGTCCTGCCCGTCGCGGTTCAGGCGTGCGCGACGACGCAGGCCTTCGCGCGCGATGTTGACCGCCTCCACTGCCAGATCGCGCGCGGTGCCGTTACGGAACGGCAGGCCCAGCGCGTGCCTGGGCACACCGTCGCGCAGCGCATGCCGCTCGGTGGGGCTGAAATCCTTGACCAGGTCCCAGGCCGCATCCAGCGCAGTCTGGTCGTACAGCAAGCCCACCCAGAACGCGGACAACGCGCACAGGCGATCCCACGGGCCGGCATCGGCGCCGCGCATTTCCAGATATTTCTTCAAACGCACTTCCGGGAACGCGGTGGTCATGTGGTCGGACCAGTCGCGCAGCGTCGGCAGTGCACCTGGCAGCGCCGGCAGCCTGCCCTGCATGAAGTCGCGGAAGCTCTGCCCGCTGGCATCGTGGTAGACGCCATCGCGGTAGGAAAAATACATCGGCACATCGAGCAGGTAATCGACGTAGCGCTCGTAGCCGAAGCCGTCTTCGAACACGAAATCCAGCATGCCGGTGCGGTCGGCGTCGGTGTCGGTCCAGATGTGCGAGCGGTAACTCAGGTAGCCGTTCGGTTTGCCTTCGGTAAACGGCGAATCGGCAAACAGCGCGGTGGCGATCGGCTGCAGCGCCAGCGAGACGCGGAACTTCTGCACCATGTCCGCTTCGGTGGCGTAATCCAGGTTGACCTGCACCGTGCAGGTGCGCGTCATCATGTCCAGGCCGAGCGAGCCGACCTTGGGCATGTAGTTCTTCATGATCTGGTAGCGGCCCTTGGGCATCCACGGCATCTGGTCGCGGCGCCACTTGGGCTGGAAGCCCATGCCCAGGAACCCGAGCTGCAACTCGCCGGCCACCTGCGCCACTTCGTCCAAGTGCGTGCCGGTTTCCACGCAGGTGTGGTGTAGGGTTTCCACCGCCGCGCCGGAGAGCTCCAGCTGGCCGGCCGGCTCCAGGGTCACCGAGGCGCCGTCGCGCAGCAACGCGATGGTGTGGCCGTTTTCCTGCACCGGCTCCCAGCCGAAACGGGTCAAGCCGGTCAGCAAGGCCTCGATGCCGCGGGCACCCTCGAAGCTAGGCGCGCGCAAATCATCCAGCTGGAACCCGAACTTTTCGTGCTCGGTACCGATCCGCCAGTCCGCACTCGGTTTTTCGCCGGAGGCCAGCACCTGGACCAGTTCCGCGCGTTCGGTGATCGGCGTTTCGGCAACGTGGCTGGGACTCGACAAGGGCAGGCTCGCAAACGAAAGGGGTGGGACGATGTGGGGGTCCTCCCCAGCCACCGCAAGGCCCGCACTATACCCGCAGGGCATGGAAGAATTGCCGCCATCGGCCGGGTCTGAGATTTCCATCCATGCGCATGGCAGCGTCGAGGCTGGCGGCAGCCCCCTGCACGCCGGCACGATCCTGCCGCAATGCCAAGCGCAGGCAACGTCGCCGGTGAGCGATGTCGGGCATGGCCGTCGCAGCAGCCTGCACTCACCACTGCCCTCGAACCCGACTCGCCTGGATCCTCCGGCCGCCTCCAGAAGGAAGGTTGCGCAATCGAACCGACCCGGGGGCGCCAGGGACCAGCCTTCAGCAGCGTGCTTCATTCGCCCGTCGTAGGCCCGCACGACCCGGCAGAGCGGCAGGCACGGCGCTAGGCAGTGGCGCGCACACGATCCTGTAGCATCGCCCGGCCATGACCGTTGCGCCCACGCCCACCGACGCCCTGCTTGCGCAGATGACCAGCCTGATGCACTGCGAGCGCGCCGAAGGCTTTGCCTGCGTGAGCGCGCGACGCGAGCACGGGGCGCGCTCGGTGGACCTGGCCCAGGCGCAGTTCGCCATCCTGCTGCAGGGCCGCAAGCAGGTACGCACGGCAACCCAAGTGCTGGAATTCGTACCCGGCGACCTGTTCCTGGTGACGCGCCGCTGCCGCATCGACATCGTCAACACCCCCGACCCGCACACCGGGCTCTACCTGAGTGCAGTGGTCCCGTTGTGCGAAGAGGCCCTGTCCGCAGCGCGGGCATTGTGGAACGAGCCGCTCCCCGAGGCCGGTGCCGACATCGCGCGGTTGCCGGCCATCGCGTTCGACGGGCCGTTGCGGCAATGGCGCGATGCGCTACAACAGGGGCTGTACACCGAAGCGCGCCTTGCACTGGCCGCGTTGATCATCGGCGTTTGCCGTCGCGGCCACGGCGGTCTGCTGTTACCGCCTGCGCCCAGTCTCGCCGACCAGGTGCGTGCGCTGATCACCGCACAGCCACAGCGGGCCTGGCGCTCGCGCGATATCGAAGACAGCCTGGGCATCAGCGGCGCCACCTTGCGCCGGCATCTGGCCGCCGAGCAGCGCTCGCTGCGCGACCTGATTACCGATGCGCGGCTCGCGCACGCGATGGCCCTGCTCTACACCACGCGCTGGCCGCTCAAGACCGTGGCCGCACGGGCGGGCTATCGCTCCACACGCAGCTTCAGTCAGCGCTTCCAGCAGCGCTACGGGCTGGACCCGGGCAGCATCGGCAACAGCCGCTAGGTCGACCGCGCCGAGCGCTTGACGCAGCGTAATGAGCGAATCGCGCGCGCCGCGGCGCCCAGCATGACGCCACCGCGGCGGTGCCGCCTGTCCTGGAGTTGCCCCCATGTCGTTTCCCGCCCTGCGTTCGCTGGCGCCCCTGCTGCTGGCCGCCAGCGCCACCCTCGCCCAGGCTGCCACGCCTGCCGGCACCCACCAGCAGGCGCCCGGTTTCTATCTGCAACGCATCGGCACGCTGCGGGTGACCGCGCTGTTCGATGGCAGCGTCGCATTGACGCGCCAGCAGCTGTCCCATCTCGACCCGGCCGAACGCGACCGGCTGCTTGCGCAGGGCTTCGTGCCCGAAGACGCCAGGGGACTGCAGACAGCAGTCAACGCGTATCTGGTGCAGGACGGCAGCCACCTCAGCCTGGTCGATACCGGCACCGCGCAGTGTCTGGGCCCTGGTCTGGGCCAGGTGCTGAGCAGTCTGCGCGCCGCTGGCTACGACCCGGCCCAGGTCGACGATGTCCTGCTCACCCACGCCCATCCGGATCACCTGTGCGGCCTGCTGGACGCCCAGGGCAAACCGGCGTTTCCCGCTGCCACGGTATGGTTGTCCGCTGCCGATGCCGCGTACTGGCTGGACCCCGCATCCGAGGCGGGTGCCGGGCCGCTGCTGAAATTCGCGTTCCCGCTGGCGCGCGCGGCGGTGGCGCCTTACCAGGCGCAGGGACGTCTGCGCCGGTTTCAGCCGGGCAAGACCGCCCTGCCGGCCGGCATCGTCGCCCTGGACAGCCAGGGCCACACCCCGGGCCATGTCTCATATCGCTTCGACGGCGGCCCCGACAACACGCTGCTGGTGTGGGGCGACGTGCTGCACTACCACGCCGTGCAGTTCGCACAGCCGGACGCCTCGTTCGAGGCCGACAGCGACCGTGCCAGGGCGATCGGCTCTCGCCGCCGCATGTTGGCGCAGGCTGCGGACGGCCGGTGGTGGGTGGCCGGCGCGCACCTGCCGTTCCCGGGGCTGGGCCACGTGCGCCGCGACGGTGCCGCGTTCGCCTGGGTGCCGACCGAGTTCGGCGCGGTGCCGGCCACGCCCTGAACGCGAAACGGCGGGCCTTCGCCCGCCGTCGCGCATCGCATCGATGGGCCGCGGCGGTCACGGCCGCCGGGCATCACTCGGCGGCGGGCGTTTCCACATCCAGCCCCAGCCAGCCACCGACAATCCCGCGCAGTTCGTCCACGCCCTGGCGCGATTCGCCGGAGTAGGTCTGCACGGTCACGCTGTCGCCGAAGCGCGAGGTCACTTCCTTCTTGACCTTCTGCAGCGTCTGCATCTGCTGGCCACGGCCGAGCTTGTCGGCCTTGGTCAGCAAGCCGTGCGCGGGCAGGCCGCGTTCGGCGGCATAGCCGAGCATCTGCAGGTCGTAATCCTTGAGCGGGTGGCGGATGTCCATCACCACCACCAGCCCGCGCAGCGCCTCGCGGGTGCGGAAATAGCGGTCGATGAAGGCCTGCCAGTGCGCCTGCAGGTCCTGCGGCACCTTGGCGTAGCCGTAGCCGGGCAGGTCCACCAGGTAGCGCTCGGGCTGGATCTGGAAGAACACCAGCTGCTGGGTGCGGCCAGGGGTCTTGGACACGCGCGCCAGCGAATTCTGGCGGGTCAGCGCATTGAGCGCGCTGGATTTTCCGGCGTTGGAGCGGCCGGCGAAGGCCACCTCGTAACCGCCATCGTCGGGCAATTGCCGGGCGTTGTGGGCGGACAGGTGGTAGCGGGCTTGTTCGATAAGGAGCGACATCCCCCTAGGATCGCACGTTCGGGCTCTGCCGGTTTTGCTGCACTGTTCGTTGACCCTGGCGCAAAGGCGTGTCGATAATCGAAGCACGCCTGCCACAGCCAGCACCCAACGCGCGCGGGCCGGGTCCATACGGAGCTTTAGCTGATGCGCCATGCTCGTGTGCTAGTCCTCGCCACCCTCGCCGTGCCGGTCATCGCGGCCGTGGCATTTGCGCAGTCGGCGGTCACGCCGATCCCCGATCCGCCGCCCGTGCGCGTTGCGCCGCTGGAGGTGGATCTGGCCAAGACCACCTGGGGCGATGCCAAGGCCGGCCAGGCCAAGGCGGCGGCCTGCGCGGCCTGCCACGGCCCGGACGGCAACCCGGCGGTGGCCATGTACCCGCGCATCGCCGGGCAGACCGAGCGCTACGTGGCGCATCAGGTCGCGCTGATCGCCAGCGGCGAACGCAACACCGGCATGTCGGCGGTCATGGTGCCGTTCGTCAAGGACCTCACGGCGCAGGACATGCGCGACCTGGGGGCCTACTTCGCCACCCAGAAGTCCGCCGCCGGGGTGGCCGACGACGCGGCCATCGCCGAGGGCCCGTACCAGGGCATGAAGTTCTACGAGGTCGGCGAAAAGCTCTACCGCGGCGGCGACATCGCGCGCGGCGTGCCGGCTTGCATGGCCTGCCATGGCCCATCCGGCGGCGGCAATCCCGGCCCGGCCTACCCGCGCCTGGGTGGCCAGCATGCCGAGTACGTGGCGCGCCGCCTGAAGGAATACCAGGCCGGCACCACCCAGGAGCGCAATCCGGCGCTGTTCAATATCATGGCGCAGGTAGCGCACCCGCTGACCGAGCAGGAGATCCAGGCGCTGGCCAGTTATCTGCAAGGTCTGCACGACCGCGCCGACGATGCGGCCGCCGCCCAGATGCCCGCCGGCACACCGGCACGCTCATGAGCTGACGGACGCACCTGCCCCACCGTGTCACGACGCCGGTCCCGAGACCGGCGTCGTCGTTTCCCGCTCTCCCCCTCGCCCCACGGAGCCCGCATGAATCTGCTTTCCCGCCTGTCCCTGCTGTTGTTGATCCTGGTACCGCTGGCAGCCTGCGCCGCCGACAAGACGGCGCCACCGGTCGAAGGCGAGGACTACACCCTGATCGACGGCGGCCAGCCGTATGCGCCGCTGGCCGGCAAGGTCGAAGTGGTCGAGGTGTTCGGCTACACCTGCCCGCATTGCGCGCATTTCGAACCCACGCTGGAGGCCTGGGCCGCCAAGCAGCCCGCGTATGTGCGCTTCACCCCGTTGCCGGCGGCCTTCGGCGGGTACTGGGATGCGTTTGCGCGGGCCTATTTCGCCGCCGACATCCTGGGCGTGGCCAAGCGCAGCCACCGCGCAATGTTCGATGCCATCCATGAAAAGCAGAGCGTGCCGACCCAGAACGTGTCCGCAGACGAACTGGCCGTGTTCTATGCCGACTACGGCGTGCCGCAGCAGCGCTTCGTCGACACCTTCAAGAGCGAGGCGGTGGACGCCAGGCTCAAGGCCGCACGCGAGTTCGCCCTGCGCAGCAAGCTGCCCGGCACGCCGGCCCTCATCGTCAACGGCCGCTATCTGATCGGCGCGCGCAATTATCCGGACATGCTGCGCGTGGCCGACTACCTGATCGCCCGCGAACACGCCGCACCTGCCAAGCGCTGAACCGCGTAACCGCCACCGACAGCCGCCCGTGGCATCATGCGCCCCGCGGCCGTCCGGCCCTTTCCTCGCCCCACGCTGGAGATCCAATCCGATGAAGACCCGCTTCGCCCTGACGCTGATGGCGCTGCTGCCGATCCTGGTCGCCTGCAAGGCCCAGGACGGCTCGTCCGACACTGCGCCCGCCACCACGCCGTCGGCCGAGACGGCGCCCGCTCCGGCCGCTGCCACACCGGCCGCCGACCCGGCCGCCCCGCCAGCGGTGGGCGAAAGCGCCACCACCCCGCCGCCGGCCGCACCCAGCGCCGCCCCGCGCGCGCCGAATGGCCCGGAGCCGGTCGCCGGCACCGATTATCTGGATATCGACGGTGGCCAGCCGTATCAGCAGGCCGCCGGCAAGATCGAAGTAGCGGAGGTGTTCGGCTATGTCTGCCCAGCCTGCAACGCGTTCCAGCCGCTGATCGGGCCGTGGAAGGCCGGGCTGCCGTCGGACGTGCATTTCGTCTACGTGCCGGCGATGTTCGGTGGTCCATGGGATGACTACGCGCGCGCCTTCTACGCCGCCGAAACGCTGGGCGTGCAGGAAAAGACCCACGAAGCGCTGTACAAGGCCATCCACGTCGACCAGAGCCTGAAGGGCGAGCGCGGCAAGGATTCGGTGCAGGACATCGCCGCGTTCTACGCCAAGTACGGCGTGGACTCCAAGACCTTCATCGACACCATGAGCAGCTTCGGCGTCTCGGCCAAGACCAACCGTGCCAAGCAGTTCGCCACCCGCAGCAAGATCACCGGCACGCCGTCGCTGATCGTCAACGGCAAGTACCTGGTCAAGGGCCAGAGCTTCCCGGACATGCTGCGCATCGCCGATCACCTGATCGCGCGCGAACGCGCCACGCTGGCCAAGTGAGCCGGACGACCGTCACGCCGTGAACGCTTCGGACTCGCGCACCCTGCGGGTGCTGACCGCCAATATCCAGGCCGGCTCCAGCACCCGCCGCTACAGCGATTACGTGACCCGCAGCTGGTCGCATGCGCTGCCGCTGGGAGCAAAGCGCACCAGCCTGGACAGCATCGCCAAGCTGGCCGGCGAACGCGACATCGTCGGCCTGCAGGAAGCCGACCCGGGCAGCCTGCGCTCGGGCTTCACCAACCAGACCCACTACCTGGCCGAGCGCGCCGGCTTCCATTACTGGAGCCACCAACCCAACCGCCGCATGGGTGGGGTGGCCTCCAGCGCCAACGGCCTGCTCAGTAAGCTCGAACCGCTGGAAGTGCAGGACCATGCCTTGCCCGGCCGCATCGGCGGGCGCGGCATCCTGCTGGCCAAGTTCGGGCAGGGCCGCGAGGGACTTGCGGTGGCGGTGGCGCATCTGTCGCTGGGCGCCAATTCGCGCATGGCGCAGCTGGCCTTCATCGCCGAACTCCTGTCCGAGCATCCCAACGCCATGCTGATGGGCGACTTCAACTGCGTGGCCGACCGGCCGGAAATGCAGGCCCTGTACCGCCATACGCGCCTGCAGCCGCCGAGTTGCGTGGTGCATACCTTCCCGAGCTGGCGGCCGGACCGGGCGATCGACCATATCCTGGTCAGCGACAGCCTGGTGATCGAACACACCGAAGCCATACCGGCAGCGTTTTCGGATCATCTGGCGGTCGGCATGGATATCCGCGTGCCACTGCAGCTGCTGCGCTAGCGCACGCAAGCTGCCAACGGGTTCGCACTGGCGAACTCGACCGATGACACCCCCTCGACACCGCCTGTGCGATAACGCAGGCGGTTTTTTGTTGGGAGCACATCACGTGATACGCATCGTATGAGTGCGTTGCCATGAGTGCGACAGCGCCGCACACCCAGCCGGTCCGTACCTTGCGCCCGGTGTTCGTGCTGGCGGCCACGGTCGTATGCACGTTCGCCGTGCTGGTGTCGTTGTTTCCGCTTGAATCAGGCCGCGTACTGCTGGATGCGCAGACCTGGGCCTCGCGCAATGTCGGCTGGTACTACCTGCTGGCAATGACGGTGTACCTGGTGTTCGTGCTGGGCGTGGCCTTGTCCAGCTACGGCAACATCAAGCTCGGTGCCGATCACGACGAACCGGAATTCAGCTATCTCTCCTGGGCCGGCATGTTGTTCGCGGCGGGCATCAGCATCACGCTATTCTTTTTCTGCGTCTCCGAACCGCTCACCCATTATCTGCAACCGCCCCAGGGCGGCACCGGCAACGGCGAAGCATCCGCCCGGCAGGCCATGCAGTTGCTGTGCCTGCACTGGGGCCTGCATGGCTGGGGCGTGTTCGCGCTGGCGGCGATGGCGCTGGCCTATTTCGCCTTCCGCCACAATTTGCCGCTGGCGTTGCGTTCGGCGCTGTATCCGCTGATCGGGAAACGTATCAACGGGCCAATCGGTTACACCGTGGACGCACTGGGCATCGTGGCCACCGTGTTCGGCCTGGGCGCGGACATGGGCTTTGGCGTGCTGCACCTCAACGCCGGCCTGGGCACCTTGATGGACGTGCCGCACGCGCACTGGGTGCAGGTCGCGCTGATCGCGGCAATGATGGGCGCGGCAATCATTGTCGCGGTCTCCGGCGTGGAAAAAGGCGTGCGCTGGATGTCGGACATCAACATGCTGCTGGCGATCGCGCTGTTGCTGTTCATGCTGTTTGCCGGCCCCACGCAGTACCTGCTCAATGCCTTGATGCAGAATCTGGGCGACTACCTGGGCAGCGTGGTCGGCAAGAGTTTCGATGTGTATGCCTATGGCGGCCGCGCCGACTGGCTGGGCAACTGGACGGTGTTCTACTGGGCCTGGTGGATCGGCTGGGCGCCATTCGTGGGCTTGTTCATCGCACGCATTTCGCGCGGGCGCACCATTCGCGAGTTCGTGCTGGGCGTGCTGTTGATACCGCTCGGTTTTACGCTGGCGTGGCTGTCGATCTTCGGCAATAGCGCACTGGATCAGCTCCTGCACCATGGCCAGGCCGCGTGGGCACAGCAGGCCATCGACGCCCCTGAGACGGTGTTGTATTCGTTGCTGCAGAGTTACCCGTGGAGCCGCACGGTGATCACGGTGACCGTGGCGATCAGCTTCGTGTTCTTCGTGACCTCGGCCGATTCCGGCACGGTGGTGTTGTCCACGCTGTCCTCGCATGGCGGTGAACCGCACGATGACGGACCGCGCTGGCTGCGCGTGTTCTGGGGCGTGCTCACTGCCGTGGTCACCGCAGGCCTGTTGCTGGCCGGCAGCATGGACGCGCTGAAATCGGCGGTGGTGCTGGCATCGTTGCCGTTCTCGGCGGTATTGCTGTTGATGGCGTGGGGGCTGTCGCGCGCGCTCAGCGAGGAATCGCAGCGCAAACGTGCACAGCTGCATAGCCCCAGTCCGTTGATCGGGCAATCGCGCCATCATGGCGGCTGGCGCCAACGCCTGGGCCAGGCCATGCATTTCCCGGCGCGCGACGAGGTCTATCGCTTCATGCGCGACCAGGTGCGCCCGGCCATCGAGGCGGTGACTGCACAGCTGCAGGAAGAAGGCTGGAACGTCAGCAGCCGCATCGACGACGGCGACATGGACATCAGCGTCGATCATGGCGAGCAACAGGGTTTCCGCTACCAGGTGGTCCTGCGCGGGTATCTCACCCCGTCGTTTGCTGCACAGCGCCTGCGCAACCAGCGCTATTACCGCGCCGAAGTGTATCTGTACGAAGGCAGCCAGGATTACGACCTGGTCGGTTACAGCCGCGAGCAGATCATCAACGACATCATCGATCAATACGAGCGTCACCTACAGTTCCTGCACCTCACCCGCTGAGTTGCAGCACTGCGGCGCCTGTCCCCAGGAGGTTTGTCATGCCACGTTTTCCCGACCAGTTGCTGTACATCGGCGGCCGTCATGTTCCCGCCCGCGGCGGCCATACGTTCGAAGTGGTCAACCCCGCTACCGGCGAGGTGCTGGCCAACGTGCACAGCGCCGGTGCCGACGATCTGGATGCTGCCGTCGACAGCGCCAGGGCCGGCCAGCGCGAATGGGCGGCGCTGACCACCGTGGAGCGCTCGCGCATCCTGCTGCGCGCGGTGGCCCTGCTGCGCGAGCGCAATGATGCGCTGGCCGAACTGGAAACGCTCAACACCGGCAAACCGCTGAGCGAAACCCGCAGCGTGGACGTCGTCACTGGCGCCGACGTGCTGGAGTACTACGCCGGTGTGGCGCACGCACTGCAGGGTGCGCAGGTGCCGCTGCGCGAGGGCAGCTTTTTCTATACACGGCACGAGCCGCTGGGCGTGGTGGGTGCCATCGGCGCGTGGAATTACCCGATCCAGATCGCGCTGTGGAAGGCCGCACCCGCGCTGGCGGCCGGTAACGCGATGATCTTCAAGCCCAGCGAAGTCACCCCGCTCACCGCACTTAAGCTTGCCGAGCTGTTCACCGAAGCCGGCTTGCCCGATGGCGTGTTCAACGTGCTGCCCGGCGATGGTGCCAGCGTGGGCACCGCGCTCACCGAACACCCGCAGATCGAAAAGATCAGCTTCACCGGCGGCACCGCCACCGGCCGCAAGGTGATGGCCAGCGCATCGAGTTCGTCGCTGAAGGACGTGACCATGGAACTGGGCGGCAAGTCGCCGTTGATCGTGTGTGCCGATGCCGACCTGGATCTGGCCGCCGACATCGCGATGATGGCCAACTTCTACAGCTCCGGGCAGGTGTGCACCAACGGCACCCGCGTGTTCGTGCCGCGCGCGCTGCGCAACGCCTTCGAAGCGCGGCTGCTGGCACGCGTGCAACGCATCCATATCGGCGACCCGCTGGATACGCGCACCACCTTCGGCCCACTGGTCAGCGCGGCGCACATGCAGCGGGTGCTCGACTACATTGACCAGGGCAAGGCCGAGGGTGCACGCCTGCTGTGCGGCGGCGAGCGCCTGCGCGATGGTGCGCTGGCGCAGGGCTATTACGTGGCCCCGACCATCTTCAGCGATTGCACCGACGTGATGGCCATCGTGCGCGAAGAAATCTTCGGGCCGGTGCTGAGCCTGCTCACCTACGACGACGAGGACGAAGCGATCACACGCGCCAATGCCACCAGCTATGGCCTGGCGGCCGGCGTTGTCACGCCGGATCTGGCGCGTGCACATCGGCTGATCCATCGCCTGGAAGCGGGCATCTGCTGGATCAACACCTGGGGCGAGTCGCCCGCACCGATGCCGGTGGGCGGCTACAAGCAATCCGGCGTGGGGCGCGAGAACGGCCTGGCCACCTTGCAGGCGTATACGCGTACCAAATCGGTCCAGGTCGAGCTGGAACGCTACGCCTCGGTCTTCTGAGGGGTTCGCCCCAGGTCGCAGTCGCTCGGCGGCTGCCTCCTGCCAACCAGGCGCGGGGCGTGGTCACACGTTGCCGCGGCAAGCCCGCACACCTGCGCCGCACCTCAACTGCCGCGGCATCGCAGATGCTTCAGGAGACCACCATGCAACGCGAATATGACTACATCATCATCGGCGCAGGTTCGGCCGGTAACGTGCTGGCCGCGCGCCTGACCGAAGACCCGGGCGTGACTGTGCTGTTGCTCGAAGCAGGCGGGCCGGACTACCGTCTGGACTTCCGCACCCAGATGCCCGCAGCGCTGGCATTTCCGCTGCAGGGCCGCCGCTACAACTGGGCCTACGAAACCGAGCCGGAACCGTACATGGACAGCCGGCGGATGGAGTGCGGGCGCGGCAAGGGCCTGGGTGGCTCCTCGCTGATCAACGGCATGTGCTACATCCGCGGCAACGCGCTGGACTTCGATCACTGGGCCAGGCGGCCGGGCCTTGAGGACTGGAGCTACCGCGATGTGCTGCCCTACTTCCGCAAGGCCGAAACGCGCGACATCGGCGCCAATGACTATCACGGCGGCGACGGCCCGGTGAGCGTGGCCACGCCGAAGAACGACAACAACGTGTTGTTCCATGCCATGGTCGAGGCGGGCGTCCAGGCGGGCTACCCACGCACCGATGATCTCAATGGCTACCAGCAGGAAGGCTTCGGGCCGATGGACCGTACCGTCACCCCGCGCGGCCGCCGCGCCAGCACTGCGCGCGGTTACCTGGACATGGCCAAGCCGCGCGATGGCCTGCACATCGTCACCCACGCCACTACCGACCGCATCCTGTTTGCCGGCAAGCGCGCCATCGGCGTGCATTACCTGGTCGGCAACAGCAGCGAAGGCATCGATGCGCACGCGCGCCGCGAAGTGCTGGTGTGCGCCGGCGCGATTGCATCGCCGCAACTGTTGCAGCGCTCCGGCGTGGGCGCGTCCGATCTGCTGCGTGCGCTCGACGTGCAACTGGTGCACGACCTGCCAGGCGTGGGCCAGAATCTGCAGGACCATCTGGAGGTCTACATCCAGTACGCGTGCACCAAGCCGGTGTCGCTGTACCCGGCCTTGCAATGGTGGAACCAGCCTGCGATTGGCGCCGAATGGCTGTTCGCCGGCACCGGCACCGGTGCCAGCAATCAGTTCGAAGCCGGCGGCTTCATCCGCACGCGCGATGAGTTCGACTGGCCCAACATCCAGTACCACTTCCTCCCCGTCGCCATCAATTACAACGGCAGCAATGCGGTGAAGGAGCACGGCTTCCAGGCGCATGTCGGCTCGATGCGTACGCCCAGCCGCGGACGCGTGCATGCCAAGTCGCGCGATCCGCGTCAGCATCCGTCCATCCTGTTCAATTACCAATCCACCGACCAGGACTGGCAGGAATTCCGCGACGCGATCCGGATCACCCGCGACATCATCGCCCAGCCCGCGCTCGATGCGTACCGCGGCCGCGAAATCAGCCCGAGCGCCGATTGCAGGACCGATGCGGAACTGGATGCCTTCGTCCGCGCGCGTGCGGAAACCGCCTACCACCCGTCGTGTTCGTGTGCGATGGGCACCGACGACATGGCCGTGGTCGATGGGCAGGGCCGCGTGCACGGCATGGAAGGCCTGCGCGTGATCGACGCGTCCATCATGCCACGCATCATCACCGGCAACCTCAATGCGACCACCATCATGATCGCCGAGAAGATCGCCGACCGCATGCGCGGGCGCACTCCCTTGCCGCGCAGCACGGCCGACTATTACATCGCAGGCGATGCGCCGGTTCGCCGTTGAGCCTAGCGCTTGCTTGAAACTGGAAGCGCGAGCGCGCCGGTCGCCTCGCGCACCGGCAGCGGCGCGTCGCGTTGCAGGCGCTCGGCAACAGCACCGGGCGCCACTTCATCGGCAACGGTACTGCTGCCTGCAAGATGACCGCAGCGCCATTGACGCAAGCACCTAGCCCGGCACACGTGGGCTATGCTTTGCGCATGACCTCGGACATCCACCCGGAAGCCGCCATCGCGCCCGGCTATCTGGCCAACCATGCCGCGCGCGTCTTCAATCGCCTGGTCGATGCCCGCCTGCGCGAGCATGGAATCACGCTCGCGCTGATCGGGCCATTACTGCTGTTGTCCTGGAAGGGCCCGATGCTGCAGCGGGACCTGGTGCGCGAGTCCGCGGTGAAGCAGCCGGCGATGGCCGCGTTGCTGGACAAGCTTGAAGCGATGGCGCTGATCGCGCGCGAAGCATCGTCGACCGACAAGCGCGCCGCCACCGTTCGCTTGACCGCGGCAGGGCAAGACGCCGCCGCAACCGGGCGTACCGTCCTGCTCGATGTCAATGCACTCGGCGTCTCGGGATTTTCCGGCAAGGACGCCGGCCTGCTGACGGCGCTTCTCGGCCGGCTCATCGCCAACCTGGAATCCGCTGCCAGCGAATAGCATCATGCATGATATTTACGTATCATACATGATGTAAATTCACTGCAGGAGTGGTCGCATGTCCCGCCGGATACTCATTACAGGCGCCAGCGTCGCCGGGACCACCGCTGCGTGGTGGCTTGACGCGTACGGGGTCGAGGTGGAGGTGGTCGAACGCGCACCGGCGTTTCGTGACGGCGGCCAGAACGTCGACGTCCGGGGCAATGCGCGCGACGTGCTGCGCCGCATGGGACTGGAAGCCCGCGCATTCGAACGCAGCACCAGGGAGCTCGGCACCGACTGGGTGGACGCAGACGATCGCGTCATTGCGCGGTTCAAGGCAGACGCGTCAGACACCGACAGCGGCCCCACCGCCGACCTGGAAATCCGTCGCGGCGACCTGGCGCGCATGTTGTACGAGGCCTCGCGTGAACGCGTGGCCTATCGCTTCGGCGACAGCGTGTGCGGTGTCGCCCAGGACCAGGCCGGTGTCGAGATCACCTTCCACAGTGGTCGATGCACCCGCTACGACGCGGTCATCGTCGCCGAAGGCGTTGGGTCGCATACCCGCGAACTGGTGTTTCCCGGCGAGAACGTGCCGCGCTGGATGGACCTGACCCTTGCCTATTTCAGCATCCCCCGGCAATCGCACGACAGTGCCTATGCCAGGCAATACAACACGGTGGGCGGACGCGGCGCAACGCTCAAACCCGCACTCGACGGCAAGCTTGGCGCTTATCTGGGCATACAAAAAAAGCCCGGAGGCGAGAACGCCTGGACGCCGGAGCGGCAGCGGCGCTTCATCGAAACCCAGTTCGCCAACGATGGCTGGGAATTTCCACGCATTCTCGCCGCGATGCGGGACGTCGACGATTTCTATTTCGACGTGTTGCGCCAGGTGCACATGCCGCGGTGGTCCGCCGGCCGGGTGGTGCTGACGGGCGATGCCGCCTGGTGCCCCACCTCGTTGTCGGGCATCGGCACGACGCTGGCGTTGGTCGGCAGCTACGTGCTGGCAGGCGAACTTGCCCAGGCCGTCTCGCCGATGCACGCATGCATGCGCTACGAAAGGATCATGCGCCCGTTCGTCAAGGAAGGTCAGAACATTCCCAAGCTCGTACCACGCCTGTTGTGGCCGCACTCCGCAGCCGGGCTGACGCTATTGCGTGGGGCGATGCGCCTGGCAGGCATGCCAATTGTTCGCCGTCTCGTCACTGACGGCTTCGCACGTGATTCCAACAGGATTGCCTTGCCCGACTATCGCCCGATAGCACCCCTTTAAAGCGGCCGTTGCGGCCGGTCCGTCGCAACCACTGCACGGCAGCGCTCCGTCCATCGATATGGCGCCTGGCGGCCGGCACCCAGGTCCGATGCCAGGAGCAAGCCGCAACGGCGATCATGCCTGTGCATGACCGCCGTTGCATGTCGGCGCGCGTGGCCCTCCCTGAGAACCACGCGGCGTCTGGTCACGCCCTAGAACTTCAGGTCCACACGCGCGTACCAGAAACGCCCGCCGGGAATGTCGTAGGTGGAGGCGTCATAGCCGTTGAGCGAGCACGACAGGCAGATCGGTGGGTCCTTGTCGAACACATTGTTCAAGCCGGCCGTGAGCTGCAGGCCCTTGAGCCAATCGACGCGATACCCGATCTGTGCATCGTGATAGGTGATCGCATCCAGCTGATTGGTGCCTTCGGCCGGGTTGCCACACACCGCAAACTCCACCGCATCGCCGCACTGCTCGGTGAGCTTGGAGATGTGCCGCGCCGTCCACGACGCCGTCCAGTTCCCCAGCGACCAATCCAGCACGGCATTGCTGGTCCACTCGGGAATCGCGCTGTCGACCACTTCGATGCCCGGCCCCTGCGGCTGGCGCTGGCCCGCTGCGCCAAGCGCCTCGTAGCGGCCCACGAAGGTGTTCTGCCACGACAGCTTGAAGCGGCCGAACGTGGTTTCCGGCAATGTCCAGAACACGTCCACGTCCCAACCGTCGGTCTTGATCGAGCCCAGGTTGGTCAGGCGGTTGTTGAACGCATTGATGCCGCCGGTGGAGGCGCGTGCAATGCCGTCGCAATACAGCACGTCCAGTGTGTCCACGCACAGATCCAGCTGGGTCTGCGCATTGATCGCCTGGATCGCACCGTCCACATGGTGGCGATAGAACGTGGCTTCCAGGTCGAGCCGATCCGACCAGCTGGCGTTGCTGGCAAAGCCGGGGCTGAAGACGAAGCCGGCACTGAAGCTGCGTGAGCGTTCCGGGTCCAGCTGTTCATTGCCGCCAGTGGTCACCGAGATCTGCTGATTGGCCTGCTGGTACCCGCCCGGCACTCCCAGCGCGGCGCAGTTGGCGGCGCTGCCACGTGGTGCGGTGCCGCCCAGGCCGATCGAGCAGGGGTCCGACAGCTGCAGGTCGGCGCGTGCGGCCGAACCGAACAGCTCGCCGATGGTGGGGGCACGGAAACCTTCGGCGTAACTGGTGCGCAACACCAGCTCGTCGGTCACCTGCCAACGCAGGCCGTACTTGGGCGTGAACTCGCCACCGAAGGTGGAGTAATCCGAATAGCGCCCGGCGATGTTCAGATCGAGTTTGTCGCCCAGCGAGGAGTTGGCGAAGATCGGGATGTTGAGCTCGAGATAGGCCTCGTTGACGTCGTAGCTGCCGGAGGTGGGCAACGACGGCACGCCGTTGTAGCGCCCGGCCACGGTCAGCGGATCGGGCTGATACGCGCCTTCGTACTTGCGGTATTCGTAGCCGGTGGCAAACGACACCGCGCCGCCCGGCAACTGGAACAGTTCGCTGCTGAGGTTGGCGGTGAACAGGCTCAATTCGTTCTGGCTGCGGTCGCGGACCACCGGCTGGATCCAGCGCAACATGTCCGGCGTGATGCTGCCGGCGCCGCTGAAGATATCCAGCGGCACGCAGCCGGCCACTGCCGCGCATGCAGCCGGGTCGCCGAGCGCCAGATTGATGTTGAACAGGTTGTAGCTGCCGTAGTTGGTCTGCTCGGCCTTGTTCTTGCTGTACATGCCGTTGACGTCCCAGAACCAGGTCCGCGCGGCGCCCTCGAAGGTGCCCACCAGCCCGGTGCCGACGTACTGCGTATCCACCTGCTGCTGGTAGCGCCGCGGCCCGCCTTCCACCGGGCGCCGGCCGATCTGGATCAGATTGGTGGCCGAATCCAGATCGAAGCCGAACGGATTGAACGGATTGAGCGCCGAAATCCGGATGTTGTCGGCCAGCGGATTGCCGGTGCCGGCGTCGGGGCCGAGAAAGATCGGCTCCGGTGCGGCCTGGTTGGTCGACTCGCGGCGATTGCCCAACGCCTTGACGTACCACTGCACATCGTCGTTGAAGTAATAGCGGAACTGCGCAAACACGCCCTTGCGCTCGGACGGCGTCAGCAGCAGGTTCTGCTCGGCAAAGTTGTAGCGGTCGGCGGTGCCGAAGCAGTGGTAATCATCGCTGCGCGTGCAACCGGCGCTGCCATCGTATTGCGGCGTGCCCACACCGGCATTGGGGGTGAGGTTCTGGCGCGCGCCCGTGTTCGGGTCGACGAACTGGAAGCGCCCGTCCGGCGTGGCCGAGCTGCCGAAGGTCAGCCCGGTGCCGGGGATCGGGAAGCGCGCCTGCGCACGGTCACGCGCATAGATCGGATCCTGCTTGACGTAGCTGGCGCCCAAGAACAGGCTGAAATCCTCGCCACTGGTGCCCCAGGCCAGATCCACGCCCTGGTTGGCGCCATCGCCCTTGCCGTACTGGCCGTAGTTGAGCGTGACCTGCGCGCCATCGAAGGTGCGCCGGGTGATGATGTTGACCACGCCGGCAATCGCGTCGGAGCCGTACAACGACGAGGCGCCGTCTTCGAGCACTTCGATGCGCTCCACGATCGCCAGCGGAATGGTGTTGAGGTCGGTCGACGATCCCACGCCGGACGCCGAGGATTCGTTGACCCAGCGGATGCCATCGACCAGCACCAGCACGCGCTTGGAGCCGAGATGGCGCAGATCCACCTGCGCCGAGCCCGCGCCCACCCCGCCCCCATCGGGCGGAAAGCCGAAATTGCCGGACGAATTGAACTTGGCGTTGAGCGCCGAACCGGACGCGGTGAGCTCCTGCAGCACCTCGCCGATCGAGGTCAGGCCGGTGCGCTCGATATCGGCGCGGTTGAGCGTCTGGATCGGCACCTGGCCTTGCAGCTCGGCCGTCTTGATGCGGGTACCGGTGACCTGCACGCTATCGAGCGTGCGCGTGCCGGGTGCGGCCTCGGGCTGTTGCGCCCAGGCGAGCGTGGGAATCAAACACAACGACAACTGCACGGCCAGGCGCGACCGCGACGGGCAAATCAGACGCTTCATCCTTTCTCTCTCCAGAAGGATTCTTCAAAGTGTCCGCACGCCCCCGTGCCCTGCGGTCCCGCTCCAACTTGTAAACGAAACCTTAACGCATCGCAATCTGGCGGTGCAGCACTGCGATGCGTGTCGCGTTCGGGGCCGGCCTGGGACTGGGCCTGGCGCCAGCGCCTGCACATTCCGCGTCATGGCGATTGGGCGATCGCCATGACGCCGCGCTGCGGCCACAGCGTGGGATCATGGTCAAGGCTGCATGGTTCGCCGGCATGGCTGTCTCTCGCGTTCACTCAGGTGCCCAGCCCTGCTTCGGTATCATCGCGCGATGACTTCTGCCCCCCGTTTCGCCGCTCTCCTCGCCGGCCTGCTGTGCCTTGGCAGCACCGCCTTGCATGCGCAAATCCTCGATCCCAAGCTGACCGCGATGCGCGACGCCATCGCCACGGCAGAGCGCGGCCAGTCCGATCCCGCCCAGCTCACTGCCTTGAACCGCCATCCGCTGTATGGCTGGCTGGAGTTCGCCACCCTCAAGCGCAGCATCGACACCGTCTCGAACGCGCAGGCGCAGAGCTTTCTGCAGCGCTACGCCGGCCAGCCGGTGGCCGAGAGCTTCCGCAGCACCTGGCTGCCGGCAGTGGCACGGCGTCAGGACTGGACCACGCTGCTGGCCAATTGGAAGAACACCGACAATATCGGCCTGCGCTGCGCACACCTCACTGCGCGGCAGGCCACCGGACGGATGGACGCGCAGTGGAGCCGCGACGCGCTGGGGCTGTGGCGCAACGGCAAGGCCCTGCCTGATGCCTGCGAACCCGTCATCGCCGCCCTGGATGCGCGCGGCGATCTGACCCCGGCGTTGCGCTGGGAGCGCGTGGAAGCCGCTGCCGATGCGCAGCTGCCTGCGGTGATGCGTACCGCCGCGCGCGGCTTGCCGGCGGCTGATCTGGCGCTGGCAACCGATTACGCTGCCTTTCTCGACAAGGTCCACCCGCGTGCACTGGGTTGGCCCCGGACCGAACGCAGCCGCCGCATCGCCGTCGATGGCCTGGCCAAGCTCGCCAAGAGTGCCCCCGATGCTGCCGAACAACAGTTGCCGCCGCTCGCCAGCGCGCTGGGTTTCAGCGACGCGCAACGCGGCCAGGTGCTGTATCAGATCGCGCTCTGGACAGTCGCCTCCTACCTGCCGGACTCGGCGCGCCGGCTCAACGCGGTGCCCGACGGCGCCTATGACGAACGCCTGCACGAATGGCGCGCACGCGAGGCGATGGCGCGTGGCGACTGGCCCGCGGCGTTGGCCGCAATCCGCAAGATGCCGGCCAGCCAACGCGCCGACTCGCGCTGGCAGTATTTCGAAGCGCGCCTCACCGAAAAGACCGGCGCGGCCGCCGCTGCACAGCCGCTGTATCGCGCAGCGGCGCAGTCGCCCACCTTCCACGGCTTCCTGGCGGCCGACCGGGTGCAGCAACCGTATCGGCTATGCCCATGGGAGCCCAAGGACAGCCCGCAGGCCAAGGCCGCGGTGGCACGCGATCCCGCACTGATGCGCGCGATCGCCCTGTTCCAGATCGACCGCCCCGGCTGGGCGGTGGCCGAATGGAACGATGCCGCCAGCCGCTTCGATGACACCCAGCGCCGTCTGGCCGTGGAAGTGGCCAGCGACAACGGCTGGTTCGACCGCGCGGTGTTTGCACTTGGCAAGCAACCGGACGAGCAGCGGCTGTATTCGCTGCGCTTCCCGCTGCATCACGACGACAGCATTCGTCGCGAAGCTGCCAAGAATGCGATCGACCCGGCCTGGGTGGCCGCGGAGATCCGTGCCGAGAGCATCTTCAATCCGCGCGCACGCTCGCCCGCCAATGCGATGGGCCTGATGCAGGTATTGCCGGGCACCGGCGCGGCGGTGGCCAAGGGGATCGCCCTGCCCGGCTATGCCGGCGCCGCCAGCCTGTACGAGCCGGACACCAATATCGCCATCGGCACCGCCTACCTGCGTCAGTTGCTCAACACCTACGGCCTGCCCTACCTCACCATCGCCGCCTACAATGCCGGCCCCGCCCCGACCGGCCGTTGGCTATCGCAGCGCCCCGGCTTCGAGCCGGACTTCTGGATCGAGACCATCAGCTACAAGGAAACCCGCGACTATGTTGCGCGCGTGCTGGCCTTCAGCGTGATCTACGACTGGCAACTCAACGGCGACATGCTCCCGCTCAGCGATCGCCTGATGGGCAAGCTGGTGGACAAACGCCAGAAGCCGGTCTGCGCGCCGGGCCAGGGCCCCAGCAACACTGCGCAGGACTGAGGACGCGTCGGCCGGCAGACAGGCAATGGGGCTGAATGGCTGCGCTGCGCCAGTGCGCAGCGTGTCGTGGCGAATACCCAGGCTCACAATGACCAACGCCCGCAGTGCTGCGGGCGTTGGATGTTGCTGTTTGGCGCTGCAGCCATCACAGCGTTGCCTGCACCTGGTTACAGCTTGCCGGCACCGGCCTTGGCCTTGACGTCTGCAGCGACCTTGTTGGCAGACAGCAGGTTGTAGGTGTACGGCGGCTTCCAGCCGATGTTGCTGTTCCACGAGCAGCTCAGCGCCTTGCCATTGAGCAGCGAGCCCTGGTCGCGGTACACGCTGCCCTTGTAGTCGGCAGCGATCTTGTCGCAGCTGCTCACGCCGCTAATGTCGAAGGCGTTGTTCTCGGAGAAGATCTTCGACTCCTTGCCTACGCCATGTGCGTGCGAGAACGGGTACACCTTATGACTGGTGCTGCCCACGTGGTAGTTGTTGTACAGATGCACCTGACCGAAGCGCACCCGCGGCGCACGCGCGGAGATGTTCTCGAACAAGGTGTTGTGGATGGTGACCTTGAGCTTGCCGCTATCGGTGCTGGAAGCGCTGTCGCTGGAACCGATCAAGTCGTTCTTCTCGTGCGACTTGAACGCCGAGTACGAAATGGTCACGAAGTTGGCGCCTTTCTTGACGTCCATCGCGCCGTCGTGGTGCTGCTTTGGGCGGCCGTTGGCGGTGCCGTTCTGGTCGTCGGTGCGGCGACCATCGGTGAAGGTGACATGGTCCACCCACACATTGGTGGCGCCTTCCACGGTCAGGCCGTCGTACTCGGAATTCCAGTTGCCCTTGTCGCCATCGTCGGCGTCCCACTTCGGCTCCGGATCCCACGGATTTTCGATGGTGAGGTTACGCACGATGACGTCATTGGCCTTGACGTAGAAATAGCCCTCGCGAATTTCCGCATTGGTGCCGACGCCGATCAAGGTGGTCTTGGTCGGGATGTCCAGGCGCGCACGCGTCTTCATGTCCGAGGTCTTGGTGTAGGGCTTGCCTTCGCTGATGTCGATGACACCCTTGACCTTGATGATGCGCCCGTTGCTGCCGACACTGGCCTTCAATGCGGCCTTCAATTGTGCTGCGGTGCTGACGGTGTAGATGTTCGCGGCCGCTGCCTTGGAACCGCCCTTGGTACCGCCGTTCTGGGTGGCCCAACCAGTGGTGGCAACCTCCAGCGCGGGGTCGGCGGCGTGGGCCGTGGTCGACAACAACGTGGCGCTCAACATGACACCCACAACGGTACGTCCCACAACAGTCGATGCTTTCGACATGGTGATCAAATCTCTTGAATGAGTGGTGCATGGCACACCGCCATGCGGTGTGCTCCCCGTGTGCTCGCCGTGTGCTCGCCCAGGCCATCAGGCCAGTCCCCTAGCGAGCCCGTCCGATGCTAATGCGTATGTACGTTTTTTAACAGTACATTTCGCACATATTGCACCTGCGTTTTTGGAATGACTCCGCAGCACATGCAGCACGCGTCGTCGCGCACTGCATGTGGCGCGTCTTGTCGAAGGTGCGATCGCTTACAGCTTGCCGGCGCCTGCTTTTGCCTTGACGTCGGCGGCGACCTTGTCGGCCGACAACAGGCTGTAGGTGTAGGGCGGGGTCCAGCCGATGTTGCTATTCCACGAGCAGCTCAGTGCCTTGCCGTTGAGCAGCGAGCCCTGGTCGCGGTACACGCTGCCGCCGTAGTCGGCGGCGATCTTGTCGCAGCTGCTCACGCCACTGATGTCGAACACATTGCGCTCGGAGAAGATCTTCGACTCCTTGCCCACGCCATGTGCGTGCGAGAACGGGTACACCTTATGACTGGTGCTGCCCACGTGGTAGTTGTTGTACAGATGCACCTGGCCAAAGCGCACCCGCGGCGCACGCGCGGAGATGTTTTCGAACAAGGTGTTGTGGATGGTGACCTTGAGCTTGCCGCTGTCGGTACTGGAAGCGCTGTCGCTGGAACCAATCAAGTCGTTCTTCTCGTGCGACTTGAACGCCGAGTACGAGATGGTCACGAAGTTGGCGCCTTTCTTGACGTCCATCGCGCCGTCGTGGTGCTGCTTTGGGCGGCCGTTGGCGGTGCCGTTCTGGTCGTCGGTGCGGCGACCGTCAGTGAAGGTGACATGGTCCACCCACACATTGGTGGCGCCTTCCACGGTCAGGCCGTCGTACTCGGAATTCCAGTTGCCGGCACTGCCATCATCCGGGTCCCACACAGGCTGCGGGTCCCACGGATTTTCGATGGTGATGTTGCGGATGATGACGTCGTTGGCCTTGACGTAGAAATAGCCTTCGCGGATCTCGGCGTTGCTGGTGATGCCGATCAGCGTGGTCTTGGTCGGGATGTCCAGACGCGCGCGGCTCTTCATATCGGCCGTCGTGGTATAGGCCTTGCCTTCGCTGATATCGATGATGCCGCTGATCTTGATGATGCGCCCGTTGCTTCCCACGCTGGCCTTGAGCGCGTTCTTCAGTTCCGCAGCAGTCTTGACCGTGTAGATGTTGGCGGCGGCTGCTTTCGAACCGCCCTTGGTGCCACCGTTCTGCGTTGCCCACCCGGTGGTTGCCACTTCCAGCGCAGGATCGGCATAGGCAACGCCGGTGAGCAGCAACGACCCGACAAACAGCGACGCGGCGGCCGCCGTTGATAATTTCGGCTTCATCTTGGATGTCTCCCTCGAATGGGTTCGATGCACCGCGCAGCGGCACATCCCTCGTCTATCGACTACGGAACGTACTTTTCAGGTTTGTACTTTTCAGTTCCGCGTCACCGATACTAGGAGCATCGCAATCGCTTGTATCTAGGCAATGCATCGATATGCACGCGCAGTCACGCAAACGGTTGCGAGACACACAAGAGAGGACAAAACGCTGCAATCAAGACACGCGAGGACAGCGCCAAGGACACTGCAACGCAACATGATGCGGGTCGCCGTGCAGCCGTGCATGGGTCGGATACCGGGTGCCGCTGCGATCACACGCAGGCAGCGTCAACGTGCGTGCGGCGCACAGTGACGTGTCGCTTGCCACGCGTTCAATCGCTGCGCATGTGGTTGCCGCGATAACGCAACCGCTGATGCCGTACGCGTTGGCGGCTCGTCGACGCGCTACATAAGCGACACGTATCCCGACAGACCCACATGGCGTGTACGATCCGGCCGAGACATCCTGCGCACCGAGTGGTTGACGCAAGGCACTGCAAGAAACGCCGTAATCGCAGACGAAGCATTCTCACCGCAACTGCTGACGATGATGCAATCCATCGGCGCGTTTGGACCGTCTCGCCTGCGACCAAGCGCCGCATCCGTAGCGGCACGCATGCGGCGCAACGGTGCACAGATGTTCACGAGCGCTCAGCGGCAGCCGTCATGTGGTGCGGGCGGCGCGTAGGGCCCGGAAATCGACAGATAGCTGCCCATCACGGGCACCGGCCGCGCCCGCCTGGCGGTGCACGCAATCGTCTCGTTCGCTGCTCCAGCCGCCATGGCGAGCCGTGTCCATCGCCAGGATCGCGGTCTCCTCACGCGTACGCTGGCGCCTTTCGCATCGCACCGATGCGCGCCAGATCCGCACTCAAGTCAACGCACAGCGCCCCGCCATGGCAGGACTGCCGCGCTCGCTCAGGAGAAGCCTTCGAAGAACAACTCGATCGCCATCACCAACGCATCCTCGCGGCCGGTGTGGGAGGGGTAGTACCGCGGACGCCGCCCGATCTCGTTGAAGCCTTCGGAGTGATACAGCGCAATCGCCGACGGATTGGATGGACGTACTTCCAGAAATGCGCGCCGCGCGCCGCGGTCGCAGGCGCCCTTGATCAGCGCGCGCAACAGCACGCGCCCGTGCCCTTGCGATTGTGCTTCGGGCGCAATGCAGACATTGAGCACATGTGCCTCGTCGGCAGCGACGCTGATGACGCCATAGCCGATGACCCGACCACCCTGCTCCATCACCCATCCCGGGTAACCGGCCTGCAGGCAATCGCGAAAGATGCTGCGCGTCCAAGGGAACGGGTAGGCGCGCAGCTCGATCTCCATCACCACGTCCAGATCGCTTTCGCGCATGGCACGCAACGTGGCGGGCAGCGGCGCGTTCATCGCGCTCATGCCGGGTCCTGGCGACGACGCAACGCGCGCAGCTGCGGCCACAGCGCCCGCTTGGCGGCCGGGTTGCCACGCAATTCGGCCAACGGCCAGGACGCCATCAAGGCTTGGGTGCTGGGATCACCGGGGTTGCAACCGGACGCACGCAACAGCGCCATCTGCAGGCGATCGGGCAGACCGACACGGCTGCGCCGCTGGGGCGCGGTCGTGGCGGTGGTGTCCGGGACACGCGGCGGCTCGGCCGGCGCTACAGGCGCCGGACGCCGCGGCGATGCGCTGGCAGCCGGCGCGGTTTGCGGTGCGCGTGGCGCACGCACTGGCGCCGACACCGGCGCACTGTCGGCCACGTCCACGGGTGCGGGCAACGCATCGGCCGCATCACGGTCCAGATACACGGTGTGCCCCATCGCCTGCAGGCACGACACCTGCAGATCGGACCACACCGGTTCGCTGGCTGCCTGGTTCATGGACGCCGGCTCACGGGAGCTCGGGCACGCGCCGCCAGCGCCGCCACAGCCACATCACCGGGCCGGACAACGCATACAACACGCCGATCACCAGCAGCGAGCGCGCCAGATCGATCACCAGCAACGCGATCACCACCGTGGCGATGGCCAATGCCAGAAACGGCACACGGTCGGCACGCGGGCCGCGTGCGCCACCCTTGAAGCTCCAGAAGCGGATCCGGCTGACCATCAACAGCGCCGACACCACCGTGACGGCCAGCGCCACATAGCGCAGCTGTTCGCCATCGAAGCCCAGGCTGTCGTCGGCGAATGCCCACACGAAGGACATCATCAGCCCCGCCGCCGCCGGGCTGGCGAGCCCGATGAACCAGCGCTTGTCCACCACCCCGACCTGCGTGTTGAAGCGCGCCAGCCGCAACGCCGCGCAGGCCGCATACAGAAAGGCAGCCGACCAGCCAACCCGGCCCATCACGTTGCTGTCGTACTTCAGCGCCGACAGCGACCAGTGGTACATCACCAGCGCCGGGGCCATGCCGAAGCTGACCAGATCGGCCAGCGAGTCGTACTGCACGCCGAACTCGCTGCTGGTGTTGGTCAGGCGCGCCACCCGGCCGTCCAGCCCGTCCATCACCGCAGCCACGAACACCGCCATCGCCGCCTGCACGAACTGGCCATTGGCGGCGGCGATGATGGCGTAGAACCCGGAAAACAGCCCGGCGGTGGTGAACAGGTTCGGCAGCAGGTAAATCGTGCGCGAGCGCGGAGGCGGTCTCATTTCATCCATCCGCCAAGTGTAGGGCCTGAGGTCCGTCCGGCGGTAGCGCGCCCTGCACGCGCGATCACTTGCCAGGGCAGGCGCCGGATGCTGCAATCGCGGCGGGAATCATCCAGGGGAAAGCCACATGCACCTGCCGTCCGGGCTTTGCGCCCTGTTGCTGCTGGTCAGCGCCACCGCCGGCGCCACCGATCTGTACAAGTGGAAGGACGCCAAGGGCGTGACCCACTACACCGAAACCCCGCCACCGACCGGCCAGCGCTATGAGGCGCGCCGGATCGATGCGCGCAGCGGCACCGCCGCCATTGCGGCCCCGCAGACCACCGCGCCCGAGTCGGCCGACTGCCTGACCGCCCGCCGCAACCTGGAGCTGCTCAGCGGCAAGGGCGAGGTGAGCATGAGCGCCGGCGCCGACGGCAAGCCCGGCGCGGTGCTGGATGCGGACGCCCGCGCCGCGCAGCGCAATCTTGCCGACGCCGCCGTCAAGGCCTACTGCAAGCCGGCAGCTACTGGCACCCCGGCCACCTGAGCCGGACGGCATCGCCAGCGCACGGGCGACGCCGTCCCGCCTGCGGACCGAGGCCCATGCACCGGTCATGCTGCCAATACCGGCCGCATCCATGCGGCTGGACGTCCTGGCAGAACGAACGCGATACCGGATGGCGGCAGTGGCCTGACCCATTGCACGATCTCCGGGCTCGCGTGATGACCACCTTGAACCGGCATCGGATGGCTCGCCCACTGCCGATGTCTGCGCACGGCCGCTCCCCTGGCGAGGCACTCGAGAGCGCAGACCCGGGCGCCCGAGAGCCGCCGGGCAGCCGCCCTGCCGGCCGGCGACCACCGGCAACGCGCACCCGGCGATGACCGGCAGGGCGCGAGACTGGCAAACTATGGGCTTTCCGCCCAAGCGAAGCCCGATGCGTCTTTCCCAGTTCCACCTGCACACCACCAAGGAAACCCCGGCCGACGCCGAGCTGGTCAGCCACCGTCTGATGCTGCGCGCGGGCATGATCCGCAAGCTGGCCTCCGGGCTGTACACCTGGTCGCCGCTGGGCCTGCGCGTGCTGCGCAAGGTCGAGGCGATCGTGCGCGAGGAAATGAACCGTGCCGGGGCGGTGGAAGTGCTGTTCCCCACCATCCAGCCGCGCGAGCTGTGGGACGCCACCGGCCGTTGGGAAAAGTTCGGCGGGCAGTTGCTCAAGATCAAGGACCGCAAGGAGCAGGAGTTCTGCTACAGCCCCACCGCCGAAGAAGCCGCGGCCGAATTCGCGCGCCAGGAGATCAACAGCTACAAGCAGCTGCCGCTGAACTTCTACCAGATCCAGACCAAGTTCCGCGATGAAATCCGCCCGCGCTTCGGCGTGATGCGTGCGCGCGAGTTCCTGATGAAGGACGCCTACTCCTTCCATCTCACCGACGAGGACATGGCGCGCGAATACGACAACATGCGCGCCGCCTACACCCGCATCTTCACCCGCCTGGGGCTGGAGTTCCGCGCGGTGCAGGCCGATTCGGGCGCCATCGGCGGCGACGCCTCGCAGGAATTCCACGTCATCGCCGCCTCCGGCGAAGACTCGCTGGCGTTCTCCACCGGGTCTGATTACGCGGCCAATGTGGAAACCGCCAGCGCCGCGCTGCCCGCCGCGCGTCCCGACGCCAGCGAAGTGATGCAGCAGGTGGCAACGCCCACCCAGAAGACCTGCGAAGACGTCGCACAGCTGCTGGGCATCGCGTTGCAGCGCACGGTCAAGTCGGTGGCGGTGATGACGCAGGCCGGCTTCGTGCTGGTGCTGGTCCGCGGCGACCATGCGGTCAACGAGATCAAGCTGGGCAAGGTGGCTGGCCTGGCCGACTACCGCCTGGCCAACGAAACCGAAATCCGCGAGCACCTGGGGTGCGAGCCGGGTTTCCTGGGCCCGGTGAACACTGCGCGCCCGGTGCGCGTGGTCGCCGACCGCGATGTCGCGGCAATGGCCGATTTCGTGGTCGGCGCCAATGTGGTCGGCGCGCATCTGGTCGGCGTCAACTGGGGACGCGACCTGCCGGAACCGGAGACCGTGGCCGATGTGCGTAACGTGGTCGAAGGCGAGCGCGCCGCCGATGGCGGCGAACTGCGTCTGGCGCGCGGCATCGAGGTCGGCCACGTGTTCCAGCTGGGCAGCCAGTACGCGCAGGCACTGCAGGCCACCGTCATCGATGAAAACGGCAAGGCCGCGGTGATGAAGATGGGCTGCTACGGCATCGGCATTTCGCGCATCGTTGCCGCAGCGATCGAACAGAACCACGACGAGGCCGGCATCATCTGGCCGGCGCCGATGGCGCCGTGGCAGGTGGTGGTGTGCGTGATCAATCCCAAACAGGATGCCAGCGTGGTGGCCGCCGCCCAGGCATTGCTGGACGAATTGATTGCCACCGGTATCGATGCAGCACTGGATGACCGCGGCCTACGTCCGGGTGCCATGTTTGCCGATATGGAACTCTTGGGCATTCCGCATCGGGTGGTGGTCTCGGAACGGGGATTGGCCGCCGGCACATTTGAATATCGCGCCCGCACCGCCGAATCGGCAGAAAACCTGGATAAGGCCGGATTATTCTCCCGCCTGGGCCGTTGATCAAACAACGCACCACCGCTCCAATTGGATGAACGCAAGGCGCCGAAGTATTTCGGCGCATTTGTCATACCGGTTTCCTGACATTATGATGGCCGCCGCTGCCACGGACCGGCATTCTTTCTCTCTCATTCTTCCGGAGTAGTGATGTCGATCGATCTCACCGGCCTGTCGGCCAAGCAATTGGGCGCCTTGATCAAAAACGCAAAGAAGCAACAGACCGTGGTTGCCAAGCGCGCCCCGATCGCCAAGGTTCGCACTCAGCTGACCCGTGCGGCAAAAGCCCAGGGGTATTCCATCGAAGAATTGTTCGGTAGCGCCGCCAGTGCCGGGCCGGGTCGTCCCGCCGCTGCCGGCAAGCCTGGCCCGCGTGCCGGCCGCAAGCTGGGCAAGGTTCCGCCGAAATACCGCAACCCTGCCAATGCCCAGGAAACCTGGACCGGCCGCGGCAAGCAGCCGCGCTGGCTGGCTGAATTGACCGCTGCCGGCAAGAAAGTGGAAGACTTTCTGATCAGCAAGGTGGGCGGTGGTACGAAGAAGGCGGCGACAAAAAAGACCACGCCGCGCAAGACGGCAACCAAGCGCGCCAGTAAGAAAGCCAAGGCCGCTTAAATCCAGACCAATAAAAACGCCGGCATTGCCGGCGTTTTTATTGGGCGATGATCGGCTTATTCATAAATTCTTGCGCGCCGGAATCAGCAGATTGCCGAACAGCAGGCCGGCCATCAATGCCATCACGATATTGGTCACCGCCAACAATGCCGCTTGTCCGACACTGACATCCTGCTGCTGCACCAGGGTCAAAAATCCCCGCAGGCTGACACTCCCGGGAACCAGCATGATGATGCCCGGCAACCGGATCAGCGCACCGGGTTTTTGAACGACCCGCCCAAACAGATTCCCGGCGGCGGTCAGTGCCATGGCCGAGGCGAATACGCCAGCCGGGCCGCCCCAGGCATGCCCGGCATAACGCGCGATGACATAACCGGACATTGCCGCGGCCATGATCCATAAATAATCGCGCCGATTGGCCTTGAACAACACCGCAAACGCGTACGCGGCCACCAGCAGCGAGGCCCATTCCACCCATCCCGACTGCGGACGCAAGGCGGCCACCCGTGGGTGCAGGCCCACCAGCTGGGTCAGCGTCACCGCGATCACCGCGCCGACCGTGAGTTTGAGCACCGTGGTGACCGCACCGGCCAGGCGCGCAGTCCCGGACACCCAGTGCTGGCTGGCCAGCTCGTTGAATGCGTTGGTCAGCGACATGCCGGGCAGCAACACCACCAGCGAGGCGATGATCACCGTATTGAGGTTCAACGGCCCGACCAGCGAGGCCACCACTGCCGCCACCACGCCGGCCAGCAGCCCGGCCAGCGCTTCGCCGGCCTCCTTGGTCGCAGGCCGCTTGTCGGTGTACTGGGTCAGCAGGCCGATCGACATGCCGATGGCGCCGGCAGTGGCGATGTCCAGCCAGGGCAGCTTCCACAACCCGGCCACGCCGGCGGCTGCCAGCCCGAACGCCAGCACCTGCATGGTCTTGCCGCGCCGATCGACCTCCCGGTCCAACCGGCGCAAGGCGGTGTGCCCCTGGGCAATGCTCATGCGCCCGTTGGCCACGCTGTCGGCCACGTAGTCGGCCACGCTGAGCTTGTACAGATCGTTTTCGCCGGGCGCCAGCCGGATCACCCGGGTGATGTCGCTGGAGCCGATCGCCTTGGTCGGGTCGCTGAAGCTCAGGATGATGCCGGTGGGGTTGGACCAGGGTTCGCAGTCCAGACCGAGTTTTTGCGACAGCCCGACCACTGCCGCCTCCAGGCGCTGCGCGGTGGTGCCATAGGAATGCAGGCGCCCGGCGATTTCCGATACGAAGGCGACGCGCTGGGCGTAGGTGGCGCTGGCGGACGGTAAGACGACGGTGGCAGCGGACATGCGTGGCGGGTCGGGCCGGAGAAACGCCGTGTGGCGAGGCCGCCAGTGTATGCCGCAGCGCGCGTGGCCGGCGCCCTGATTGCCGGGGGCGAGGCGATCGCCGCCGCCGCGTCCCCATCTTTCGCTCACGCCGGCCCTGTATGCTGGTGCCACGGACAGGCCACCCATGATCAAACCGCAACCTCCCCGCATCGAACAAGACTCGCAGGATCAGGCACAGATCCGCCTCGCCGGCAGTTGGGTCCTGGCGACCGCCCTGCCCCAGGCAGAACTGTTGCAGACCGTGCCCGACGGGGTGCGCCGCATCGACGCGCGCGGTATCGGGCAACTGGATTCGGCCGGCGTGCTGCAGCTGCTGCGCTTTGCCGGCCGCCTCGGGCTCAAGGAAGACGCCATCGATTTCCGCGACGAGCACCAGGCCCTGGTGTGCACCATCGAGGAACTCAACGACGAACGCCCCAAGCCCAAGCGCGATTACGGCTTCGTCGCCGCGCTCGACCGTCTGGGCCGCACCACCCATGGCGTCGGCCAGGGCATCCTGGAGTTGAACAGTTTTCTCGGCGAGAACCTGGTCAAGATCATGCGGCTGATCCACGAGCCGCGCCGCTTCCGCCTGACCTCCACCGTGCACCACATGGAACAGGTGGGCCTGGACGCGGTGCCGCTGGTGGTGCTGCTGTCCTATCTGGTCGGCGCGGTGATCGCGTTCCTGGGCTCGACCATCCTGCGCGACTTCGGCGCAGAGATTTACGTGGTGGAACTGGTGTCCATCGCCTTCCTGCGCGAGTTCGCGGTGCTGCTGACCGCCATCGTGCTGGCCGGACGCACCGCCAGCGCCTTCACCGCGCAGATCGGTGCGATGAAATCGCGCGAGGAAGTCGATGCCATCCGCACCCTCGGCCTGGACCCGATCGACCTGCTGGTGATCCCGCGCCTGCTGGCGCTGATCTTCACCCTGCCGCTGCTGACCTTCATCGCCATGATCGCCGGCCTGGCCGGTGGCGTCACCGTGGGCGCGTTCGACCTGGATATCCCGCCGCAGATGTATCTGGCGCGCATGCACGAGACCATCCAGTTGCGGCACTTCCTGGTCGGCCTGTCGAAGGCGCCGCTGTTCGCGCTGGTGATCGGCCTGATCGGCTGCCTGGAAGGGCTCAAGGTCAGCGGCACCGCGCAGTCGGTGGGCGAACGCACCACCTCCTCGGTGGTGCAGACGATTTCCTTGGTCATCATCCTCGACGCCATTGCGGCGTTGTGGTTCATGAAGATGGGGTGGTGATGGAGCTGGGATTGGACATTCGGGATTTGGGATTTGTGCAGAGCAGAAACGTGGCTGGCGCGCTGAGCCCGGGGAGAGTTGTGCTTTGACCAATCCCGAATCCCCACTCCCCAATCCCGCCCCAGAGGCCGACGACGACCAGCTGGCGATTTCCGTGCGCGGGCTTACCAACCGTTTCGGCAGCCAGACCGTGCACGAAGATCTGGATCTGGACGTGCGTCGTGGCGAGATCCTGGGCGTGGTCGGCGGTTCTGGCACCGGCAAGTCGGTGCTGATGCGCAGCATCCTGGGCCTGCGCGAGCCGGATGCCGGCAGCATCCACGTGCTGGGGGCGGATGCGCGTTCGGGCAGCTTCGCCGACCGGCAGCTGATCACCCGCAACACCGGCGTGCTGTTCCAGGACGGCGCGCTGTTCTCTTCCATGACCGTGGGCGAGAACGTGCAGGTGCCGCTGAAGGAACATCATGGCGAGTTCCCGGAGCGCTGGTATTTCGAGCTGGCGCTGCTGAAGATCAAGTTGGCCGGCCTGCCGGCCGATGCGTTGGACAAGCTGCCCTCGCAATTGTCCGGCGGCATGCGCAAGCGCGCGGGCCTGGCGCGTGCGCTCGCACTGGACCCGCCGCTGCTGTTCCTGGACGAACCCACTGCCGGGCTGGATCCGATCGGCGCGGCCGCCTTCGACCGCCTGATCCGTACCCTGCAGCAGGCCCTGGGCCTGACGGTGTTCCTGATCACCCACGACCTGGATACGCTGTACGCCATCTGCGACCGCATCGCCGTACTGGCCGATCGCAAAGTGATCGCCAACGCGCCACTGGCCGAGGTCGAACAACTCGACCACCCCTGGATCCAGGAATATTTCCACGGTCCGCGCGCCCGCGCCGCACGCGCGGCCAAGACCGACTCCACCGAGACCGCCTGAGCATGGAAACCAAAGCCAATTACGTCCTGATCGGCGCCTTCACCATCGTCGCTGGCCTGGCCCTGCTGCTGTTCGGGCTGTGGGCCGCCAAGTACTCCTCCGACCGCACCTGGCAGCAATACCGGGTGGTGTTCCGCGAGGCGGTCACCGGCCTGTCGGTCGGCAGCCCGGTGCAGTACAACGGCATCGCAGTCGGCTCGATAACCGAGCTGACCCTGGCGCCGAACGATCCGCGCCAGGTGGTCGCCCACGTGCGGGTGAATTCCACCACGCCGATCAAGAGCGACACCCGCGCCAAGCTGGCCATCACCAGCCTGACCGGCCCGTCAATCATCCAGCTTTCCGGCGGCACGCCCGAGGCGCCGTCGCTGACCACCATCGACAAGAGCGATGCGCCGATCATCCAGACCACGCCGTCGGCACTGCAGAACATCACCGACACCGCCAACCGCATCGTCGAACGCATGGACGAGATGCTCTCGGACAAGAACGTGGCGAGCATTTCGGCCACGCTGCAGAACCTGGAAAAGATCAGCGGTGGCATCGCCGATCGCGACGAAGGCATGCAGGCGCTGATCGTCAGCGCGCGCGATGCCGCACGCAACCTGGACACCACCCTGACCACCACCAACGGCACCATCAAGCGGCTGGATCAGAACCTGGTGCAGCAGCTGCCGGGCATCCTGAGCAAGCTCGATGCAACATTGGTCAAGCTGGATTCGGCCGCCGGCAATGCCGACAACATCCTGGGCGAGAATCGCGCGGCCATCAACAGTTTTGCCAACGACGGGCTGGGCCAGCTCGGCCCCACGCTGACCGAATTGCGCGGCCTGATCCGCGACCTGCGCCGGGTCAGCGACAAACTGGACAACAACCCTGCGCGCTACCTGCTCGGCCGCGACGCACCCAAGGAGTTCGAACCGAAATGACTGCCATGCGCGTGTTGCGTCCCCTGCTGTGCATCTCATTGCTGGCGCTGAGCGGCTGCTCGGTCCTCACCGGCGGCGACAAGAAGCCGGCCACGATCTACGCGCCCACCGTGCGCGTGACGCCGAATCCGTCCTGGCCGCAGGTCACCTGGCAGCTGGCCATCAATAAGCCCAGCGCTGCGCGCGTAATCGACAGCCCGCGCATCAACGTGCGCCCGACGCCAGGCGAATTGCAGATCTACCACGGCGCCGGCTGGGCGCAACCGGCCACCGACATGCTGGAAGACAGCGTCGTGCGCGGGTTCGAGGACTCCGGCAAGATCGCGGCGGTCGCGCGCATCGGCACCGGCATCCGCTCGGACTACAAACTGGCGATCGACCTGCGCCGCTTCGAGTCCGATTACGCCGGCCAGTCGGTGCCATCGGCCACCATCGAGCTCAACGCCAAGCTGCTGCACTCCTCGGATCAGCGCGTGGTCGCCTCGCGGACCTTCCTGGTCGCCCGCCCTTCCAGCGGCACCGATGTGGCAGCGGTTGCCGCGGCGTTCGAGCAGGCGCTGACCCAGGTCACCACCGACCTGGTGGGCTGGACGCTCACCACCGGGCAACAGGACAGTGCGGCGCTGCCACGCACACCGTAAGCCGACACGTCCACCTGCAGCCCCGGACGCATCTCACCCGGCATCAGGTCCAGCACCCTGCAATCGGCGGGATCCGCCTGCCTCCCTTCTCCCGAAAGCGGGAGAAGGTGGCGCGCAGCGCCGGATGAGGGCACGCAATGCCCCAAGTCTGATCTCACGCCCGCCGCGAACCACCGTCATCTTGCCGCAGCCGATGCAATCTGCCGAAAAGTCAGATTGATCCGCTCCCCCACCGGCCGCGCCGTGCGTGGCAGGGCATGCTTGTAGCAGCGTTGGGTGTCGCCACCCATCAGCAGCAAATCGCCGTGCGCCAATTCCAGCGTCTGCTTCAAGGCCGCATCGTCGCGATGTTTGAGCGCAAAGCGTCGCGTTGCGCCCAGGCTCACCGAGGCAATCAACGGCTGGGCACCCAACTCCGGCTCGTCGTCGCTGTGCCAGCCCATCGCATCATTGCCACTGCGATACCGATTGACCAGCACGCTATTGAACGGGCGGCCGGTGTCTTCCTGCAGACGAGCACGTAACGGCTGCAATGCGTCCAGCCACGGCTGCGGCGAAAACTGCGTTCCCGAATAGCGATAGCTTGCCTCCGGATCGCCGATCCAGCTGCTCAGACGCGGCGAATCCACCACCCGCCCGAACATGCGGATGCGGTGCACCTCGCACTGCACCTGTGCCAGCAATGTCTGCAGCAGCGCATCGGCTGCCGCCGCTTGCAACCAGCCGCGCCACCACTGCACCTGCGCGCCCGGCAATGGGACCGGAATCTTCATCTCCGAACGCTAGCACGCAGGCCCCTGGCGGCGCTGTCCACGGCGGATGAATCGCAGCGATTTGCCGCCATCACATGCAATCCCGGAAAATGCGCACCAGCCATCGAGCCAACGGGAGCGGAGCAATGTCGGAAGCGGGAATCGGCGCGCAAGCGTCAGAGGCGGTCGAGCGTGACGTCATGGAATACGACGTCGTCACCGTCGGTGCCGGTCCGGCCGGGCTGTCGTTCGCGATCAGGCTCAAGCAGCTCAACCCCGAGCTGAGCGTCTGCGTGATCGAAAAATCCAGCACCATCGGCGCACACATCCTGTCGGGTGCGGTGATCGAGCCCGGCCCGCTGGATGCCCTGCTGCCGGGCTGGCGCGACAACCCGCCGCCGATCTGCGTGGCCGCCACCGACGACGAATTCTGGTTTCTCGGCAAGGACAGCGCACGCAAGTTCCCGGTGGTGCCGCCGGGCATGCGCAACCACGGCAACTTCATCGTCAGCCTGGGCGCGATGTGCGCCTGGCTCGCGCCGCAGGCCGAGGCGCTGGGCGTGGAGATCTACCCCGGCTTTGCCGCTGCCGAGACCCTGCATGACGACAGCGGCCAGGTGGTGGGCGTGCGTATCGGCGACATGGGCGTGGCCAAGGACGGGTCGCACAAGCCCGGCTACACCGCCGGCATCGACATCCGCGCCAAGGTCACCGTCCTGGCCGAGGGCGCGCGCGGTCACCTGACCAAGCGGCTGCTCAAGCGCTTCGACCTCACTGCCGACAGCGACCCGCAAGGGTATTCGATCGGCATCAAGGAGCTGTGGCAGGTGCCCGAAGGCCGCGTTACGCCAGGCAAGATCGTGCACACCATCGGCTGGCCGGCCGACAATCGCACCTACGGCGGCAGCTTTCTGTATCACCTGGACAACAACCAGGTTGCGCTCGGCTATGTCAGCGGACTGGACTACAGCGACCCCGAATACCAGCCGTGGGAAGCCTTCCAGCAATGGAAGAACCACACACTGATCAAGTCGCTGCTGGAGGGTGGCAGCATCCTGTCGGCAGGCGCGCGCGCCATCGTCACCGGCGGCTGGCAGTCGCTGCCAAAGGTGGAGATGCCGGGTGCCCTGCTGATCGGCGACACTGCCGGCCTGCTCAACGTGCCCAAGATCAAGGGCACCCATCAGGCGATCCGCAGCGGCATGCTGGCGGCCGAGCATCTGGTGCAGTCACAGCTCGCCCCGCAGGGCTTCGACGCCAAGTTGCGCGCCTCCGATGCCATGGCCGAATTGAAGACCGTCCGCAATATCAAGCCCGGTTTCAAGAAGGGGCTGTGGTTCGGCCTGCTCAACGCCGCCTGGGAGACCGCCTTCAAGGGCGCCTCGCCATGGACCCTGAAGAACAAGCCCGACTGGTCGGCCCTGCGCAAGATCGGCGACTACGAACAACCCAAGCGCGACTACGTCAGCCGCGAGCTCGCCCCGCGTGACCGCCTGCAGGCGGTGTATTTCGCCGCCACCGAGCACGACGAAGACCAGCCGGTGCATCTGCAGGTGCTCGACACCAACATCTGCGCCACCCGCTGCGTGGAGGAGTACGACAACCCCTGCACCCGCTTCTGCCCGGCCAACGTCTACGAGATGGTCCCAGACACCGCCAGCCCCTCCGGCAAACGCCTGCAGATCAATGCCGCCAACTGCGTGCACTGCAAGACCTGCGACATCAAGGACCCCTACGAGATCATCAACTGGGTCACACCGGAGGGTGGTTCGGGCCCGAACTACCAGAATCTCTAAAAACAGGGGCCGGACAGGCCCCTGACGATTTATGCCGTCTTGAAGACAGCGCCGGTCTTGCTGCGCAATTCTGAAATCTCCACGCCATCGGCCGCCTCCACCAACACCAAGCCGTCAGCGGTGACATCGAACACCGCCAGGTCGGTGATGATGCGATCCACCACGCCGACGCCGGTCAGTGGCAGGTCGCATTCGCGTAGGATCTTGTGGCTGCCGTCCTTGGCAACGTGCTCCATCAGCACTACCACGCGCTTGACGCCGGCCACCAGGTCCATCGCGCCGCCCATGCCCTTGACCATCTTGCCGGGCACCATCCAGTTGGCCAGGTCGCCGCGGTCGGTGACCTGCATTGCGCCCAGGATCGCCAGGTCGATATGGCCGCCGCGGATCATCGCGAACGAATCGTGGCTGCCGAAATAACTGGCGCCGGCGCGCGCGGTGACGGTCTGCTTGCCCGCATTGATCAAGTCCGCATCCACTTCGTCCTCGGTGGGAAACGGGCCGATGCCGAGCAGTCCATTCTCTGATTGCAGCCACACGTCCACGCCTTCCGGGATGTGGTTGGCCACCAGCGTCGGCAGTCCAATTCCCAAGTTGACGTAGGCGCCATCGGTCAGTTCGCGCGCCGCACGGGCGGCCATCTGGTCTCGGGTCCAGGCCATTACTGCTGTCCTTCGCGCACGGTGCGCTGTTCGATGCGTTTTTCCGGCGTGGCGTTGAGCACCAAGCGGTCGACGTAGATACCGGGTAGATGTACGTGGTCCGGGTCGATGGCGCCCAGCTCCACGATTTCTTCGACTTCGGCAATGCAGACACGACCGGCCATGGCGCAGGCCGGATTGAAATTGCGCGCCGTCTTGCGGAACACCAGGTTGCCCGCGGTATCGGCTCGCCACGCCTTGACCAGCGCGACGTCGGCCTGCAGTGCGGTTTCCAGCACGTAGTGCTTGCCGTCGAATTCGCGGGTCTCCTTGCCCTCGGCCACGATCGTGCCGTAGCCGGTGGCGGTGTAGAACGCAGGGATTCCCGCACCGCCCGCACGCAGGCGCTCGGCCAGCGTGCCCTGTGGGTTGAACTCAAGCTCGAGCTCGCCAGCCAGATACTGACGCTCGAACTCCTTGTTCTCGCCCACGTAGGACGAAATCATCTTGCGAATCTGCCGCGTGGCCAATAATTGACCAAGCCCGAACCCATCGACCCCGGCGTTGTTGGAAATCACCGTCAACCCGCCAACCCCGCTGTCGCGCACGGCGGCGATCAGCGCCTCCGGGATCCCGCACAACCCGAAGCCGCCCACGGCCAGGGTCTGGCCATCGGCCAGCACGCCCTCGAGCGCCGCCTCGGCATCGGCGTAGCGCTTGCCAGCTGCCTTATCACGTCCATCATTGCGCATCACCGCCCTCACCTCGCTGATGTGAAGCGGCCATTCTATCCGCTGACTGTTCCCTGTCCTCGGTCGCAATTCCGCCACACCCAAGACACGGCGCACCCGCTAAACTCGGGTGTCCCCCACCCCAGGAATTGCCCATGACGCTACCCGCCTTCAAGGCCTACGACATTCGCGGCCGCGTGCCGGATGAACTCAACGAGGACTTGGCCCGCCGCATTGGCGTGGCACTGGCGGCGCAGCTGGATCAGGGGCCGGTGGTCCTGGGCCACGACGTGCGCCTGGCCAGCCCGGCGCTGCAGGAAGCGCTCTCGGCCGGTCTGCGCGCCAGCGGCCGAGAGGTCATCGACATCGGCCTGTGCGGCACCGAGGAGGTCTATTTCCAGACCGATTACCTCAAGGCCGCCGGTGGCGTCATGGTCACTGCCAGCCACAACCCGATGGACTACAACGGCATGAAGCTGGTCCGCGAGCAGGCGCGACCGATCAGCTCCGATACCGGCCTGTTTGCCATCCGCGATACCGTCGCGGCCGATACCGCCGCGCCCGGTGAACCCACAGCCGCCGAGCAGAGCCGCACCGACAAGACCGCCTACCTGGAGCACCTGCTCAGCTACGTGGACCGCAGCACGCTCAAGCCGCTCAAGTTGGTGGTCAATGCCGGCAACGGCGGCGCCGGCCTGATCGTGGATCTGCTTGCACCGCATCTGCCGTTCGAGTTCGTCCGCGTGTTCCATGAGCCCGATGGCAACTTTCCCAACGGCATCCCCAACCCGCTGCTGCCGGAAAACCGCGACGCCACTGCCAAGGCGGTCAAGGACCACGGCGCCGATTTCGGTATCGCGTGGGACGGCGACTTCGATCGTTGCTTCTTCTTCGATCACACCGGCCGCTTCATCGAAGGCTATTACCTGGTCGGCCTGCTCGCACAAGCCATCCTGGCCAAGCAGCCGGGCGGCAAGGTCGTGCACGACCCGCGCCTGACCTGGAACACGGTCGAGCAGGTCGAAGAAGCCGGCGGCATTCCGGTGCTGTGCAAGAGCGGCCACGCCTTCATCAAGGAAAAGATGCGCAGCGAGAACGCCGTGTACGGCGGCGAAATGAGCGCGCATCACTACTTCCGTGAATTCGCCTACGCCGATTCCGGCATGATTCCATGGCTGCTGATTGCCGAGCTGGTGTCGCAGTCCGGTCGTTCGCTGGCCGATCTGGTCGAGGCGCGCATGCAGAAGTTCCCCTGCAGCGGCGAGATCAACTTCAAGGTGGCCGATGCCAAGGCCGCGGTTGCCCGCGTGATGGAGCACTACGCCGACCTGTCGCCGGAGCTGGACTACACCGACGGCATCAGCGCGGACTTTGGCCAATGGCGCTTCAACCTGCGCAGCTCCAATACCGAGCCGCTACTGCGTCTGAACGTGGAAACCCGCGGCGATGCCGCATTGCTGGAAAGCCGTACGCAAGAGATTTCCGGTCTGCTGCGCGGCTGATTTACCCTCCTTCCCCACTTTGACGCACTGGAGTTTCCCCCGCTCATGAGCGACGTCCTTCCGATTATCTTGTCCGGTGGCTCCGGCACGCGCCTGTGGCCGCTGTCGCGCGAGTCCTATCCCAAGCAGTTCCTGCCGCTGGTCGGCGACAAGAGCATGTTGCAGGCCACCTGGCTACGCGCGGCTCCCGTCGCAGGCCATGCTCCCATCGTGGTGGCCAACGAGGAGCACCGCTTCATGGCCGCCGAGCAGCTGCAGCAGCTCGGCGTCAAGCCTTCTGCCGTCCTGCTTGAACCCAAAGGCCGCAATACTGCCCCGGCAATTGCAGTCGCAGCCTTGGAAGCCAGCCGCGATGGCGCCGACCCCTTGTTGTTGGTCCTGCCCTCAGATCACGTCATCCAGAACGAAGCTGCGTTCCAGGCAGCGGTGACAGTGGCAGTCGCTGCCGCAGAGCAAGGCAAGCTGGTGACCTTCGGCATCAAGCCGACCGCACCGGAAACCGGCTACGGCTACATCAAGGCCAGTTCGGGCACCGGTGCGAGCGCGGTCGAACGCTTCGTCGAGAAGCCCGACCTGGCAACCGCACAAGGCTATCTGGCCAGCGGCGAGTACTACTGGAATAGCGGCATGTTCCTGTTCCGTGCTTCGCGCTACCTGGAAGAACTGCGCAGGTTCCATCCGGCCATTGCTGATGCCTGCCAGACCGCTTGGCAGAACGGCAAGCGCGACGCTGACTTCACCCGCCTGGACAAGGACGCCTTCGCAGCAAGCCCGTCGGATTCGATCGACTATGCGGTGATGGAAAAGACCGCCGATGCGGTCGTGGTGCCGTTGGATGCCGGCTGGAACGACGTCGGCTCGTGGTCGTCGCTGCTGGACGTGTCCGAGCAGGATGGCCAGGGCAACGCGCATCATGGCGATGTGATCCAGCTGGATTGCCGCAATACCTACGCCTACGGTTCGCGCCTGATCGCCATGGTCGGCCTGGAAGACGTCGTCGTCGTCGAGACGCCGGATGCCGTGCTGGTCGGTCACCGTGATCGCATCCAGGAAGTGAAGGATGTGGTCGGCCGGATCAAGTCCGACGGCCGCTCCGAAGCCACCTGGCATCGCAAGGTGTATCGCCCGTGGGGCGCCTACGACTCGATCGACATGGGCCAGCGTCACCAGGTCAAGCGCATCACCGTCAAGCCCGGTGCCGTGCTGAGCCTGCAGATGCACCACCACCGCGCCGAACACTGGATCGTGGTGAGCGGCACTGCCGAAGTCACCCGTGGCGAGGAAGTGCTGCTGCTGACCGAAAACCAGAGTACCTACATCCCCCTGGGCGTCACGCATCGCCTGCGCAATCCGGGCAAGCTGCCGCTGGAACTGATCGAAGTGCAGTCCGGCAGCTATCTGGGCGAAGACGACATCGTGCGTTTCGAGGACACCTACGGCCGCGCCTGATCGCGCACTCGACGTAGACGGCAACATCGACGGCGGCCAATGGCCGCCGTTTTGCGTTATCCCTGCCTTGCTTCGATCACAACACGCTGCGCAGACAGGTCACAGGTCGCCTGCTTCCGCAGGCTGCATCGCACGTGGATGCGACCGGGCAATGCCACTGCCGCCCCGTGGGCGTTCGCCGCAGGGCCGCGAACGGCCCCGTAGGCCAAGACAACATCATGGATGGCCTGGACGAGTGGCATCGCCACCCGCCAAGACGCAGGACCTGCCGGGCTCAGTTGTCGCCGAACAGATCGCGCGTATAGACCTTGTCCTGCACGTCCTGCAGCGCGTCGGCCATGCGGTTGCTGATGATGACGTCGGCCTCGCGCTTGAAGGCCTCCAGGTCGTTGACCACGCGCGAGCGGAAGAACTCCGGATCGCTCAGCGTCGGTTCGTACACGATGATGTCCACGCCCTTGGCCTTGAGGCGCTTCATCACGCCCTGGATGCTGGACGAACGGAAGTTGTCCGAGCCGGCTTTCATGATCAGGCGATAGATCCCAACCACCTTGGGATTGCGCCGCAGCACGTCGGCGGCAATGAAGTCCTTGCGGGTGGTGTTGGAATCGACGATCGCCCGGATGATGGTCTGCGGAACGCTCTGGTAGTTGGCCAGCAACTGCTTGGTGTCCTTGGGCAGGCAGTAACCGCCGTAGCCGAAGGACGGATTGTTGTAGTGGCTGCCGATGCGCGGATCCAGGCAGATGCCTTCGATGATCTGGCGGCTGTCCAGCCCGTGGGTGAGCGCGTAGGTGTCCAGTTCGTTGAAGTAGGACACCCGCATCGCCAGATAGGTGTTGGCGAACAGCTTGATCGCTTCGGCCTCGGTAGGCTCGGTGAACAACACCGGCACGTCGGGCTTGAGTGCGCCTTCCTGCAGCAGCCGCGCGAAGGTTTCCGCGCGCGCCGAGCGCTCACCGACGATGATCCGGGACGGATACAGGTTGTCGTACAACGCCCGGCCCTCGCGCAGGAATTCGGGCGAGAAGATGATGTTGTCGGTGCCGAACTGCGCGCGCAGCTTGGCAACGTAGCCCACCGGGATGGTCGACTTGATCACCATCGTCGCCTGGGTGTTGATCTCCAGCACCTTGGCGATCACCACCTCGATCGAGCTGGTGTTGAAGTAATTGGTGTCCGGATCGTAGTCGGTGGGTGTGGCAATGATCACGAACTCGGCGCCGGCAAACGCTTCGTTGGCGTCCAGCGTGGCCTTGAAGTTCAGGCCACCCTCGGCCAACGCGGCCTCGAGTTCCTTGTCGACGATCGGCGAGCGGCCTTCGTTGATCAGCTTGACCTTGGCCTCGACGATGTCCAGCGCCACGACCTCATGGTGCTTGGCGAGCAACACGCCATTGGACAGACCGACATAGCCGGTACCCGCGACAGCGATCTTCATTGGAATTCCTTGCGATTTTGGATGGGGGAGGAGGCAGCGCGCTGCGCGCAGGTCATGGCGTGATGACGGTACGGCCGAGCCCGTCATGGGTCGGCGCGCCCGGTGGGGGACACGCGAAAACCTGCACGGTGCCAACCGATGCGACGTAGCGCACACACATGCACGCATCCAGCCCATGCATCACGCGTCGCATCCGCTTCAGCGGCACATCCACGTTGGCCACGACCTGCGCAGAGCAGGTCGCCGGCCTGGCGTGGACCAGTCACCGATGGTAGCCGAAGCGAGAGGCAAGCTATGAGTCGGTGCTGAAGCCGCCCCAATCTAGGCCGCTATTGAAGCCGCTCAACCCTGGGCGAGCGTGTCCAGCACCTGGCTCAGTCCGTCCTGCCAGTCGGGCAGGCGGACGCCGAACGTGTCCTGCAGGCTGTGGGTATCCAGTCGCGAATAGGCCGGGCGCGTGGCCGGCGTTGGATAGTCGGCGGTGGTGATCGCCTCCACGCGCGGCGCACGGGCAATCAGCCCGCGCGCGTGCGCCTGGGCGAAGATGGCTTCGGCGAAGCCGTGCCAACTGGTCTGCCCGGCGGCGGTCAGATGCCACAGGCCGGAGGGTTCACCGGGCTGGCGTAGCGCATGCGCCGTGATGTCGGCGATCAGCGCGGCAGGCGTCGGCGTGCCTATCTGGTCGGCGACCACGCGCAGCACGTCGCGCTCGGCTCCCACGCGCAGCATCGTCCGCAGGAAATTGTTTCCATGCGCCGCGTAGACCCAGGCGGTGCGGAAGATCAGATGACGGCCGCCGGCCGCCTGCACCGCCTGTTCGCCGGCCAGTTTGCTCTGCCCGTAGACGCCGAGCGGCGCGGTGGCGTCGTCCGGACGATAGGGGCGAGTGCCTTGCCCATTGAAGACGTAATCGGTCGAATAATGGACCAGCGGCACGCCGGCGCGCGCGCACCACTGCGCGATGACCGCCGGCGCCTCGGCATTGGCACGGAAGGCCGCATCACGCTCCTGTTCGGCACGATCGACGGCGGTGTAGGCAGCCGCATTGACGACGCGGGTGGGCGCAAGGCGATCCAGCAATTCGCTCAGGCGATGCGGTGCGTCGAAGTCGGCCACCTCACACGCGGCGCCGTCCGGCAATCGGCCATTGCGGGTGGTGGCTAGGATCGGACCATCATCCGCCAGTGCCCGCAGCAATTCCGTGCCGACCTGTCCATTGGCTCCCAGTACCAATGTCGTCATGGTGCGAAGACCGGCAGACGCTCGCCCGGCACATCTGCCAGGAAAGGTGCTGCGGCATCCTTGGCCGAGAGCACCGGATCGCTGATCGGCCAGTCGATGCCGATGGCCGCATCATCCCAACGCACACCCGCGTCGGCTTCCTTGACGTAGACATCCGTGCACAGATAGCTGAATACAGCGCGCTCGGAGAGCACGGCAAAGCCGTGCGCGAAGCCTTCCGGAATCCAGAACTGCTTCTTGTTTTCCGCGCTCAGTACCACTGCCTCCCATTGACCGAAAGTCGGCGAGCCGCGGCGAACATCCACAGCGACGTCATAGACCTCCCCTTCCAGGACGCTGACCAGCTTGCCCTGAGGACGCGGCCACTGGTAATGCAGACCACGCAGCACGCCCTTGGCCGAGGTCGACACGTTGCTCTGCACGAACCGGGTCGGCAGATTGTGCTGACCAAAGCGCTCGGCATTCCACGTCTCGAAGAAGTATCCGCGCTCGTCGCCGAACACCGCCGGCTCGATCACCACACAGCCAGCCAACTTCGTTTCAATCACCTTCAAGGGACTACCCCACGCCTGGCCAGTGCATGCAGATATTTACCGTAATCGTTTTTCAACAGGGGCGCAGCCAAGCGCTCCAACTGCTGGGCATCAATCCATCCCTGTCCAAAAGCAATCTCCTCCGGACAGCACACCTGCAGACCCTGACGCATCTGGATGGTTTCGATAAAATTGGCCGCCTCATGCAACGATTGGTGCGTGCCGGTGTCCAACCACGCATAGCCGCGCCCCAAGGGCTCGAGATGCAGGTCGCCGGCATCGAGATAACAGCGATTGAGATCGGTGATCTCAAGCTCGCCGCGCGGCGAAGGCGTCAAGGCAGCAGCATAATCGCTGGCCTTTCCGTCATAGAAATACAGACCGGTCACCGCATAATTGGAGCGCGGTTTTTCCGGCTTTTCGGCAATGTCGATCACCTTGCCGTGCTGGTCGAACTCGGCCACGCCGTAACGTTCGGGATCATTGACCCAATATCCGAAGACCGTCGCCCCCTGCTCACGCGCATCCGCGCGCCGCAGCGTATCGGTCAGACCATGACCATGAAAGATGTTGTCGCCCAATACCAGGCAGCTCGGCTTGCCATCAACGAACTCGCGGCCGATCAGATAGGCCTGCGCCAGACCGTCAGGGCTGGGCTGCACAGCATACTGAATATTGACGCCCCATTGGGAACCATCGCCCAGCAGCGACTGGAACAGCGCCTGCTCGTGCGGCGTATTGATGATCAGGATATCGCGGATACCCGCGAGCATCAGCACGCTCAGCGGATAGTAGATCATCGGCTTGTCGTACACCGGCAACAGCTGCTTGCTGACGCCCTTGGTGATCGGATACAAGCGCGTTCCGGAACCGCCCGCGAGGATGATGCCTTTACGTTGAGTCATGAGAGCGTCCTTGGAGGTCCGCACAGCATTATGCGGACGCTGAGATGAGTATCAGGCGGTCGCGCCAATGCGTTCAAGGCGATAGCTTCCATCAAGCACGCCCTGCACCCACGCTTGGTTGGTCAGATACCACTCAACCGTCTGCGCGATGCCCTGCTCGAAGGTGTAAGCAGGCTCCCAACCCAATTCGTCCTTCAACTTCGACGCATCGATCGCGTAACGACGGTCATGCCCAGGCCGGTCGGTGACATGGGTGATCTGGCTCGCGCGCGGCTTGCCATCCTCACGCGGGCGATGCTGGTCCAGCAGCGCACAGATGGCCTGCACAACCTCGATGTTCTGGCGTTCGGAGTTGCCGCCCACGTTGTAGGTCTCGCCGACCTTGCCCTTGGCCAGCACGGTGCGAATCGCCTCGCAGTGGTCGCTGACAAACAGCCAATCGCGTACCTGCTTGCCATCGCCATACACCGGCAACGGTTCGCCGGCCAGCGCCTTGGCGATCACCAGCGGAATGAGCTTTTCCGGGAAATGGTACGGCCCGTAATTGTTCGAGCAATTGGTGGTGAGCACCGGCAGCCCATAGGTGTGATGGAACGCGCGCACCAGATGGTCCGAGGCCGCCTTGGATGCCGAGTACGGAGAATTGGGCGCGTACGGCGTGGTTTCAGTGAACTTACCGGTCTCGCCCAGCGTGCCGTAGACCTCGTCGGTGGACACATGCAGGAACCGAAAGGCATCGCGACGCGCGTCCGGCAGCGCTTTCCAGTAATCGCGCACGGCCTCGAGCAATGCCAGGGTGCCGACCACGTTGGTTTGGATGAACGCGCCAGGACCTTCAATCGAGCGATCCACGTGGCTTTCGGCAGCGAAATTCAGCACTGCGTCCGGCTGATGTTCCTGCAGCAGGCTGGCCATAAGCGCGCCGTCGCCGATGTCGCCCTTGACGAAGACATGGTCGGCATTGCCTTCCAGCGACGCCAGCGTATTCAGGTTCCCCGCATAGGTGAGCGCGTCGAGATTGATCACGCGGATTCCGCGCGCGACCGCCTCGAGAACAAAATTTCCGCCGATAAAGCCGGCCCCGCCGGTCACTAGCCAAGTCGCCACTGTTTACCCCTCCTGATCGCGCGCGAATTGCGCTGCGGTTTCAAACCGCACAGGATATACGGTCCAGCCGCGCTGGGCTTATATATCTTCGAATGAAAGACTTTGGATCTATTGCACCGCACCATCCATACGCCATCGCATGGTGCGCCCTGCCCGGTTAGAATGGCCCCACTCCCGAGCCTGCCGCCGCGGCCGGGCCTTCCCGCAATAGCTGAAGGATCTCGTACACGATGAAAATCCTCGTCGCCTACAAGCGCGTGGTGGACTACAACGTCCGCATTCAGGTCAAGCCGGATGGCTCCGGCGTGGTGACCGAGGGCGTCAAGCTCTCGCCCAACCCGTTCGACGAAATCGCCCTGGAAGAGGCGCTGCGCCTGCGCGACGCCGGCATCGCCACCGAGGTGGTGGTCGCCACCCTAGCGCCGGCCGATGCGGCCGCGCACCTACGCAATGGGCTGGCCATGGGCGCCAACCGCGCCATCCATGTGGTCACCGACACGGCGATCCAGCCGCTGACCGCTGCGCGCACCCTGCTTAAGCTGGTCGAGAAGGAACAGCCGGATCTGGTCATCCTGGGCAAGCAGGCCATCGATGACGACGCCAATCAGACTGGCCAGATGCTGGCCACCCTGTGGGGCCGCCCGCAGGCGACCTTCGCCGGCAAGCTCGTCGTTGCCGATGGCAAGGCCACGGTGACCCGCGAGGTCGACGCCGGCCTGGAAACGCTGGAGGTGGACCTGCCGGCGGTGATCACCACCGATCTGCGCCTGAACGAGCCGCGCTTCATCAAGCTGCCCGACATCATGAAGGCCAAGAGCAAGCCGCTGGAAACGCTGGCGTTTGCCGATCTCGGGGTCGCGACGCATGACAGCCTGACCACTACCCACTACGCAGCGCCGTCCAAGCGCAGCCGTGGTGTGATGGTCAAGGATGCCGCCGAGCTGGTGGCCGCACTCAAGCAGAAGGGGTTGCTGTAATGGCCAAGGTTCTCATCGTTGCCGAACATCTCAATGGCCAGCTCAACGCGGCCACTGCCAAGACCCTGAGCGCCGCGCAGGCGATCTCGGCCGAATCCATTGATGTGGTCGTGCTGGCCGCCGACCCAGCAGGCGTTGCCGCACAGGCCGCGCAGCTGGCCGGCGTCGCGCGCGTATTGACCGTGGCCAACGCGGCCAACGAACACGCCATCGCGCAGGTGCTGGGACCGCAGATCGCCAAACTGGCGGGTCAGGGCTACACCCATGTCTTCGGCCCCTCCACCACCTTTGGCAAGGATCTGATGCCGGTCGTGGCGGCATTGCTGGGCGTCAACCAGATCTCCGATCTGATGACTGTCGAAGACGCGTATACCTTCAAGCGTCCGATCTATGCGGGCAACGCCATCATCACCGTCAAGGCTCCGGCCGACCAGATCGTGGTTGCCACCATTCGTAGCGCGTCGTGGCCGGAGGCCGCCAAGGGCGGAAGTGCGGCAGTCGAATCCGTCTCGGTTGATGCCACGCTGCCGACCCACAGCCGCTTCGTCGGCCTGGCCGCAGGCAGCTCCGATCGCCCGGACCTGCAGAGCGCCAAGCGTGTGGTCTCCGGCGGCCGCGGCGTCGGTTCGGCGGAGAACTTCCAGCACATCTACAGCCTGGCCGACAAACTCGGCGCCGCCGTGGGCGCCTCGCGCGCTGCAGTGGATGCCGGCTACGTGCCCAACGAGCTGCAGGTCGGCCAGACCGGCAAGATCATCGCCCCCGAGCTCTACGTGGCGATCGGCATCAGCGGCGCGATCCAGCATCTGACCGGCATCAAGGACGCCGGCACGATCGTGGCGATCAACAAGGACCCGGAGTCGCCGATCTTCGAGATTGCCGATATCGGGTTGGCGGGGGATTTGTTCAAAATTCTTCCAGAACTCGAATCTGCACTAAGCTAGCTCCCCATTTCGGGCGGCCGGTAGCTGCCCTGTTTCATACTTCAGGATATCCATGACTACGCCCGTCCCCGTCAATGCCCTCGACCGCCACATCGGGCCCATAGCCCGCCAACTCGAAGAAGCCGCTGCCACGGCTATCGGCAGTGGTTATTACGTGCTTGGCCCGAACGTGAAAGCGTTCGAGAAAGAATTCGCGCAGTGGTGCGGAGCCCGGGACTGTGTCAGTGTCGCCAACGGTACCGAAGCGCTTGAGTTGGGTTTACGTAGCCTGGGGGTCGACGAAGGAAAGCGGGTGGGCGTAGTCGCCAATGCCGCCATGTACGGGACGACTGCAGTACTTGCTTGTGGGGCTGAACCAGTCTTTATCGACATCGACCCCGTTACATGCACCATGTCACCAGCTGCTCTGGAAGCCGAGCTAGCTCGAGGTCAGATCGACGTTGTCATCGTGACCCATCTCTACGGCAAGCTAGCCGATATGGCCGCCCTCACTAAGCTAGCGGAAAAAAATGGCTTCGCCATCTTTGAAGACTGCGCTCAGGCGCACGGCGCGAGCGACGCTGAAGGCCGCAAGGCTGGCACGTTCGGCAAGGCCGCCAGCTTTAGCTTCTATCCCACCAAGAACTTGGGCGCGCTAGGCGATGGCGGTGCCGTTACCACTAACGACCCGTCCATCGCCGATACACTTCGCAAGCTTCGCCAGTACGGTTGGACGGCGAAATACCGCAACGAATTGCTGGGCGGCCGTAATAGCCGCCTCGACGAAATCCAGGCGGCGTTCCTGCGCGTGATGTTGCCCTTGCTCGACGGCTGGAATGCGCGCCGCCGCGCTATTGCCAACCGCTATTCGCGCGAGATTAAGCATGCCAACATCGCGGTACCGCCAGTGAGTGGAGAGGATTTTGTTGCCCATCTCTATGTGGTGCATACCGACAATCGCACGGGGCTGCAGAAGCATCTCGCCGACGCCGACGTGAGCAGCGAGGTGCACTACCCTACACCCGATTACCGCCAGCCGCTGTTTGCAGGGCGCTTTGACGACATTGCGCTCAAGGCCACGGACCATTCGTGCTCGCATGTTGTCACTTTGCCTTGTTTTCCCGAGCTCACCGACGCAGAAGTGTCCCGAGTCATCGAGGCCTGCAACTCGTGGTAAAGCCGCGCTATTCGGTAGTGATCCCTGTTTACAAGAACGAGGGCTCCATCCCTGCGTTGCTTGTGGCTCTGGACGCGTTGGCCAGCGACCTTGAAGCACCGCTTGAGGTGGTCTTCGTCGTCGATGGCAGCCCAGATGCCAGTTTTGCGCTCTTGGAAAAATCTCTCCCGACGGCGACTTTCCAGGCTCGTTTGATATTGCTTTCGCGCAATTTCGGTGCATTCGCGGCTATCCGCTGTGGACTTTCCGAAGCGACGGGCGAGTACATTGGTGTCATGGCGGCCGACTTGCAGGAGCCGCCTTCGCTGATGCGCGAATTCTTTTCTGCATTGTCTACGAGACCTTTGGATGTCGTTTTTGGTAGACGTATCGGCCGCGCCGATCCAGGCCTCAGCAAGCTCGCTTCTACTCTATTCTGGGGCGCTTATCGCCGCTTGGTGCAACGCGACGTCCCTAGTGGAGGGGTCGATGTGTTCGCCCTGACAGCGCCGTTCCGTGACCGCCTCGTCGCCCTTGGTGAAGCCAACAGTAGTTTACTGGGGCTCTTGTTCTGGCTGGGCGGTCGCCGAGAGTTTATCGGCTATGCACGTCTGGAACGCGAACACGGCACGAGCGCATGGACTTTGAAGAAGAAGGTCACGTACCTGCTCGACAGCGTCTTTGCTTTCTCAGACCTGCCAGTGCGCATCTTGATGGGCGCCGGCATGCTTGGACTCGGCGTCGCCGTGCTTCTCGGCCTGGCAGTACTCATCGCCCGCTTCGCGGGCAGCTATGAAGTACCAGGCTATTCCATGTCGATGCTGGCGATCCTCTTTTTCGGCGCGCTCAATACTTTGGGTATCGGCATCGTCGGTAATTACGCTTGGCGTGCCTATGAGAACACCAAGCAGCGCCCCCTCAACATCGTTTCTCTGCAGCTTGATTTCCCCGGAAAACAACAATGAACTTCTACGTTCACGAAAAGGCACTTTGCGAGTCAACCACCATCGGCGATGGTACACGTATCTGGGCGTTTGCCCACGTGCTGCCAGGCGCACGCTTAGGCGCCGGCTGCAATATCTGCGATGGGGTGTTCATCGAGAATGACGTCGTCGTGGGCGACAGCGTCACGGTCAAGTGCGGTGTTCAACTGTGGGATGGCGTTACCTTAGAAGATAATGTGTTCGTTGGCCCCAATGCCACATTCACCAACGACCTTCGTCCGCGAAGCAAGGTCTACCCTGAAGCATTCCTGCGCACGGTGGTCGAGACCGGCGCATCGATTGGGGCGAATGCCACGATCCTGCCTGGCATCCGCATCGGCCGCAACGCCATGATCGGCGCAGGCGCAGTTGTCACTCGATCAGTCCCCCCCAATGCAATCGTGGTGGGTAATCCTGCCAAGATCGTTGGCTACGCCAACACCGGTACCGTCGCGACCGAGAAACTTCAGCCGCAAGGAACAAAGACAGGTATCCATCCGTCGTCCGTCCGCGGCGTGCAGATGCACACGTTCAATGCCATCGCTGACATGCGCGGTAGCCTTTCCGTTGGTGAATTTGAAAAAGAGATCCCGTTCGCGCCCAAACGTTATTTCCTTGTTTATGACGTGCCTACTGCCGAAACCCGTGGCGAGCACGCGCATTTTGAGTGCCACCAGTTCCTCATTGCAGTAAAGGGCTCGGTACACGTAGTGGCCGACGACGGCAAACAGCGCGAGCAGTTCGTACTCGACAAGCCAAACCTCGGCCTGTACCTGCCGCCCATGACGTGGGGCATTCAGTACAAATATTCCGAGGACGCAGTGCTGCTCGTGTTCGCCTCGCACTTCTATGATTCGGCGGATTACATCCGCGAGTATGGTGCTTTCATCGATCAGGTGCGTAACAACCACGCATGAGTATGCTCATGCTGCGAAAGGCAAGGGACTTGGTAAGTGGGTCCAGTTTCGTTCGCTTCCTCATCTCGGGCGGCATCAACACGGTTGCTACCTACGCCGCCTATCTCGCATTGCTGCAGGCCACTTCCTACAAGGTCGCCTACACGGTTGCGTACGTGTTCGGCATTGTCATCGCTTTCTTTATCAATCGCCTTTTCGTCTTTCGGACGCACCGCGGCTGGCGCTCACTGCTGATGTTTCCGTTTGTCTACCTTGCACAGTATTTGGCGAGCTTAGCCGTGGTGTTTGCGTGGGTCGAACACCTCAAAATGTCCGCAGCCCTCGCCCCATTGATTGCAATATTAGTCACAGTTCCATTGACCTTTATTTTGTCACGCTTCGTTTTTGGCAACGGCACTCTAGTCAACAAAGGTTAAGAAACACCTATCAGCCCAAGCAGCGTCTGAAATTTTAGTCAGCGTCACCTCGACGGCGCATAGCCTCGTATTCGTCGCTGCTGTCGACTCCCCTTAATTCAATGCCGGCTAAAGCTAGAGATCTGCGGTTGATGTTGATCACGGAACTCGGCGGGTGTTAGCTCGCCCAGGCTGTCGTGCGGGATCTGCTGGTTGTAGTCGGCCAGCCAGTGTTCGGTCTGCTCGCGCACCTCGCTCAACGTGCGGAACAGATGCAGGTCCAGCACACCGCGCCGGTAGCTGCCGTTAAAGCGTTCGATGAAACCGTTTTGCATTGGACGCCCCGGCTCGATGAAGTCCAAGGCGATGCCCTTGCGCTCGGCCCACTCGGCCAATGCCAATGCGACAAACTCAGGGCCATTGTCCAAGCGAAGTTTGCCCGGGTAGCCGCGCCAGGCCGCGACGCGTTCCAAGGTGCGGATGACGCGGGCGGCCGGAAGATTCAAGTCCACCTCGATCGCCAAGGCTTCCCGGCTGAAGTCGTCGATGACATTGAACGTACGGAAGCGTCGGCCATCCCACAGCGCATCGGACATGAAGTCGATCGACCATCCAGCATTGGGTCGATCACCGCATGCCAGCGGCTGCGGATGACGGGTCGGGCCCCGGCGCCTGCTGCGACGGCGTTGATTGAGTTTCATCAAGCAATACACACGCCAGACCCTTTTGTGATTCCACACGTGTTCGCGACGGCGGATGATCTGAAAGAGCTTTCCAAAGCCACGCTCGGGAAAGCGCTCGACCAATTCGGACAGCAGCGCAATGACCTCCTCGTCGCGATCGGGGAGGCGCCGATAGCGCGCTGTCGAGCGGGCCACGCCAACGACCGCACAGGCCCGGCGCTCGCTCCAGCCATGCTGCTCGACGAGCCAGGCAAGAAGCGGGCGTTTGTGCGCCGGGTCTACAGCTTTTTTGCGATGACATCCTTCAATGCGTGGTTTTCCATCGCAAGCTCGGCGTACATGCGTTTGAGCTTGCTGTGCTCGGTCTCCAGGTCGCGAAGGCGCTGCACATCAGCGGCCTCCATGCCACCGTACTTGGACTTCCAGGCGTAGTACGTCGCGTCGGAAATACCCAGCTCACGGCACACATCCTTGACCTGGCGGCCACCCTCAACCTGCTTCAGCGTGGCGACAATCTGACTCTCGGTGAACTTGCTCTTGCGCGTCGTTGGTCTCCTTGGTGGCTAGTGTGCCCGGAGACCTCTAACTATGGATGGACCAATTTTACGGGGAGTCGACAAAGATGCAGCTGCGGATGCGGCCTTCAAGCTGGAAAGCACTGCTTGACATAAGATGGCAAAATTCGTCGGGGGGTGAAAATTACTAAAATAGCAATAAGCAAACCAATGGCTGCGGCCAGATAACCGGGCCAAGCGGGCGGCCCCTTAAAATGAATGCGAACTTCACTATAACCCGCTGGAATCACCCAACTCCGAAGGCCTTGAGTGGTCGACGCCACCTGCCGGCTAGGCAGGCAAGAGGATGCCTTGTCGCAAGCATCGTAACTCCAGCCAGGCCAAGAGATTTCGTTTTCAACTACCAACGTAGGACTTGGCACATACAGGCGATATACCACTTCCGTCGGACTGTATCTTACGTATTGAACGTGCGCCGCATCTGTACGTCCTATAGCAGATGCTGTGCGGCTCTCCCGAGCAAGATGTGGCACCTGTCCTGCCTCATCAATATTTAAGAGTAAAAGTTGACCTGGCCGTCTTATAAATTCAAGCAGATCATCTTGACCAGGACCACCGAGTGCCTGGAGCAGGCCTGCATGCGGCAATGACATGCGAACATTGTCATATCCAAAGACACAATAGGTCCGCATATACCAACACCGGTTATATTTTTGGCTGTTACGATTTTCAACAGCCTCAGCCGCCGAATTCCCTATGACAAATCTTTGGGGGCGGTGTTCAATAGGCATGAGAGGACCGCGCTTGGCCCGAAATTCGTCAAAGGAGCCGCCTAACCATACTTTCTCAGCATCCAAACTCCACCCCGGAGCCCAAGGCGCGGACTGAGAATTATGAAAATCATAACCATCGCGGAAACAAAACAGCGTAGCACACAGAGCTAAGACGATCCCTGCGCCACGCCGGCGCCAAGCAGTCGACACGAGCGCACATAGACTACATAAAAGGGCACAAATTGCTATGGACCCCTGCATTCGACTAATTTGCGGAATCGACAGCCCAAGGCTGGACGCGCGCACAGAGATATAGGTAAAAAAAACCAGAGAAGCCAGCGAACCTATCAAAATTCGCCGCATCGTTAGCTCACCAGCTAACAACCGTGTCCATCCATTAGCTGCAACTGAAAGAATCCCTAAGTGCAGAACGGGTCGCCAGTCGGAGAGCGGAAACCTACTTACCGAAGCGCCAGGAATGATCTCACGGATAGCTGGATTACCAGCAGACAACATGCCAATTAAAAGCGCTACAAATATAATACATATTCCTGACCGCGTGGCAACGCTTCGCCAGCTTGCATATGCGCAGCCCCATAGCGCTAATGTCGGCAACCAAAGACTGCGCATCGTGATGTCACCGGGCACCTGCAGCTCGGCGTAAGGAGCAAATAGGGTCAACAGGTGAATTGGGCCAAATGGCTGACTAGGAAAATGCTCAAGATTCAGCCCCTTAGATCCATTCAATGCCAAAGGTAACCACTTTAGCAACGAGATGAACGAACCGGACACGACTGCCGTAACTACGGCCCAAGCATATCCAACTCGTCTTTGCCCTGGCTCAAGATGTATGTAATGCACGAGGCAACTGGCGGCGCAGGCATACACCATTGCAACCGTAACTCCTGGATAACCTGCTATGACTAGTTGTGAAGTGGAGAAAGCGGCCACAACCCAGCCAAAGCGCTTGGTTGTAATAGTTGGCAGCAGCCCATACAAAAGCCATGGAGCCCATGCCGCAGCGCGCACAATATCAACGTGCTCCTGGTTTGCGTAAAAAGTTGCACTGAAATGGTATGCAACACCCAACAACAAGGCGACGAGCCGATGCCCTGACAGGGCCTGAACGAATAGATAAGCACCAACAGCACCAAAGAGAACATGCAATATTTGGAATACGGTGGCCGCATGCACCGTATAATCGATACCCAAACTATGCAGAACCGCCAGTGGCATATACCAAGAGCCCGACTGGAGGGTCAGGAAAGCGGGGAAACCCATGTTAGTCCAAGGCAACCACGATGGCGGCGCCAAGACCCCACCGTTGTCGAACCAACCGTATGCTTGCGAGTGGTAGCCACCTAGGAAATCCCAGGGAAATGTGGCGTGGTTTGCGTAATGCTCTCGAAAGGTAACAAAATTAACTAGGACAAATAGTGCAATAGGTCCAATGTGTATCAACCAAGATGGGATGCTTTTAAACCGGAATGCCTTGCCCATTAATTCGGCACCCCGATCGAATTTAGCACGAACGACAACACGCGTTGGTCGCCTTGACCAGGGGTAGGATGAGTCTGACAACTGGATTTGAGTCCGACCTTAACAGGGCGACCCAGCTGATCAGCCGGTACCGGTAGCTTCAGAGAGAACGCGCCATCGTGCCGATGCTCAAGGCGCGCCACATCAACACCGTTTACAGAACCTTGAACGCCGCAAATTGCGTTTCCAAACATGGAAACATTTAAGGTCCCCTTGACTTCGACATACTGACCTGTTGCTTTCACGTAGGCTAACACTTTAGGTCCGGCCCATGAGTACACTCGCTGACCGTCTTTTTCAACACCATAGGTACCAACGACGCGATCTAAGTTGCCCGCTTCACTTGAGTACATCGACGGCAGACCATCCAGCATTTCGAGTTTTCTATTCATTTTGCGAATATATGTCATGTCAGGCAGGTCTCTCCCGTAATCATCCCTGGCACTAGATTCCTGGATGAATCGGTAAGCATAAATGCGGGAGAGCGTAACGCTACCTGCTAAGACACGAATAGAGAAGGCAGCTCCTGTAACAGCCTCAGGTAAAAACATGGTGATCTCTTTTGCGGCACCGCTAACGCGCATGCGTGCAGCCCTCTTACCAAGCGAGACTTCGATCTCGCCATCACCACCTGCGATCATATTCACTCGAACGTTGTCAGCGAAATTGACATAATGATCGCGAGAAACAGGGATTTGCTGGCTGATGGTGCCTCCATCACCTAAAGTAGCCGAGAAAGGTGCGGCACCTTGCAGTACAACCGTACCTTTGGTATCCCAACCCTTCATTCCGAGCGCGAAATCGGGGTTATATAACAGGTTGGCCCGGTAGTTCTGGTAACCCCATAGCGCATAGCCTGACGTAAACTGAAGGAGAGGCGCGGATAGCTCAGAAAGAAAATCACCCATCTGTTTCGGGTCTATCTTCGCATTATGAGCCATCTTAGGCGTGTTGTCGGTATACAACAGCTGTTCGACAAAAATATGGTTATCCGTGTGCTCAAGAATCTTTTTCTGGTTATAGACGAATCTAGCAATCGCGCTCTGGGCTGTATCGATCTCACCCTTGTTCTGGGCCCCCATTGCCGGCGCCCAATACGTCATGAGGTATTTTGATGACGGGACCGAATACGTCGCATTGTGCGAGTACCACGTTGCAATTTTGCCGTTCGCATAGATAGGGTCACTATCGACGCGTGCCTCAATACTCATGTTGGGAAGCACCTGCGCCGCACGCGCAAGCAAGCGTGACGAAAGCTGTTCGTCGAACCATGCGTACAGTTGAGTAAAATTGGGGTCTTTTGTTTGAGGCACGGGGTATGCCCCTAGCACTTTGCGATCCGCATCAAATCTTTTACGAAACGCCTCCGATGCATGCGAGGCAGCCCATTGATCAAAGCCAATAAGCTTAGAAATATGTGCCGATTCCTCTGGAGTTCTGCCAGACTGCGCCATATCTAGAACATGCCAGTAATCTTCCCATGAAAGAAAGTATCCTTTCGCACAAGAAGAAGTAGCTTCCCCAACCTTCGAAAGGTACCCAGTCCATGCCGGCTGTAGTTTGTCACTTGTAAACAACTCATTAGCACGTGCGACTGCTGGCAGCTGTACATCAGACGCGAAATCCCATTCGTACGAAACTCGGAAGTATGCGTCAAGCCCCGCAGTTTTCGCAGACTTACAAACATCGCGTAAACGACTGTACATTTGCTCATCGTAGCGGATCGGGTCCAAACCTGGCTGGAATTCACCCCAGGGAACCACGAACACGACGGAATTGAATCCGTCAGCACGCATGCGTTTCATGTCTTCACCAACACCAGTTAGATCTGAAGTCCAAAAGTTAATGGGCCACGCGTGACCAAAGTATGTAACAGCTTTGATGTATTTCGGCACCGCGGCACGCGCAACATTAGAATTTCCTTTGGACCCACACTCGCCTATACGCTCGCTGTCAGCCGAAGGCTCGCATCGCACTTCTTCCACCTTCACAGGAACTGCTGGCGCAATTGTTTTCCGGTCACCGGTAACTTTTGTAATGACAACACTGATAGTGTCTGGCGTCGAAAAGAGCTGGGCTGGCACTTTGACGGTGATCAAGTTATCGGAAATATCGGCACGAATATTAGTTCCGCCAAGGTTAACCCAAACCGTGCTTCCGTCCATAGGTTGATTCATACGGAACCACGCTGCCGAGCTACCATCCGGCTGCACGTTGAACGTGGCGCCAGCATCTATAGACTTGGGACCGTAATCGATCACAGCCAATTGCTGGTGGTGGGATTTCTGGTAGCAGCCCGCCACAACAGCTGACACCACTACCACAAGGCATATGACCGTTAACTTGGCAACAAAAAGGAGAAATTTCATGTGCGAATCCAATATTACCCACCCAATCCGTGTCGCATGGCGGCGAGGACTGATTGAGCAGAAAATTCTTTATTAATAAACGCTTGGCCGTCATAGGAGCGACGCAACCATTCAGGGTCGTTTTCCAATAATAGGTTTGTTGCAGCAGCAAATTCCTTAGGGTCGTCCGCAGCGTAAACAAAGTCACGAGTTGCCGATAATCCCTGCACACCAGTCGACGTTGTCACAATCGGTAGCCCGTAGCGCATTGATTCAAGTACCTTTCCCTTCATTCCGCCACCAAACCGTAAAGGCGCAATAGCAACGCGCGCCGACTCGTACATGGCCTCTAGCTGCTCATCGGAAACAAAACCAGTTACCTCAATGAACTCACTTGCCAGTGCCTTTACGTCGCTGGTCGGATTAGATCCGACCATTATGACATGGACATCGGGATGCCTTACCTGGATTAGGGGAAAGATCTCAGCTACAAACCACTTTGCTCCATCGACATTAGGTGGATGCCCAAAGCCCGCTACAAATAGGATATCGCGACGCAAACGGAGATTTTCCTGCACTCGCAATGGAACACTTTCATACGCGTAGAGAGGCACTGTTGTGGCCTTACATCCCACACCCGCCGAAGCAATCCACGAGTTCACATAAGCCGTCTCGATCTCGCTTGGGTAGTAAACCTCATGCATTTTTCGCCAAAGGCCCTCTTCAATTGTACGATAGTGCTCAAGATCAACTTGAAGTTCAGGCGACGGCTCCACCTTCATCTGCTCCGCAAGGCGCAAGTAATGGATGTCGTGACCATAGTAGAGACGGCGGGCTGGCGAGTACTGGATAACAGCGTCGATAAACTGGACGCTAATATGTGGACGACTGAGTATTACCGTGTCAATACTAGCACCATTTTCGGCGATCCATTTTTCGAAGCCACCGACATACTCAGCTCCGTACATCACGTCAACCCCAACATCCTGCAGCGGACGCGCATATGGAGCATCGTGCCACATGTTTTCTGGCCAGAACTTTACCGCATAGCCGTTTGCTATCAACAACTTCAATAATTGATACATAGCCCGCGATCCCGCGTCGCGATCTGGCTGTGGAATGTAGTGGTCAATGACCAGTATCACCTTTTTCAGGTGGCTACGATCGCGAGCAAGGAATGGCCGGTCAGCATTCTCTAGGTGATCTCGCTCTAGCACATCCTTCCAGCGCTCATAGAACTTCTTCTGGTTGTCCACCTGGAAAGCTTTAATGCCACCGCCCGTATCGGTACCGTGCGAGATTCCTTCATAGTGAACGACAACAGAGCGCGGCTCATACACTACCTTGCGCCCCGACGCACGCACCTTGAATGCCAAATCGGTGTCTTCAAAGTAAGCGGGCAGATATAGTTCGTCAAAACCACCGAAAGAATCGAACAGCGCCTTTTCAATCATGATCGACGCGCCGGAAATGTAATCCACCTCACGCGTATAGTTGTAGATGCTACGGGATGGGTCATCCAATCTTCCATAGTTCCACGCGCTTGCATCTTTCCAAACGATGCCACCAGCCTCCTGCAGGCGTCCATCTGGATAGATCAGCTTAGAACCTACAAGACCGCATTCCGGCCAGGATTTTGCCGTATTCACCAGCGCATCCAACCAGCCTTCGGTTACTTCCGTATCGTTGTTAAGGAAGTAGATATATCGGCCTCTCGCTAGGGACGCCGCATGATTGCATGAGCGCAAAAATCCTAAATTGATCGGATTTTCCGAGTAGCGAAGACCTGGCACCTGACTCAGCGCACCAATCTGCTCGTCGCCAGACGCATCCTCGACAACCAGAACCTCTATTGATACATACGGCAAATTTGCGTAGATCGATTTGACGCACGCAGCGGTGTGGTCGAGCCGCCCATACGCGGGAATAATGATACTGACTTCAGGTGCATCGACAATCTGGAATGCGACGCCCTCAAGCAACCGTGCAGGGTCGTCCTGAGTATGCATCAGCAGTCCCTCAGGCGGCGCTGGAGAAGCTGCGTCGCGCTGCATGAGGAAACGTTTCGCCGGGTTACGAACCAAATTTAGAATCGGCGATTGCGCCCAAGGCTTACCGCGTACGGATGCAGCGACGGCATTCCAATCCCCGCGCATGATCCGCATTGCAAAGCGGAGCGGCTTTGTCATGCGCCACGACTGAGACTTGACCACGGTGTCGTACTCTTCCCGAGCCAGCTCAACCTCAGTTTCAAGAGCACGGACCCGGTTTTCGGCGCTGATCAGTTCCGAGGATGACTGCGCAGCCAAAAACGCCTCGTCGGCCAGTTTGCGTTGTGTTTCAAGTGCGACCATTTCCCTGTCTGCCCAGATTTTGTCGCGCTGGGACACTTCGTTCTCGCGCTCTATAATGTCCTTCTCGCGCTGCATCGCCGCATTCCTTTCCGCGGACTGCCCTACCTCCATGTTGGCAATTAGATGCCTCAGCCTGGCGAGATCGGATTGCAACGCGCGCTCTTGATGCTGCAGCGACTCTACGAGTGTCAAAGCTCCCTGTTCACCGGCCAATGCCCGTTGGAGTTGCGTCTCGGCGTCCTCCACACGAAGCAATAGTTGCGCGTTGCGGTCCTCTGCCTCTGCCAGCTGGACCCTAACAGCATCCATCTCGTCAGCAGTCCGCTGATCCTTACGCTTTAACAAGCCATATTCACGGCGGAGCGTCACAAGTTCCAGCAAGTAAGCACCTAAAATTCCAGCATCAAGTCTGCCGTCTTGCTCGACCTGTAGTATGAGCTCATCCAAACTATTAGCGGCACGCAATACTTGCTCGTCCAAGCCCGAGGCCCATCGTGCAACCTCTTCGTGCTCGGCTACCAACGCAGCATGTCGCGTCCTGTCCTCCATGAGTTCCTGATCAAGGCCTTTGGCCCACGCTGCTACCTTCTCATGTTCGGCAAGCAGAGCATTATGGTGGGAGAGGAGATCGTTTAGCTGCTCCCGCACCTCTCTCGCTTCGATCAGTGACGTGACCAATGGCCCCTCTACTGTCGAAGTTGATGTAACAGGCATCTTTGCTTCAACCAGCAACTTGTACTCAAGCGAAGCCGGCCTGCCCGAGGCAGCACACTGAAAACGGCGCTCAAGAGCTATATATCGCTCAATATCTGCGACAGACGGCGCGAGCATGCCTCCACACTCACGCATCGCATCCGTGATGAAGTGCATCAGGTACAGATGTCGCTCATCATAAGGTCGAGCCACACTCACGCATGAAGACACCACTTCCAGCAGGCCTCGGAAAACAAGGTACCCGAGTGCCACGGGCTCAGCACTACGCCACTCCAGATCGATGAAGCAGAGCGACCCATCGGCCGCCTCCATCAGATTGTGCGGAACCAGATCAATCACGTCGCCAGGCAGCAATATTTCCGCGTTGTACTCGGAATTGACCAGCGCTCCCGGTTCCAGACCCACATGGCGCGCAACCGCCTCGAGCCAACGCCTTAACCATGGACCCACATCACCGATCTGCCATCCATCATGCAGCAGCATTTCGTAAAGCGAATCAGTTAGTGCGCACCCTGCCGCATAGCGCTCGTCTTTCGGAACGCATTCAAACCCGTCAACTTCACGCGCGAGGCCGGGCATAAGGAAGCTACGACTAACCCAAGGCTTCCTGTCACGCAATTCGAAGCGCGTGATCTTCGCAAATGGCCTGTCTCGTTCGGTGGATAAGTGATAACCAGCCACGTTACGATTTTCAGACCCAAAGACTGCCTCAGTCGTCTGCGTGTGCGCTACGAACAGAAACGAATTGGCCAGCTCCGGCAGCAATCCGTTGCGCGCGACCACATTCCAGACGCGGTCGACAGCAAACAGTGGCGGCCGTCCAATTTGAGGATCGCGCGTCACCGATGCAGCCGCAAGCGCAGCCCCATCATCGAATCCTGACACGGCTTTGCCATCTTTTGAAAACCAGATCGATGTCGGAAGTTTATAATCAGGAAATGGTAGCGCCACCGCGACATCGGCAAACCCTGCGAGACGCATCATTTCCTCTAGCTCTCGACGGCCATAGGTGCGCGCCCCGCTGCCTGCGTAAACCTCCTCAAGACCCAGCATGGGCCGACCCAGGTGATCCTCCGGCGCACCAGCGAAATACTTTAGGCCTAGTTGGTTTTCAATGGCAACCAACAATACACCGCCGGGCTTGAGCAGATTACGAGCGCAAGCTAACCAATGGGCTGCTGCGTCCGGCCGATCTGAAAAGCGCTCCGCATATTCGAGAACGCCGATTAAAGTGACTGCGTCAAATCGCGCCTCTGTTCTAAAAGCCTCAAGGTTCTCCACAACCAAGTGGACATTGGCGAGGTCCTCACAGCGCTTTTTCGCGACTCGCGCACGGCGTGGCGCAGGTTCCAACGCCACCACGTTCTTGGCGGTTTCGCCGAGATAACGCGTGATCGCCCCACACCCCGCTCCCACCTCCAGCACATCACCGCTGAGCAGCTCGGCCAATGGCCTAAGCAGATTGGCGCGACGTGGACTGAAATAGTACTTAGTCGGCCAGTCAGTGATGCAATTGGACAATTCGAGCGACTGAACACTTCGATCCGTACAGCCAGCGACTAGCTGATAGAGATTGTCTTCGACAGCGTCGCCGTCCGAATAAGACCACTCTGCTCCCAATCCGGCTGGCTGCCAGCAGTTGGATTTTTTATCAAACGTGTAGTGGCCAAGGCTGGTAGAGGGATCAAAAATCCGTGTCATAGAAGTTTCAAATTAGCTCGAAGGTCGGTGATCCCGATAAAGGGAAGAGTCGTCTCGACACACAAGTGAATTGCATCGTAACGCCGATCATGAGGAATGACCTCGCCATCTGTTTCACGGCTGGCTAGTCCCACGGAAATAAAGTAATCGCCGGCCGCACAATTTAGCTTAAGGCGACAAAGCGCGATCCCGGTCTTTCCGTCTTTCGCGAAGGCGCCTTCCACTGCCGCCATTTCAGTATTCGTCCCATATACCGTCAACCCCTCCTTGGTCTTCAAGGTAATACCCAAAATCGGCCTCACCAACTCGGCAGAGCAACGATAGCGCAGGTAGAGATCGATCTCTGCTCCTGCAGGGAGACTGGAAGGAAAAGATTGCCCCTGCGAAAAAAGAGCGAAGTCCAAAAACTCTGCTTTGCCGTCACCCCACCGATGCTCGTAAGGATTGAACGCGGGGCGTGAAGCAAAAAGCGCTTCGTTTCTCGTTCCGAAATCTGCATCGAATTGAGCCAATTGCTCGTCTAGCGGGGAGTCAAGCCCCTCTACCGCTGAGGGTGAAGCTTGAGATGTCGCCGCCTTTTGACGGCCGTACAACAGATCAAGGTATAAATTCACAACAGGGCGCGGAGCACCATCTTCGATTTTCTGTCCATGATCGATGAGAATAGCTCGGTCACAGTGAGTGACTACCTGCTCAGTTGAATGGGTTACGAGCAAAATTGAAGTTCCACGCTCACGTAAGGATTTCAGGCGAGCGAAGCACTTCGCCTGAAAGCGTGCATCGCCAACAGCCAAAGCTTCATCGACAATCAGCACATCGGGGTCAATCTGAGCCTGCACGGCGAATGCTAGGCGTACGGTCATCCCGCTGGAATAAGTACGGACAGGCTGATTAACAAAGTCGCCAATGTCGGCAAACTCCAGAATCGCATCAAGCCTGGCATCGACTTCTTGACGAGACAAACCTAGAAGAGATGCATTGAGATAGACATTTTCAAGTCCAGTAAACTCGGGGTTGAAGCCGGATCCAAGTTCAAGCAGTGCTGCAACGCGCCCATCTACCGATGCTGTCCCAGCGGTTGGCGTCACCGTGCCCGCAATAATCTGCAACAAGGTGGATTTTCCCGAGCCATTGCGCCCAATAAGCGCAACACACTCACCACGCTGCACGTGCAAAGACACTCCGTGCAGGGCCCAAAATTCCTTGAAGTAGCGGCGTTCACGCATTGGCACAAATTTGCCCAAGGCCGAAATCGCCATCTGCTTAAATCGATCTGAAGGCTCCGCGTATATTTCGTAGCGCTTGCTAACCTGATCGACGGTAATGACTGTTTTTTCAGAGGACATCTGCAAATCCCTTGCGCGTCGCCTTAAAACTCAACCATCCAAGCCATGAAATGACTAAAGACACCAGCAGGTACACCAAGACGTGCTCCGCCGACGGCAGCTTATCCCAAAGCACCGCATCACGGCCGGCCTCAACGACAAAGGTCAATGGATTGAGCATTTGAAGCCACTGATACTCCTGCGGCAGGCTGCTGCGCGGATAAAAGATGGGCGCCAAAAAAACCAAAGCAGTTGTAAGCACCATCATAATCTGCTGCGCATCGCGAAAATAAACACCCAACGCAGAGACCAACCAAGTAACCCCTGCAACCATTGGAAGAAACAACAACATGACAACCGGAAAGAACAATGCCGCGGGGGAGATCGAAGCACCTGTAAGCAGCATGGCGATCAGCAATACCAAAAAGCTGATCACGGCGTGAAACATTGACGTACCCACAACTACCCAGGGAAGAACCTCCAGGGGGAAGATTACCTTCTTTACATAATTTGGGTTAGATGTGATAAGCACAGGTGCTCGACTTAGACATTCGGAAAATAAATTCCCGAAAATCAAACCTGAAAACAAAACAACGGCAAAATGTGTATCGCCCGTTCCCGCTCCCGACCAACGTGACTTGAAGATATAGCCAAACACAAACGAGTAGATAGCCAACATAAGCAGGGGGTTCAAAAAAGCCCAGAGCGAGCCCCCCATAGATCCCCGGTACTTTCCAGCAATATCGCGCTTGCATAGCTCCCACACCAAGCGACGGTGACGCGAAAGTGACGCATACGGGGCAACTGGGCTTGAGCCCGTATGGACAGAACTGCCTAATCGGTTTGAACGTGTCATTTCAACGCACTATCCAGATCACTCCGCAAATCCCCCACATCCTCAACCCCCACGCTCAGCCTTACCAGTGCATCGCTGATACCAAGCTGGTCGCGGCGGGCCACGGGGATGGAGGCGTGCGTCATGACGGCTGGATGGTTCACCAGGCTTTCCACGCCGCCGAGCGATTCGGCCAGTGTGAACAGCTCGGTCTTCTCGCAGAAACGCTTGGCCGCGTCGAAGCCGCCCTTGAGGACGATCGAGACAATGCCGCCGAAGCCGGACATCTGGCTTCTCGCGAGCGCGTGCTGCGGGTGCGAAGGCAGGCCGGGGTAGATCACCTTCTCGATCGCTGGGTGGGTTTCCAGCCACTGCGCCAGCGCCAGGGCGTTTTCGCAGTGCGCGCGCATGCGTAGCGGCAACGTCTTTAATCCCCGTAGGGCGAGGAAGCTGTCGAACGGGCCTTGCACGCCGCCAATGGAGTTCTGCAGGAAGGCTAGTTGCTCGGCCAGTTCGGTGTTGTCGCCGACCACGGCGATGCCGCCCACCATGTCCGAGTGACCGTTGAGGTACTTGGTGGCCGAGTGCACGACGATGTCGGCGCCCAGGCTGAGCGGGCGTTGCAGCATCGGCGAGGCGAAGGTGTTGTCGACCACGATCATCAGGCCGTGCTTGCGCGCGATCATGGCGATGGCGGCGATATCGACCAGCTTGAGCATTGGGTTGGTCGGGGTTTCGATCCACACCATCTTGGTGTCGGGGCGGATCGCGGCTTCGAATGCGGCCGGGTCGGTCAGATCGACGAAGCTGAAATCCAGGCCGGCGGTCCGCCGACGCACGCGCTCGAACAGGCGGAAGGTGCCGCCGTACAGGTCGTCCATCGCCACGACGTGGCTGCCGGCATCCAGCAGTTCCATTACCGTGGAGGTGGCGGCCATCCCGGAGGCGAAGGCGAATGCACGCGTGCCCCCTTCCAGCGATGCAACACAGCGCTCATAGGCAAAGCGCGTGGGGTTGTGGGTGCGCGAGTACTCGAAGCCCTGATGCTCGCCCGGGCTGGACTGCGCATAGGTGGACGTCGCATAGATCGGCGGCATCACCGCCCCGGTGCTGGGATCCGGCGACTGCCCTCCATGGATCGCCAGCGTCGCGAGCGACAGTGCGCGCTCGCCATCATGGCTATTGGTGGTGCGATTGGACATGGAGGTTCCCGGAAAAAGTGGCGGATTGTAGCAAGCAGGTCTGAATGGCCGGTGCCGCGCGTCTCATCCGGGCGCGCGGCGCTGGCTGATCACTGCATGCGATCACTGCACGCGGCGGCGCAGGTAGTTGAGCAGGTCGATACGGGTGATCAGGCCCAGGAACTGCTTGCCGTCCATGACGATGGCAACCTGCCCGCGGTCGAACACCGGCAGCAGCGCTTCGATCGGCGACGCGACATCCAGGCGATCAAGCTTGCTGACCATGGCAGTGGAAATCGGGTCGCGGAAGCGCGCCTCGTCGCCATACACATGCAGCAGCACGTCGCTCTCGTCGACGATGCCGACCAGCTCGCCGTCGTCGATCACCGGCAACTGCGAGACGTCGTACAGCTTCATGCGCTGGTACGCGGTGGTCAGCAGGTCCTTCGGGCCGACCACGACGGTGTCGCGCTTGTTGTACGGGCGCAGGATCAGGTCGCGCAGGTCGCCGTGCTGCGGGCGCTCCAAAAAGCCGTTGTCCAGCATCCAGTAGTCGTTGTACATCTTCGACAGGTACTTGTTGCCGGTGTCACAGACGAATACCAACACGCGCTTGGGCGTGGTCTGCTCGCGGCAGTACTTCAGCGCGGCGGCCAGCAGGGTGCCGGTGGACGAGCCGCCGAGGATGCCCTCCTTGGCCAGCAACTCGCGCGCGGTGTGGAAGCTTTCCGCATCGCTGATGGAATAGGCCTTCTTGACGCGCGAAAAATCAGAAATATCCGGCAGGAAGTCTTCGCCGATGCCCTCGACCAGCCAGCTGCCGGACTTTTCACTGACCGTGCCCTCTTCGATGTACTGGGTCAGGATCGAGCCGACCGGGTCGGCCAGCACCAGTTCGGTGTGCGGCGAGGCGGTGGCGAACGCACGCGACAGGCCGGTCATGGTGCCGGAGCTGCCGCAGCCGAACACGATCGCGTCCAGCTGGCCGTCCATCTGCGCCAGGATTTCCGGGCCGGTGCCGAATTCGTGCGCGGCCGGGTTGTCCGGATTGCCGAACTGGTTGATGAAGTAAGCGCCCGGGGTCTCGGCGGCGATCTTGGCGGCCAGGTCCTGGTAATACTCCGGATGGCCCTTGGCCACGTCCGAGCGGGTCAGCACCACGTTGGCGCCCATGGCCTTGAGATTGAAGATCTTCTCGCGGCTCATCTTGTCCGGCACCACCAGGATCAGCTGGTAGCCCTTCTGCTGCGCCACCAGGGCCAAACCCAGGCCGGTATTGCCGGCGGTGCCTTCCACCAGGGTGGCGCCGGGCTTCAGGTCGCCGCGCTGCTCAGCTGCCTCGATCATCGACAGGCCGATGCGGTCCTTGATCGATCCGCCGGGATTGTTCGCCTCCAGCTTGAGGAACAGCTCGCAGACGCCGGTGTCCAGGCGCTGGGCCTTGACGATCGGCGTGTTGCCAATCAGTTCGAGTACGGAGGAATGAATCGCCATCGGGATATCGTCGCTGCGCCGCGCGGGCTAGACCGGTCATTATCCGACGAACCGGCGGGGAATGCTCATTCAGGCGTGAAGCGATTGCGCGCCCCGATGAACAAGCGTGCCCAACCGCCCTTGGCAGCATGCAACAACCGGCGCTGGCCAAATAAAGACGCGGACGGTGGCAAGCCGACGAGGAGGCCGCCACCGCCCGCGACGGTGAACTTGTTCTAGCGGTGGGGAAGGATCAGTGCGTGAGCTGGTCGTACATCCGGGTGAGCTTTTCTTTGGCCTGCAACTTCTCGCGTTTCATCTGGCCCAAGGTCACGTCGTCGATGGGGAGCACCCCAAGTTCGGCATCCATGCATTTCTTGTTCAAGAGCTTGTGGCGTTGGTACAGCTGCTTGAACTCGGGATCGGACTTGATCAATGCGTCGATTTCGGTCTGCGGTTGCCCTTCGAACATGGCGTTACCTCCTTCACTTAAAACAAGAACGCCCCGGCCGCGGGCGGCACGGGGCGCTGCTTGGGGATGGAAGACCCACGAGTCACGGTGGCAAAGGGGACAACGGCACACGCGCTGGCGAGACCACCTGCTCTTCCACCACGTTGCGTCGCTGCGTGCCCTTGCGTCACTGGCCCGGCCCTCCGTACTTCCAGGCAGCGGAGTTGCTGCCTGGAAGTACGACCCTACGCCGGTCGCGCAGGGGGTTCAAGGCCGAAAGGGCCGCTCCGCCGCTTCTTGGCGTCAATCAGTGACTGCGGTTCAACCGGGCGTCATGCCGGAGTTAAAAGACCTTAACTTCCAACCACTTGCCATCAGGGCGCGACAACGACCTCGGCCGCCCGCGTCTTGCTGGCGGCACCCTTGGCGCCGGTGACCTGCAACCGCGACGCAGCCACCCCGCCGGCCACCAACGCATCGCGTACCGCCTCGGCACGCTTCTTGGCCGTGGCCGCGTCGTTGTCGAAGCCAACGATGCTGACCCGGCCCTTCTTGCCGATGTTCAGGTATTCGGCCAGGGCCTTGGCCTGCCCGGCGGCATCGCCGGACAACGCCGACTTGCCACCGAAGGCACCGCTCCCCAGCGAAAAGACCTCGCCGCGGCTATCGAACTTGGCAGCCGGCAACTTGGCCCCGGCCACCAGTTCGGCCTCCTCGTGTGCCAGCTGCACGGCCTTCTGCTGGGCCGCATTGAGCTTGGCGGTCTGCTTACCGGCCACGCTGGTCAAGGCCAGCTCGGCGTCCTGCCGGGCCAGGGTCTCCTGTTCGGCGGCCTGACGCATGCGCTCGGCCTCTTCGGCCTGGATCTGCGCCTGCACGCGCAGGCGCTCGGCCTCCTGGCGCGCACGCGAGGCATCGCGGCGGCTGGCTTCGATCAGCAAATCATTACGGGTGCCTTCCAGCCGATCCAGCTCACGCCGCGCCAATGCGGTGCGGGCGGTGAGCTCGGCAATTTCAACCCGGCGGTCAGCCAGGAACACCAGCTCGTCGCGGTCGCGGCGCTTGGCCTCGGCCAGTGCGGCCACGCTTTGCTGGGCCTGCAGCCGCTCGAAGCGGGCCAGGTCGCTGGTCTGCGGGTCGTTCTGCAGCGCGGCCAGGCGCCGGTTGAGCGCGTCAGCCTGCGGGTCGTCCTTGGCCGCCATCGCCAGCGGCGGCAAGCTGGCCAGGCTCAATACGCCGATGTAGAGCAGTGGGCGCAGTTTCATCGGCCACCCTCCCCGGTGTTGAGGCTGTTCTGCAACTGCGCCACTTCCCGCTTGCGCTGTTCCAGCTGGGCGGTGACCACCGCCTCCTCGCTGCGGGCCTTGGCCAGATCGGCGTCGGCGGCAGCACGCAGGGCGATCTGCGGCACCTGCTTGCGCTGACGCTTGTCCAGTTGCGCCTGCTGGGCCTGCATCAATTCCTGGCGGGCCAGGTTGACCAGATCCGGGGCGTATTGGTCGGCATCGGCCTGGGTGGCGCGTTGCACCGCCTGTTCGGCGGCGGTGAGCTCCGGGGCCACCTGAGCGGCGGCCGGAGAGGAAAGAACCATGAAGCAGGCGATGCCGTACAGGGATCGCCGCAAGTATGCGAAGCTAGCCGTCATTAGGGGAGCCGTAGCGAGGAAGTCTCGAGCACGGCCATTGTCGGAAGCCTGCGGCGGACTTGCAACGAGACGCTGCTGTTTGTTGGGGAACCATTGCGCATGGATATCGGCTACTTCCTGAAGCTGATGACCGAAAAGAATGCCTCGGACATGTTCTTGACCACCGGCGCGCCGGTGTACATCAAGATCGAAGGCAAGCTCTACCCGCTCGGCAATACGGGGTTGCCGCCGGGAATGGTCAAGAAAATCGCCTATTCCTTGATGGACGAGGGCCAGGTGCCGCAGTTCGAGCGCGAGCTCGAGCTCAACATGGCCATCGCCCTGCCCGACGCGGGCCGCTTCCGCGTCAACGTGTTCAAGCAGCGCGGCGAAGTGGGCATGGTGATCCGTGCCATCCGCAGCCGCATCCCGAGCATCGAAGAGCTCAACCTGCCGCAGGTGCTCAAGGACGTCATCATGACCCCGCGCGGGCTGGTGCTGGTGGTGGGGTCCACCGGCTCGGGCAAGTCGACCTCGCTGGCCTCGATGATCGACCACCGCAACAGCACCACCACCGGGCACATCCTCACCATCGAGGACCCGATCGAATATCTGCACAAGCACAAGATGTCGATCGTGAACCAGCGCGAGGTGGGCCTGGACACACACGCCTTTCAGAGCGCGCTGAAGAACGCGATGCGCGAGGCGCCGGACGTGATCCTGATCGGCGAGATCCTGGACGCCGAGACCATGGAGGCGGCCATCGCGTTCGCCGAAACCGGCCACCTGTGCCTGGCCACGCTGCACTCCAACAATGCCGACCAGACCATCGAGCGCATCCTCAATTTCTTCCCCGAGAGCGCGCACAAGAACGTGCTGATGAATCTGGCGCTGAACCTGCGCGCGGTGGTGTCGCTGCGCCTGGTCAAGGGCGTGGACGGACGCCGCCGGCCGGCGACCGAAGTGCTTCTCAACACGCCGATGATCCGCGACTTGCTGCGGCGCGGGCAGGTGCACGAGGTCAAGCAGGCGATGGAAGAGTCGCTGGAAGAAGGCATGCAGACCTTCGACCAATGCCTGTTCCGGATGGTCAAGACCGGTGAGATCGAGCAGGAAGAGGCGCTGCGCGCGGCCGATTCACGCGATGGCCTGGCGCTGAAATTCCGCCTGTCGGAGGGTGGCTCGGGCGAGCACGACCCTTACGCGGATTACGAAGCGGCGGCTTCGCCGAAGATCAGTCACGGGTTCATCTGATCAGTCTGGCTGCGATGGCCGGTCATTGCAGCGCTCGGGTTGCCGGCTCCTGAAATGTCAGGGCGGACGCTGCGACGAGCCCCTCGTTCGCGATGCCGATGCGACGAGCGCCCTCATCCGGCGCTGCGCGCCACCTTCTCCCGCATGCGGGAGAAGGGACAACAGTGAAGTGCCTTGGCGCTGGCGCTTTGAAACGTACGGCTTTGCGTCGCAACTTCATCCAGCATCGCAACGGCCCGGTTCGAATCAGACGCCCGGCCTGCCCTTCTCCCGTGCCGCGGGAGAAGGGACACCAGTGAGCGTGCGGTGCCTTGGGGCTTGCGCTTTGAACCGTACAGCTTTGCGTCGCAACATCAACCAGCATCGCAACGGCCCGGATCTGGCCAGACGCCCGGCTTTCCCTTCTCCCGTCCCACGGGAGAAGGTGCCCGAAGGGCGGATGAGGGCCTCGATGCGCAGCCCTCACGCCACCGCATCCACCTGCATCTCCGGCCGTGCCGCGTCGAAGGCCGGTAACGCCAGGCAGGCCTGTTCGATGCGCTGCAGGGTCGGATACGGGGCCAGATCGACCTCGAACCGGTGCGCGTTGTAGAGCTGCGGGATCAATACCCCATCGGCCAGGCCTGGCACATCGCCATGACAGAAGCGGCCAGTGAGCGGGTCGCGTGCCAGCTGCTGTTCCAGTGCGGCAAAGCCGCGCTCCATCCAGTGCCGCGTCCAGCGCTGGCGCTGCGCTGCATCCAGCGCGATCTCGCGCTCCAGCAACTGCATGACGCGCAGGTTGTTGAGCGGATGCACATCGCAGGCAATGACCTGCGCCAGCGCACGCACGCGGGCGCGCTCGGCAGGCGCTGCCGGTAGCAGACGAGGCGTCTCGGGGAAGGCATCTTCCAGATACTCCAGGATCGCCAGCGATTGCGCGATCACCACCGGGCCATGCCGCAGGGTGGGTACCAGTTCCTGCGGATTGAGCTGCGCATAGTCCGGCGCATGCTGTTCGCCACCGCCGCGCACCAGATGCACCGGATGCGCACGATAGTCCAACGCCTTCAGGTGCAGGCCGATGCGCACGCGATAGGCAGCACTGGAGCGCCAGTACGAAAACAGCTCCAGCGGCATGCTCATGCGCGGCCGCCGGTGGCGACATCACGCGACGCGGCAACGCAGCTCACGGCAGCGGCTGCCGTTCGACGCGCTGCTCGATCGCCCCGAAGATGCTGGCGCCGTCGGCCGCGAACATCTCGATCCGCACCACGTCGCCGAAGGCCATGAACGGCGTGCTGGGCTTGCCGTCGCGCAGGGTCTCGACCACACGCTGTTCGGCAAAACACGAGGCACCCAGGCTGGTGTCCTGGTTGGCAATCGTGCCAGAGCCGACGATGGTGCCGGCCGACAACGGGCGGGTCTTGGCGGCATGGGCGATCAGCTGGGCGAAGTCGAACTGCATGTCGTTGCCGGCTTCCGGCGCACCGAACCAGGTGCCGTTGACGTGGGTCACCAACGGCAGATGCACCTTGCTGTCGCGCCAGGCATCGCCCAGCTCGTCCGGGGTCACGAAAACCGGCGACAGCGCCGAGCGCGGCTTGGACTGCACAAAACCGAAGCCCTTGGCGAGCTCGGCCGGAATCAGGTTGCGCAGCGAGACATCGTTGACCAGGCCGACCAACTGTATGTGCCCAGCCGCCTGCTCGGGCGAAGCGCCCATCGACACGTCATCGGTGATGACCACCAGCTCGGCTTCCAGGTCGATGCCGTGCTCTTCGCTGATCGCCTTGATGGCATCGCGCGGGCCGTAGAAGCCGGCGCTGGTGGCCTGGTACATCAACGGGTCGGTGTAGAAGCTCTCCGGCACCTCGGCGTTGCGCGCGCGGCGTACGCGCTCCACGTGCGGCAGGTAGGCACTGCCGTCGACGAATTCGTAGGCGCGCGGCAGCGGCGCGGCCAGGGCCTGCATATCCAGATCGAACACGCCGTCGGCGCTGCCGTCATTGAGCGAGGCCGACAAGGCATTCAGCCGCGGCGCGACATTGCTCCAGTCCTCCAGCGCGCGCTGCAGGGTCGGCGCGATGCCGGTGGCGCGGACTGCCTTGCCAAGGTCGCGGGAGACCACGATCAGGCTGCCGTCGCGGCCGCCTTCCTTCAGGGAACCTAGCTTCATGACCTTCCTGCTGCAGTGACGGATCGGCCGATTGTACGACCTGCCGCGGCATCCGTTACACCTGAAACAACTGAGCCGCAGCACAACCGCACTACGTGAATTTTGTGCAGCGCGCCAAACCCGCGTACACTTGCCGGGTCTGCATGCGGCCGTCCGTTTCCCTTTGGGACCGCCGGCGAGGCCAGGATCGATCGATCCGCTCGCCCGCCCCACCCGACGCCTTTCGTGGTGCCGACAAACCCATCGCTCTTTGATCGGGTTGTTCCACCATCTCGCAGCGCGGTTCACGGGAACGCTCCGAGCCTCACCTTTTTGCATCTGCAATGCGTCTGCGCTCCGGGCTGTGCCTGGCGGCGACGCTTTACTTGGAGCTTCCTGATGTCTTTTGAATCCCTGGGCCTTGCGCCCTTCCTGCTGCGCGCCTTGGCCGAGCAGGGCTATGAAACCCCTACCCCGATCCAGCAGCAGGCGATCCCGCTGGTGCTGGAAGGTCACGACCTGCTGGCCGGCGCACAGACCGGCACAGGCAAGACCGCCGCGTTCGGCCTGCCGCTGCTGCAGCACCTGGGCACCTCGCCGCAGCCGGTCAACGGCCCGCGCAAGCCGCGCGCGCTGATCCTGACCCCCACCCGCGAGCTGGCCACCCAGGTGCATGACAGCCTGCGCGGCTATAGCAAGTACCTGCGCATTCCCAGCGCGGTGATCTACGGCGGCGTGGGCATGGGCAACCAGCTCGACGCGCTGCGCCGTGGCGTGGACCTGCTGATCGCCTGCCCGGGCCGGCTGATCGACCATATCGAGCGTCGCAGCGTGGACCTGTCCGGCATCGAAGTACTGATCCTGGACGAAGCCGACCGCATGCTCGACATGGGCTTTTTGCCGTCGATCAAGCGCATCCTGACCAAGCTGCCGCGCCAGAACCGCCAGACCCTGCTGTTCTCGGCCACCTTCGAAGAGAACATCAAGCAGCTGGCGCTGGAGTTCATGCGCAACCCGATGCAGATCCAGGTCACCCCGAGCAACACTGTGGCCGAGAGCATCACCCACCGCGTGCACCCGGTCGATGGCGCGCGCAAGCGTGATCTGCTGCTGCACCTGCTGGCGCAGGACAGCCGCGAGCAGACCCTGGTGTTCGCGCGCACCAAACATGGCAGCGACAAGCTGGCGCTGTTCCTGGAGAAGTCCGGCATCAAGACCGCGGCGATCCATGGCAACAAGAGCCAGGGCCAGCGCATGCGTGCACTGAGCGACTTCAAGGCCGGCCGCGTCACCGTGCTGGTGGCCACCGACATCGCCGCGCGCGGTATCGATATCGATCAGCTGCCGAAGGTCATCAACTACGACCTGCCGATGGTGGCCGAGGACTACGTGCACCGCATCGGCCGCACCGGCCGTAACGGTTCCACCGGCGAGGCGATTTCGCTGGTGGCGCAGGACGAAGCCAAGCTGCTGCGCCAGATCGTGCGCATGCTGGGCCGCGATGTCGAAATCCGCGACGTGCCGGGCTACGAGCCGCAGACCCCGATCCGCTGGGGCAACAGCGCGCCGGGCCGTGCCGAACAGCCGGGCGGCGACCGCGCACCACGCAAGAGCCACGCGCGTCGTCCGCATGGCGATGCCCCGCGCCAGGCGCACGCGCATGCCGGCCCGAAGAAGCCGGGTGGCCAGCGCAGCAGCGGGCCGCGTCAGGCCAATGCCGGTGCGGGCGCCGGCCGTCGCGATGGTGGCCGTGGCGGCCAGCGTCCGAGCGGCACGCGCTGATTCCTGCGCGCCAGTGTGACCGGCGCTTAGGTTGGCGTTGAACTAAAAAAGCCGCCCTTTCCGGGCGGCTTTTTTGTGCGCAGTGCAGAGGATGCGCTGTAGCAAACCGGGTGCACGCATCAGGCATCAGGCAAGACTGGCAGCTGCGGCGGCATCGCTGAGCTAGCGTGCTGCCAGTCTTGCCTTGCAGCGCTCCGCTAGCCCTCGATCAACGCGGTATTGCGATCGATGGCCTCGCGATACCGATCCAGCACCGCTGCGGTCTGCACGATGTAGTTGCGCAGATCGTCCCAGCGCCGGTCTTCCAGCGCTTCGCGGATACCTGGCAAGGTCTTGACCTCGTAGCCGGTGGCCAGGCCCGGTGCGTAGATCAGGTTGCGGTACCACGGCCGGCCCGGCAAACCGCCCGCGACCAGCAGCGTTTGATCGATGCCTTGCAGCGAGCCATTGAGCTTGCCGCGCACGTTCGCATCCAGGTTGCCGCCACGGCGGCCAGTGCAGCGTCATAGCGCTTGGCGCTGGTCTGCAGCCGTAGCCAGAGTCTTACCCGGCACGGGTGTCGCCTCGTCGGCGTGTGCAAGGGGAATCACGGCAAGAGACAGCAGGTAAGGCGTAGGGCGCTTCACGCACGGCATCCATGAACAGGGGGCTGCAGTGAGCCATGTGCGTTTTACTAACAAAAATTACATATCTGCATACGGATATGCGCGGTGGCACACACGGGCGCGCTGGCCAGCGCATCGAACCTCGGCGCTGCGCTGCAGTGGGGGAGTGCAACCAGGCGATCGCCGATTGGCACCGTGACGCAGCCATATCGCTGCGCGTTGCGCTGGCCGTCGCTGCAGACGGCCCGGCGCACTTACAATGCCGCGAATGGATATCTTCAAAGTCTTTACGCTTGAGGCCGCGCACCGTCTTCCCAACGTGCCGCCTGGGCACAAATGCGCCCGGCTGCACGGGCATTCGTTTCGGGTCGAGCTGCATGTCAGCGGCGAACCCGGTGCCGAGACCGGCTGGATCATGGACTTCGGCGACATCAAGGCCGCCTTCCAGCCGATCTACGACCGCCTGGACCACCATTACCTCAACGACATCGAAGGACTGGAAAACCCCACCAGCGAGCGGCTGGCGATCTGGATCTGGCAGCAGCTCAAGCCGGCGCTGCCGCAGCTGAGCGAGATCGTGGTGCATGAGACCTGCACCTCCGGCTGCCGCTACCGCGGCTAATCAGTTAGCGCAGTCCCGTGCCTGGAAGCCGCCCATTGGGCGGCTTCCGTCGTTTCGGAACTTCTCTAACCATTTGATCTAGAAAAGCTTCTGCAGAGAGTTGGCAAATCTTCAGCAAACGTGTTGCATCGCAACAATATCGGCGTATGCTGCAACGCAACAAACGGTCACACGCTTCCCCAAGGGGTTCGCAATGTCGGCGCAGTTCGAAAACAGCTTCACCAGTCAGTTCGCCTCTGCCGCAGCACGTGCCAACCAGTTGGCATTGGACACGCTGGAACAGAACGTCAACGCGACCACCAGCTTCTTCGGTGAGTTTGCGCAGGCACGCGACCTGGGCGCCTACCAGACGCTCTGGCCGAAAGGACTGCAACTGGCCCGCGACAACCTGGAACGCCTGGCTTCGGTCAATCAGGAAGTGGTGGGAATGGGGTTGAAGATGTCCAGCGAGCTTGGGCAATTCGCCAAGCAGCAGTTCGACACCGGCAGCGAGCAGGCCGGCGCAGCAGGCAAGACCCGGCGCAAGTAACCGCCAATAAAATTCAGCGTCTTTGCATGGGCCCCTCCCCCCGTGCAATCCGGCCCGACAGATCCCTCCCTCTGTCGGGCTTTTTTATTGTCCGATCGCTGGGTTTTCGCTGCGCAGGTTTGGCTCGGGGACGCTGCAGGTGCGCAGCTTCTGCGGTGACCCCGCAAGCGTGTTGCTTACAGGAACGCAGTGACCGCGCGAACTGCCGGCGCGTGAAGCGTGCATGCACTATCTGGTCAGCCATAACACGCGCGTTGGGCGCAGACTAACCAGATGCCCACCACGCTGCGTGCCAGCAGGCTCGCGTGCTTGCCGGGTCTGACCTAAGCCGGCAACTGCAGCCCCTGCGCCTGGCTGGCGGCATCGGCACCCGGCCGCCACGGAATCCGTCCCCAGCACGGCATCGCCAGACGCGCGTGCAGCATGCGGATGTTGTCTTCGGTGCGTTCCATCTGCGGATCCACCTCGTTGGCGATCCAGCCGATGCAGTCCAGGCCGTCGGCGGCGATGGCAGCGGCGGTCAGGCGCGCATGGTTGATGCAGCCCAGCCGCACGCCGACCACCAGCACCACTGGCAGCCGCAACGCGCGCACCAGGTCGGCCTGATCCAGATCGGCGCTAAGCGGCGCGGCCCAGCCACCGACGCCTTCCACCACCACGACGTCGGCCTGCGCGCGCAGTTGCGCAAACGCCTGGGTGATCGGGTCCAGCGACAGCGTCACGCCGACATCGGCTGCCGCCAGTTCCGGTGCCAGCGGTGCGGGCAAGGCGTAGGGGTTGAGGGTGGCGTAGTCCGGCTGCGGGTCGCTGGCAGCCTGCAGGGCCAGCGCGTCTTCGTTGCGCCAGCCCTGCGCGGTGCGCTCGCACCCGCTGGCCACCGGCTTCATGCCCACCGCCGTGCGCCCCCGCGCCCGTAAGGCGTGCAGCAACGCGGTGCTGCCCATGGTCTTGCCGATTCCGGTATCGGTGCCGGTGACATAAAACGCCGGATGCTGCATCGGTCAGGTCCTGCGGCCGCGCCGCCATTGCCGTGAGGGCGCGCAGCATAGCGTGCGCATCCGTACTCGACGCTGAGCCGGCAAGCAGTTGTTGCGGCAGGCGTGGCGCCGCGAAGCGCCGAGTCGCACGGCTGCCATGCGGGCAAGCGCCGCCAGCGCCGCCCTGCACTGGCGGGCCATGCCGCCACAGAGCGCCGCTGCTAAACTTCGGCCATGTTCGCCACCTCTTCGCTGACCGGCAGCAAGCCGGAACAATATGCCCAGCTCACCGCCCAGGCCCAGGCCCTGGTGCACGGCGAGCCGGACCGGATCGCCAATGCCGCCAATCTGGCTGCACTGATCTTCAACTCCCTGCCCTCGCTCAACTGGGCCGGATTTTATTTCTACGACGGCCGCGAACTGGTGGTGGGACCATTCCAGGGTCTTCCGGCATGCGTGCGCATTCCGCTGGACAAGGGCGTGTGCGGCGCAGCGGCCAGCACCCGGCAGAGCCAGCGCATTGCCGACGTGGATGCGTTTCCCGGGCATATCGCCTGCGACTCGGCATCGCGCTCGGAGCTGGTGATTCCGCTGGTCAGGGGCGATGCGTTGATCGGCGTGCTGGATCTGGACAGCCCGGAGCTGGACCGCTTCGATGCGGACGACCAGCGCGGCCTGGAAGCGATCGCGCAGGTCTTTGTGGACGCGCTGACGTGACCACCGAACGGCTGCGCAACATCGGCCCCAAGAGCGCGGCGTGGCTGCGCCAGGTCGGGCTGCGCACGCAGCAGGACCTGCAAGCCGTCGGTGCGGTGGGCGCATTCGTGAAGGTACGCCGTGCCGGCTTCAAGCCCAGCCTCAATCTGCTGTATTCGCTGGAAGGCGCGCTGTCCGATTGCCATTGGCAGGACGTGCCGGAAGCGCGCCGCCATGCCCTATTGGCCGAATACGAAGCGGCCAGCGCGCTATTGCCGGTGCGCGGCCGCGCGGTTGGCGGACCGGTGGAAACCGTGCATTACGCGCGTGCCGACAATGACGACGCGCAGGCCGATACAGGCGACCTGCGCGATGACGATCCGGCGATGGACGCCGCACACGGCGACTGAAGGTCCGCATGCGGCTGTGGCTGACGCGGCGCACTGAGGCTTCGTTTGCATGCGCCGCAACGAGCACCCAGCACAATGCATTGGTCGCCACTGCAGAACGTGCTACTGGCTGCAAATCTGCACGTGCACGCTTTTCTCGCGACGCTACCAGAGCCGGAACTGCCGATGCGGTGCCGCTGTTGAGGCCCTACGCGCCTGCGTAGCCGCGCATGCAGACCGCAACGAATCGCGCGACGCCGCGCGAAGGCATCAAGCGCATCAGCGCAACGCCAGCAGTTCCCGCATGTCATCGACAATGGCCACCGCACCGGAGCCCTGCACGTCGAAGCCGCGCAGATAACCGTAACGCACCATGGCCAGCGGCATATTGGCGGCATTCGCCGCTGCCGCGTCAGTGCCCGAATCGCCGACCATCAAACATTGCTGCGGCGTGTACCGGAACTGCGTGGCCAGGTGCAGCAGCGGCGTCGGGTCGGGCTTGCGCTGCGGCAACGAATCGCCACCAAGCACGCTGCTGAAGGACGCGGCGATGCCCAGATGCTCCAGCAGCGGTGCGATGAATCGCGATGGCTTGTTGGTGCATAGCGCCAGCGTCGCCCCGGCATCGCGCAGGCCGTGCAATGCCTGCGCTACACCCGGGTACAGCTGCGGGTCGTGCAGCAGGCATGCTTCGTAATGCCGCATCATCACCGGCATGACCGTGGCCGCATCGTCTGTGCTGCCGGCTTCGCGCAGTGCGGCAGCCAGCAGCGCCTGCACCCCTTCGCCGATCCAGCCGCGGATGGTGGATTCGCTGAACTGCTCCAGCCCCAGCTCCTGCAAGGTGTCATTGAGGGCTTCAGCAATATTGGGCGCGCTGTCCACCAGGGTGCCGTCCAGATCGAAAATCACCAGCGGATACGCAAACATTCGGATGGCCTCGTGCGGGGAACGCGGCAGTGTACGCAGTGCGGGATTCAGGCCGCGTCACCGCGCGAGCGCAGCCGTTTTACCCGTCTACGCGCGCGGCAACGCCGGCGGGCACGCGCTCACGGCGCCTGCGAGACCTCGCCGAACAACTGCCCCTGCACCGCGTCCTCTTCCACATCGCTGAAACCGCTCAGCCCGACACCGACCAGGCGGTAACGCGTATCGGCAGGCAGCTCCACGCGCCGGGTCAGCGCCAGCGCAATCTGCGCCAACGCCTCGAACGAGGCCGGTGGCTGCTCGGGCGTGTGGGAGCGCGTCAAGATACGAAAATTGGAGGTCTTCAATTTCAGCACCACCGTCCGGCCAATGCGTTCGGTACGGCGCGTGGCCAGCCAGGTTTTTTCGGCCAGGCGCAGGATGTGCGGGTCCAGCGCATCAAGCGCAAGATCTTCGCTGAAGGTGTCTTCCGAAGAGACCGATTGCACTTCCTGGTCCGGTTCGACCGGTCGTTCGTCGATGCCCCGCGCGCGGCGATACAGGCTCTGCCCGAAGCTGCCGAAATGCGCCTGCAATTCTTCCAGCGGGCGCAGGCGTAGATCGGCCACGGTGACGATGCCCAACGCCGCCAGCTTGCCATCCATCACCTTGCCAACGCCGGGAATGCGATTGACCTTGAGCGGCAGCAGAAACGCGTCCACGCGGCTGGGCGCGATCACGAACTGGCCATCGGGCTTGCGCCAGTCCGAGGCGATCTTGGCCAGGAACTTGTTCGGCGCGATGCCGGCCGATGCGGTGAGCTGGGTTTCTTCACGGATCTGGGTGCGGATCAGCTGCGCGATTTCGGTGGCCAGCTGCAGGCCGGTCTTGGCCTGGGTGACATCCAGATAGGCCTCGTCCAGCGACAGCGGTTCGACCAGATCGGTATGCCGATGGAAGATCTCGCGCACCTGCCGCGACACCGCCTTGTAGCGGGCAAAATCCGGCGGCACGAACACCGCATCCGGACACAGGCGTTCGGCGCGCAGGGCCGGCATCGCCGAGCGGATGCCGAAGGTGCGTGCTTCGTAGGAGGCCGCGCATACCACCGAGCGCGCGCCGCGCCAGGCTACCACCACCGGCTTGCCGCGCAGGCTCGGGTCGTCACGTTGCTCCACGGATGCGTAGAACGCATCCATGTCCACGTGCACGATCTTGCGCATCAAGCTGGTTTCTCTGTTGCAGGTCTGCATCCATGATAAGCCAGTGCCGTCTCATGCCTTGAGCGGCGATCGCGCACGATGTACGCGGCAAACGGGCGCGACCGGCCATCGAACACCAGCGATCACGCCTGGAAGGCACAGCTGCAGAGCCAACCATGCGCTCCCCAGAGACGGCATGTCGGCATGCTGCCGTTCCACATGCAATCCGGCCCTGATGAACGGCGCAAACGGCTGAAAACAGCACGCATGCGTACGGATAAAACGTTTGATTGAACCGCGCAGGCTCATGCACCCTTGCCGACCTTGCCTCTCGCTCCTTGCAGGACACGTTCGTCATGACTCGTCAAAGTGCGTACTCGCGCGACCAATTGCTGGCCAGCGCGCGTGGAGAATTGTTTGGGCCCGACAGCGGCAGGCTGCCGAACGATCCGATGCTGATGTTCGACCGCATCACCGAGATCAGCGACACCGGCGGTGCACACGGCAAGGGGGTGATTCGCGCCGAACTGGATATCCGCCCGGACCTGTGGTTCTTCGGCTGCCACTTCATCGGTGACCCGGTGATGCCCGGCTGCCTGGGCCTGGATGCGATGTGGCAGCTCACCGGCTTTTTTCTGACCTGGATCGGCGCGCCCGGCCGCGGCCGCGCCCTGGGCTGTGGGGAGGTCAAGTTCACCGGACAGGTGCTGCCCAGCGCCACCCTGGTGAGCTACGAGATCGATGTCAGCCGCGTGATCAACCGCAAGCTGGTGATGGCGCAGACCGATGCACGCATGCTCGTGGACGGGCGTGAGATCTATACCGCCAAGGATCTGCGCGTGGGCATGTTCACTTCAACGGAGAGCTTCTGATGCGCCGTGTTGTCGTTACCGGAATGGGCATCAATTCGTGTCTGGGCAATGATCTGGACACTGTCTCCACTGCACTGCGCCAAAGCCGCTCCGGCATCACCGCACTGCCCGATCATGCCGATGCCGGTTTGCGCAGCCAGGTGGGGGGCGCGGTCACACTGGATCTGGATGCGTTGATCGACCGCAAGCTCAAGCGCTTCATGGGCGATGCCTCGGCGTACGCCTATCTGGCCATGCGCGATGCGATCGCCGATGCTGGCTTGAGTGCCGAACAGGTCAGCGATCTGCGCACCGGCGTGATCGCCGGCTCCGGCGGCGGCTCCAGCCAGTGGCAGGTGGAAACCGCCGATCTGCTGCGCAACCGTGGCGTGCGCAAGGTCGGCCCGTACATGGTGCCGCGCACGATGTGCTCGGCGGTATCGGCCTCGCTGGCCACCGCGTTCAAGATCCGTGGGCTGAGCTATTCGTTGTCAGCCGCGTGTGCAACCTCGGCGCATTGCATCGGTGCGGCAGCGGATCTGATCCGCCATGGCGCGCAGGACGTGATGTTCGCCGGCGCCGGCGAAGAACTGCACTGGACCATGAGCGTGATGTTCGATGCGATGGGTGCGCTGTCCACCGGCTTCAACGATCGCCCGGCGGTGGCATCGCGCCCGTACGACGCGCAGCGCGACGGCTTCGTCATCAGCAGCGGCGGCGGCATGCTGGTGCTGGAAGACTACGACCACGCCATCGCGCGCGGTGCACGCATCCATGCCGAATTGCTGGGCTACGGCGTGACGTCCGATGGCGCAGACATGGTCGCCCCCAGCGGCGAGGGCGCGGTGCGTTGCATGCATATGGCCATGCAGGGGCTGGATCGCCCCATCGATTACCTCAACACGCACGGCACCTCGACACCGCTGGGCGATGTCACCGAACTGGGCGCAGTGCGCGAGGTGTTCGGCGACACCGTGCCACCGCTGTCTTCGACCAAGGCGTTGTCCGGCCATTCGCTGGGATCGGCCAGCGTGCACGAAGCGATCTTCAGCCTGTTGATGTTGCGCGATGGGTTCATGGCCGGCTCGGCGCATATCGAAGAACTGGACCCGCGCGCGGAAGGTTTCCCGATCCTGCGGCAAACCCAGGACGCCAGCTTGAACACGGTGATGTCCAACAGCTTCGGCTTTGGCGGCACCAACGGCACGCTGGTGTTCGGCCGGGTGTAACTACGCGGCGATGGACGCCGCGCGGAATTGGGAATGGGGAATCGGTGTGGCGGGAGATCGCTCTTGCCACTCCCCGATCCCGATTCCCCACTCCCGGTTCACCCGGCCATGCCGTTATGCCGCAGCAACGCATCGATCCGGGGCGGGCGGCCACGGAAGGCGCGGAAGTTGTCGGCCGCGCTGCGGCTGCCGCCACGCGACAACACCTCGTGGCGGAAACGGGCGCCGGTCTCGGCTACCTGCTCGGGCGCTTCCTCGAACGCGGCATAGGCATCGGCGCTGAGCACTTCGGCCCATTTGTAGCTGTAGTAACCGGCCGCATAACCGCCAGCAAAAATGTGGCTGAACTGGTGCGGGAAGCGATTCCACGCCGGTGGCCGGTTGACTGTGACCTCGTCGCGCACGCGTTCGATCAACTGCAGCACGCTGTCCTGCGCCGGGTCGAAGCTGCTGTGCAGCTGCATGTCGAACAAGGCGAATTCCAGCTGGCGCACGGTGAACATGCCGCTCTGGAAATTACGCGCAGCCAGCAGGCGATCGAACAGGTTACGCGGCAGCGGCTCGCCGGTCTGCACATGCGCGGTCATCGCCTGCACGCGTTCCCATTCCCAGCAGAAGTTCTCCATGAACTGGCTCGGCAGCTCCACCGCATCCCATTCCACGCCGTTGATGCCGGCCACGCCCAGCTCGCCGATCCGCGTCAGCAGCTGATGCAGGCCATGGCCCATTTCATGGAACAGCGTGGTGACTTCGCCATGGCGGAAGGTGGCCGGTGCGTCGCCGCTGCCGCGGCCGAAGTTGCACACCAGGTACACCAATGGCGTCTGCACGCCGTTGGCCGTTTCGCGGCGATTGCGGCAGTCGTCCATCCACGCGCCACCGCGCTTGCCCTCGCGTGCATACAGATCCAGATAAAACTGGCCAACCAGCGCACCTTGCGCATCTTCCAGCCGGTAGAACCGCACATCCGGGTGCCACACCGGCGCGCTGTCCTGTATGACGCGCAAGCCGTAGAGACCGTGGATCACATCGAACAGACCAGCCAGCACCTTCGGCTCGGTGAAGTACTGCTTCACTTCCTGCTCGGAAAAGCTGTACCGCGCCTGCTTGAGTTTTTCACTGACGTAGGCCAGATCCCAGGCCTGCAGTTCGTCCAATCCCAGTTCGTCGCGTGCGAAGGCTTCAAGCTCGGCGCGGTCGCGCTGCGCATAGGGCTTGGCGTGCACGGCCAGATCGCGCAGGAATCCCATCACTTCATCGGGGCTCTGCGCCATCTTGGTGGCCACCGAATAGTCGGCGTAGCTGGCAAAGCCGAGCAGCTGCGCCAGTTCCGCACGCAGCGCAAGAATGCGGTCGATATTGGCGCTGTTGTCCAGCGCGACATCGCCGAATTCGGAAGCGCGCTCGGCGTTGGCGCGATACAGCAGCGCGCGCAGTTCGCGGCTGTCGGCATCGCTCTGCACCGGCAGATAGCACGGCATCTGCAAGGTAAACTTCCAGCCCGCCACGCCGTCCTTTTCTGCGGCAGCGCGCGCGGCGGCGATCACTTCGGCCGGCAGGCCGGAGAGCTGCGTTTCGTCCTCAGTGACGTGCGACCAGGCATCGGTGGCGTCGAGCACGTTCTGCGAAAACTTGGCTGCCAGTGCCGACAGTTCTTCCTGGATCTGCGCAAAACGCGCCTTGGCCTCGTCATCGAGTTCGGCACCGCCCAGGCGGAAATCGCGCAGCGCGTTGTCCAGCACCTTGCGACGTGCCTCATCGTAGGACGCCGCCTCCGGCGACTGCGCCAACGCCTTGTACTGCGCATACAGCGCCAGGTTCTGGCCCATGGCACTGCCGAAGCGGCTCACCTTGGGCAGGTTGCTGTTGTAGGCCTCGCGCAACTCCGGGGTGTTCATCACCGCCTGCAGGTGGCCGACCTGGCCCCAGGCGCGCCACAGCCGCTCGGTGGCATCGTCCAGCGGGGTCACGAAGCTGTCCCAGCTCACCAGGCTGACCTGCTCGGCCGCTTTCACTGCCGCTTCGGCATCGGCGAGCAAGTGGTCGATCGCCGGGCCCACGTGTTCGGGGCGGATCGCATCGAAGGACGGCAGTCCGGACAGGTCGAGCAGCGGGTTGGTCATGGGGCGCTCCGGCGGGGGACTGGATCAGGGATGACGACGTTGTCTGGTGACACGTACCGACACGTTGCGTGTCACTGGGTGGTGGATATGGCGGTCATTCCAGCGCGACGCAAGGCAAGGCCGGCAGATCGCCACCGTTCACGGCCAGCGCAATGGCGGCATCGCTGCCGCTGACATCGATCTCGCGCGCCACGTACCAGGCCGGGTCGTAATAGCTGTGCGCGTAGCGCTCGCCGGCATCGCACAGGATGGTGACGATGGAGCCCTGCCGGCCCTCCTCGCGCATCCGCTGCGCCGCCTGCAGCACGCCGACGAAATTGGTGCCGGTGGAGCCGCCGACGCGCCGGCCAAGGGTGGCGCTGACATGGCGCATGGCCGCCAGGCTCAGCGCGTCGGGCACCTTGATCATCACATCCACGCAGCTGGCGATGAAGCTCGATTCCACCCGCGGCCGGCCGATGCCTTCGATGCGCGAACCGCCGGTGATGGCCAGCTCCTTGGGGCACTGCCCGTCCACCGCACGGCAGTAGCCGTCGAAGAACACCGACACTTCCGGGTCTGCGCACAGGATGCGGGTGGCATGCCGGCGATAGCGCACATAACGGCCCAACGTGGCGCTGGTGCCGCCGGTGCCGGGGCTGCAGACGATCCAGTCCGGAATCGGGTGCGGCTCTTCGGACAGCTGCTTGAAGATCGATTCGGCGATATTGTTGTTGGCGCGCCAGTCGGTGGCGCGCTCGGCATAGGTGAACTGGTCCATGAAGTGCCCGCCGGTCTCGCGCGCAAGTGCATGCGAGGCGCTGTCCAGGTCGCAGGCGCGCTCCACCAGATGGCAGCGGCCGCCCTGGAATTCGATCGCGGCGATCTTCTCCGGCGAGGTCGACGCCGGCATCACCGCGATGAAGGGCACGCCCAGCAGGCGCGCGAAATACGCTTCGGAGATGGCGGTGGAGCCGCTGGAAGCCTCGATCACCGGCCGCCCGGCACGCAGCCAGCCGTTGGTAAGCGCGTACAGGAACAGCGAGCGCGCCAACCGGTGCTTGAGGCTGCCGGTGGGGTGGCTGGACTCGTCCTTGAAGTACAGGTCGATGCCCGGATAACCCGGCAGGTCCATCGGGATCAGATGGGTGTCGGCCGAACGGTTGAAATCGGCCTCGATCTTCTGGATGGCGGCGGCCACCCACTGGCGCTGCGACATGGGCACGGACGTGATGCAAAGGAAGAACGCAATTCTAACGCCGCCAGGTGCGCTGCCGGGGCGGGCGGTCATCCGGCGGACAGTTGCCGGGCCGGTGGTATGCTCGTGGCCCTGTCCGCCGCCTCCACTGCCCGTGCTGCGTTGCCTGCTCCGCCTGCTGCTGTGCCTGTGCCTGGTCGCCAATACGGCCGCCGGCGCGTGGGCGTCGGTGGGCATGGCGATGCCGGACACGGTCGTGCCGCAGGCCACGGCGCATGCGATGGCGGCGCACCCGTCGACCGCACAAGCCATGCCCTGCCACGACGCCATGGCGGCGCCGCACAGCGCTGCGCCCGACGCACTGACCGCGCAGGTCAAGGGCGACCACCCGCATGCCGCCGACTGCTGCAAGCTGGGCAGTTGCGACTGCCTGCAGCATTGCAGCCTGGCCCTGCTGACGCTGCCTGCGCTGCCGACGGCGATGCCGGGCCATTTTGCCGTGCCTGCCGCCCTGGACGAGGGCCGCAGCAGCCCGGCGCACGAGCAACCGGTGCGACCTCCCATCGGCTAAGCGGCCGACGGACCCTGTGCCCACCAGCAGGCGGGCACGCTCGTTGCCCGATGTCGTCAGGTCGTGCATGCGCGCGGCGCGTGCAATCGCGCCCTCGCCGCAGCCTGACGTCGGCTCCGCATCGTCTGTCAGCCACGTCTTATGCCCTTCGCCCTGCGTGCATGCACGCGGGAGTTCCCAGCGATGCGTTGCGTCCGCCAGTTGGCGCAGACGCACCGGAGGTGTCATGTCTTCCGATTCCCATGTGTTCGATCCAACCTCCGCGCCAGGCCTGAGCCGGCGCCGCTTCGTGCAGGGCCTGGCCCTGGGCGGGGTTGCCGCCACCGCCGGGCTGTGGCGCAACAATGCGCGCGCAACCGGCGCCATGGCTGCGCCCGTCCTGCGCGGCAGCAGCCAGTCGCTGCAGATCGGCCGCCTGCCGGTCAACGTCACCGGACGCACCCGCCCGGCGATCACCGTCAACCAGAGCCTGCCCGCGCCCACCCTGCGCTGGCGCGAGGGCGACACCGTGAGCGTGCGCGTGCGCAACACGCTGCCCGACCAGCCCACCTCGGTGCATTGGCATGGGTTGTTGCTGCCGGCCAACATGGATGGCGTGCCGGGCATGAGCTTCGATGGCATCGCGCCGGGGCAGGAATATCACTACCGCTTCGCGCTGCGCCAATCCGGCACCTACTGGTACCACAGCCATTCGATGTTCCAGGAGCAAGCGGGCCTGTACGGCGCCATCGTCATCGACCCGCTGACGCCACCTCCGTATCGCCACGACCGTGAGCATGTGGTGCTGTTGTCGGACTGGACCGATCTGGACCCGGCCGCGCTGTTCCGCCGGCTCAAGCAGATGCCCAGCCACGACAACTACGCGCAGCGCACGGTGGGCGATTTCCTGCGCGATGCGCGCGAAGACGGTGTGCGGGCAACGTTGGCAGACCGCGGCATGTGGGGGCGCATGCGCATGACCCCCACCGACCTGTCCGACGTCAATGCCAACACCTACACCTACCTGCTCAACGGCGTGGCACCGGCCGGCAACTGGACCGGGCTGTTCACCCCCGGCGAGAAGGTGTTGCTGCGTTTCATCAATGGCTCGTCGATGACCTACTTCGACCTCCGCATCCCCGGGCTGCGCATGACGGTGGTGGCTGCCGATGGCCAGTACGTGCATCCGGTCAGCGTGGACGAACTGCGCATTGCCGCAGCCGAAACCTTCGACGTCATCGTCGAACCGATCGGGCAGGATGCATTTACGTTGTTTGCGCAGGACATGGGGCGTACCGGCTTCGCCTGCGGCACCTTGGCGGTACGGCACGGCCTGCAGGCGCCGATTCCTGCACTGGATCCGCGCGCGATTTTGACCATGCAGGACATGGGGCATGGCGATGGGATGCATCACGCGCTTCCGGCAATGCATGGCGCACCCGGCATGCAGGCGGCGCACCAGATGCACACCATGCACTCGCATGATCACGCCCAGGCGCACGACACTACACCGCACCATGCCGCCAGCGAAGCAGGCAACCCGCTGATCGACATGCGCAGCAACGCCACCGCACCACGCCTGCACGACCCCGGCGTGGGCCTGCGCGACAATGGTCGCCGCGTGCTGCGCTATGGCGATCTGCACAGCCTGTTCGACGACCCGGATGGGCGCGATCCCGGACGCGAGATCGAGCTGCATCTGACCGGTCATATGGAAAAATTCGCCTGGTCCTTCGATGGCATCGCCTTCGCTTCTGCAGAGCCGCTGCGCCTGCAGTACGGCGAGCGGCTGCGCATCGTGCTGGTCAACGACACCATGATGCAGCACCCCATCCATCTGCACGGCATGTGGAGCGATCTGGAAGATGCCGACGGCAACTTTCAGGTGCGCAAGCACACCATCGACATGCCGCCCGGCACCCGCCGCAGCTACCGCGTGCGCGCCGATGCGCTGGGCCGCTGGGCGTATCACTGCCATCTGCTGTACCACATGGAAGCGGGCATGATGCGCGAAGTGCGGGTGGAGGCATGAGTGCGCTTCGGCTCACCGCGCTGGTAGCAGGCAGCGTCTTGTTCAGTGCGCCGCTGGCGGCGCAGGAGCACGTGCATGCTGCGGCGGACCTGGCAGCGCACGACCATCATGCCCATGCGATGCAGGCGGCAGACCGGCCCGGCGCAGCCGGCACGCAGGCGCCCCCCTCTCCGGAAGCGCCGTCGTCTACGCGCGATGCGACACCCGCGATGGACATGACGCATGCGCATGCGCAGCACGCCAGCGATGACGCCGCTTCGACGGAGCCCGATGCTGCCACGCACGCTCCGGCACGACACCCGGCGCATGCCCACGGCGTAGTGCCCCCGCAGCATGCAGACATCCCGCAAACACCGCAGCAAGCCACATCGCCTTCGTCGGCAGAGCAACGCCAGATGGCGCACGAGGGCATGGATCATGGCGCGATGAATCATGGGCCGACGGATCATGCCGCGATGGAGCACGCTGCAGTCGACCACGCGGCGATGGGCCATACGGCGATGGATCATGCAACGATGGGTCATGCAACAGCCACGAGCACGTCCGTGTCCACATCTGCCCCACGTGGCAACGCAGCCCTGCCACGCGAGCCAATTCCCGAGCCCACCACCGAGGACATCGCGGCGGCCTTTGCCCCGTTGCGCAGCCATGCGATGCACGGAACCGGCATCAACCGGTATGTCCTGTTCGATCGCCTGGAAGCCTTCGACACCGATCGCGGCAGCGGGCAAGCGTGGGAAGCAAGGGCATGGGTCGGCGGCGACATCAACCGGCTCTGGCTCCGCAGCGAAGGCGAGCGTCACCGCGGCCGCACCCGGGATGCATCGGTGGAAGCGTTCTACGGTCATGCCATCTCACCGTGGTGGGATCTGCTGGCAGGCGTGCGTCAGGACGTGGGTACAGGCCATCGCAGCTGGGCCGCGTTCGGGGTGCAGGGAGTGGCGCCGTACAAGTTCGAAACCGAAGCCACGCTGTTTGTCGGCAATGGTCGCGCCGCGGTGCGGCTGGAAGGTGAGTACGACGTGCTGCTCACCAACCGCCTGATCCTGCAGCCACGTGCAGAGGCAACCATCGCAGTGACCGATGACGATCGACGCGGTATCGACAGCGGGCTGCAACAGGTCGAAGTAGGCATGCGGCTGCGTTACGAAATCACCCGGCGGTTTGCGCCTTACATCGGCTGGGTGCATCACCGCAGCTTCGGTGACCGCGCCACCGCCACGATGGACGAGGAGCCTGCACGCGACAGTCGCTTCGTCGCTGGCGTGCGCATCTGGTTCTGAGCCAGTGGCAAGGGGGCCCGGACTGCTTATCTGGCCCCTGCCCCTGCCGCTGACACGCGCGCGGACGGTGGCAGTGCGCTGCCATGACATGCCCACAACCCCGCCCCCGCTAACATCGCCACCCGGCGCTTACCCTGCGCACCCAACTTTCAAGAGGAAATCACCATGCCTTTGACCGATCTGCAGCATGTGCCCGGTGCCAGTGCGGCGCCGGCACAGACCCACGGCTTCGTGTTCAACCACACCATGCTGCGCATCAAGGACGCGCCGCGCTCGCTGGACTTCTACACGCGCGTGCTCGGCTTCCGCCTGCTGGATGCACGTCACTATGCAGACGCGAAATTCAGCCTGTACTTTCTGGCGTTATTGCCGGAGGACACCGCCGTTCCCGATGACGACGCAGAGCGTCGCCTGTGGATGGCCGGCATCCCCGGCGTGCTCGAACTGACCCACAACCACGGCACCGAAACCGAAGACGGTCCCGTGTATCACGACGGCAACAGCGACCCGCGCGGCTTCGGCCATATCTGCATCTCGGTGCCGGACATCCACGCCGCCTGCGCGCGCTTCGACAGCCTCGAGGTGCCGTATCAAAAGCGCCTGGAAGACGGCCGCATGAAGCACCTGGCCTTCATCAAGGACCCGGACGGATACTGGGTAGAGATCATTTCCAATACGCCGCTGGCCTGAGAGCGGGACGCTCGGCAACCCTGACGTTTCGGCGGATGGGAGTGGACATGAAAAGGCCTCCCATCCCGCCCCCACGCCCCGGCAGAAAGCCGGCACCGCCAGGCGCGGCGCGACGACTGGACACAACGGCGGGCTGGAGTAGACTTTCGCCGCCCTCCGCAATGGATGCACCCCAATGCTCGTCAGGAAGATTCCACTGATTCTTGCGCTAGCAACGATCGCCGCGTGCAAGCCGGCGACACCAGACGCCACGGCTCCAAAAACGGCCACCGCCGACACAGCCAACGCCACCACCCCTAAATCCGCAGACAAGGATGCATCTCCCATGCAGGACGCAACCCAGGGATCGACCCAGCAGGTGCAGCCGCCGCGCCCCGATAGCGTGCTGTATTTCATCAGCAACGTGGACGGCGACGGCGCAACCTCTTACGAGGTCGCCAATGGCAGCTGGATCAACTACTGGTACGGCTTCGAGTTCGAACTTGGCGGTACGCGTTACTACACCGGCTTTGCCTGGGAAACGCCCGAACGCTACGGCGCAGAGCGCGAGAATCACGACGCTGCCCCTGGTACCAAGGTGACACTTGCTCACGCTACGTTTGTGGCCAGCGAGCCGGGCAGCAAGTCACCGTGGAAGCTGCTAGGCGTAGAACCCTACATTGGTGAATTCGGGGGTAGCGAAAAAGGCAACGAGATAGATACTGAGCGCAAACCCCAGACATGGATCACACCCTCGGGCGACATGCTACTGGCGTTACCCACCTGGTATCTGGTCTCGGGGGTCCGTATGCGGACGATCGAGGTACTGCTATTCAATCCGCATGAACTCACGAAAACCGATGAAAATGTGTGGCGCTACCTGACAACGCTCGAGGCTGGCTCCAATAACGATGCAAGTTGCGGACCTGACTCTCCGGGATCCATTCCTTGCATTGATGTCACCGGCACGCTTGTGATAGTGCCGCAAGATGCGAGCGACATGCCCCTGTTGCGGGTAAGTATTCCTGGAGCAGCCAACCAGGGTGACACGGTAACCGAATATCTTTACGATGCGTCGCAGAAAACCTACCGGTCGACCTCCCGGTAAGGGCCAATGGATTGGCTCAGGTCGACTTAACGCGGCAGCATCTGTTGCCGCCTCAATCGCATGGAGAACGCGATGGCACGTGACTACAACCGCGCTGAAGTACTGGACATCATCGAACGTGAAGCTCAGCAGCGCAGCATTCCGCGCGACGACTTCATGCGGTTCGCATATATTGAAACTGGCGGCCAGTTTAATGAACTGGCATCGCGCGGCCCCAATAGCGCCAAAGGTTTATTCCAGTTCGTACCAGAAACGGCTGAGCAATACGGCATCAGGGGCCGTGAGTTGGATGCGGTCGCTAACACCGATGCCGCTGCACAACTGTATCAGGACAACCGTCGCATCCTGGTAAACCGCCATGGAAGCAACGGAATGCCATATCTATCGGGCAAAGAGCAGCCCGATGGAATGGACTTATACATGGCGCACCAGCAGGGTGCGGACGGCTATCGTTCAATCCAGTCAGCTATCGCACGCGGCGAATTCATCCGTCCCGATACTCGCGCGAAGATCATCAACAATGTCTCCAGAGAAGACTTAAAGGAAGTGACTGGAGTCGAATACGACGCGTTTAAACGCCTCCCCGATAGGGAAATGGCACAAACGTTCAGGCAATACTGGGATACCAAGTTTGATCGCATTCGCATTCCCGAAAAAGGAATTGAGCCGATTAACGATGCACCTTCACGCGCACCGACGCAGGCCCAGGGCACGCCCGCACAAACACAGCATAAGGGAACTATTGCACTAAGCGCTGCCTATGATTTGACAGAGAAGTACGATCACGTCAAATACGCCATGAGCGGCAAGCATACAGGTGTGGACGGGAAACACCCGGAACAGGGTTATGTTGATTGTTCTGGCTGGGTTGCCACCATGCAGAACGCAACCATGAAGGAGATCAACGAAAAGGCTGGGCATACCGTGTTCAGTAAGGGCGATCAATTCAAGCTGGCAATTGACGGCGCGGCGATGATCGTGGAAAAAGCGCAGGAGCGCTCTGGGGTTCTGATGCAAGGCAAAGACGTCACTGCCCAGAATCTCAAAGAGGGCATGATCATCGGCGAGGACAATGGCCCGCAGAGTTGGGACAAGGGGCGTTATAAGGGCATCGACCACATCACCATGGTGGTGCGCGACCCCAAGGATGGCGAGCTCAAGATCAGCCAGTCGCGCGGCGGCGAGGGTGTCGAACTCAGCTCGCTGGATTCCTACCTCGAGCGCAAGCACGCCAAGGGCGTCAAACTCTATGCCAGCGACCCGCTCTCCGAGGCGCGCGAGTTGCTGCAGGACCGCAACCAGACCAAGCAGCAGTCGCACGACAGCAACGCGCACAAGCCCGCGCATGCACAAGTTGCGGCCGAAACACCCGGCGTGCTGCGCGAGAAGGCCCACGGTGCCGATGTTCAAAAATTGCAGCAAACCTTGCAACAGCTGGGCTACAAGGACGCCAACGGCAATGAACTCAAAGCCGACAGCGCCTATGGCCAGCGGACGGGCGAGGCAGTCAAGGCGTTCCAGCGTGCACACGGGCTACAGGACGATGGCGTGGTTGGCCGCGATACGCTCAATGCGCTGAAGCAGGCAGAAAAAACACCGCTGCTCTCGGAGAAAACCAACCCCGACCATCCACTATTCAACCAGGCTTTCAGCAAGCTGGAACAACTGGGTCCGAATGCATTCGCCAATCGGCAGCAGTTGGTGAACGCTGCCGGCCACATGACCTTCGAAGCAAAAGTCAGTGGCCTGCAGCGAATCGACATGGTGGCGCAAAGCAAGGATGGCAGCGGGCTGTTTGCCGTACAGGGCCAGCCGAGCGACCCGGCGCATCAGCGGATCTACACCGACAAGGCAACCGCTGCGGAACGGCCCCTGGAGCAAAGCAGCAATGCCGTGCGGCAGGAAGCGCAGTCGCAGACGCAGGCCCAAGATCAGCACGAGCAGCAACGCAACCAGGCGCGCAGCGTAGGCTGATCGCTCTGCAATGGAAAGGCATAAGGGGTACTGATCGATGGATCAGTGCCCCTTGTGGTTTAGCGATATGTTTAGCGCGATTCTTATCACAGCACATCAGGTGCCAAATGTCCGGCGTCGACAGATCCGGCCGTTCAATTGGACGTCGCAACAGCCTCTCGATCGGGGAACCACTGCGGCAACCGCTCGGCGAATTTCGCTGCGCATTCGTCGCTGTAGGCTTGCGCGGCCTCTTTGACCAATGCGTAATCGTTGGCTTCCCACTGCTCCAGAGAAGCAGTCCGCGGTGTCGGTGTACAGTGCATGCTGACCGGGCTCGCCTTGCGCTTGAGCAGGCCGGTGCGTTCCCCGCCGATCGTCACTACATAGCGCAATTCGTAGGGCGATTTGGTATCGGCCAGGCTCTGATACACCAGCAGCCAGTCGGACATCAGCACCTGCAATGGAAACGGATCCACCGGCAAGGCGGTCGGATGCCCGGTGAAATAGGTCTTCAAGTGCGCGTTGACCGCATCGCGCTGCAATTGATAACCCGGATTGCCTACCCCTTCCATCTTCTCGCCTTTCAACTGCCCCTTGTTGAAGGCCGAGACCACGCCCCCACGCGCAAACAAACTGGTGGCGATCTGCAATCCCACCACCGCCCCGGTATGCCCGCGACGAACCACGCGCAACATCTCATCGCCATTGGGCAGCCCATTGGGGCCTACGCGCATGCTGGCATGCAACGGCAGCTGCAAGGCCCAGTCAGCCGATGCTGCAATGACGCCATCTGCATCGGCTTGCGTTTGTGACGATGGCTGCCCTTCGGCTGCCACAACCGTAATCGTCCCCGCCTCAGCTGCCGCCGCATAGGCAGTTGCCGCAGAGAAGTCACCGCCTGCAAACGCAGGCCCCACTGCTGTGGCTTCGGCCACGCGCGTCGGCGTACAAAACGTCCCAGCCGCACGCATCTGCGCTTCATGAAAGCCGATACCGTTGATCTGGTGCACCACGGCATCCTTGCCGTACTGCTCCACCAGCTTGCCGATCACTGCATCAGATGGCGTTTGCTGTGCGCAGACCTTGGCGGCAGCGAGACGCGACCAGGCGAATTGCAGCGCAGGGTCCCAACCCATCGCATCTTCGCCTACGAACCCGTGGTCGTAGTGATACGCATAGATGGCCGGGTCGATTTCCTGCAGCGTCATTCCACCCTGACCCGCATAGCCAAGCGGCAGATCTTGCGCAACGGCAAGCCCAGGCAGTGCCAACAGCACCGCCGCGATACACGTCTTCATGGATCCCTGTCCCTGTGGATGACTGCGGCGCGCTGCATGTCCCCCATGCAGCGCGACCGATGCACCAACGCTTGCACGCGATGGCCTCTAACACTGCAGGGTTCGGATCGACAGGTAATGGCACAACGCACCCGCAGATCGTCCTGCAGGGATAGTGTGCCCGCACACGGCAGCCATCGCAGTCGGGGCGGTCCCGACGCCGATGTGGGGACCGTCCCTGCGCACGTTCACTGGTTACGCATGCAAGATCCCGCCAGCGCTCGGTTGCCAGTCGTGTGGAGTGCGCAATGCAGCGAGTGTGCGCACCAGCTCGCGATAGCTGCCGGCCAGTTGTGCAAACAGACCTGCATCGCTGTAGCGGGTGTCGGCTACTTCGGAATACGCACCGCGCCCCAGGTCGATGAAGTAGTCCACGCTGAGCCGACGGCGCTGCGCCACGCCCGGGAACAGGCCCGCAATGAGCAGGCAACCGTCGCCGACGTCGCGCAATGCATCGGCCCGTACGCTGCCGACCTGATCCTGCGCATGCAACCATGCCAGTGCCTGCGTGCGCGACAGCAGATGCGCATCGCGCTGGAAACGCAACAACACAAACACCAGATAATGCTCACGCGACTCGTCCAGCGGACGTGCGATCCGCTGCCCCGCCTCGCGCACCAACGCCTGCCACAATTCCGCTGGCGCCCCCTGTTTGAAAGACTCGTGCATACGTCCTCCTGCGTGGTGTGACCCTCGCAAGAAGCTTATGCATAACCTGGGCCAAAGCGTTGGCAGCCTCGGAGCGCGGCTGCTAAGCGGCGCAACACGCAACTGCCTTGACGAGGGCCCATCGCCTGGCTGCCCGAGGACGACGATCGCTACTCTCTTGAGCAGAAGCAGCGAGGCAGCCACGCAGCCTGGCTGCGCACCGCCGCTGTACAAGCTGCGGGCTCAGGCTTCGGTGCAGTGGCTCGATGCGGATATGGCACGCAGGTCGTCAGCCAGAGGCCGGCACCGGCAGCGCGCAAGCATTGCATTCCGGTGGCATAGTCTCAGCCGAAACAACGCACTAGCCGCGCCTGCCCCAAGGCGGGCGCGGTCGTCCCGCTCGCGCGCTTACTCCACCGTCACCGACTTGGCCAGATTGCGCGGCTTGTCGACATCGGTGCCGCGTGCCAGGGCGGTGTGATACGCCAGCAGCTGCACCGGGATGGTGTGGATCACCGGCGACAGCACGCCGGCGTGGCGTGGCGTGCGGATGACATGCACGCCCTCGGACTCGCTGAAGTGGCTGTCCTGGTCGGCGAACACGAACAGCTCACCGCCACGTGCGCGCACTTCCTGCATGTTGGATTTGACCTTCTCCAGCAGGCGGTCGTTCGGTGCGATCACCACCACCGGCATCGCCGCGTCCACCAGTGCCAGCGGGCCGTGCTTCAACTCGCCAGCCGGATACGCTTCGGCATGGATATAGGAGATTTCCTTGAGCTTGAGCGCGCCTTCCAGCGCGATCGGGTAATGCAGGCCGCGACCAAGAAACAGCGCATTTTCCTTCGGCGAAAAACGCTCGGCCCAGGCCATGATCTGCGGCTCCAGATTCAAGGCGTGCTGCACGCTGCCCGGCAGGAAACGCAGCTGCTCCAGATAATCGGCTTCTTCGGCCTCGCTGATGCGGCCCTGCAGCTTGCCCAGCACCATGGTGAGCTGGAACAGCACCGCCAGCTGCGTGGTGAACGCCTTGGTCGAGGCCACGCCGATCTCGGCGCCGGCGCGCGTATAGCAGACCAGTTCGCTGGCGCGCGGGATGGCGCTTTCGGGCACGTTGCAGATCGACAACGTATGCAGATGCCCCAGCGATTTGGCGTATTTCAGCGCTTCCATCGTGTCCAGCGTTTCGCCGGACTGCGAGATGGTGACGATCAGGTGCTTGGGGTTGGCATACGCGGCGCGGTAGCGGTATTCGCTGGCGATTTCCACGCTGCACGGCAGGCCGGCGATGGCTTCGATCCAGTAACGCGCAGTCATGCCGGCGTAGTAACTGGTGCCGCAGGCCAGGATCTGCACGCCTTCGATGTCACGCAGCACCGCTTCCGCGTTGGCGCCGAACAGCGATGCCGGAAAGCCCTTGGCATCGATGGCCGCTTCGATGGTGTCGGCCAGCGCACGCGGCTGCTCGTGGATTTCCTTCTGCATGAAATGCCGGAACGGCCCCAGCTCCAGCGACGCCAACGAGACATCCGACAGGTGCAGCGGGCGCTCGACCGGGGCGTCGTTGCCATCGAAGATGCGCACGCCATCGCGACGCAGTTCGGCGGTGTCGCCCTCTTCCAGGAAGATCACCTGGCGGGTGGCCTGCACGATGGCCGACACATCGGAGGCGACGAAGTTCTCGCCCTCGCCCACCCCGATCAGCAACGGGCAGCCCATGCGCGCGCAGACAAACCGTTCCGGCTCGGCCTGGCTCATCACCGCCAGCGCGTAGGCACCGGTGAGCTCCTTGACGGTGCGCTGCAGCGCGCTCAGCAGGTCGCCCGCGCTGCCCAGATGGTGATGGATCAGGTGCGCGATGACCTCGGTGTCGGTCTGCGACTCGAAGGTGTAGCCCAGCGCGCGCAGTTTTTCGCGCTGCGCTTCGTGGTTTTCGATGATGCCGTTGTGCACCAGCGCCACGCCGGCGCTGATATGCGGGTGCGCATTGGCTTCGGTGACACCGCCATGCGTGGCCCAGCGGGTGTGGCCGATGCCCAACGTGGCGCCGAACTGTTCGGCCTGCGCGGCCTGGGCCATTTCGGCCACGCGCCCGGTGCGTCGCACCCGGCGCACCTGGTCGCCATCGAGCACCGCAATGCCGGAGGAATCGTAGCCGCGGTATTCCAGCCGCTTGAGTCCTTCGATCAGGACCGGGACCACATCGCGCCCGGCGATCGCTCCGACAATGCCGCACATAGGGACAGCTCTTTAGGAAGAAGGCCGGCATTTTAGCGTGTCCGCTCTTGTCCACTGCATGACCGTCCCCGGACAGCGTGTCCGCGCAGGTGTCCGCGGACACTGCGGACACCTGCGCTGCGACCCTAAAGTTCAAGCATTTCAGCCACTTGCCGGTTGGCACGCGTCCTGCTTTGTCACTGTGACGCCACCGAGCCCGCCGACCATGATTCGTGACACCTCTGCCCAGGACCAGGTTCTCAGCACCCCCACCCGGGGCACGCCGTGGCGCCGCTGGCTATGGCCCGGCATCGCGGCGGTCGCCGTGTTGGCCGGTATTGGCTGGGCGGTCACTGCATGGAGCGCCGGCAGCCGCTCGTTCGACGCCAGCCGGGTGCGCATCGCCACGGTCAGCCAGGGCGACCTGGTACGCGACATCGCCGCCGACGGCCGCGTGATCGCTGCCAACAGCCCCGTGCTGTACGCCATCTCCGCCGGCACCGTGACCCTGAGCGTGGTCGCCGGCGATGTGGTCAAGCAGGGCCAGGAGCTGGCGCGCATCGACAGCCCGGAGCTGCGCAGCAAGCTGGCGCAGGAGCAGGCCACGCTGGCCGGCCTGGAGGCCGAATCCAGCCGCGCCGCCCTGGATGCCACGCTGGCACGCGCCAACGCCAGCAAGCTCACCGACCAGGCCCAAATCGACAAGCAGGCCGCCGCACGCGACCTGGAGCGCTACCAGCGTGGCTACGATGGCGGTGCGGTGCCGCAGGTGGAGCTGGCCAAGGCGCAGGACACCTTGAAGAAGACCGACATCGACCTGCAGCACGCCCAGCGCGATGCGGCGCTGAAGAGCCAGGGCGCAGATCTGGATTCGCGCAACAAGCGCCTGCTGGCCGACCGCCAACGCGCGGTGGTGGCCGAGGTGCAGCGCCAGGTGGATGCCCTCACGCTGCTGTCGCCGTTCGATGGCCAGGTCGGCCAGGTGCAGGCCGTGCAGCACACCCAGGTCGCCGCAAACGCGCCGATCCTGGGCGTGGTGGATCTGTCCAAGTTCGAAGTCGAGATCAAGGTGCCGGAAAGCTTCGCCCGCGATCTGGCGATCGGCATGCCGGCCCAGCTCACCAGCGGCAGCGGCGAACCGTTCCCCGGCGCCATCTCGGCGGTGTCGCCGGAAGTGGTCAACGGCGAAGTCACTGCGCGCATCCGCTTCACCGACAAGCAGCCGCCGGGCCTGCGCCAGAGCCAGCGCATGAGCGCACGCGTGGTGATGGACACGCGCCGCAACGTGCTCAAGGTCGAGCGCGGCCCCTTCGTCGAACAATCCGGCGGCAGCTACGCCTACGTGATGGATGGCAACACCGCGGTGCGCCGCCCGGTGCGCATGGGCGTCAGCAGCCTGGGCGAAGTGCAGGTTCTGTCCGGGCTGCAGGCCGGCGACCGCGTGGTGGTGTCCGGCGCAGACAATTTCGGTGATGCGCCGCGCGTCACCGTCCACTGATTCAGTCATTCCATCTCGTCGCACTCTCTCTTCGCAAAGGAATCGGCAATGCTCAAGATGCAAGCGGTCTCCAAGGTCTTCCGCACCGAACAGGTGGAAACGCACGCGCTGCGGTCGCTGGACCTGCATGTACGCGAAGGCGAATTCGTCGCGGTCACCGGCCCCTCCGGCTCAGGCAAGACCACCTTCCTCAACCTGGCCGGGCTGCTGGAAACCTTCACCAGCGGGCAGTATCTGCTGGATGGCGAAGACGTCAGCCATCTCTCCGACGATGCGCGCTCGCGCCTGCGTAATCAAAAGATCGGTTTCATCTTCCAGGGCTTCAACCTGATTCCGGACCTCAACCTGTTCGACAACGTCGATGTGCCGCTGCGCTATCGCGGCATGGCCGCGGCCGAGCGCAAGCAGCGCATCGAAGAGGCGCTGACCAAGGTCGGCCTGGGCTCGCGGCTGAAGCACTACCCCACCGAACTGTCCGGCGGCCAGCAGCAGCGCGCCGCGATCGCGCGCGCACTGGCCGGCAGCCCACGCCTGCTGCTGGCCGACGAACCCACCGGCAACCTCGACTCGCAAATGGCGCGCGGGGTGATGGAACTGCTGGAAGAGATCAACAGCCAGGGCACCACCGTCGTCATGGTCACCCACGACCCGGAACTGGCCGCGCGCGCGCAGCGCAACGTGCACATCGTCGACGGCCAGGCCACCGATCTGGAACGCAACCCCAGCCTGATGCGCGCGCCCAGCGCCGCTGCAACCCTGGCCGACTAAGGAGCCCGCCCATGTTCGGCTATTACTTCACTCTGGCGGTCCGCAGTTTCCGCCGCAACAAGGTGCTCACCGCACTGATGGTGCTGGCCATTGCGCTGGGCATCGGTGCCAGCATGACCACGTTGACGGTGTTCCATGTGTTGTCGGGCGACCCGATTCCGCAGAAGAGCGATCGGCTGTTCAACGTGCTGGTCGACCCACAACCCAAAGCCGGTTTTCAGCCAGGCGAAGAGCCGGATGATCAAGTGACCCGCTTTGATGCCGAAGCGCTATTACGTGAAAAACGTGCCAAACGCCAGGCACTGATGACCGGCGGGCAAGTGGCCATCGAGCCAGACAAGAAGGGCATCAGCGCATTCAGGTCGGAAGCTCGCTTTACCTCGGCAGATTTCTTCCCTATGTTCGAAACACCGTTCCTGTACGGACAGGGCTGGTCGGCCGGCAGCGACGAAAAACACGAACGCGTTGCAGTCATTACCAAGAAACTCAACGAGAAATTATTCGACGGGAGCAACAGCGTCGGCCGCGATTTGCGCATGGACAAGAGCACTTTCCGCATTGTTGGCGTACTCAATGAATGGAATGTCAATCCGCGCTTCTATGACCTCAGCAATAGCTACGGCTCAGACGAACAGGTGTACCTGCCGTTCTCGGTGGCGATCGACCTGAAGATGGACCATTACGGCGGCATGAATTGCTTTGGCAAGAACGACAATAGCGATCAAACGGCGCTCAATGCGTCCTGCACCTGGATGCAGTATTGGGCAGAGCTGGAAAGCCCGGCGAAGGCTGGTGACTACAAGGCCTACCTGGACAACTACTCCGATCAACAACGCGCTGCCGGACGTTTCCAGCGCCCGAACAACACCCGCCTGCGCAACGTGATGGAGTGGCTGGACTATAAAGAGGTGGTTCCCGGCGACGTGCGCCTGCAGTTGTGGCTGGCAATGGGCTTCCTGCTGGTGTGCCTGCTCAATACCGTTGGTTTGTTGCTCGCCAAGTTCCTGCGCCGCAGTGGCGAGATCGGTGTGCGTCGCGCACTGGGCGCATCGCGCGGTGCCATCTTTGCGCAATGCCTGGTCGAAGCCGGCACCATCGGACTTGCAGGCGGCATCGCGGGACTGGGGCTGGCATGGTTGGGATTGTGGGCGGTGCGCCAACAGGCCGTCGACTACGCCGAGCTGGCACATCTGGATCCGACCATGCTGCTGCTGACCTTCGCACTGGCGCTGTTTGCCAGCCTGCTGGCCGGCTTACTGCCGTCCTGGCGCGCCATCCAGGTTGCCCCCGCGCTACAGCTCAAAGCGTCCTGATCACCAAGCCCGCCGCGCCAAGGCGGGCACGGCCTCTTATCCGAAGGTACCGCCCATGGACATTCGCCCTATCGTTTCCACGTTGCGCCGTCACAAGACCGCAGCAGCATTGATCGTGCTCGAAATAGCACTTGCCTGCGCGATTATCTGCAATTCCCTGTTTTTGATCGGCAACCGCATCGAAACGCTGCAGCAGCCCAGTGGCATTGCCGAATCGGAACTGGTCAGCATCCAGCTTGGGGGTATCGGCACCCAGGTCAATGCAGAAGCGCGCACGCGTGAAGATCTGGCAGCACTCCGCAACCTGCCCGGTGTCCGCGGCGCGATCGTCATCAATCAGATTCCGTTTGTTCATTACTCGTGGAACAGCAGTGTCTCTCTTACTCGAGAACAAGAGCGCCCGACACTCAATGCCGCGCAATACATGGCCAGCGAAGGCACGCTTGGCACACTTGGTCTGCAGTTGCTGGCAGGGCGCGATTTCACCGCAGGCGAATTCATGGATATGTCGCAGGCCAACAAGGACAGGTCCATCGATGAGAAAGGCCTTTCGGTGATCATTACGCAGCACATGGCCAACAAGCTATTCCCCGCCCAAACTGCATTGGGAAAGACAGTTTACGCAGGCGATACTGCACTACACATCATCGGCATCGTGCAGACACTGGCACGCCCCACCAACAATACCGCAGCCGGCCTTGATCAGAGCAATTATTCGATGTTGCTGCCACTGCGCATCAATTACACCGCAGGCCAATACATCATCCGTGTCACCGATCCAACGCGTCGGGCAGAGGTCTTGCAATCTGCCGTCGCAGCACTGATGAAATTGGACGATAGTCGGCTGGTCCTGAAACAAGAGACTTATAGCGAAATCCGCGCAGACTATTTCGAGAACGATCGCGCCATGATCTGGTTGCTCGGCGCAGTGTGCATCGCGCTACTGGTCGTCACTGCGCTGGGCATCGTCGGTCTTGCCAGCTTCTGGGTACAGCAGCGCACCAAGCAGATCGGCATCCGCCGTGCGCTGGGTGCAACGCGTCGCCAGATTCTGCGCTACTTCCAGATGGAGAATTTCCTGCTCGCCTCGATCGGTATCGTGCTCGGCATGCTCATGGCCTACTCGATCAACGTATGGCTGATGGCGCGCTACGAATTGCCGCGGCTGCCGGCGATCTACCTGCCGATCGGCGCCTTGCTGTTGTGGACGCTTGGCCAGGTGGCGGTATTCTGGCCCGCGCGTCGCGCGGCTGCAGTGCCACCGGCTGTCGCCACTCGCAGTGCATGATCAACGAGGCCTCTTCCTTGCTGCGCGTTGGAGGGACGAAGCGTCGGCGTCTCCTTGCCATCGCCCGCGCCTGCGGCAACTTCACTGATCGAGACACACTCCATGCATCCCTTTGTTGCAACACCGGCGCTGATCCTGCTGACAGTCTCTTGCCTCTTGCACGCCGGGCAGGCCAGTGCCGCAAGGCAGGCGACCTCCGTGCCAGCCACCTCGACCCGCGATGTCCTCGTTATCGAAGACACGCGGCTGGACTGGCGACGTAACGAACAGGTCCTGGAACTCGTCTCGACCGGCGACGGATTGCTGGTGACAAAAGCCAGCGCGGCACTGGCGCTGCAGTTACACCGTGGCGACCGGCTACGCACGGCAGGGCGTACCCAGATCACCAGCGTCGCCCAGCTGATCGCCGCACTGCGTGCCGCTGCAAACGCCCCGATCGAAGTGCACGTGCTGCGCGACGGCGTCCAGGTGCGTCTGACCTGGGCTGCAGCAGCGTACGCGCCACTCCTCCCGCCGAGGGCTCCTTCGCCGCCCACGTCCGGCTGACAAGCAGCCAAGTCTCCATCCCGCGCACGGTCCAGTCCGTCGGCATTGCTACCGCCTGCAAATCACGCCCCGACAAGCGACGCATTTGCAGCACCGTCCTGCACAGTATTCTGTGTCGATCCCTCTTCCCGCGCCTTCCTGAGCACCGCGATGCCGCACATCCTGATCATCGACGACAACACGGCCGTGGCCACTGCGCTGGAGGTACTGTTTTCGTTGCACGACATCGAGGCACGGCATGCGCATTCGCCGCAGGCCGGATTGGCGCTGCTGGACGAGCAGGTGTTCGACCTGGTGATCCAGGACATGAACTTCACCGCCGACACCACCTCCGGCGAGGAAGGCGAGGCGCTGTTTAGCCAACTCCGTCAGCGCCACCCGGACCTGCCGGTGATCCTGCTCACCGCCTGGACCCATCTGGGCAGCGCGGTGGGCCTGGTCAAGGCCGGTGCGGCCGATTACATCGCCAAGCCCTGGGACGACACCAAGCTGCTGACCACGGTCAACAACCTGCTGGAGCTGTCCGAAGCGCGGCGCGAGCTGCAGCGCCGCCGCGAGCGCGAGCATCGCGGCCGCGAGCAACTCACCCAGCGCTACGACCTGCGCGGTGCGGTCTTCGCCGACCCGGCCAGCGAGCGCGCCATTGCGCTCGCCTGCCAGGTGGCACGCTCGAATCTTCCAGTGCTCATCACCGGCCCCAACGGCAGCGGCAAGGAGAAGATCGCCGAGATCATCCAGGCCAATTCCGCCGTCAGGCAGGGGCCGTTCATCGCCCTCAATTGCGGCGCCTTGCCAGGCGAGCTGATCGAAGCGGAACTGTTCGGCGCCGAGGCCGGTGCATACACCGGCGCCAACAAGGCGCGCGAAGGCAAGTTCGAGGCGGCCGACGGCGGCACCTTATTCCTGGATGAAATCGGCAACCTGCCGCTGGCGGGGCAGATGAAACTGCTGCGCGTGCTGGAAACCGGCCGTTACGAACGCCTGGGCTCCAACCGCGAGCGCCACACCCAGGTACGTGTCATCAGCGCGACCAATGCCGATCTGCAGGGCATGATCCGCGAGGGCGGCTTCCGTGAGGACCTGTATTACCGCCTCAACACGGTGGAGATCGCACTGCCGGCACTGGCCGATCGGCCAGGCGACATCGGTCCACTGGCCGATTACTTTCTTGCTGGCGAAAAGCCCTTGTCCGCACAGGCGCGCGACGCGTTGCAGCGGCACGCCTGGCCGGGCAATGTGCGCGAGCTGCGCAACGTGCTGCAACGTGCCGCACTCCTTGCGCAGGGCGCGCGCATCGAGGTCAGCGATCTGAATCTGCCACGGGCGCCCGCACCGCGCCCGGTGGCTGCAGTGGCCGGCGAGCCCGATCGCGCGCGCATCGAACAGGCACTGGCCCGCGCGCAAGGCGTGATTGCACAAGCGGCCGCCGAGCTGGGCCTGAGCCGGCAGGCACTGTACCGGCGCATGGACCGCTACGGCATCACTGCCGAATGAGCCATCGCATGTGGAATCGCTCCTTCACCCTTGGCCTGTTCTTGCGGCTGTTGCCAGTACTCGCGCTGGCCGCTGCCCTGCCCTGGTTGATCGCTTACTGGCTGGACCGTAGCTGGGAGGTGGCCCTGGTCTCGGCCGTGGCGCTGCTGTCGGCCATGTGGTGGAGCCTGCGCCGCGCCACCGCGCCGATGCGCTCGCTGTTCCGAGCGCTGGCCGGCACCACCAGCAGTTACCGCGATGGCGAATACAACTTCGGTGTCCACTGGCGCGGCAATGACGAACTGGCACAACTGGTGCAGGCGCATGCCGAACTCGGCGACGTGCTGCGTGCGCAACGCCGCGACCTGGTGCAACGCGAACTGATGCTCGACACCATGCTGCAGAACACGCCGGTCGCGATGCTGCTGGTGGTGGCCGGCGGCGATGGCCTGCGACGGATCGGTTTCTCCAACAATGCCGCACGCAAACTGCTGCATGGCGGGCGCAAGCTCGAAGGCCAGCATCTGGACGATGTGCTGGAGCGCATGCCGGGCGAATTGCGCGATGCCCTGGCCCGCGGCGGCGACTGCCTGTTTGCGGTACGCGAAGAGGGTGACGACGAAGACGATGAGCAGATCTACCACCTGTCGCGGCGCAGCTTCCACCTCAATGGGCGCGGCCATGAGCTGCTGCTGATCCGCACCCTGACCACCGAGCTGCGCCGGCAGGAAGTGCAGACCTGGAAGAAGGTCATCCGCGTGATCAGCCACGAATTGAACAACTCGCTGGCTCCGATCGCCTCGCTGGCGCATTCCGGCGCCGAGCTGTTGCGCCGCGAACGCACCGACCGCCTGGGCACGGTGTTCGAAACCATCGAAGAACGCGCGCGCCATCTGGAAGGGTTTATCCGCGGCTATGCGCGATTTGCAAAGTTGCCGCAGCCGCAGCTGCAGACAATCGCCTGGGAACCATTTCTGGAACGCTTGCGGCAACAGATCCCGTTCCAGTTGCAGGGCGACCTCAGCGATGTCAGCAGCCGCATCGATGCCGCCCAGGTCGAACAGGCGCTGCTCAACCTGCTCAAGAACGCGCACGAAGCCTGCAGCGAAGCGCAACCGGCCAATAGCGAGGTCGCCGTGCGCGTAAGCCGCGTGCCGCAATGGCTGCGCATCGAAGTGCTCGACCGCGGCAATGGCATGAACGAAGCGGTGCTGCACAATGCGCTGATGCCGTTTTACTCGACCAAGCGCAACGGCACCGGCCTGGGGCTCGCACTGACCCGCGAAATCGCCGAGGCGCACGGCGGGCGCATTTCGCTGCACAACCGCGCGCATGGCGGGCTGTGTGTGACCCTGTTGCTGCCATTGGCCGCATGAAGCAGCACTCCGTCCACGCCTGGTAGCGCCTAGGATCAGCACGCGTCATCGTTGCATCAGACCGTCCGCATCAGAACGCCGTCGTGCAGCTGTAGGAGCGCACCAGGGCGCGACAGGCTTCCCGGCGTTGTCAGGCGCGCCCGGGTGCGCTCCTACGCAGTCGATCTGGGGCCGCAGCGCACTGTGTGTCCGCCAACAGGGCGGCCTACTTTTTACCAGGCCGCTCCCAGCCTTCGATCACGGTCTGTCGCGGACGCGACACACTGAGCTGGCCCGGCGGTGCATCGCGGGTGATCACCGATCCCGCGCCGATGGTCGCATTGGTGCCGATCTCGATGGGTGCCACCAACGCGCTGTTGGAGCCGACAAAGGCGCCATCGCCGATGGTGGTCTGCGATTTGTTCACGCCATCGTAGTTGCAGGTGATGGTGCCGGCGCCGATGTTGACCTTGCTGCCGATGACCGCATCGCCCAGGTAGGTGAGGTGATTGGCCTTGCTGCCCACGCCCATCGTGACCTTTTTGGTCTCCACGAAATTGCCGATATGCACGCCATCGGCCAACACGGTGCCGGGGCGCAGCCGTGCGAACGGGCCCACCAGTACCGCACCCTCGGTGACCACGCCTTCCAGGTCGCAGTGCGCGCGCACCTGCGTGCCCGCGCCCAGGTTCACGTCGCGCAACCGGACGAACGGACCGATCACCACGCCATCGCCCAAGGTCACATCGCCTTCCAGAATCACATCGATATCCAGCTGCACGTCGCGGCCCACCTGCACGCTGCCGCGCTGCTCCACGCGCGCAGGGTCGGCCATGCGCACGCCCTGCAGGCATAGCGCCCGCGCCGCCCGTGTCTGCCACGCACGCTCCAGCTGGGCCAGCTGCCAGGGGTCGTTGGCGCCCTCCACATCCTGCGGGTCGGCCACGTAGACCATGTCGGCCGGCGTGAAATCGCTGGCCGCGCTGGCAAACACATCGGTGAGATAGAACTCGCCCTGCGCGTTGTCGTTGGACAGGCCACCCAGCCAACGGCGCAACGCGGTGGATTCGGCGGTGAGGATGCCGGTATTGATGGTGCGGATACGGCGCTGCTCCTCGCTGGCATCCTTCTGCTCAACGATCGCTGCCACCTTGCCTTCGGCATCGCGCAGGATGCGTCCATAACCGGTGGGATTGGCGAGTTCGGCGACCAGCACCGCCATGCGCCCCGGCGCGTGCAGCAGTTCCAGCAGGCTCTCGCTGCGGATCAGCGGAACATCGCCGTACAGCACCAGCACCGTGGCCGCATCCGGAATCGCATCCATTGCCTGCTGCACTGCGTGGCCGGTGCCCAGTTGCTCGCGCTGCTCGGCCCATTGCAGATCCTGCTGCGCAGCGAATGCGTCCCGCACCTGGTCGCCGCCGTGCCCGTACACGATATGGATCGCCGCCGGCTGCAGCTGGCGTGCGGTGGCGATCACGTGCGCCAGCATCGGCCGGCCCGCCAGCGGCTGCAGCACCTTGGGCAGCGACGAGCGCATGCGCTTGCCCTCGCCTGCGGCCAGGATCACAACGTGCAAAGGCAGGGTCATCAACAGTTCCCGAGACGATAGATGCGTAAATTCTAGTCGCAGCAGTGCAACACGGCGTGCCCGTCACAGAGGATCGGCAGGCAATGACACACCGTTAAGCGCGGCGACCGCTAGCATGGGCGCCCTTTCTTCCTCTTCGGTCCGCATGAGCCTGTTCCGCCAAGGCAGCCAGTTCATCCTCATTGGCGCGCTGCAGTTGGCGGTGGATTGCGGCATCTTCATCGCGGCCACCGCCGCCGGCATGCCTGCGGTGCCGGCCAATCTGCTCGGGCGCATCAGCGGTGCGGTGCTCGGCTTCTGGCTCAACGGCCGCTACACCTTTGCCCGGCAAGGCGATGCACGCCTTGGCTGGCAGCGTTTCCGACGCTTTGCGGTGATGTGGCTGGCGCTGACGCTGATCAGCACCTGGCTGCTGTCGGTCACCGTCGATCTGGTCGGCCTGCGTCAGGCCTGGCTGGCCAAACCGCTGGTCGAAGGCGGGCTGGCAATCGTGTCGTTCTTTTTGGGCCGGCACGTGGTGTATCGCTGAGGCCAGGCAAGCGATCGTAGCGACCGGGCGCATCAGACACTCCGCGCCGGCGCGACCTGTCCTGCACAGTGCGCCGGCCTTCGCCTGGGGAGCGCTGGCGAACAGCCGCCATGCGACAGGCATGTCGTCCAAACCCCCGCTTTTCCCGTCGCAGACGCCCGCGCAGCGGCGCCCCCGGACCTCAGGCTGACGACCGCGCACGAACCGGCTTCGCCGTCGTTGAATGCTATTGCTAAACAACCGTGGCACCCACAGGTCGCAGAACCACGCGGCCAATCGCTGACCGCGCGGTTATCCGCCTGACCGCAGATACGGTCACTCGTTCCCGCACACGCTGCAAGCGCATAGACCCACACACGCACTGAATCGTCTGCTCGCCTGCATCAAGCCCATCGCGCCGAATTGCCGCCCGCTAGGTCTTGTTGCCCACCTGCTGGCAGAAGTCGCCCAGGCTGCGCACCAGTGCCGCGCGATGCAGTGCGTCCAGCTGCCATTGCGCGGCATAGCGCGCAGCCACGCGCGCGGTGTCGGTCGGGCACTCCCGCGCCGCGCGTGCGGGACCTGCGGCGGCCAGTGCATCGAGCAACTCGCCTTGCAGCTGGTCCAGCCGTGCGCGCAACGCAGCCAGATCCGGCCGGGCCATATCCGGCGCGCGGCCGCGCTCGTGCCAGCGATTCAGCAGTGCATATTGCACCGCCTTGTTGGCCTCGATCTGCGCGGCAAAAAAACGCACCGCATCATCGGGCTCCAGCCCATGGTGGGACGCCTGATCGCGCACGCTCAGCAACACTGCGGCTTCGCGCGTCTGGTCCAGTACCGGCTTGCCGCTGTCCCACTTGCTCAACGCCACGGCATCGCCGATGGCATTGCGCGCCACGATGCGGTCCAGCAGCGGATCCAGCGACGGCTGGCTGCGCGCCGGCCATGCGCACCCCAGCAGTGCGGCTGTCAGCATGCCGGTCATGACGTAACGACGGAAACCATCCACCCAGTGGGTCATGTAACGATCCTCCACGACAGGTCGCCTGCGGCGATGACGCGCCAGCGTCAACCAATGCACACAAACCGTCGTAACGGCGCATCCCGCATCGCACCACGGCGCAAGCGCGCAGTGTGCCTGTTACCCACAGAACATGGCGTGCTGTCCCGCAACCGCGGCTCCAGAAACGAAAACGCCGACACGAAGGTCGGCGTTTGCAGTCCACACCTGGGTGCGGCAGTACACGGGCGTCGCGTTGCCTGACCCTTGACAGGCCAGGCAAGCGCTCAGTGCTTGAGATTACGGCGCAGGCGTTCGAGCGCCTGCAACTGCACCGTCGCCTCGGCCAGCTGACGCTGCGCCTGGGCCACGTCCACCGTGTCGCCACGGTTGGCCAGCAGCCGCTCGGCTTCTTCCTTGACCTTGCGGACGGCGGCCTCGTCGATGTCCTGCGCACGCACCGCGGTGTCGACCAGCACGGTCACCACCTGCGGCTGCACTTCCAGGATGCCGCCGGAAATGGCGAAGTCCAGCTGTTCGCCACTGGCGGTGGTGACCACCACCTTGCCCGGCTTCAGGCGGGTGATCAGCGGTGCGTGCTTGGGCGCAATGCCCAGCTCGCCCAGCTCGCCGGTAGCCACGACCAGCGTCGCCTCACCGTGGAAGATCTCCTTCTCGGCGCTGACGATGTCGCAACGGATAGTGCTCATGGTGGATGCCTCACGTTGTGAGGCGGAGATTGGGGATTGGGGATTCGGGATTGGCAACCGCAGCTTTCACCATGGCCACTCATCTCGTTTCCGCACCCCGCCCACCGCCTTACCTAATCCCGAATCCCGAATGCCAAATCCCGGCTCTTACGCCTTGGCGCTCATCTTGTTGGCTTTCTCGACCGCTTCTTCGATGCTGCCGACCATGTAGAACGCCTGCTCCGGCAGGTGGTCGTATTCGCCGTCGCAGATCGCCTTGAAGCCGCGGATGGTGTCCTTCAACGAGACGTACTTGCCCGGCGAGCCGGTGAACACTTCGGCCACGTGGAAGGGCTGGCTGAAGAAGCGCTCGATCTTGCGTGCGCGCGACACCGACTGCTTGTCTTCTTCGCTCAGCTCGTCCATGCCCAGGATCGCGATGATGTCCTTCAGTTCCTTGTACTTCTGCAAGGTCTGCTGGACGCGCTGGGCGGTGTCGTAATGCTCGTGACCGATCACCAGCGGATCCATCTGGCGGCTGGTGGAGTCCAGCGGATCCACCGCCGGGTAGATACCCAACGATGCGATGTTACGGCTCAGCGTGACCGTCGAGTCCAAGTGGGCGAAGGTGGTCGCCGGCGACGGGTCGGTCAGGTCGTCCGCAGGCACGTACACGGCCTGGATCGAGGTGATCGAACCGCTCTTGGTCGAGGTGATGCGCTCCTGCAGCACGCCCATTTCTTCGGCCAGGGTCGGCTGGTAACCCACGGCCGACGGCATGCGGCCGAGCAGTGCGGACACTTCGGTACCGGCCAGCGTGTAGCGGTAGATGTTGTCCACGAACAGCAGCACGTCCTTGCCCTTGCCGTTTTCGTCCTTCTCGTCGCGGAAGTACTCGGCCATGGTCAGGCCGGTCAGCGCAACGCGCAGACGGTTGCCCGGCGGCTCGTTCATCTGGCCGTACACCATCGCGACCTTGTCCAGGACGTTGGAGTCCTTCATCTCGTGGTAGAAGTCGTTGCCCTCGCGGGTACGCTCGCCCACGCCGGCAAACACGGACAAGCCACTGTGCGCCTTGGCGATGTTGTTGATCAGTTCCATCATGTTGACGGTCTTGCCGACGCCGGCGCCGCCGAACAGGCCGACCTTGCCGCCCTTGGCGAACGGGCACATCAGGTCGATGACCTTGATGCCGGTTTCCAGCAATTCGGTGCTGGACGACTGGTCTTCATACGACGGTGCGCCGCGATGGATTTCCCAGTGATCCGAGGCCTGCACGTCGCCGGCTTCGTCGATCGGGCGACCCAGCACGTCCATGATGCGGCCCAGCGTACCGGCACCGACCGGCACCGAAATGGCGCGTTCGGTGTTGGTGGCGACCAGGTTGCGCTTCAGGCCGTCGGTGGAGCCCAGCGCAATCGTGCGCACGACGCCGTCGCCCAGCTGCTGCTGCACTTCCAGGGTGATTTCGGTGCCGTCGACCTTGAGCGCGTGATACACCTTCGGCACTTCATTACGCGGGAATTCGACGTCGACGACCGCGCCGATGATCTGAACGATCTTGCCCTGACTCATTTGGATAACTCCACTAATGTCTGTTCGATTCTGGTGTCGGGAATGGGGAATCGAGAATGGGGAATGGGAAGATCAAGAGCACCGACGGCCTTGCCTATTCCCGTTTCCCGATTCTCCATTCCCGGCTACACAGCGGCCGCGCCGCTGACGATTTCCGAAATTTCCTGGGTGATCGCCGCCTGGCGCGCCTTGTTGTAGACCAGTTGCAAGGTGCCGATCATCTTGTTGGCGTTGTCGCTGGCGGCCTTCATCGCCACCATGCGTGCGGCATGTTCAGAGGCCACGTTTTCCAGCACCGCCTGGTACACCAGCGACTCGATGTAACGCGTCATCACGTGCTCCAGCACGGTGGCGGCATCGGGTTCGTACAGGTAGTCCCAATCGTGCTGCGCCACCTTGTGTTCGGCGGCCGGCAGCGGCAGCAGCTGATCGAAACTGGCCTTCTGCGTCATGGTATTCACGAAACGGTTGTAGACCAGGTACACGCGATCCACACGGCCCTCGATGAAGGCATCGATCATCACCTTGATCACGCCGATCAGCTGTTCCACCTGCGGGCTGTCGCCCAGGTGGGTCACGCTGCCGACCATGTTGACCTTGATGCGACGGAAGAACGCCGAGGCCTTCTGGCCGATGGTCACCACGTCGACCTCGGCGCCCTTGTCCTGCCACGGGCGCACTTCGCCCAGCATCTTGCGGAACAGGTTGTTGTTCAGACCGCCGGCCAGGCCGCGGTCGGAAGAGATCACGATGTAGCCGACCCGCTTGACCTGCTCACGCTCGACCAGGAACGGATGCTGGAAATCGGTGCTGGCCTGCGCCAGATGCCCGATCACCTGCTTCATCGCCTGCGCATACGGACGCGAGGTCTTCATGCGGTCCTGCGCCTTGCGGATCTTGGAGGCCGAGACCATTTCGAGCGCGCGCGTCACCTTGCGGGTGTTCTGCACGCTCTTGATCTTGGTTTTGATTTCGCGTCCGCCTGCCATTGCTCGCTCGCTTCGCTCGTGGGAATCGGGAATCGGGATTCGGGAATGGCCGAAGCCTCCCACGTCCCGCACCACGACTTCCGAATACCTAATTTGGAGATTCGAAACGATGGTCGAGGATCAATAGACCTCGATCCACCGTTCTTACAAATCCCGAATGCCCAATCCCAAATCCCGGCTACTGACTTACCAGGTGCCCGTGGTCTTGAACTCTGCGATGCCCTTCTTGAACGCCGCTTCGATGTCGTTGTCCCAACCGCCGGTGCTGTTGATCTTGCTGATCAACTCGCCCTGGGTGTTGGCGAAATGCGCGTGCAGGCCTTCTTCGAACGCCAGCAGCTTGTTGACCGGCACGTCATCGAGATAACCCTCGTTGACGGCATAGATCGACAGCGCCTGGTTGGCGATGGACATCGGCGCGTACTGCTTCTGCTTCATCAGCTCGGTGACGCGCTGGCCGCGCTCAAGCTGCTTGCGGGTGGCTTCGTCCAGGTCCGAGGCGAACTGCGCGAACGCAGCCAGCTCGCGGTACTGCGCCAGCGAGATACGGATGCCGCCGGACAGCTTCTTGATGATCTTGGTCTGGGCCGCACCACCGACGCGTGACACCGAGATACCGGCGTTCACGGCCGGACGGATACCGGCGTTGAACAGGTCGGTTTCCAGGAAGATCTGGCCGTCGGTGATCGAGATCACGTTGGTCGGCACGAACGCGGAGACGTCGCCAGCCTGCGTTTCGATGATCGGCAGCGCGGTCAGCGAGCCGGTCTTGCCGGTCACCGCACCGTTGGTGAACTTCTCCACGTATTCCTCGGACACGCGCGCAGCGCGCTCGAGCAGGCGGGAGTGCAGATAGAACACGTCGCCCGGGTAGGCTTCGCGACCCGGCGGGCGCTTGAGCAGCAGCGAGATCTGGCGGTAGGCCACGGCCTGCTTGGACAGATCGTCGTACACGATCAATGCGTCTTCGCCGCGGTCCATGAAGTATTCGCCCATGGTGCAGCCGGCATACGGGCTGATGTACTGCATCGCGGCCGATTCGGACGCGGTCGCAGCCACCACCACGGTGTGCGCCAGCGCGCCGTTCTCTTCCAGCTTGCGCACGATGTTGGCAACGGTCGAGGCCTTCTGGCCGATCGCTACGTACACGCACTTGATGCCGGTGCCCTTCTGGTTGATCACCGCGTCGATCGCCAGCGCGGTCTTGCCGGTCTGGCGGTCACCGATGACCAGCTCGCGCTGGCCACGGCCGATCGGGATCATCGCATCGACCGACTTGTAACCGGTCTGCACCGGCTGGTCGACCGACTTGCGCCAGATCACGCCGGGCGCCACGCGCTCCACCGGTGCGGTCTGGGTGGCCCCCAGCGGGCCCTTGCCGTCGATCGGCTCGCCCAGTGCGTTGACCACGCGACCCAGCAGTTCCGGACCCACCGGCACTTCCAGGATGCGGCCGGTGGTCTTGGCCACGTCGCCTTCGCGCAGGCTTTCGTAATCGCCCAGCACCACGGCGCCGACCGAATCGCGCTCCAGGTTCAGTGCAAGCGCAAACGTGTTGTTCGGCAGTTCGATCATTTCGCCCTGCATCACATCGGCCAGGCCGAAGATGCGAACGATGCCGTCGGACACGCTGGTCACGGAGCCTTCGTTGCGCGACTCCGCGGACAGCTTGACCGTCTCGATGCGGGTCTTGATCAGGTCGCTGATTTCGGAGGGGTTGAGCGTGGTTGCCATCGTTCAGTCCTAGGTGCCGGCCGCGAGGGCCATGCGTTTATGTGAATTCAGTGGGCGAGCGAGCTTTGCAGACGCGCAAGCTTGCCCTTCAGCGAGCCGTCGATGACCACGTCGCCGGTGTCGATCACCGCGCCGCCGATCAGCGACGCATCCACCGCGGTGGTGATGTCCACCTCGCGGCCGAAACGCTTCTTCAGCGCGACGGCAATCGTGTCCAGCTCGGCCGGGCTCATTTCGGTGGCCGAGGTCACGGTCGCCTTGACGACGTGTTCGGCTTCGGCGCGCAGCTGTTCGTACAGCCCCGCTACTTCCGGCAGCAGCGACAGCCGCTGCGCATCGGCCAGCAGGCCGAGGAAGCGCAGATAGTCTTCGCCTGCCTGCGGTGGCGCCAGCAACGTTACCGCCTGTTCCTGGCCCAGGGCCGGGTTGAGCAGCAGCGCAGCCACGCGCGGATCGCCAGCCACCTGCGCCGAAAACGCCAGCGCATCGGACCAGGGCGCGAATGTGCCGCCCTCACGCGCGATCGCAAACGCGGCACGGCCGTAGGGACGGGCAAGTGTGAGGGCCTGACTCATCGCTTAAATCTCCGCCGCCAGCTCGTCGAGCAGCGCCTTGTGGGCGTTGGCGTCGATTTCGCGCTTGAGCAGCTTTTCTGCACCGCTGACGGCCAGCACCGAGACCTGCCTGCGCAGTTCTTCGCGGGCACGGGTGGCGGATGCGTCGATTTCGGTCTGGGCAAGATCCTTCTGACGGTTGGCTTCGGCGATTGCCTCCAGCTTGGCCGCTTCGATGATCTGGTTGGCGCGCGCATGGGCCTGATCGATGATCTCGTTGGCCTTGGTGCGTGCGTCCTTCAATGCTTCGTTGACCTTTTCCTGCGCCTGCGCCAGATCCTTCTGACTGCGATCGGCCGCAGCCAGACCTTCAGCGATCTTTTGCTGACGCTCTTCGATCGCCTGCAACAGCGGCGGCCAGATTTTGGTCGCGACGATCCAGATCAGACCGGCGAAGGCCAACGCCTGGGCAAAGATGGTAAGGGTGATATCCATGGGTCGCTCAATCGCTGTTTAGGGGTGAAAGCGCCGCCGCACGGGCGACGCTTTCCGACCTTCATCCGCGGAGGCAACCGCGCGCGGCTGCCTCCACATCCTGCTACCGCTGGATCAGCCGGCGGCCTGCGACAGACGCTCGATGAACACCTGGGCCAGCGGGTTGGCGAAGGCGAACAGCAGGCCGACAGCGACGCTGATGATGAACGCGGCGTCGATCAGGCCGGCGGTGATGAACATACGCACCTGCAGCACCGGGATCAGTTCCGGCTGGCGCGCAGCCGATTCCAGGAACTTGCCAGCCATGATGGCCAGACCGAGGCCGGCACCCAGCGCGGCCAGGCCGATCATGATGCCGACGGCGAGGACGGTGGAGCTCTGGACTTGAGCGAGGTTGGTCAGGACGGCGAGGTACATGGTGATCTCCGAACGAAAGTTTCTAAGGGTGATGGATGAAGCGGAATGAAGCAGATGAAGGGGTGACGCAAACTCAGTGACTGTCTTCAGCCAGGCTCAGATACACGATCGACAGCATCATGAAAATGAAGGCCTGCAGCGGAATCACCAACAGGTGGAACAGCATCCAGCCGAGGCCGAATGCGCCGCCAGCGACCATGCCGGCGATGCCCGCACCGCCCAGCACCCAGATCAGCAGGAAGACGATCTCGCCGCCGAACATGTTGCCGAACAGTCGCATCGCCAACGAAATCGGCTTGCTCAGCCACTCGACGATGTTCAAGAGCAGGTTGAACGGCATCATCCACTTGCCGAACGGCGCCGTGAGGAATTCCTTGGTCATGCCGCCCACGCCCTTGGAGCGCAGCGAGAACACGATCATCAGGAAGAACACGCTGATCGACATGCCCAAGGTGGCATTGACGTCGGCGGTGGGTACCGGCTTCCAGGCATGGATACCGGCCCAGCCCAGCGGAATGGCGATGAAATCTGCCGGAATCATCTTGATGAGGTTCATCAACAGGATCCAGAAGAAGATGGTGATCGCGATCGGCGTCACCAGCTTGCTGCTGCCGTGATAGGTGTCCTTGGCCTGGCGGTCGACGAACTCCAGGCAGATTTCCACGAATGCCTGCCACTTGCCCGGCACACCGGCAGTGGCATTGCGGGTCGCCGTCCAGAATGCCAGCACCATCACCAGGCCCATCAACACGGCCATGACCAGGGTGTCGACGTGGATGGTCCAAAACGTGCCGCCACCCTCGCGAACCGGATAAATTAGGTTCTGCAAGTGGTGCTGGATATAGGAGGTAGGGGTTGCTGCCTCGCCCGCCATGTGTCTGGAGCCCTTTAAGTTCGAATCAACGTCTGGCCAGGGCCAGAACCTGAAAAATCAACCCGATGGCGATACCCGCCAACAGAGCCAGAGGAGGCAGCCGCCACAGGGCAAAGCCCAGCGACAACGCCGCAAATACCAACACCCACTTCAGCACCATCGCCAGCACCAACCGCACCATGGCGATACCGGCTGCCTGGATGCCGCCACCGAGCGCGGTGCGTGCCGCCACCCAACCACCCAGCACCGTCGCAAACCCGGTCAATGCCAGACCGGCAGAGTAACGGGGACCGACCAACAGCAACCCCAGACTGGTTATAGCTACGGCGGCAAGCGGATATACCGCAGCGCGCAGCATCAACCGCCGACCCGCGTCAACGGAGTTCAGCACTACGGTTACCTTACGTGTGAATGAGTGGGAAGCGCAGTTGCGCCTCGTCGAGCCGCGAAAGTATAGCAATGGGACAAATTGCGAGACAACCGGCAAAGGTCATTCGTTGTTGCGATGCACCATGTGGCGATGGCGGCGACGGGTGGGAACTTTGCCACAAACCGACGGTCATAACCGGCGAGGCCTGCACATCCTCGTCGAAAGGTCGCGCCGCAGGCCGCGTCTGGGGGCCCCGGGAAACCGGGGCTCCTGCTTTTTACGCATTTTGTCGCACCCTGACACTTTCCCATCCGCGGTCCAATCCGCTGCGGGGCACGACCGCTCGCTTCGCCAGCGCGCGGAACGAGCATTGGCCCGGCGACATCGAGAAGTCACTGCGCAGTCTGCGCAGTCGAACGTACCGCAGGGTATGCACTGCCGCACATTTTGGGCCCATCGCGACCGGCAGCGTTTTCAGGGCTGGACAGCGGCGGCGCCTGTGCCTGTTGGCGTTGCGGACCGTTTTGTCCGATTGCTATGTGCACCTTCACGGGCATGCGACGGGTTCTTCACTTTTGGACGACGCCGCCTTATCGAACATGCGCCGCACTGGCTCAACGGCCTGACCATTCCAAGAATTCGGAGCTCCCCATGAAACACCTTCTCGCACTGGCGATCCCGTGCGTTCTGGCCGTCGGCTATGTCGCGCCCGCACACGCCGAAGATACCGACGACCGCTTCCAGCTTCGCCTCGGTGCGATGAATGTCGACAACGACAACACCATCCGTGGCAACACGCTGGTGGCTGGCAACAACGTGTCGGTCAACGAAGACTTCAAGCTCGGCGGCAAGGAATGGGAGCCGCGCGTGGATGGCGTGTTCCGCATCAGCACCCGTCAGCGCCTGATCTTCGATTACTTCAAGTACGACAAGGACCGCCGCGAGACCCTGACCCAGGATCTGAGCGCCGGTGGCGTGACCGTGCCGACCGGCAGCTTCATCAAGGGCGAGCTGAAGTACCAGGTTGCGACCCTGGTGTACGACTACTCGGTGATCGACACCCCCCAATTCAGCCTCGGCCTGCAGATCGGTGCCGAGTACGCCAAGGTCGAAGCCAATGCGTATGCCGATCTGGGCAGCGTGTTCTCCGGTGACGTACTGGACGAAAGCGAAGATGGCGCCGCGCCGGTGGTGGGTATCCGCTTTACCGCACGCCCAAGCGAGCATTGGCTGTTCAACGTGCAGGGCCAGTACCTCAACACCAGCTGGGGCGACTTCGGCGACTACGACGGTGACCTGAGCCGCGCCAACGCGATGGCCGAATACCGCTTCACCAAGAACTTCGGCATCTTCGCCGGCTACGACTGGTTCAAGCTCGACGTCGACCAGCGCGGCAGCGACGGCCTGATCGGCCTGAAGCAGGAGTTCAAGGGCCCGGTCGCAGGCGTGACGTTCGCGTTCTGATTCTTTCCGGTCCCGGGACCCGGGACCGGAAAAAGCAGCCTTATGCAGAACCCCGCAGCGATGCGGGGTTCTGTCGTTTTACGGATGCATGGCAAGTAACCGACGCGACTGCAACCCATGGCAGCAGTGGGCACACGCTCAGGGCGGCTTGGTCGCACCCGCGACCAATAGATGCCGGTGCGTGGTGCAGTAGCACTCGTCGTGCCAACCGTAGTGGGGATCGGTGCAGATCGCATGCTGCACCGTCGCCGGCAGCGACGCCACGTCGCTGCGCAAGTCGCGCTTCAGCGAAACGAACACCGAGCCCGGATGTGGCCAGTCGGCTCGCCGCGGCGGCTCGGCGATACGGTTGCCGCTGGCCAGTTCGCGCTGCAGCAGCGCCTGCAGTTCAGGACACAGATTGCCCTGCCCCATGACGACCTCCATGCGTCGACTCACCACCGCAACGACCGCACCACACGTGGCGGCGCGGCCGTGAACGGCGCTTACTTCTTCTTGGGGATGTACAGGTCGGTGATGGTGCCGTCGTAAACCTCGGCCGCCATGCCGACCGATTCGCTCAGGGTCGGATGCGCATGGATGGTGTGGCCGATGTCTTCGGATTCGGCGCCCATCTCGATGGCCAGGCCGATTTCGGCCAGCAGGTCACCGGCATGCACGCCGACGATGGCACCACCGATCACGCGATGGGTCTCTTCGTCGAAGATCAGCTTGGTGAAGCCCTCGGTGCGGCCGATGCCGATTGCACGACCACTGGCCGCCCACGGGAACTTGGCCACGCCGACCTTCAGGCCCTTGGCCTTGGCTTCGGTTTCGGTGACGCCGACCCAGGCGATTTCCGGGTTGGTGTAGGCCACCGACGGGATCACCCGCGCCACCCATTCCTTCTTCTCGCCGGCAGCCACTTCGGCGGCCAGCTTGCCTTCGTGGGTGGCCTTGTGCGCCAGCATCGGGTTACCGACGATGTCGCCGATGGCGAAGATGTGCGGCACGTTGGTGCGCATCTGCCGGTCGACCGGAATGAAGCCGCGTTCGGTGATGGTGACGCCGGCCTTCTCCGCGCCGATCTTCTTGCCGTTGGGCGTACGGCCCACGGCGACCAGCACGCGATCGTAGGCGGTGGCCTGCAGACCCGGCTTTTCGCCTTCCACCGCCGCTTCGAACGAGACGGTGATGCCGCTGGTGTCGGCCTTGACGTCGGTGGCCTTGGTCTTGAGATGGACCTCCACGCCCTGCTTCTTCAGGCGGTCGGCCAGCGGTTTGACCAGGTCCTTATCGGCGCCCGGCATCAGCTGGTCCATGAACTCGACCACGGTGACCTTGCTGCCGAGCGCGCTGTACACCGTGGCCATTTCCAGGCCGATGATGCCGCCGCCGACCACCAGCAGGGTCTTGGGAATGTCGTGCAGCTCCAGCGCGTCGGTGGAGTCCATCACGCGCTTGTCGTCCCAGGGGAAGTTGGGCAGCTTCACTGCCTGCGAGCCGGCCGCGATGATGCAGTGCTCGAAACGCAGCAGCTGGCTCTTGCCGTCGTCGCCGACGATCTCCAGCTCGTTGGGCGAGACGAAACTGGCCACACCGGTGACGGTGCGCACCTTGCGCTGCTTGGCCATGCTGGCCAGACCGCCGGTGAGCTTGCCGACCACTTTTTCCTTGTACTCGCGCAGCTTGTCCAGGGTGATCCTGGGCTGGCCGAAGTCCACGCCAAAGTCGCCGGCATGGGCGACCTCGTCGATCACCGCCGCCGCATGCAGCAGCGCCTTGGACGGAATGCAGCCCACGTTGAGGCAGACACCGCCGAGGCTGGCGTAGCGTTCGATCAGCACCGTGTCCAGACCCAGGTCGGCCGCGCGGAACGCGGCGGTGTAACCACCGGGGCCGGCGCCGAGCACCACCATCTTGCATTCGATATCGGCGGGCTTGCCGCTGGCCAGCGCCGGCTTGGGCGCTGCCGGCTCGACCGGAGCGCGATGCGACGGCGTCACCGGCGGCTTGCTGCCCGGAGCGGCGGCAGGCGCTGCAGCGGCCGGGGCCGCCTTGGTGTCGGCCTTGGCAGGCGCTGCCGGCGCGGCGGCTTCGCCTTCGGTCTCCAGCAGCAGCACGACCGCACCTTCGGAAAGGCTGTCGCCCACCTTGACCTTGAGTTCCTTGACCACACCGGCCGCCGAGGACGGCACTTCCAGCGTGGCCTTGTCCGATTCCAGCGTCACCAGGCCCTGGTCCTTGGCCACGCTGTCGCCCACGGCAACCAGCACTTCGATGACGGGGACATCGCTGTAATCGCCGATGTCGGGAACCTTGATTTCAATGACCGCCATTTGCTTCTCCTGTGGCTCAACCGGCCGTGCCGGCAAGCGTCTGCTGAAGTTCATCCAGCGACGATTCGATTTGGGTCCAGCGCTTGTCGCGCTTCTTTTCCTTGCCGTCGCTGGCTTCGATCAGCAGCGCGGCCTGTTGCAGCAGCAGCTCGCCGGCACCGCAGTTCGGGCGCGTACCGCTGTAGCGCACGCCCTCCACCTGGAACGACACCACCTCGCCCTCGGTCACCGGCGCAGTACGGCCGGTCGGCGCCAGCTGGGTGAGTGCAGCGGTCCAGTTGCTGACCAGGCGCCTGGCCAGGGCCGCCGGAATCGGGATCTCGACCGTTTCCGGGGTCTGTTCGGTACGGAACTGCACGCTGCCGCGATCGGCCTGACTGACCCAGCTGTAGACGCGCTCGTCGGCGCGGCTATGCCGCAGGGTCCAGTCGGCGCCGTCCTTGCCCGGCACCAGCGACACGCCGCTCTCCACCCCACGTGTGGGCAGGGTCAGCAACGACAAGGCCGGCTTGCTGGCGCCATCGAGCAGCGTGGTCACCGCAGTGCCGTAGTTGCCCACTGCCGGCGGCCAGCCGCGCCCGAGCGTGCTGTCGCACTCGCGCGCCACGGCACAGGTCCACGGCAACGCGCCAAGCAGAGCGATCGTCAGCAGCGCAGGCTTCACAGCAGGACGCGACGCATGTCGGCCAGCACCTGGCTGAGGTAGGTGGTGAAGCGGGCCGCCAGCGCGCCGTCGATGACGCGGTGGTCGTAGCTCAGCGACAACGGCAGCATCAGCTTGGGCGAGAAGTCCTTGCCGTTCCAGACCGGCTGCATCGCCGACTTGGACACGCCCAGGATCGCCACTTCCGGCGCATTGATGATGGGCGTGAACGCGGTGCCGCCGATGCCGCCGAGCGAGCTGATCGAGAAGCAGCCGCCGCTCATGTCGGCCGGGCCCAGCTTGCCGTCGCGCGCCTTCTTGGCCAGCTCGCCGCTTTCCTGGGCGATCTGCAACACGCCCTTCTTGTCGACGTCGCGGATCACCGGCACCACCAGGCCGTTCGGCGTATCGGCCGCAAACCCGATGTGGAAGTACTTCTTCAGGGTGAGGTTTTCACCGGCCGCATCCAGAGAGGCGTTGAACTCGGGGAACTTCTTCAGCGCTGCGGCGCTGGCCTTGACCAGGAAGGCGAGCATGGTGAGCTTGATGCCGGCCTTCTCGTTTTCCTTGTTGAGGGCAACGCGCAGGGCTTCCAGGTCGGTGATGTCGGCCGATTCGAACTGGGTGACGTGCGGAATCATGGCCCAGTTGCGCGCCAGGTTGGCACCGGAAATCTTCTTGATGCGCGACAGCGGCTGGGTTTCGGTTTCGCCGAACTTGCTGAAGTCCACCTTCGGCCAGGCCAGCAGGTTCAGGCCGTTGCCACCACCGGCCGGTGCGGCACCGGATGCGGCAGGTGCGCCGCCGCTGAGTGCGGCCTTGACGAAGCGCTGCACGTCCTCACGGGTGATGCGACCGCCCTTTTCGCTGCCCTTGATCTGGCCCAGGTCCACGCCGAGTTCACGTGCAAACACGCGCACCACCGGGCTGGCATACGGCACCTTGGAGGGCAACACGCTGTCGGCATCGAAGGTCACCGGCGGGCTGCTCGGGTTGCCGGCCGACTGGCCGCCCTGCGCGGCACCGGCCGGCTGCGACGGGCCGCTGGAACGGGCACCCTGCACCTGCGCGATTTCGCGCTGGGCCAGCTTGTCTGGCTCCGCAGAGACGGCGACCGGCTCGACCTTGCCCGCCGTCTCGGCGGTGTCGGTGGTGGGCTTGGCCGGGGACTGCGCCGCACCGGCGCCGCCATCGCTGGCGGCGATGATCGCCACCACATTGCCCTGCGACAGGGTGTCGCCGACCTTGACCTTGAGCTCCTTCACCACGCCCGCGGCCGAGGACGGCACTTCCATCGTGGCCTTGTCCGACTCCAGCGTGACCAGGCTCTGGTCCTTGGCAACGGTGTCGCCCACGGCGACCAGCACTTCGATCACCGGAATGTCGGTGTAGTCGCCGATGTCGGGCACGGTGGCCTCGATCAGGCCGCCTTCCGAACCGGCCGCCGGTGCAGCCGGCTCGGCCTTGGCGGCAGGTGCCGGCGCCGCAGCGGGTGCGGCTTTGGCGGGCGCGGCGGCGGGGGCCGGCTTGGCGGCGGTATCTGCGCCGGCATCGGCCACTTCGATCAACGCCACCAGGGCGCCCTGCGACAGCGAATCGCCGACCTTGACCTTGATCTCCTTGACCACGCCGGCCACCGACGAGGGTACTTCCATCGTGGCCTTGTCCGATTCCAGCGTGACCAGGCTCTGGTCCTTGCTGACCGTATCGCCGACGGACACCAGCACCTCGATTACCGGGACGTCGCTGTAGTCACCGATATCGGGGACAAGTGCTTCCTTGATTTCGGCCATACGGGGAACTCCGGCAACAGATGGGGAAACCCCTATTGTGGCCGGCTGCGGGCCGCAGCGCCAACCATTGCCGCGGAAAAAATCGCGCGCCCGGCAGGATGCAGCGTCCGCGCGCGCACCTGTACGCTCATTTCGACATGCGCAGATCCACCCGCAACAGCTGCAGTAGCTCGCCCGAGGGCAAACGATACGCCAGCGCATTGTCCAGCGCATCGAGGGCGTCGACCCGTGTGCACAGCTGCTGCGCGCGAGGCCGCAATGCACGTGCCTGCGGCTCGACCATGCGCTCGATGCGCGCTTGCAGGCCATCGAGCGAGCGCAGCTGCGCGTCGTTTCCGGTCAGTGCCGACTGCATCCGCGGCGAGCACATCGCCGATCAGCTGGCAGCAGCTCGGCAACCAGCGCACCGATCTCCTGGTCGATATCGATGGGCGTGAGCTGGCGCTTGCTGAAGCTTTGCGTCAACCGCAGGTCCAGCTTCTCGCTCCCCGTGTGCTGCCTGCACTGTCCCGCCGCTGCCTCCGCTGCAGCTGTGCCAGAGGCTGGCGTGACTGATGGCGACAGCCGCCGTACCTGCCCGGTCTGTGTGTTGCACCGATTGCACACCAGCGGCGATACGCTGGCGTGTGGCTTACCTCAGCGCATCACGCACGGGCTGCCATGCCTGACACAGGCGAGGCAACGACCAGGCAGCATTGGCCGGGCTGGTGGAAGGCAAGGCCAGCATCGACACCGCGCGCGCCTGTTCCGGGAGCAGCGGGTGCACATGCCGCTGCCAGGCCTTGGCGGCGGCAGCGCCGTTGCAGGCCACCAGCCGCAGTTGCGGCAACGTGGACAGCATCGTGGGCAGCGGGTTGATCACGATGCTGTCGGCAACGATGGCGGTGTCCAGGCTGCCGGGGCGCACGCACTGGCCGATCACGTCCCACAGACCGAGCCCGCCGTGGAGCAGTGCCTGCATGCGCAAGGCATAGGGAACGGCCGCATCGATGCCCAACAGGGCATGCATGACAGGCCAGAACCGATTACGCGGATGCGCGTAGTAGCGACCAGCATCCAGCGAGGCGATGCCGGGCATCGAGCCGAGCACCAGCACACGACAATCGTTACGAACGTGCGCTGGCAAGCCCTCACATGTGCCGTTTTTCGTCACGGCACTCGCATCTGCGTGAATGTCTTCTTCTGCCTGCATCGTGCAACCACGGCCTTCTTGGGAACGTTCCTGAACAAACGAAATTTTAGCGAGCCGCAGGTAGGCGTGGATTCAGATTTTTAGGAATAGTTTTGGCGCGGCCCACTCCACGGGCCTAACAACAAGACGAGGAGATCCTCATGCGTTCCATTTCCATCCTGAGCCTGGCTGCTGTATCTGCACTTGCGATTGCACCGTCCGCGTTCGCGCAGGACGCCACCTATTCCAGTGACACCTCCTCGACTTCTTCCACTGCTGAAACTGCCTCCGGCAAGCATTGGGCCGTGGTCGGTGGCGTGGCACTGCTGAACCCGAAGAACGATCCGGCTCCGGGCCTGGACGTCGATGGCGGCCCGGCACCGACGCTGAGCGCCAGCTACTACATCAACGACAACTGGGCCGTTGAACTGTGGGGCGCTGCCGACAAGTTCAACCACCGCGTCAACGCCGATGGCGTGGGCAAGGTCGGTACCGTCGAGCAGCAGCCGATCGCCATCAGCGGCCAATACCACTTCGGCGAAGCCGACAACGTGTTCCGTCCGTTCGTGGGCGTGGGCTACTACGAGTCGAACTTCAGCAACGAGAAGATCGACGCGGCCTCGCCGAGCGGCCAGCACGTCGGCGTGGATACCGCCAAGGGCGTGATCGGCACCGTCGGTGTGGACATGAACATCAACTCCACCTGGTTCGCACGCGCCGACGCCCGCTACATGCGTTCGCGTCCGGAACTGCGCGTTGGCGGCCAGGGCACCGGCAGCGAGCTGGAACTGGATCCGTGGACCGTCGGCTTCGGCATCGGCGCGCGCTTCTAAGCACGCACCTGCCGTACGCAATGTGTCAGTTGACGAAAGACGGGCCGCAAGGCCCGTTTTTTGTGCGCGTCGCTTGCGCGTTGCGCGGGTCGCGGTACCTGCCCCGCGCGTTGGCTTGGCCGGTGGCGACATCGGGGTGCCCAGGCGGCGGGTGACCGGTGCGCAGCTCGCCCATCAGCGCACGGGCGATGGCCACGGCAACGCCGCAGGAGAGTTGATCGTCGCGCAGGCAGTGGAGCGTGGCGCTGCCTTCAACGCCAGTAGACGCTGCCGCGCAGGCGCGCGGTGCGCCACCGCCACCACAACAGGGTGGCGTAGGCCAGCGCGTAGCCGAGCAGCACGCCGGCTGCGCCGAGCAGGCTGGCGTGGCTGAGCCAGCCGTCCACCGGCCACGTGGCGCCCTGCCAGGTACTGCGCCAGCCCTGCACCATCCCGGCGATCACCCGCACCACCACCAGCGCCGTCAAGCCCAGCACCAGCCACAGATTCGGCCGATAGAACAGGCCCTGCGCGGTGCGCTCGAAGCGGGTCAGGCGCAAGGCCAGCACGCCCAGCGCCAGCCCGCAGGCCCATCCGAACGCGGCATGGCTGATCGCGCCGGGCCAGAACGCGGCGGCGATCAGGGTAAACACCACGAACAGCGCGCTGGATAGCCCGGCCGAAACCAGGTTGACCATCAGCAGCCAGCCCCGTGCCTGCCGGCGTGCGGTGCCGACCCGGAAGCGCTGCAGCAGCGACAACGGAAACAGCACTGCGAATACCGCCAACGCAATGATCACGGCCAGTGGAATGGCAAGCAGCAGGGGCATCGAAGGCACGGCCTGGACAAAGAAGCCGACCACGCTACTACGCCTGCGTCAGGTGCGCGTGTTCGCCTGCCAGCCGATGTGTGGCTGCGCCCGCATGTGGGCAGACGCAGGCATGGTGCGTGTTGCTCAGAACGCAGGCAGTACCGCGCCCTTGTACTTCTGCTCGATGAAGGCCTTCACTTCCGGGCTGGTCAGCGCCTTGGCCAGTTTCTGCACGCGCGGATCGTCCTTGTTGTCCGCTCGCGCCACCAGGAAGTTGACGTAGGGCGACTCCTTGCTTTCGATCGCCAGGGCATCGCGGGTCGGATTGAGCCCGGCATCCAGCGCGTAGTTGGTGTTGATCAGCGCCAGGTCGACCTGATCCAGCACGCGCGGCAGCATTGCCGAATCCAGCTCGCGGAATTTGAGCTGCTTGGGGTTGTCGACGATATCCCGCTGGGTCGACAGCGCATTGCTCGGGTCCTTGAGTTTGATCACGCCGGCCTTGTCGAGCAGGATCAGCGCGCGGCTGTTGTTGCTGGGGTCGTTGGGGATCACCACATCGGCGCCGGTGGGCAGGTCGGCCAGCGCCTTGAAGCGGCGCGAGTACGCACCGAACGGCTCGATATGCACGCCGACCACGGTCACCAGCTGGCTCTTGCGGTCGCGGTTGTACGCGTCCAGGTAGGGCTCGGTCTGGAAATAATTGACGTCGATCTGCTTCTGCACGACCTGGTCGTTGGGCTGCACGTAGTCGTTGAACACGCGCACGTCCAGTGTCAGGCCTTGCTTGGCCAGCAGCGGTTCGACCACTTCCAGGATCTCGGCATGCGGCACCGCCGTGGCCGCCACGGTGAGGGTGTCGCCGCCACTGCTGCCGCCGGTGCCACCGCAGGACGCCAACGCCAGCGTGGCCGCAGCCAGGAGGGAACGAAACGCGAATGTGCTCATGTAGGGATCCGTGGGAGGAGGAGTGCGGAAAGGCCGCAGACGTTAAACCTAGCAGACCGTGGCGGCGGCGGCGATGCAGCGCGCCGCCGCCACGCACAGCGCACGACGCCATCACGACGCCATGCAGACAGGCGCGCGCATTGCTCCACCGCGGCCAGCGCGGCCATGGCCAGGGCGCACGACCAGCGTCCGCCGCCCCGCCCCTGCCTTGCGCGGCTCAGCGCCGGCTGTAGTGCGCCACCAGGCGGTCGCCCAGCATCTGCAGCAGCTGCACCAGCACCAGCAGGGCGATGACGGTGATCAGCGCCACATCCGCATGCGAGCGCATGTAGCCCTCGCGGTAGGCCACATCGCCCAGCCCGCCGGAACCGATCGCACCGCCCATGGCCGTGAAGCCGATCAGCGCGATGGTGGTGACGGTGGCGCCAGCGATCAGGCCGGGGCGCGCCTCGGGCAGCAGCACCCGCAGCACCAGCTGGCGGGTGGTGGCGCCCATCGCCTGGCTGGCTTCGATGATGCCGCGGTCCACCTCGCGCAGTGCCGTTTCCACCAGGCGCGCATAGAACGGCGCGGCACCGACCACCAGCGGCAGGATCGCGCCGCGCACGCCCAGCGAGGTGCCCATCAGCATCAGCGTGAGCGGAATCATCGCGATCATCAGGATGATGAAAGGCACCGAGCGCAGCAGGTTGATCACCAGCGCCAGCGCGCCGTACAGCACCGGACGGCGGCGCAGCTGCGGCGCGCCGCACAGAAACAGCGCCACGCCCAGCGGCAGGCCGATCAGCAAGGTCAGCGGCAACGCGCCGGCCAGCATCAGCAAGGTGTCCAGGGTCGCCTGCCCGATGTCGCCCCACTTGGCGGCATCGAGATTGCGGAAGAAGCCGCCGGCAGCGGCAACGATCGGGTTCATACGCGCAGATCCTCCACATGCACGCCGGCGGCGACGAAGCCGGCGCGTGCAGCGTTCTGGTCGCCGCCGGTCAGCGCGACGACGAGCTGACCGTAGGGCGTGTCCTTGATGCGATCCACGCGCCCGGACAGGATGTTGTAGTCCACTCCGGTCTCGCGGGCGATGCGGCCCAGCACGGGTTCATAGGTGCCGTTGCCCAGGAAGGTGAGCCGCACGATACGCCCGCCGACCGCGGCGAAATCGCGGTGCAGTTCGGCTTCGTCCACATGCTCGGCTTCGGACACGAAGCGCCGGGTGGTGGCGTGTTTGGGGTGCAAAAAGACCTCGGTGACCGGACCGGTTTCCACCAGATGGCCCGCATCCAGCACGGCCACGCGGTCGCAGACGCGGCGGATCACGTCCATTTCGTGGGTGATCAGCACGATGGTCAGGCCCAGCTCGCGGTTGATCTGCGCCAGCAGCTGCAGCACCGATGCGGTGGTCTGCGGGTCCAGTGCGCTGGTGGCCTCGTCGCACAGCAGGATCTGTGGCCGGGTGGCCAGCGCGCGCGCAATGCCGACGCGCTGCTTCTGCCCGCCGGACAGTTGTGCCGGATACTTGTTGGCGTGGTCCTGCAGGCCCACCCGGGCCAGCAGCTCGGCCACCCGCGCATCGATCTCCGCGCGCGGCGTGCCGGCCAGTTCCAGCGGAAAGGCCACGTTGCCGGCCACGGTGCGTGAGGACAGCAGATTGAAGTGCTGGAAGATCATGCCGATGCGCCGGCGCAGGGCGCGCAGGCCCTGGCTGTCCAGCGCGGTGACGTCTTCGTCGCCGATCAGCAGGCGGCCGCCGCTAGGTTCTTCCAGCCGGTTGATCAGCCGGATCAGGGTGGATTTGCCGGCACCGGAATGGCCGATGATGCCGAACACCTCGCCGGGGCCGATCCGCAGATCGAGCGGATGCAGCGCCACGATGTGGCGACCGTCAACGGAATAGGACTTGTGCAGGCGCTGAAACTGGATCACCGCGCGTGGCCGATTGGGGGGTCGTGAAGCCTAACAGTCAATGTTCACTGCTGGGAGTCGGGATTGGGGATTGGGGATTCGTAAAAGCAACCGGCGCCCCGTTGTTGCCAATCCCGAATGCCGAATCCCGAATCCCCAACTACGGCCTATCCAGCGGCGGCAGCCTGTCGGCCTGCCGTATGCGCTCGCGCCGCAACAAATACAGCCCGCTGGCGACGATGATGCCGGCGCCGGTCCAGGTCCAGCCGTCGGGCAGGGTCTGCCACAGCAGCCAGTCCCAGCCGATCACCCAGACCAGGCCGGTGTATTCCAGCGGTGCGATCATCGAGGCTTCGCCGCGCAGGAAGGCCTGGGTCAGCGCGATCTGCCCCAGCGCCCCGGCCAGGCCCATGCCGGCGATCAGCCAGCCGTGGCGCGGCTGCAGCGGCACCCAGTCGGGGATGGCCAGCAGCCCGGCGCCGATCGCCATGAACAGCAGAAACCACACCACCATCGCCTGCGGGGTGTCGGTGCGGGTCAGCAGGCTCACCGTGACCGCGGCGATGGCATAGGCGGTGGCCGCCAGCAGCACCATCAGGCCGGGCAGCGAGATCAGCCCGTCCACGCCCGGGCGCAGCACCACGATCACCCCGACCAGGCCGATGCCGATCGCCGTCCAGCGCCGCGGCCCGACGTGTTCGCCCAGCAGCGGCACCGACAACGCCGCCACCAGCAATGGCGCCACGAAGTACAGCGTGTAGGCGGTGGACAGCGGCATGCGCTTCAGGCCGTAGACGAAGCAGCCGATCATCACCATGCCCAGCACCCCGCGCAGCAGATGCAGGCCCCAGCGCACCGGCACGATCGAGCGCGGCCCGGCCGTGGCGAACACCCACACCAGCACGAACGGCAACGAGGCCGCGCCCCGCAGCAAGGTGACCTGCAATGGCGGGTAATGGGCCGACAGCAGCTTCATTCCCGCATCCATCAGCGAGAAGCAGGCCACGGCGGCCACCATCCAGGCGATGGCGGGGAGCGGAGAACGGGTGGTGGGCATGGCCGCATTATCGCCGCCGCGCCCCATCGACCGCCACGCGCCGGTGACGGGCAGCCCGGTGCGATGCCCTAGAATGGCCGCTGTTTTCAGACAGCAGGAGCTTTGCATGCCTTCCTTCGACGTGGTGTCCGAAGTCGACAAGCACGAACTGACCAATGCGGTGGACCAGGCCAACCGTGAACTGGACACACGTTTCGACTTCAAGGGAGTCGAGGCCAGGTTCGAGCTGGAAGACGGCAAGGTGATCAACCAGTCCGCACCCAGCGATTTCCAGGTCAAGCAGATGACCGACATCCTGCGCGCGCGGCTGCTGGCCCGCGGCATCGACATCCGCTGCCTGGAGTTTGGCGATGTGGAAACCAACCTGGCCGGCGCGCGGCAGAAGGTCACCGTCAAGCAGGGCATCGAGCAGAAGCAGGCCAAGCAGCTGGTGGCCAAGTTGAAGGAGGCCAAGCTGAAGGTCGAAGCGCAGATCAATGGCGACAAGCTGCGCGTGACCGGCAAGAAGCGCGACGACCTGCAGGACGCCATCGCACTGCTGAAAAAGGCCGATTTCGAGCTGCCGCTGCAGTTCGACAACTTCCGCGACTGAGCGCGGCGGGCATGCCGGTGAACGCGTCGAGCCGCCAGGCCATGCCCATGGTTGACGTCGGTCGCGTGACGGCGCACCGCCCCTGCCCGCCGCAGGCAGCGTGCGGCAACGCACGCTGCATCGGGCCGCTGGTCTGGTAGCCCGATGCGCGCGCTGCTCGGCCGTCTGTTGAATCGCCTGCGCGTCGCCCCACAGACGGGCGTGGCTGTCGCGAGCGGGGGGCAGGCGGCCGCCGTCCAGGCACAGCCCCGCATCGAAGCCGGCTCCACGCTGCACGCCATGGCCGGCCTTGACCCGGTGGCGGCGGCGTCCTTTGCCGATGCCTTCGCGGTGGAGATCGACCATGCCATCGCACGCTGCACGCTCGGCCAGGCCGCCACCAGCCGGCAGCAGGCGCTGGAGCAGATCCATGCGTTGAAGAACACGATCTCGCTGACCGGCTCGCAGCAACTGCTCAGGGCCTGCGACCAGCTGCGCCGCGACGTGGAGCGCGACGCCCTGAGCGACACGCTTGCGCACCGCTTCACCGCGGTGGCGACCGCCGCTGGTCTACTGGTCAGGCACTACCGGCGCACCCTTCCCCTCGACGACGCGAAACCTCATGCGTAGTACTTCCCACCGCGCTGCGCCCGGCCTGATTCCGGCGGCCAGGCAATTGCGCAACGACAGGCTCGTGCAGCTGCTCGAGTCGTTCCTGGAATACCGGGCCTGCGTGGGCCGCGTGATCGTGCAGACCATCGTGATGCTGTGGTGCCTGGGCTGGCTGTACGGTCCGCAGCCGGTACTGGTGAAAGACGCGCACAACGTCTTTCTCACCGCGGTGCTGCTGTGGGTGGTGGCGGTGGCATGGATGGTGGTGGTGCGCAGCAAACGCATTGCGCCGGGCGAATGGATGGATGCCTTCGGCTTTGCGATGAGCCTGCTGTTCATCGGCATCCAGACCTCGCAGGCCTTCATCCTGCTGATGTCGTTGAACGCATTCCTGCCCTTCATCACCATCGCTGCCGTAGCGCGCTACGGGCAGTGCGCGATGGTCCCGGTGCTGCTGAGCACCTTCGTGCTGATGCTGCTGACCGCGCCCACCGGCTACTGGCTGTCGCGGCCTGCGTACTTTGTGTATGCGGTGGCGCTCAGCATGGTGCTGCCGTTCCTGGTGGCCCGCATCGTGATTGCGATGCAGGAAGTGGCGCTGCAGGCGCTGGCCTCGCGCGATGCGCAAAGCCGCTTCATCAGCACCATGAACCACGAGCTGCGCACGCCGTTGAATGCGGTCATCAATTGCGCGCAGCTGATCGACACCCAGCGCATGCCGGCCGACCAGCGCGACCTGATGCAGGCGGTGACGGTCAACGCCACGGCGCTGCGCCATCGCGTCAACGAGGTGCTGGACGTGGCCAGCATCGACGGTGGACGGCTGCAGCTGCACAGCAAGCCAGTGAGCCTGCTGGACGTGCTGACAACGGTCAAGGCGGTGTGCGCGACCGCCGCGTCCACCAAGGGCGTGTCGCTGGGCGTGCGCCTGGAGGCTGCGCAGCCGCCGCACGTGCTGGGCGACGAGGGCCGCATCGAGCAGGTGATCAGCAACCTGGTCATCAACGCGATCAAGTTCACTCCGACCGGCGGCGCGGTCGAGCTGCTGGTGGACGCCACCCTGGCGCACGCGCGCTGGACCATCGAGGTGACCGTCACCGATACCGGCATCGGCGTGCCCGACGACAAGAAGGCCTACATCTTTACGCCGTTCACCCAGCTCAGCACCGGCTTCAATCGCGTCGAGGGCGGTGTGGGGCTGGGCTTGTACATCGCCTTGTCGGTGTCCGATGCGATGGGCGGCAGCCTGACGGTGAGCGACAACCCCGCCGGTGGCAGTATCTTCCGCTGGATCTTCGAATTGCCTGCCACCGCCGCCGAGGGCAGCCGCACGCTGGACCTGCGCGATGCGCTGGCGCAGCACGCACAGACGGTGCCATCGTTGCACTGCCTGGTGTTCGAGGACCTGGATACCAACCGCCTGGTGATCGGCAACCTGCTGACCCGCGCCGGGCATCGCGTGAGTTTCCATGTCGATGGCACCGATGCGGTGCAACGCATCGCACAGGCCGCACCCGACATCGTGTTTCTGGATCTGCACATGCCCGGCACCTCCGGCTGGGATGCGCTGGGGCAGGCACGCGATGCGATCGCCACGCTGCCGCCGATCATCGTGCTGACTGCCGACACGCGTACCGACTCCATGCGCGAGGCGTCCGCTGCCGGCGTGGCCGGATACCTGTCCAAACCGATCAACGCGCACGAACTGCTCGCGCTGCTTGCCCGCCATGCCCACCGACCACCGCACTGAACTGAAACCGGGGAATGCGGCGCGCCGGCACTGGCGCACCGCCGCGCAGGCGCGCACCCCGCTGGCGCTGCTCTACCTGCACGGGTTTTCCGCAAGCCCGGGCGAAGCCGGCACGCTACCCGAGCAGATGGCCGATGCGCTGCAGGCCAACTGCTGCGTGCATCGCTGGCCCCGGCACGGGCACAGCGCAGCGGACGCGATGCACGGGCTCACCACAGCGGCCTTGCAGGCGTCGGCGGTGGAGGCGCTTGCGCAGGCGCAGCGCATGGGCGAACGGGTAGCGATCGTGGGCTCGTCGATGGGCGGCACGCTGGGCCTGTGGCTGGCCGCGCAGCATCCGGCGCACATCGCGGCCGTGGTCGCGTGGTCGCCCGGCGTGCAGCCTGCCAACCCGGGCTTTCTCGATCGGCTATGCGCTGCGGAGGTGCCGGTGACCGACCCGTACCCGCGCACGGCGGCGGCACTGGCGTATTGGTCAGACACCATCCACCCGGACGGTTTTCGTGCATTGCGCGGCCTGTTCCACGCGGTGACCGCTGCGCCGCCGTGGCCGCAGGTGCGCTGCCCGGTGTTGCTTGGCTATTACCGCGCGCCCAACGGCGACGAAGATCAGATCGCCTCGGTGCCGGCAATGCTGGCCATGTTCGAGGCGCTGGGCACGCCGCCTTCGCACAAGCAGGCGATGGCATTCGATGCGGGCGCGCATGCGATCGGATCGCCGCACAAGACGCCGCTGGCCGACCACGTCGCACAGGTGTCGGTGGAATTTCTGCGTACGCAGGTGGGCGCAGCTCCGGGCGATGCGAGGCATGACGAGCCCAGCAGCGCAAGCAAGCCCTGAGCTTCGCGCAGGCGCTGGAGCATTGCCGCCCGCAGCGCCGCTTGCGTCTGCCGGGTCATTCGCCGTGGATGGATGCGCCGCTGCGCCCACAGCGATCGCATACACTGGCGCGCCATCACGCCGCCGCCACGATGACCACCACGCCTGCCCCGACCGATCCGTTGACCGCCACGCGCACGTGGATCGAACGCGCAGTGATCGGCCTGAACCTGTGCCCGTTCGCCAAGGCGGTATACGTCAAGGAGCAGGTGCGGCTGGTGCTCAGCGATGCCAGCACGCCCGAGGCATTGCTGGAGCAACTGGCCGAGGAGCTGGTGCTGCTGCGCGATACGCCGGCCGAGCAGATCGACACCACGCTGATCGTGCACCCGGACGTGCTCACCGATTTCCTGGACTACAACGACTTTCTCGACAACGCCGACGCGGCGGTGGAAGCGCTGGACCTGCAAGGTGTCCTGCAGGTTGCCAGCTTCCACCCCGACTACCAGTTTGCAGGCGCTGCGCCGGACGATGTGGCCAATTACACCAACCGCTCGCCCTTCCCCACCCTGCACCTGCTGCGCGAAGACAGCGTGGAGCGTGCGGTGGCCGCGTTCCCGGATCCGGACGTCATCGTCGAGCGCAACATCCAGACGCTGGAGCGGCTGGGCCACGCTGGCTGGGAACGCGTCTTGAACGGCGCCGAGCACTGAGCCTGCAACGCGCCGCGCGCGCCGGCGTGCAGCAGAGCCGGGCGCGCGCGGTGCCGTTCGGCAAGTGTTGAAGCGCAAGGCGGCGCGAGCGCATCGTGCGCGCCGGTGCATGCGGTGTTGCTACGACGCTGACAGCGTGCGCGCTACAGTGCCGCCTTCTTTCGCACGGTGCGCATGCCATGGCCCTGACTCCCGGCGTTTCCGCATGGAACCCTTCCCCCCTGCAGGACCGCGTGGTCGTGATCACCGGCGGTGCGCAAGGCATTGGGCGCGGCATTGCGCAGGCAGTGCTCGGTGCCGGTGGCACGGTGGTGATCGGCGATCTCGACGCCGATGCCGGAAAGGCCTGCCTGCAGGAGTGGGCGCTGCCGCGACGCAGCGCCTTCGTGCGCTGCGATGCCGCGCGCGAGACGCAGGCGGCGCGCTTGATCGCCACCGCGCTCAAACGCTTCGGCAGGCTCGATGGCCTGGTCAACAACGCCGGCGTCCCCGATCCGCACATCGCGCCCTTGCCGCAGTTGGCATGGGACGAGTGGAACCGGCGTCTTGCGAGTCTGCACGGCGCGTTTCTGTGCAGCAAACAGGCGCTGCCCGCGTTGGCCCAGGCCGAGGGCGGCGGCGCGATCGTCAACATCGCCTCTACCCGCGCCTGGCAGTCGGAACCGCATAGCGAGGCCTATGCCGCCGCCAAGGGTGGCCTGGTCGCCTTTACCCATGCGCTGGCGCTGAGCGAGGGCCCGCAGGTGCGCGTCAACAGCATCAGCCCGGGCTGGATCAGTACCGATGCCTGGCGCGCACCGCAGCGCCGACGTGCGCCCAAGCTGTCGCGACGCGACCATGCGCAGCATCCGGCCGGACGCGTGGGAACTCCGGAAGATATCGCGCAGCTGGCGGTGTACCTGCTGTCGCCGCCGCTGTCCGGGTTTGTCACCGGGCAGGATTTCGTCGTCGACGGCGGCATGTCGCGCAAGATGCAGTACGTGTGAGGGCGTACCGTTCGTGTCGCCTGGCATCGAGCGCTGCGGTCCCGATGTGTGTCCGCGCTCCCGCCACCCGCCGATCAGCCCGCCAGCTGCGCTTCCAGCAGGTGCTGCGCACCGCTTAGCGAGGGCAGGATGCGATGACCGAGCGCGCGCACATCGGCATCGGGTTCGAGCAGGTCCGGGATCTGGATCGGCGTCATGCCAGCCGCCAGGGCGGCGCGCACGCCGGTGGGCGAGTCTTCCAGCACCAGGCACTGCGCAGGGTCCACGTCCAGCGTGCGCGCGGCCAGCAGGTAGATGTCCGGCGCCGGCTTGGGATGTCGCACGTCGCTGGCGGTGCACACCGCCGCGAAGCGCCACAACAGGTCCGCAGCCTCCAGCTTGCGCAAGGCCAGCGGGCGTTGGGTGGACGTGGCCACCGCACGCGGCAGCCCTTGCGCCGCCAGATACTCCAGCAGCGCGATGATGCCGGGCCGGTGCGGGATACCGCGTTCCACCGCAGCTTCATACAACGGCTGGGCCCGCGCCAGCAGGTGCTCGGCAGCGGCATCGCCGACACGTTCGCCAAGCAGACGGCGGCACGCCGCATCGCCCGTGCCCACCATGAGCAGCCAGAAGGCCGGCTCGATCTGCAGCCCCTGCACATCGGCCGCCTGTGCCAGGCAGGCAGTGATGGCGCGCTCGCTGTCGAGCATCAGGCCATCCATATCGAAGATCACCGCCTGCGGACGGAACGGCAGCGGTGCGACCGCCGTCATGCAGATGCTCCACGGCCGAACAATACCTCCAGATCGCTCGCCTCCAGCGCGCGCCACTGCCCGGACGGCAGCGCGTCCAGCCCCAACCCGCCGATGCGGCTGCGATGCAGCGCCACCACGTGATTGCCGGCGGCGGCAAACATGCGCCGCACCTGGTGATAGCGGCCCTCGTGCAGGGTCAGGCGTGCCTGCCGGGGGCCGAGCACTTCCAGTTCGGCCGGCAGCAATGGCTTGGTTTCGCCTTCCAGCAGCAAGGTGCCACTGGCAAACAGCGCGGCTTCGTCGCCACGTAGGTCTTCGGCCAGCGTGATCTCGTAGACCTTGTCCAGCGCGGACTTGGGCGAAATGATCCGGTGCAGCAGCGCGCCGTCGTCGGTCATCAGCAACAGGCCGCTGGTTTCGCGGTCCAGCCGCCCAACCGGCGCCAGCACCGGCGCGCGCGAGCGGAAGCGTGGCGGCAGCAGTTCGTAGATCAGCCGGCCGGTGTCCTTGGTCGAGCAGGTGTAACCGCTGGGTTTATGCAGCAACAGGCTGAAGCCCGGGGGCGGATCGAGCGGCTCGCCATCGATGCGGATGGCGTCGTGTTCCACCTGGTCGTCGGCGTACAGCACCTCGCCCTGCGCGTCGGTGACCGCGCCTTGGCGGAACAGCTGGGTCACCTGCTTGCGGCTGCCGTAGCCGAGATTGGCGATGTGCTTGACCAGCTTCATGCGCGCGCTCCGCGTCCACGGGTGGCGGCGATCAGCTTGAAGCCGTCGCGCTCGGCAGCCACGCGCACCTGCCCGAAGCTGTCGTTGAGCACCTGTTCGTAGGGCAGATGGCGGTTGGCGACCAGCAACAGCTGCCCGCCCGGGCGCAGCGCCTGCGCGGCCACGGCAATGAAGCGCTGCCCGATATCCGGGCGATCGGCACGGGACGGCGTGTGGAACGGTGGATTGCTGACGATGAAGTCGTACTGCGCCTCCAGCCCGGCGGTGACATCGCGCCAGTGATAGTGCAGCTGCGCCGGATGCGCGAGGCCCTGCAGGTTGCGCTGCGCCAGCTGCAGCGCACGCGCTTCGGCTTCATACACATCCAACGCAGTGACCTTGGGGCAGCGCGCCAGCACCTCGGCCGAGAGATACCCGAACCCGGCGCCCAGATCGGCGCCATGCCCGGCCAGGGTGGCGGGCAGGTGCTCGACCAGCAACGCCGATGCCGGGTCGATGCGATCCCAGGCAAACACTCCCGGGCGGCTGACAAAACGCCCGTCCAGGATCTTGCGTGGCGCATCCAGCGCCGCCCAACGCGCCTGCAGCGCCGCATCGGTCTCGGCAGGCAGCGGTGCGGTCCAGTAGGTGCGGCAGTGATGCTTGGTCAGGCTGCCGGCCAGGCCGGTGAGCTGGCGCAGATCGGCTTCACCCGAGCGCGCGCCCTCGTTGTTGGACTGACAGGCGACCACGCGGCCGCCGGGCGCGGTCAGCGCCACCGCACGCGCGAACAGCGCACGCGCTTCGTCGCGCTGGCGCGGCGGCAGCACCAGCACCAGGGCATAACGGGTGGTGTCGGCCTCGATCTGGCTTTCTTCGCGCACGCTCCAGCCGCTGCGCTCCAGCGCCTGGGCAAACGGACGAAAGCTCTGCTCGCAGATCAACGCCTCAGCGGTGGCATGTTCGCGCAGCGGAAAGCCGTCGCGTGCGCGCAGGAACAACACCGGGCCTTGCGGCCATGGCAGCGCGCCCTGGGCAAAAGGCAGGAACAGGGCTTGAAGCGGGGCATCGGGCGGGCCAGCCATCGGATCATCGGGTCGGGAACAGGCCGCCATTGTAAGGGACCGGTGCCGCCTGCCCGCCGCGCCCGACGTGGGGTTGCCTGCGTGTGTGCATCGCCGCCATGCGCCTTCCAATGTGTATACGGACTATTGATGCGCACGCAACATCCGCCCGCCTAGGCTGGAATCCAAGCCCACACCGGAGAGACGCGATGCGAGCCTTGTTCGTAGGAGGAGTTGTCGACAACAGCGAAATGGATCTGGACGACACACCACCACCGATGCATTACCCTGAAAACACCGGCGCCGGCCGCCCCCGCTACCGGCTGCACCAGGTAGGTGAGCGCAAAGACGGCACCGTGGCGTATGCGGTCTACGGCGCTCCGGAAATGGCCGACGACGAGATCAACCGCATCACCGAAGAGCGCGACTACGCACGCCGCTTCAGCGCCACGCCCGAAGCGCCACGCTAGTCCGAGCGTGTTGCCGCGCATTCTCTCACGTTGCTCCGTGGAGCGTTCGCAGCGTGCAATGCCAATTGATCGTCAGGCATGCGCGACTCGAACACACATTCAGTAGCTTGCCGCGTTCACGGACAAGCTCAAGCACTGGACGTCGAGCACGCATGTAGAGCCAACCAGACCGGGCAGCCGCCCGGTTTTTTTCAGTCGATGCGTCAGCGCGTCTTCGGTGTCACACGCCAGATCACGTTGCCCACGTCATCGGCCACCAGCAGCGCACCGCTGTTGTCGGGCGCCACGCCGACCGGGCGCCCCTGGGCGTTGCCTTCGGCATCCAGAAAGCCGTCCAGCACCGTGATCGGCGTCCCGCTGGGCTTGCCGTTGGCGAACGGCACGAACAGCACCTTGTAGCCACTGGGCGGGTCGCGGTTCCATGAGCCGTGCTGCCCGATGAAGGCGCCCCGGCGGAAGCGTTCCGGCAGCAGCGTGCCGCTGGCAAAGCTCAGGCCGAGCGATGCAGTATGGGGGCCCAGCGCGTAGTCCGGCTTGATCGCCTTGGCCACCAGCTCGGCATTCTGCGGTTCGACCCGCTCGTCCACGTGCTGGCCGTAATAGCTGTATGGCCAGCCATAGAAGCCGCCATCGCGCACCGAGGTCAGGTAATCCGGCACCAGGTCGCTGCCGATCTCATCGCGCTCGTTCACCACCACCCACAGCGCCTTGCTCTGCGGCTCCCAGGCCGTGCCCACCGGGTTGCGCAGGCCGCTGGCAAAAACGCGGCTGTTGCCGGTGGCCGGGTCGATCTCCAGGATCGCGGCGCGATTGAGCTCGGCCTCCATCCCGTTTTCGGCCACGTTGCTGTTGGAGCCCACGCCCACATACAGCTTGCTGCCATCCGGCAGCTTGCTGCCATCCGGGCTGGCCAGCAGCGACTTGGTCCAGTGATGGTTGAGCCCGCCCGGCAGATTGGCCACGAACGTGGGCTTGGCGGTGATATGCGTGTCGCCCGGCGTATATGGAAAGCTCACCAGTGCATCGGCATTGGCCACATAGAAGCGGTCACCGACCAGGGCCATGCCGAATGGCGAGAACAGCCCGCTGATGAATTGGGTGCGCACCTCGGCCACGCCGTCGCCATCGGCGTCACGCAACAAGGTGATGCGGTTGGCGCTGGACACCACCGCACCGGCCTTCTTCATCACCGCACCCTGCACCTTCTTGCGCAGCCCGCCGCCACTCTCGGCGTTTTCAGGCTTGGGCGGTCGCGCGGTCTCGGCGACCAGCACGTCGCCGTTGGGCAGCACATACACCCAGCGCGGGTGATCGAGGTCGCGCGCGAACGCATTGACCTGCAGATCGTCGGCAGCGATTGGCTTGGCCGTGGCCGCCCAGCGCTTGACCGGCGCCACCTTCACCGTGGGGATCAGGCGTTTGACCGGCTCGGGCAATTGCGGGTTCGGGCCGGTGCCCTGTTCGATGGCAAGAGTGGCGGTGTCACCACAGCCGGCCAGGACGGCGACCGCCATCAGCGATAGCGGCCAGCGAGTGCGAGAGGGCAGAAAGGCTGTCATTGCAGACGATTCCTGAACGGTTGCGGCAATCGGACATCATGCCGGCAACACGCCAGGGAGAAGTAAACACATCGTCAACACGCCGCCTTCACGGCATGACTTGCGGATCTGCACCCAGGGGCAGCGGATGCACGGCCACGATGCGATCCATCCAGATCCACTGCGGCTCCTGCGAGGCGTCCAATTGGTCCAGACGCAGTTGCCCGTTGAGCCCTTCATTGTCGTTGTCGTCGAGATAGGTCTGGATGCTGGGGCGCACCGCAACCGTGCCGCTCAGCATGCTGCCGTCGTCCAGTTCGATCCGCACCCGCTCCTGCCCATCGAGCAAGGACACCCAATGCTCCAGCGTGGCGATCTGTACCTGTTCGGAATACACGTGTGGGGCGTACTTTGGCATTGCGATTTCTCCATCAACGAGCTCCTCACGCTAGGCCACGCGGCGTGAAAGACACAGCAAACGCCTCGATGTCACGGTGAGCACGCCTGCACGGCGATGCCAGCCTGCAGGCGTGCAGGTGATGGGCACCATGCAATGAGCGATCGGCGACAGGCGCACGCCGATGCACCGGCAGCTGCGCGCGTGGCACTGCGCGGCGTTACCGCCGCGCCCCGCGTCATTCCATCGCTTCGCGCGCCGCACGCACCGCGGTGACCAGTTGCGCCACGCTGTACGGCTTGGCCAGATGCTCCTGGAACCCGGATTCCAGCGCGCGCTTGCGGTCGTCATCGCGCGCCAGCGCCGTCACCGCAACCGCCGGCAGGGCATTGGCATCCAACCCCAGGTTGTCGCGCACGGTGCGGATCAATCCGTAGCCATCCATGCCGGGCATGCCGATGTCGGTCAGCATCACATCGAAGCGCGCATGGCCGCGGTGGTCGATCAACGCCAGCGCATCGGTGGCGCTGCCGGCGGTAACCACTTCGGCGCCCTGCTCTTCGAGCAGACGGCGCAGGTAATCGAGCATGTCGGGCTGATCTTCGACCGCCAACAGGCGCAGGCCGTTGAGCGCACGCGCCTCGACGATCTGTTCGGACATCAGGCGGCGGCGCAGTTCGCGCCGCGGGCGCTTGGCCTGGTCGGGAACGTGCTCGGGCAAGCGCACGGTGAACGTGGCGCCCTTGCCACGGCCGCCGCTGGTGGCGCCGACCTGGCCGCCATGCATTTCCACCAGTTGCTGCACGATCGCCAGGCCCAGCCCCAGGCCGCCATGCTGACGGGTGGTGGTGCCATCGGCCTGGCGGAAGCGGCCAAACAGGTGCGGCAGGAATTCGGCGGCAATGCCATCGCCCGAATCGCGCACCGCCACCAGCAGATGGCCGTCGTCGCGCTCGATGGTGACATCGATCCGGCCATGGGCCGGGGTGAACTTGATGGCATTGGAGAGCAGGTTCCACAGCACCTGCTGCAGCCGCGTGGCATCGCCCAGCACCAGGCACGGCGTTGGCGGCACGTGCAGCTCCAGCACCTGGTCCTTGCCTTCGGCGGCCAGTTCCTGGGTGTTCAGGGCCTCGCGCACCTGCTCGGCCAGATCCAGCGATTCGACTTCCAGCTGCACCTTGCCCAGCAGCATACTGCTGAGGTCGAGCATGTCCGAGATCAGCCGCTTCTGCGCGCGTGCGCTGCTGGCGATCACCGACAGGCCCTTGAAGTTGGGGTGGCCTTCTTCGACCCGTTGCAACAGCAATTCGCTCCAGCCCAGGATGGTGGTCAGCGGCGTGCGCAGTTCATGCGACAGCGTAGCCAGGAACTCATCCTTCAGCCGGGCCATGCTCTCGGCTTCGTTGCGCGCGCTGCGCTCTGACTCCAGCAATTGCTCGCGGGCCAGTTCGATTTCGCGCTGCTCAGTCACGTCCGGGCTGCTGCCGGCCAGACCGATGAACCGACCATCGGCCGAATAGCGCGGGGTGGCAGTCATTTCGATCCAGCGCCACTGCCCGTCGTGGCGGCGCGCACGCACCAGGGCACGCAGGCCGTGTTGTTCTTCCAGTGCGGCCGATAATTCAAACTGGAAGATCGGCAGGTCGTCCGGATGCAGCAACTCGCTCCAGGCCGACACGGTGCCGCTGGAAATGTCCAGGCCGAAGAACTCGCCGTAGGCACTGTTGACGAAGCGCACCACGCCTTGCGCATCCAGCACCCAGACCGGCATCGGCAGGCCGTCGGCCAGCGCACTGAAACGCGCCTCGCTCTCGGCCAGTTCGCGCTCCACGCGCTTGCGTTCGGTGATATCCATGAACAACACCGCCACCCGCGCCTGCTCCGGTTGCCCGACCCGGAATGCGTCCACCGAATACCAGCGACGCAACGCCTTGGCCTGCATCTCGAAGTGGATACGGTTGCCGGTACGGGCAACCTGCCCGTAACGGTCGAACCATTCCTGTTCATGCTCGGGCAGCATGTTGCGGATGGACACGTTGAGCGCGTTGGACAGACCGGTGTAGCGCTCAAAGGCGCCATTGGTCATGCGGATCAGGTAATCGACGGCCTGATCGCCTTCGAACACCATGTCGATGACGCAGAAGCCGGCATCGATGTTGTGGAAGATCTCGTGGTACATCGCCGGGTCGAGAAACGGCTCGGCAATGGCGACGGCCAGGCCGGCGCTTGGATCGAGGCTGCTCGGATCAAGGTTGGGGGGCGAAGGACGCAAATCGGGGGCCACGGGTGCTGCCAGTGCGGATGACGGACAGATGAAACCATGCCCTATGTCGTCAGCGGGTGCACGGGCGGCCGCAGGCGATCACGCCCCCATCGCACGTCGGTCACCCCCGACGGGCATTCACCACAAGGTGGCCGCCGCCACGGCAATACAGGCGGTGATCAACACGATGCCGGCAATCACGCCACGGAATACCCATTCGCCCTCGCGGCGCAGCTGTTCGTCCATCCAGCGCTGCGCTTCCTCGCGCCAGGCCGTGGAGCGCGCATAGTCGGCATCGAGCAGCAACAGGCGCACACGCGACAACCCGAGCGCGGCACATTCATTGCGGCAGCGCTGACTGAAGCCGTCCTCACCGCTGGCGACCTGCGCGCCGAGCGGCAGCTCCAGTTCGAGTTCATGCCTGGACATAACGGGGATGCTCCTGGTCTAACTCGTGTTCCAGCGCCATGCGCGCCAGCTGGGTGTAGTTGGCACGTGGCCCCTGCCCGCGACCGGTAAGCATTCCTTGGTAATCCAGGTCCTGCCAGACCCGTCCGGTCCACTCCACGCAGTCCTCGGCAATCACCAGCATCAGCGAATAGCGATACTCCAGGCCGTTGGCAGCGGTGTAGGCATACACCGGCGGAAATTGCACCGCCACATCCACCTGGCGTGACAGCTCGGACAGATGCTCGCGCAGGACATCGCGCGGGTCGGCACCCGGTTCCAGGCGCAGCGTGCGCGTGGCCAGATCCAGATCCACATCGCTTTGCAGCGCGACGAAGGCGGCGGCCCCGGTGGCGGGGTTGTGGCCGTGCTGTTTTGCCCAGTCGATGAACTGCAGGCGCACGTCCGCCGGCATATGCGCCGGCGCCGAAGAAACTGACTTTGTGCGGAAAGAGTGGGTGTCCATGGCGCCGATCTTCCGGGCCGTGCCGTGAAGCGTGGGCGCAGGCGCAGTGAACCCGCCGTCATGGCTGCCACGGCGCGGATTAACCGTACGGCAATGCCTTAGCGGCCCCGGGCGCAGCGCGCGTTGCGGGCGCTCTTGCGCACCCCCACACTGCTGGCACGCCCGGTACGCGACGTACCTACCGCTTGGAGGCTTTCCATGAAACTTTCCAGTGTTTCCGGCGCCGGCCTGCTGCTGGCAGGACTGCTCGCAGCGACCGGTGTGCAGGCTCGCGTGCGCAACGTCACCGACCCGCAGGCGCCGCGCGCGCTGAGCAGCGACGGCAAGGTGGATGTGCGCTGGACCGACCCGGCCGAATTTTCCGAAGTGCGCTTCAGCGGCAATCGCTGGGAAGCACAGCGCGGTGACTGGGTGACCCAGCTGGCCACCCACTTCCAGCAGAGCGCCGCACGTCAGCTGCCCGACGGCCAGCATCTGAGCGTGACCATCACCGACATCCGCCGCGCCGGCCAGTACGAGCCGTGGCACGGTCCACGCATGCAGGACGTTCGCGTGGTCAAGGACATCTACCCGCCGCGGTTGAGTTTCAGCTACACGCTGACCGGGGCCGATGGTCGGGTGATTGATCAGGGCGAACGCAAGCTGGTGGATTCGGCCTTCCTGATGAGTGGCCCTCGGCTGACCGACAGCGACCCGCTGCGCTTCGAGAAAGCCATGATCGACGACTGGCTGCGTAAACAGTTTCGTGGCGATCGCAGTACGGCCGGGTTGTGATGGTTTGACGGGGATATCGCCGCCAAACCAGCTAGACCTCGAAAGGTAACGGCGCGTGGCAACGCGCCGTTTTTGTTTATGGACGCGCGACAACAGTGACGCATCCACACCATGAGATTGCGCCCTAAAGCCCGCTCCCTGCGCGGCGAGAAGGCATGGCTTGCGCGCCACAGGCGCGCGTGCCTCGGAGCGCCTGTGGCGCAAGCGCAGGCCGGAGTGCGGAGCGGGGGTTGGGGTGAGGTTACGGAGCGTAGCTATCGTGGCTTTCCAACTGCACGAGGCTTCGCCCGTACCCTCATCCGGCGCTACGCGCCACCTTCTCCCGATGGGAGAAGGGAAGAACGCCGCAGCTACCGATCACGCCCCTCTCCCGCCGGGAGAGGGGTCGGGGTGAGGGTACGGGGCGAAGCCCACGTGCCGTTCCAACCGCACGAGGCTTCGCCCGTACCCTCATCCGGCGCTACGCGCCACCTTCTCCCGATGGGAGAAGGGAAGAACGCCGCAGCTACCGCTCACGCCCC
>NZ_JBEGFC010000003.1:0-216644 GCF_040202405.1 Xanthomonas sp. WHRI 6106 | reverse complement strand
GTACCCTCATCCGGCGCTACGCGCCACCTTCTCCCGATGGGAGAAGGGAAGAACGCCGCAGCTACCGATCACGCCCCTCTCCCGCCGGGAGAGGGGTCGGGGTGAGGGTACGGGGCGAAGCCCACGTGCCGTTCCAACCGCACGAGGCTTCGCCCGTACCCTCATCCGGCGCTACGCGCCACCTTCTCCCGATGGGAGAAGGGAAGAACGCCGCAGCTACCTATCACGCCCCTCTCCCGCCGGGAGAGGGGTTGGGGTGAGGGTACGGGGCGAAGCTTACGTGCCGCTCCAACCCCATGAGGCTTCGCCCGTACCCTCATCCGGCGCTACGCGCCACCTTCTCTCGATGGGAGAAGGGAAGAACGCCGCAGCTACCGATCACGCCCCTCTCCCGCCGGGAGAGGGGTTGGGGTGAGGGTTCGGGGCGAAGCCCACGTGCCGTTCCAACCACACGGAGTTCGCCCGTACCCTCATCCGGCGCTACGCGCCACCTTCTCCCGATGGGAGAAGGGAAGAACGCCGCAGCTACCGATCACGCCCCCTTCCGGGCCCTTCTCCCCATGAAGGGGGGCACTGTCCCGGCGGGAGAAGGGAATGCATCTATGCTGAAATTTTGCCCACCGCCGCCTCGCCCGCATACACCCGCGGTACGCGCTTGAGCCCGCACAGCAGCTGATACGCGCTGACGTTGCATTGCGCGGCCAGCGGGCTGACTTGGGGTGCATCGCCCCACAGCTGCACCGGCGCGCCGATCCCGGCCTGCGGGTGATCGGTGAGGTCCACCGTCAACATGTCCATCGAAACGCGCCCGATCAATGGGCAGACCTGGCCGTCGACCAGCACCGGGGTGCCGTTGGGCGCGAACTGCGGGTAGCCGTCGGCATAGCCCATCGCGACCACGCCCACGCGCGTGGGGCGCTCGGCCACGAAGCGCGCGCCATACCCCACCGGTTCGCCCGCGGGCAGTTCGCGCACCGAGATGATGCGCGAGCGCAGCGTCATCACCGGGCGCAGTTGCGCGGTGCTGTCGGTGTCCTGCGCGAACGGGTTGGCGCCGTACAACATCAGGCCCGGGCGCGACCAGTCGTTGCGCAGCGCCGGCCAGCCGAGCAGGCCGGGCGAATTGCGGATGCTGGTTTCCGCGCGCATGCCGCCGGCAGTCAGCGCGAATGCCACGGCCTGTTCGTCAGTGCGGCTGCAGTCCAGTTCGTCGGCGCGCGCCAGGTGCGTCATCAACACCAGCGAAGCGATCTGCGGCAACCCGCGCAGGCGCAGCCAGGCGGCGCGGAAATCGTCCGGCGACAGGCCCAGCCGGTGCATGCCGCTGTCCATCTTCAACCAGACACGCAACGGGCGCGGGCTCTGGAACTCGGCCAGCGCGCGTACCTGTTGCGGGGTGGCCGCCACCGTCCACAGATCATGCTCGGCGATCAGGCGCAGTTCGTCATGTTCGAAAAAACCTTCCAGTAGCAGGATCGGTGCGCGGATACCTGCCTGGCGCAGCTCCAGCGCTTCTTCGATGCAGGCCACTGCGAAGCCGTCGGCCTCCGGCTCCAGCGCCTGCGCGCAGCGCACTGCACCGTGCCCGTACGCGTCGGCCTTGACCACCGCCAGCGCCTTGCTGCCGCCCAGGCGCTTGGCCAGGCGGTAATTGTGGCGCAATGCATCCAGGTCGATCGACGCTTGCGCAGGACGCACTACGCGGCCTCCCGCTGCGGGCGCACGCTGCGCGGCGACAGGTAACGGAACACGTCCAGGCCCTCGGTATCGATTTCCGGCGTGCGGCCCTGCATCAGGTCGGCCAGGTAGCGCCCGGAGCCGCAGGCCATGGTCCAGCCCAGGGTGCCGTGGCCGGTGTTCAGGAACAGGTTGGCGAACGGGGTAGCGCCCACCACCGGGGTGCCATCCGGGGTGGCCGGGCGCAGGCCGGTCCAGAACTCGGCCTGGGCCAGATCGCCGCCGCCGGGGAACAGGTCGTTGACCACCATTTCCAGGGTGGCGCGACGGCGCGGATTCAAGGACATGTCGAAGCCGGCCACCTCGGCCATGCCGCCGACGCGGATGCGGTCGTCGAAGCGGGTCAGCGCGATCTTGTAGCTCTCGTCCAGCACCGTGGAGGTCGGCGCGCGCTGCGCATCGACGATCGGAATGGTCAGCGAATAGCCCTTGAGCGGGTACACCGGCAGATGCAGGCCGAGCGAGAGCAGCAGATCGGCCGAATAGCTGCCCAGCGCCAGCACGTAGCGGTCGGCGGTTTCGATGCGGCCGTCGATCTGTACGCCGGTGACCCGGCCGCCGGCATGCGCCAGGCGCTCGATCTGCTGCCCGTAGCGGAAGGTGACACCCGCCTGCGCAGCCAGCTCGGCCAGCCGCTGGGTGAACAGGCGGCAGTCGCCGGTCTGGTCTTCGGGCAGGCGCAGCGCGCCGGCCATCTGCGCGCCGCCGCCGGCCAGGCCGGGTTCGAAGTGCGCGATCTGCGCCGGGCTCAGCAGCTCATACGGCACGCCGTACTGGGCCAGCACCTCGATGTCCTGGGCGGCCGCATCCAGCTGCTGCTGGGTGCGGAACAACTGCGTGGTGCCGAGCTGGCGGCCTTCGAATTCGATACCGGTCTCGGCGCGCAATGCGTTGAGGCAATCGCGGCTGTAGTCGGACATGCGCACCATGCGCGCCTTGTTCACCGCATAGCGCTCGGCGGTGCAGTTGCGCAGCATCTGGCTCAGCCACGCCAGCTGGCGCAGGTCGCGGGTGGGGCGGATCGACAGCGGCGCGTGCTGCTCGAACAGCCACTTCATCGCCTTGCCGGGGACGCCAGGCGCAGCCCACGGCGAGGTGTAGCCGAACGACAGCTGGCCGGCGTTGGCATAGCTGGTCTCCAGCGCCGCCGCTGGCTGGCGGTCGACCACGGTCACTTCGCAACCGGCCTGCGCCAGGTACCACGCACTGGTCACGCCGATGACGCCGCTGCCGAGAATGAGCACCCGCATGTCGTTCTCCTGAAAAGGGTATTCCCCCACAACAAGACACTGAGAGGGACAGTTAGCCGCAGTATATTGCGAGGCAGGCAGTGCCATTTCTGGAATCGCCACGCCTTTGTAGTGAAACTTCCTGCTAAACCCTGCCGAGACAGACCGCATGACCACCCGCACCCGCGAACTGGACAAGATCGACCGCAAGATCCTGCGCATCCTGCAGCAGGAGGGGCGGATCTCGTTCACAGAACTGGGCGAGCGGGTGGGCCTGTCGACCACGCCGTGCACCGAGCGCGTGCGCCGACTGGAGCGCGACGGCGCCATCACCGGCTACTACGCACGGCTGGATCCGCACTATCTCAAGGCCAGCCTGCTGGTGTTCGTGGAGATCAGCCTGGCCTACAAATCCGGCGACATCTTCGAAGAATTCCGCCGCGCCGCGCTGAAGCTGCCCAACGTGCTGGAGTGCCATCTGGTCTCCGGCGACTTCGACTACCTGCTCAAGGCGCGCATCAGCGAAATGGCCTCCTATCGCAAGCTGCTCGGCAGCACCTTGCTGACCCTGCCGCACGTGCGCGAATCCAAGAGCTACATCGTGATGGAGGAGGTCAAGGAGACGCTGGCGTTGCCGATTGCCGATTGAATCGGGAATCGGGAATTGGGAATGGGATTGGAGAATCGGGACTGGGGTTTCGAGAGTTGTGGGTTGCCGGTACCCGTGGCATCGGGGGGAATCGCTAGCGGTGGTGGCCGGTGTTGGCGGTCGGCGGTCGGCGGTCGGCAATAGACCGGATCGCTGCCGTCAGCGCACAACGCGCATGCCGTCGCCTGCCGGTACTGCGTCGTAGTAGCGGCCGGTCTTGGTATCCAGCACCCGGTTGGCGCCGGCCGGCTGCATGCCCTGCAGCAAGCGGCCATTGCGGTCGTAGACCATCGGCGTCGTCGGCGACACCTGGCTGCCGGCAGGCGCCACCGGTGTCTGCGCCGGACCACGGGTGGGGATGCTCGGCGCGACCGGGCGCTGCCCCAGCTGCGAGGGCACGGGGGCGGTCGAGTTAGCCGGCTGTAGCGCGCGCGGCGGCGTCACAGTGGGCTGAACCGGTGTCGGCGTGGTGATGGGCTGCAACGTGTTGGACGAACGCGTGGTGGTGGCCGACTGCGCCACCGCCACGCCGGCCATCGCCAGCAGACCGCAGAACAGCAGGCCGCGCGTTGAGGAATGGATCGCCATGACAGGCACCGTGATTGATCGGGAGTGGTTAATCGATGGGGGCGCGACCAGGCGGCAGCAATGCACGCAACCGGCCGGGGGATGAACGCTTTGGTCAGGTCGTTGCACTGCGAAGACGCCAATCTCCCGCCGGGCCGTTCCCTTCTCCCGCCGGGACATGTCCTCCTTCATGGGGGAGAAGGTGGCGCGCAGCGCCGGATGAGGGTACGGGCGCAGCCACGGGCTCTCCAGCGCACGCGTGACTTTCTCGAATACGTCGACCGGTTGAACCACCCGCGCAGCGCCCACATCACTGGGGCAGGCGCCGGCACCCCGCCGGCGAGCGCATGCGAGAGCCTCATGAGCCAGTTCGATCTGACCCCTCCCTCCCCCGCCCAGCGCGACGCCCTGATCGCCGGGCTCAGCGATGAGGAACAGCGCGTGCTGCTGCACCACGGTACCGAAGCGCCGTTTTGCGGGGTCTTTCTGGACAACAAGCTGGACGGGGTCTACACCTGCCGGCTGTGCGGGCTGCCGCTGTTCCGCTCCAGCGCCAAGTTCGATTCCGGCACCGGCTGGCCGAGCTTCTTCGCGCCCTACGACACCGCCCATGTGCGCGAGATCCGCGACACCAGCTACGGCATGATCCGCACCGAGATCGTCTGCGCGCGCTGCGACAGCCACCTGGGCCACGTGTTCCCGGACGGCCCGCCGCCGACCGGCGAACGGCACTGCCTCAACTCGGTCTCGCTGGGCTTCACCGAGAACGGCCAGGCACTGCCCAACCCGTTGCACCGCGATGGCGCTGAGGCGCAGCCGGCCTGAGGCCAGGCCAAGTGCCGGTCGGCGGCGGCGCCCACGCGTGGCGCCGATCTGGCACCCACTGACGTCGCAGGGCACCATGCGCAGCGCCAGATCCCTTAAGCACTGGCCACACCATGTCCCAACCGTCGCCACGCCGGCGACGGACGATCCAGGCAGGAGTACGCAGATGCACACGTCCTCGACCCTGATGCTCGCCGCAGTGCTGGCCGCCACCCTGGCCAGCTGCACCGCAGGCGATCGCTCTGCCGACACCGCACCTGCGACCGCGACGGAGCCACCGTCCATCGCAACCGCAGGCTCGGACGGCAGCCCGCCGCCGATGGCCACCGACGCCAGCGTGACCGGCCCGCTGCCCCATGCCGGCCATCCGGGGCCGGTCACGCCGCCACCAGCCCTGACCCAGGCCCCGGATACCGTGGCCTGGCGCTGCGGCGAGCGCGCCATCACTACCCGCTTCGACCCCGCCACCGATGCCCTGCGGTTGACCCTGGACGGCCGTGCGCTGACCCTGCTCAGTGCCCAGGCCGCCTCCGGCGCGCGCTTTGCCGACGCCCATGGCAACCAGTTCTGGGAGCATGCCGGCGAAGCGACGCTGTCGCTGGCAGGCGGGGATGCGGTCAAATGCGTGCATGAGCCCGCAAGCACGATCGGCTGACGGTTCAGGCACAACGCACCTTGCCGACGCCCACGGCGCCGGTTCCGGGAGCATGCCGGCGAGGCGACGCTGTCGCTGGCAGGCGGCGATGCGGTCAAATGTGTGCATGAGGCCGCAACGACAATCGGCTGATCGTTCAGTCACAGCGCACATCTTCACGCCGTGCGCTTCAAGAATCGGCCGCGCAAGCCGAAACCACTAGCACTCCCAGATTGCTTTCGGCTTCGCCATGCTCATCATCGTTGGCTTCATCGTCGTCATCGTCAGCGTCCTCGGCGGCTATGTGCTGTCGCACGGAAAACTGGGTGCGTTGTGGCAGCCGTACGAGCTGATGATCATCGGCGGCGCGGCCCTGGGTGCGTTCCTGGTCAGTACGCCGGGCAAGATCGTCAAGGAGACGCTGACCGGCGTGCTGGGCGTGTTCAAGGGCCCGCAGTACAAGTCCGACGACTACAAGGACACCCTGAGCCTGATCTACGAGCTGTTGAACAAGGCCCGTCGCGACGGCTTCATGGCGCTGGAAGACCACGTCGAAAAACCGCAGGACAGCACCATCTTCGGCAACTACCCCAAGGTGGTGGCCGACCATCACCTGCTGGACTTCATCACCGACTGCCTGCGCCTGATGATCGGCAGCAACATCGAGCCGCACGAACTGGAACCGCTGCTCGAACTGGAACTGGAAAAGCACCACCACGAGGCCCTGGCGCCGGCGCATGCGCTGAGCAAGGTCTCCGACGGCCTGCCCGGCTTCGGCATCGTGGCGGCAGTGCTCGGCATCGTGATCACCATGGGCTCGATCGGCGGGCCGATCGAAGAGATCGGCCACCACGTCGGCGCCGCGCTGGTGGGCACCTTCCTGGGCATCCTGCTGGCGTACGGCTTCGTGTCGCCGTTGTCGGCGGCGATGGAAGCGCGTGCCGAACAGGACGGGCGCATCTACGAGGCGGTCAAGACCGCGCTGCTGGCCTGCCTGCGCGGCTACAACCCCAAGATTGCGCTGGAATTTGCGCGCAAGACCCTGCCCTCCAACGTGCGTCCGAGCTTCGGCGATTTCGAAACGCACCTGAAGACGATCAAGTAGGACCGCGGTCATGGCCGAGGGCAAATCCACCGTCGTCATCCGACGGGTCAAGAAGGTGCAGGGCGGCGGCCATCACGGCGGCGCCTGGAAGGTGGCGTTTGCCGACTTCGTGACCGCGATGATGGCCTTCTTCCTGGTGCTGTGGCTGATGGCCGCCACCACCAAGGAGCAGCGCGCGGCGATCTCCGAATACTTCCGCAACCCCAGCCCGCTGTCCGGCAAGTCGCCGGCGCCCTCGCCCGGCATGAATGGCCCCGGCGGCGCCAGCACCTCGATGATCAAGCTCGGCGGCACCGCCGACATGGCCAAGGGGCAGAAGGACGAAATGGGCCGCAAGCGCGACAACGCGGCAGACACCGACGTGGACAGCCGCGCCAAGGACAAGCGGCGCCTGGAAGCGTTGATGCAGGACCTGAAAGAGGCCATCGACAAGAGCCAGGCGCTGGAGCCGTTCAAGGACCAGTTGCTGCTGGATCTCACGCCCGATGGCCTGCGCATCCAGATCGTGGACAAGCAGAACCGCCCGATGTTCGATATCGGCCGCGACCAGCTCAAGCCGTACACGGTGGACATCCTGCGCGAGCTGTCCAGCTTCATCAATCAGGTGCCCAACCACATCAGCATCACCGGTCACACCGACACCACCGCCTACAGCAGCGATGCCGGCTACACCAACTGGGAACTCAGCGCCGACCGTGCCAATGCTGCGCGCCGCGCGCTGGTGGGCGGTGGCATGGCCGATGCCAAGGTGACCCGCGTGGTGGGGTTGTCGTCCTCGGTGCTATTCGACAAGACCGACCCGCAGAATCCGATCAACCGCCGCATCAGCATCGTGGTGATGACCCAGGACGCCGAAGAAGCGGCGCTGGCTGGCGCCGGCCAGGGCGTGGCGCTGGGCAAGCCCGTCCATGACGCCGACACCCACGTGCCGGACCTCAGCGGCGCCGCTGCCACCGGTACCGCGACGGTGGGTGCAGCGACCAGTGGCCCCGCGCTGGGCGCTGCGGCGCCAGCGGCTGCGGCGGCTGCGCCAGGCTCCGCGGCTGCGACAGGCGCCGCCGGCGGCTCACCCGCGCCTCCGCCGGGCACCGCCTCCGCACGCCCGGCGGCACCGCGCGTGTCCACCAGCGCTCAGGTCGCCTCGGCCGCCGCACTCGCCAAGGCCGCCGAAGCCGCCGTGGCCGCGCCGCGCGTGGCGGTCGAAGCGCATTGATTGCGAGGCCGGGGTTGGAGTTCCAGATGCATGCCCGGTCTGGCTTGTCTGACGTATCGCTGCCGACGGTGTCGTCGAGCCGGTGATTTGCGGTTGGCGTGCCTGGACGGCGGCATGCTCTGAGTGCCGTCCCAGCAGAGGTGCCTTGCCGAATCCATCGGCAACGCGGCGAACCCGATCTCCACGCCTGCTGCGGGGCCGGCGATGGGGAGGGCCTGGCGCACGCGCCGTCTGCCCTACAGGCCAGGCTGGCGCCCTGCCACCGGCCTGGCAGGTGCGGCGCTTGCCGGACCATCGGCGCGGCTGCCCGCCTCATCCAGGCCCGCGGCGAGCGGGGATTGCCGCGGCATCACGATCGACACTGTGATCGACAGCAGGCGGGGCCGCCCGCGCCCGGTCACCCCGAAGCCGGCTGCTCATCGCATCGTGCGGCGCACGCTCTAGAATGGCCGGCCATTCCCAGCGTCGAGAATACCGTGTCCCGCAATTCCAAGGCCAAGCGCGACAAGCGCAAGAAGCAGCAACCCAAGCGCCCCTTCGCCCGTCTGGGCCAGGCGCCCCAGGTCAGCAACCATGCCGTGCTGCAGGACGCCGACGGCCGCGTGGTCGCGGCGATCGGCCTGCAAGGTGGCAGCGAGTGGATGCTGTCGATCGGCGGCCAGACCATGGGCAGCGCCGACAACCCGGTGCCGATGCTGGCCATGCTCAAGCACCTGGCCAACCTGCAGGAAGCCGAAGGCAAGACCATCTCGCTGGAATATTCGACCCAGCTGCAGCAGATGATCGACGACCTGGCCGCCGACGAAGGCCAGACCGCCGAGGAATACCTGACCAAGCTGGTGTCCGAGTTCCAGAACGCCGATGCGGATGAAGACGGCGATGAAGACGCCGACGACGCCGATGCAACACCTGCGGCCGACAGCGATGCCGCTGCCGAAGATGCCGCGACGGCCGAAGACGACAGCACTGCAGACGAGGCGACCAGCGACAAGGCCGCCGACGCGGTCGCGGACGACGCTGACAGCGAGAGCGCCGGCAAGAAGTCGAAGAAGTCCAAGAAGCAGGACTGACCTGGCAGATGGCCGTCTACGTCGACGATGCGGTGCACCTGTGGCGCGACCAGCGCTGGGCGCACCTGCTCGGCGATACGCTGGACGAGCTGCATGCCATGGCGGCGCGGCTGGGCATTCCCCGCCGCGCCTTCCAGAACAAACTCAGCGGCGCGCACTACGACGTGCCCGCCTCGCTGCGTATCGAGGCGATCGCACTCGGTGCCATCGCGATCTCACGTCACACCGATCGCGTCTTGCTCAAGGCCTTGATCGCCAATGCGCGTGCGCAGGCACGGGGCGAGGCGCCTTGAGGCGGGGATTTGGGATTCGGGATTGGGGATTGGCAACGGCGGTGGCCGCAACCTGATTGGCGGCGCGCCTTAGTAGGCGCGCGCCTGAGCGCGAGGAGCTGTCCCGGTAACGCCTATCGCGCGCAGGCACGCTCCTACGTGGCCATTGCTGGGCCGTGTGAGCCTCCTGGTAAAGAGGCCTGCAACTTCACGACGGCGGCATCCCCCCCTACACCATGACGCCACCCCGTTGTAGGAGCGCGCCCGAGCGCGAGGAGCTGTCCCGGTAACGCCCGACCGCGCGCCAGCGCGCTCCTACGGGGCAGTCATCTGGCCGCGGACAATGCCTGCCAGACCCACGCACCCGGAGACCGCTCTCGCGACTCCCCACTCCCGGCCCTCAAAAGGCCTCGTTGCCCAGCCGCACCTCGACGCCCAGCAACGAGGTCAGCGCCAGCATGGCGTCGTCGTCGCGGCTGAGGGCGATCCAGCCGGCATAGGCGTCGCCGCCGGTGTTCCAGTTCCACAGCGAGTAGCCGTGTTCGCGCAGGCGGTCGAACGCCACGGCCATCAGGTCGGGGACCTCGAGATCGCCGGCGAAGTCTTCGTCGTCCAGGTCGCCGCCCCAGTCGATGCGCAGGTTCCAGCGCGCGCCGAGTTCGTCGATGGCGGCGATGAACGAGTCGGTGTCCTTCCAGTCCACGTAGAATCCCGAGCGCCAGTCGATGACGTCTTTCAGCGTCCACAGCCACGCATCGTCGTCGTCATCGTCTGCATCGGCCTGTGCTTCGCGCCAGGCATCGAACTGGGCCAGCGCGGTGTCTTCATCGCCGGGGTTGATCAACACCAGCAGATTCCAGACCCGTGCCGGATGGTCGTCGACATCGTCTTCGTCGCTTTCGGGCTGCAGGCCTTCGTCGTCTTCGTAGTCGGCACTGTTGTCGGGCATGGCGGTCTCGCTGAAGGATTGCAGGCGCCAAGTGTGAGGCCTGCGGCGGCGCAAGCAAACCGAGGCCGGCCCGCCGCTGCGCCAGCAGGGCTGGTCTTCCGGGCGCAGGTACGTATCCTGTGCGGCCGAAGACGGCCATCCGGCCCGTCATGGCGCCTTCCCCATGAGCGATACCCCTCCCGATCACCTGGCCATCGACGCACGTAGTCCGTTCCACGATGCCGACGCCCTCAACCGCGGCATCGGCGTGCGCTTCAACGGTATCGAACGCGACAACGTGGAGGAATATTCGGTGAGCGAAGGCTGGATCAAGGTACAGGTCGGCAAGGCACGCGACCGCCGCGGCAATCCGATGACGATGAAGATCAAGGGCGAGGTGGTGGCGTATTACCTGGACACCAAGAACGACGCCAAACCGGCTTCCGAATAAGAGAGGCCAATTACCCTACTTCATACCGGTCTACTGCAGGCCGGCTGATCTGTGGCCGGGCTGCAGCACCCTTGCCCGCGCACCATGGAAGATGGGCGGTGCGCATGGCTTTCAACAAAGCAGCCGGTTAACTGTCTGGTGCGGTGTCTTTGCCGATTGCGGGACCGATGGCGGCATGGATGCCGCCATCGTGGCTCCCACGGACGGGTTAACGGCATGTCCCGCGAGTGGCAAAGGCACCGTGCACTAGACGCTTTTAGTTGCTGCAGGGCCCTTGCCCGCCCACCATCGCGGGACACGCCGTGAATCCGTCCCTGGAGGCTCTGGCGCGGCATCCATGCCGCTCAAGGTCCCGCGACGGTGAGCGGGCAAGGACCAGTCAAGTTGGTCGGTGCGCAGAGTCTTCAACAAGCGATTAGCTAACTTGCGACGCGGTGCCCTCGATCTTCAACAAAACCACCAGCCAACTATCTGGTGCGGTGTCCTCGCCGATTGCGGGACCGTTGGCGGCATGGATGCCGCCATCCAGCCCCATGGACGGGTTAACGGCGTGTCCCGCAAGCGGTGAGGGCACCGCGCACTCGACGCTGCGCCTTTGCTCAGCCCACCATCGCAGGACACGCTGCAAGTACGGCCTTGTAAGCTCTGGCGCGGCATCCATGCCGCTCACCATCCCGCGACGGTGAGCGGGCAAGGACCAGTCACGTAGGTCGGTGCGCATGGCGTTCGATCAAACAGCCAGCAAGCGGTGAGACACCGCACACGCGACTCACTCACGCCTTGAGCCGATACCCGCTGCGGAAGATGGCCGCCACCACGCCCAGGCACACCAGCAGGAACAGGAACGTCATGCCGGTGCTCACCGCGATGTGCACGTCGGCCTTGCCGTAGAAACTCCAGCGGAACCCGCTGATCAGGTAGACCACCGGGTTGAACAGCGTGACCTTCTGCCACACCGGCGGCAGCATGTTGATCGAATAGAAGCTGCCGCCCAGAAAGGTCAGCGGCGTCACCACCATCAGCGGGATGACCTGCAGCTTCTCGAAGCCGTCGGCCCAGATGCCGATGATGAAGCCGAACAGGCTGAAGGTCAGTGCGGTGAGCACCAGAAAGCCCAGCATCCACACCGGATGCGCAATCTCGTACGGAACAAACAGCCGTGCGGTGAGCAGGATCAGCAGGCCCAGCATCACCGACTTGGTGGCCGCCGCGCCCACGTAGCCGATGACGATCTCCCACCATGCCACCGGCGCGGACAGCACCTCGTAGATGGTGCCGGCCCAGCGCGGCATGTAGATGCCGAACGAGGCATTGGAGATGCTCTCGTTGAGCAGCGACAACATCACCAAGCCGGGAATGATGAAGGCGCCGTAGCTGATGCCGTCGATATCTCCCATGCGCGAGCCGATGGCTGCGCCGAACACCACGAAATACAGCGAGGTCGACAACACCGGCGAAGCGATCGACTGGGTCAGCGTGCGGAAGGCGCGCGCCATTTCGAAGCGATAAATCGCGGCAATCGCATGCATGTTCATGCGCGCATCTCCGGTTGACGGGCGCCATGCACGAGGGTGACGAAGATCTCTTCCAGCGAGCTCTCGCTGGAATGCAGGTCCTTGAAGTCGATGCCCTGCTCGTTGAGCCGGCGCAACACCGCCCCGATGCCAGTCTGCTCGGCCTGCGTGTCGAACGTGTAGATCAGGCTGCTGCCGTCGGCCGACAACTCCAGCGGCAGATCCGCCAGCCCGGCCGGCACCGCCTGCAGCGGCGATTGCAGGCTCAGGCTGAGCTGCTTCTTGCCGAGCTTGCGCATCAGCGTGTGCTTGTCTTCCACCAGTACCAGCTCGCCGCGGTTGATCACCCCGACCCGGTCGGCCATGTCTTCGGCCTCTTCGATGTAATGGGTGGTCAGGATGACGGTGGTGCCCTGCTCGCGCAGCCGACGCACCATCTGCCACATCTCGTGGCGCAGCTCTACGTCCACGCCGGCAGTGGGCTCGTCCAGGAACAGGATCCGCGGCTCGTGCGCCAGGGCCTTGGCGATCAGCACGCGTCGCTTCATGCCGCCGGACAATGTGGAAATCTTGCTGTTGCGCTTGTCCCATAGCGACAGCTCGCGCAGCACCGTTTCCAGGTACTGCGGGTTGGCGGGCTTGCCGAACAGCCCGCGGCTGAAACGCACGGTGGCCCACACCGTTTCGAAGGCGTCGGTGGCCAGCTCCTGCGGCACCAGCCCAATGCTGGCACGTGCCGCGCGGTAGTCGCGCACGATGTCGTGACCATCGGCCAGCACGGTGCCGGTGCTGGGGTTGACCAGCCCGCAGATGATGCTGATCAGCGTGGTCTTGCCGGCACCGTTGGGGCCAAGCAGCGCGAAGATCTCGCCGCGCTGGATCTGCAGATCCACCTGCTTGAGCGCCTGAAAACCGCCGGCGTAGGTCTTGCTCACTCCCTGGATGGAAACGATGGGCGTCATGGGTTGTGCACGGGGACCAGAAGCGCCACAGGGTAGGCGCTGCGCCGTGACGATGGGAGGGGGGCTGATGGGATGGTGTCTCCCGACGCGTGATTTGCCTGGTGCCTGGTGCACGCTACACACGGACAGACCGGCAGGTTGCGCGTTGCGTCGGCTCAAGGGCTGCGATGCTTACATCCTTGTGGCGCGCGTGGTGTGGTAGGAGCGCACCTGGGCGCGACGGGGGCTGTCCAGGGAACGCCTCTCGCGCCCTGGTGCGCTCCTACGAAGGCCATGGACAATGCCCTGGCCGCTGCGATTTCCGATTCGCGAGCCGGCGCACGCCTGGACGTGTGTCGGGACAGCCCGGTCGCGCCCGGGTGCGCTCCTACGATGGCCGTGGACATCGCCCTGGCTTTTGCGATTCCCTATTCCCGAATCCCCATTCCCAGCACCTACGCGCGCTTGCGCGACTCGATCAGGTCCAGGTTGCGCACCAGCCGCCGCGACAGGTCGTCGGAAATCTCGCGACGGCGCGCAAGCTTGAACAGCTCGTTGCGCTCGGCCACCAGGGCGGTGTGACGGAACTGGCGCAAGGCCTGCTCGTAGGCGCCGGCCTCTTCCGGATCGGTTTCGGCCATGTCCACGGCACCCAGCTTGCGCTGGTAACGCTGACTGACCTGATTGGCGGCGGCGTTGTAGCGCTCGGCATGCGCGCTGTCTTCCACCAGCCGCTGGCGCAGCTTTTCCACCGCCTCCAGGGCCGCCTGCGAGGCGGCCTTGACGGCCAGGTCTTCCTTTTGCTGTTCGTCTTCCTCTTCCGGCAACTCCAGCCCGCGCAGCAGTCGCGGCAATGCCACGCTGGCCACCAGCAAGGAGACCAGGATCACCGAGGCCGCCAGGAAGATCGCCAGCTGGCGGGCTGGAAACGGCGAGCCGTCTTCCAGCATCAGCGGCAGCGTCAGCACGCCGGCCAGGGTGATCGCCCCGCGCACGCCCGCCAGCGATACCGCCACCACGATTCGCCAGGGCGGGCTGACATGCGCCTCGCCCCGTCGTTGCGCCTTGAAGATGTTCCAGCGCAGCGACAGGAACACCCACACAAAGCGCAGCGCCATCAGGCTGGTGCTGATGGTGGCCACGTACACCGCCAGCCACCACGGATTGAGGTGCCCGGCCTCCTGCACGCTGCGCACCGCCCCGTCCAGGATGCCCGGCAACTGCTCGCCCAGCAGCACGAAGATGATGCCGTTGAAGGTGAACTGCACCGTGTCCCACACCGCCGAGCGCTGCAGACGCATGTTGCCCGGCGCGTTGCCGGCCATTTCCACGTAGCTCATGGTGATGCCGGCGGCCACCGCGGCCAGGATTCCGGAGGCGTGGAAGGCTTCGGCCAGCAGGTACGCGGCGAACGGCGTGAGCAGGTTGACCAGGATCGCCGAGCCGGGCTCCTCGCCGAAATGGCGCCAGATCCAGGCCTGGATCCGGCTCAGGCCGAAGGTGGTGGCCACGCCCAGCGCCAACCCGGCCAGCGCCACCCACAGGAAGGTGAGCGAAGCGGTCGCCACCGAGAACGTACCGGTCAACACCGCGGCCACGGCGAACTGGAAGCACACCAGGCCCGAGGCGTCGTTGAGCAGCGACTCGCCTTCCAGAATGTGCATCAGGCGCTTGGGAATCGGCACCTTGGAGGCGATCGAGGACACCGCCACCGGGTCGGTCGGCGAAATGATGGCAGCCAGCGCGAACGCCACCGCCAGCGGCATGGCCGGGATCAGCCAATGGATCAACAGGCCGGCACCGATCACCGTGAACACCACCAGGCCCAGCGCCAGCTCCAGGATCGCCGCCTTGTCGCGGAACAGGCCTTGTTTGGGAATGCGCCAGCCGTCCAGGAACAGCAGCGGCGGCAGGAACAGCAGGAAGAACAATTCCGGTTCCAGCTCGTGCCCCGCATCGAACACACCGGAGACCACCGCGCCCAGCGCGATCTGGACCAACGGCAACGGCAGCGAGAACGGCAGGATGCGGATCAGATAACCGCTGGCCGCGACCGCCAGCAACATGGCGAGGACGACATCGATCGAATGCATGTAAAACCCGGAAGAAGAAACGACCGCACGTGCGGCATCATCTTGCGACGCACAACAACGCACTGACGGGAACATACCGGTTTGCAACCGGTGATGAAACCATCAGGCGCGATCGATTCGGCCCTGACAGCCTATCGCGCCGCCCTTCCTCAGCCACTCGATCGCAGGTCACCTGCGGCAACGCCCCGATACGAACAGTCCGCCAATGCTGCGGAGACTGCCGCATCCCGAGACGTGAGACAGGCCACGCAACACCGATACCAATCGGGCAACCGGCGGCAGCGCACCTGATGCTGCACACGCGACCAGCAGCCATCGCGTCGACAGCCAGGCGAAGCGATTCACGTTGTTCCTGACGCCGCACTCACCACGCCAAACCCCGTAATGAACATCAAGACCACGTGATGCATCCGGCCCGCAGCGGCAGGCGTATTGACCCTACGGTTGCCATCCAGGCGACCGCCAACCCAAAGGATCGATGCCTCATGAAGACGTCACTGCAGTCGCTTGCCATTGCTACCGCCATTGCCCTGACCAGCGCGATGGCTCCTGCTTACGCTGCGTCCAACCCGACGGTGGGTGGTGCGCCGATGCTGGTCACCAAGGACATCGTCGACAACGCCGCCAACTCCAAGGATCACACCACGTTGGTTGCCGCAGTGAAGGCCGCCGGCCTGGTCGAGACCTTGAAGGGTCCGGGCCCGTTTACCGTGTTTGCGCCGACCAATGCGGCGTTTTCCGCACTGCCGGCCGGTACGGTGGACACCTTGCTGAAGCCCGAGTCCAAGGCGACCTTGACCAAGGTGCTCACCTATCACGTGGTGCCGGGCAAGGTGGACGCCGCCTCGCTGATCGCCAAGATCAAGGCCGGCGGCGGTAGCGCCACGCTGACCACGGTGCAGGGCGAGCCGCTCACCGCAAAGCTCAATGGCAAGAAGGTCACCCTCACCGACGTCAAGGGCAATACCGCCACAGTCACCATCGCCGATGTCAACCAGAGCAACGGCGTGATCCACGTGATCGACAAGGTGTTGATGCCGTAACGGCAGTTGCTGCGCCACCTGCAGGTGGCCTGCGCGCGAGGTCATCGGCGGAACGGGCCGCGTTCCGTCGATGGTCGACGCCGACCGCGCATGCGGCACTTGCAGGGAGTTCAATCGTGATGAGCACCCGGCGATTGTGGGTGTCCCGACAGATGCGCTCCAAGCCGGGGCGCACTGGCGGTACACGCTGATCCCGACACCATCCAGGCCCCCCTATGACGGCGCAGCAATTCACTGGCTGCGCTTGAGTGACCTGTCTGAATGCGATGGCGTTGCACTCCGGCGCCATCGCGTCCGCTTCCTGCTACGACACATAGACACCAGTGAACAGCGAAGCCGCACGCGTCCGGGCACCAGACGTCGGGCGGCGCCACCACACCGTGAAGCGGCGGTGCGGGACCACCGGTTCGCCAGTGGCCCCGATTGGTGTCATCGTTCTCCGACACCATGCGCGTGCAGATGCACGCGCATCTTTTATGTAACCACGGTGCGATCTGCGGCGACCGGTGCATGCAGCAGCTGGCGCAGGTCGTCGACAAAGCCTCGGTAGCCTTCCTCGCGCGCGGCCTCCGAGCCTTGCCGCAAGACCCACGAGGGATGCACGGTGGCCAGCACCGGCGTGCCATCGTCCAGCACCTGCCACTGGCCGCGCTGCTGCATCAAGCGAAAGCGGCTCCCCAACACCGCCTGTGCGGCCGTCGCCCCCAGACAGACGATATGCGCCGGCCGCAGTTGCGCGCGTTCGGCGTGCAGCCAGCCGCTGCAGGCCTGCACATGCGAACGCTCCGGGTTGCGATGCAGGCGGCGCTTGCCGCGCTGCTCGAACCGAAAGTGCTTGACCGCATTGGTCACGTAGAAGGTCGTGCGGTCCACACCCAACTCGCCCAATGCCATCGTGAACAGACGCCCGGCCGGGCCGACAAACGGACGCCCACTCAGATCTTCTTCGTCGCCCGGCTGCTCGCCGATGACCATCACCGCTGCATCGTCCGGCCCTTCGCCGAACACGGTCTGGGTGGCCGGTTGCCACAGCTCGCAGCGCCGGCAATCGCGCGCTGCCACACGCAGCTGCGCAAGGCTTTGGGTTGCCACTTCCACGGCTGGTACGGGTGCCACCGGCACCCGCCGTCGCACCGGCTCGGGCGCGCGCTCGGCCATCTCGCGCACCCGCACGCCGGCTTCGCGGATCAGCTCCGGCAGCAGTGCCGCTTCGGGCAGGTTCTTCCAGTATTTCTGCGGCATCTCCTGCCGCATCATGGTGGGATTGAGCCGCGCCGGATTGAAAATATGCGCGTAATAGGTGCGCCACAGGGCTTCCTGCGCATCGTCGGCCGGCACCTGCGTCCGCACCGCACCATCGCCGAACGACAATGCCTCGCCATCCCAGCGCACGCTGCGATACGGCGTCAGGATCGCCCACTGCATGCCGGCAAACCGCCGCGCAAAAAACGGGGCGACGCGGTCCACGATGCAGTGATCGGGCTCGAACCAGGCAACGAAGTCCTCCACCTCGCCCGGCAGGCGGCGAAACCGCACAAACGCCTTCATCTTGTGGGTATCGCGCTGCACCGCTTTCTGCCATTGCCGCAAACGATGCACATCCACGTCGGTGGCGCGCTCCAGCAGCGCCTTCTCGCCGGAGGCGATCCGCCACAGCAACCGATACAACACCGCATGCCGCTGCGGGTCACGATGGCATAGCACCGACGCCGCCAATTGCATGAAGTCCGCCGACACCCGTGGCGGTGCCACTACCACCGGCAGGTCCTGCAGCCGCTGCCCCATCAGCAACCCGCCCTGCGCCCCGCCGTTCCATGCCACGTCATCCGGCTCAACCTGCGCACACCAGCCGGCCCGCGCCAATGCACGCCACGCCTCGAAACTCCACGGTGGATCCACCTCAGCGCTGAACATCACTCACATCCGATCATCCTGGTTCCCACGCAGCAACGCGCACTGGCCAGCCACCTCCGACGCGGCTGTACCCGATCTCGCCAGCGCTGCTGCGCGACCGTGACCACGCCGGCCCCTGAGGTTGCTGTCCCACCCCGCCTTGACGCAGGAAGCGCCCCACGCCGCCAGGTGCCGAAGCGCTTGGGGCAGAGCGCGGGATGACGGGAGCGGGAATTTGCAAGGCAGCGCCATATTGCTGTGTGAACACATTGCCGTGCGCCGCACCTCCGGCGAGCGGCCTGCCCCTCATCCGCCCGTCGGGCATCCTCGTCCGGGGAGAAGGTGGCGCCCTCCCGACGATGAGGCATCACTCAAACAGGCTCGCCTGCCGCGGTGCAGGCGCCAGCTGCGCACGCAAGCGCACCGGGTCGTCCAGGCGTTGCCGCGGATGATGATCCAGCACACTCACAAACGGCAGCAGCTTCTTCATCGGTACCCGCAAGCGGGCAAGGTCGCCCACCCGCAACCGCGCGTGCCGCCGCGACAACAGCAGCCGCTCCACGTTGCGGGTGCCCAGCCCCGGCACCCGCAGCAACATCTCGCGCGGCGCCTGGTTCAGATCCACCGGAAACCGCTCCGGGTTGCGCAATGCCCATGCCAGCTTGGGGTCCACGTCCAGATCGAGCATGCCGCTGGACTGCGCGGGCGCAATTTCTTCCACGCTGAATTCGTAGAAGCGCAGCAACCAGTCGGCTTGGTAGAGCCGGTGCTCGCGCTGCAGCGGCGGTGCCTGCAAGGGCAGCTTCGACGAGGCATCGGGGATCGGGCTGAAGGCCGAGTAATACACCCGCCGCATGCGGTAATTGCCGTAAAGATTACGGCTGGTGTCCAGGATGCTGCGGTCGTTGGCATCATCGGCACCGACGATCATCTGCGTGCTCTGCCCGGCCGGGGCAAACCGCGGCGGCTTGGCCCGGCGTACCTTTTCGGCCTTGCGTTCGAGCTGGTTTTCTTCGATGCGCCAGCGCAGCTCGCCCATGGCCGAGCGGATGCCGCCGACGCTCTTCTCCGGTGCCAGCTGGGTCAGCCCCTGCTCGGTGGGCAACTCCACGTTGATGCTCAGACGGTCCGCATAGCGGCCGGCCGCCGCCAGCAGTTCGGGCGCTGCATCGGGAATGGTCTTGAGATGGATGTAGCCGGCAAAGTGATGCTCTTCGCGCAGCTGGCGTGCCACTTCCACCAGCTGCTCCATGGTGTAGTCGGAGTTGCGGATGATGCCGCTGGAGAGGAACAGGCCTTCGATGTAGTTGCGCTTGTAGAAGTCCAGCGTCAGCGTGACCACTTCTTCGGGCGTGAAACGTGCACGCCGCACGTTGCTGGAGACGCGGTTGACGCAGTACGCGCAGTCGAACACGCAGAAGTTGGTCAGCAGGATCTTCAGCAGCGACACGCAGCGGCCGTCCGGCGTGTACGAGTGGCAGATGCCCATGCCCTCGGTGCTGCCGATCCCGCCGGTGCCGAGCGAATTGCGCTTGTTCGCGCCACTGGAGGCGCAGGAGGCGTCGTATTTGGCGGCGTCGGCAAGGACGGCGAGCTTGTCGAGGATTTTCACGCAAGCAGCATGCAGCCGGGGCGTCTCAGCCTATGAGACTGCGCAGCAGCCGATCGTGAACGCTTCAGAGCGCAGCGCTGGCGCACACGCCGGCACCGTCCTGCGGCCCGGTCAGACTGCGGTAGCCGCAGTGGCCGCGGCGCCATCGAAGCGATAGAGATCCATCGCCAGAAAGCCCGCATCGATGCCGGCATCGATGCGCTGTGCGCCGAGCTGGTCGCCCCCGGCCGCACCCATCGCGACGTAGAGCGGCAGCAGATGCTCGTCGCTGGGATGTGCGCGCGCTGCATACGGTGCCTGGCGGCGGTAGTCCAGCAATGCCGGGATGTCGTTGTCCGCCAGTGCGCGCTCGGTCCATGCGATGAAGGGACGCACGTAGGGCGCTTCGCGCTCGGCGCTGTAGCCCTGGCCGAAGTCGTGCAGGTTATGGGTGATGCTGCCGGAGCCGATGACCAGAACGCCTTCGTCGCGCAACGGCGCCAGCGCGCGGCCCAGCGCGAACTGGTGCGCCGGCCCGAGCTCGGGCTGGATCGACACCGACACCACCGGGATGTCGGCCGCCGGGTACAGCAGGCGCAGCGGCACCCAGACGCCGTGGTCGAAACCGCGTTGCGGGTCCAGGTGCGGATGCAGCCCGGCCTGCTCCAGGCGGCGCACGACCTGCTGCGCCAACGCCGGCTCGCCCGGCGCCGGATAGTCCAGCGCATACAGCGGCGCAGGGAAGCCGCCGAAGTCGTGGATGGTCTGCGGCCGCGCTGCACCGCTGACCAGCGGACGACGGCCCAGCCAATGCGCGCTGGCGACGATGATCGCGCGCGGCCGCGGCAGCTGCCGACGCAGTTCCTGCAGCCGCTGCCCCACCTGGCCCGGCTGCAACGCCGTCATGGGCGATCCATGCGAGATGTACAACGATGGCAGGCGGCTCATGCGCAACTCCATGCGCCCAGGCTGATGCACAGCAAGGCCGCGCCGTAGGCCGCGGTGCGCGGGGGTGCAAGGGTGGTGGACATGCGAGCACTCCGTTGAGGACCGCCCTAGCCTATGACCCGTGGCATTCGGATAAAGGGCGCGAGGTCGGATAATTTGTTGCACCACAAGCAATAATCGGAGCCCGGATGGATACCCTGGATGCGATGCGCGTCTTCACCGCCGTGGCCGAACGCAGCGGCTTCAGCGCCGCGGCCGACGCACTGGACCGCTCCACCGCCAGCGTCACCCGGCAGGTGGCTGCGCTGGAACAACGCCTGGGCACCCGCCTGCTCAATCGCACCACGCGCCGGGTCAGCCTGACCAGCGCCGGCACCGCGTATTACCAGCGCTGCCTGCAATTGTTGGCCGACCTGGACGACCTGGAGGCCACCATCGGCGCGCAGGCGCTGGAGCCGGCCGGCGTGCTGCGGGTCAATGCCCCGGTGAGCTACGGGATCGAGCGCCTGGGTGCCTTGCTGCCTGGCTTTCGTGCGCGCTACCCGCAGGTGGAGCTGGACCTGTCGCTGACCGATCGCCTGGTCGATATGGTCGAGGAAGGCTTCGATGTCGCCATCCGCATCACCCGCGAGCCGGCACCGATGCTGATCGCCCGCCAGCTGGGCACGGTGCGGCTGGTGCCGTGCGCGGCGCCGGCCTACCTGGCGCGGGCGGGCACGCCGGCACACCCGGCCGATCTGGCTGGCCACGAGTGCCTGCTCTACCACTACTCGCCCACCGGCGACGCGGTGCGCTTCCACGGGCCCGATGGCGATGTGGATGTGCGCTTGCACGGTGGGCTGCGCGCCAACAATGGCCATGTGCTCAATGCGGCGGCGCTGGCCGGCCAGGGCATCGTGATGCAGCCGGACTTCCTGGCCGACGCGCATCTGGCTGCGGGCCGCCTGGTGCGCATCCTTCCGGCGTACGAACTCGGCCAGATCGGCATCTTTGCCGTCTACACCAGCCGCAGCCACCTGGCACCGAAGGTGCGCAGCTTCATCGACTACCTGCTCGAGCACCTGGCCGCACCGGCACCCGGCTGAACGGGCCCGGCAACAGTTCGTCCCGCGCGTGGTCATTCTTCTGTCGCGGCCGGTATGCCCACAATCCCCCTCCCCTCGTTGAGCAGGAGCATCCATGAGCAAGATTGCCATCGTGTATTTCAGTGGCTACGGCCACACCGTCAAGCAGGCCGAAGCCGTGCATGCGGGGGCCGCCAGTGTGGCCGAGGCCACGCTGTACCGCATCGACCAGGACGGCAACCTGCCTGACGACGCGTGGGACGCGATCAGTGCCGCCGATGCCATCATCTACGGCAGCCCCACCTACATGGGCGGGCCGGCGTGGCAGTTCAAGAAATTTGCCGATGCCAGCTCCAAGCCGTGGTTTACGCAGGCGTGGAAAGACAAGATTGCCGCCGGCTTCACCAACTCGGCCTCGGTCAGCGGCGACAAGGTCACCACCATCCAGTATTTCTGGACCCTGTCGCAGCAGCACGGCCAGATCTGGGTGGGCACCGGTTTGCCGCCAGCCAACACCAAGGCGCACGGGCCGCAGGACGTGAACTGGACCGGTGGCTGGGGCGGCGCGCTGGCGATCTCGCCATCGGACGCTTCGCCGGACGAAGCCCCGCGCGCAGGCGATCTGGAAACCGCGCGGCTGCTGGGCAAGCGCGTTGCCGAATTCACCAACAAGCTCAAGGGCTGAGCTGGCCTAACTGCACCCGCGCGCGTGCCGAAACAGGGCGATGCGCGGGTGCGGTTGAACAGCATCGCCAGGCCGCCGTACGCCAACGCGGCCACACCCCCCGTCACCATCGCCACGCAAGACGTGTGCACGGCCCGGTCACCAGCGCATCGCATGCGCCTGCCCATCGCTGCCGCTCCCCAATCGGCGCAGTCTGGACCCATGCAAACCACTTCGATTCGCACGGCACTCCCAGGCGTCGCGCAGCGCGCTCGCTGCTATGCCGTGTCACACCTGCACCACCGCACACCGACCTCAGGCGTTAGCGCGTGGGCCACGCCGCGCTAACGCACACCGCGCCACTCTCCCCGCCTACCCTGCTGCACGGAGCCTCCCCCACCATGCAAACCCGTACCCTCGGCCGTTCCGGCCCCACCGTTTCCGCACTCGGCCTTGGTTGCATGGGCATGAGTGCGTTCTATGGCGACCGCAGCGACGAGGCTGCCTCGATCGCGGTGATCCATCGCGCGCTCGACCGCGGCATCAGCCTGCTCGATACCGCCGACATGTATGGCCCGCATACCAATGAAGTGCTGGTCGGCAAGGCCATCGCCTCGCGCCGGCACGAGGTGTTCCTGGCCACCAAGTTCGGCATCAAGCTCGACCCCGGCGATCCGTCGGTACGTGGCATCGATGGCAGCCCGGCCTATGTGCAATCTGCCTGCGAAGCCAGCCTGCGCCGCCTGGGCGTGGAGCACATCGACCTGTATTACCAGCACCGCGTCGATCCCAACGTGCCGATCGAAGACACCGTCGGTGCCATGTCGCGGCTGGTCGAACAGGGCAAGGTGCGTTTTCTCGGGCTGTCGGAAGCGGCCGCCGCCACCATCCGGCGCGCGCATGCGGTGCATCCGATCACCGCCGTGCAGACCGAGTATTCGCTGTGGTCGCGCGAGCCGGAAGACAACGGCGTGTTCGCCACCGTGCGCGAACTCGGCATCGGGTTCGTGCCGTATTCGCCCCTGGGGCGCGGCTTCCTGACCGGGGCATTCTCCTCGCCGGACGATTTCGACGCAGACGACTACCGCCGTCACTCGCCACGCTTCCAGGGCGAGAACTTCACCCGCAACCTGCAGCTGGTGGAGCAGGTCAAGGCGATCGCGGCGGATAAGGGCGTCACGCCCGGGCAACTGGCATTGGCCTGGGTCCTGGCACAGGGCCAGGACCTGGTTCCGATTCCCGGCACCAAGCGTCTGGCGTATCTGGAGGAAAACATCGCAGCGCTCGACGTGGCGCTGATGCCCGACGAACTGGCGCGCATCGATGCGATCTTCCCGCCGCAGGCCGCTGCCGGTACGCGCTACCCGGAAGCGATGATGGGCGCGGTCAACCGCTGAGCCGACGCGGCGTGATGGCGCCTGGACCACATGGCAGTGGTACCGGCCGTAACCGAAACCGTCGCAACCGGTTGCCGGTTGCCGCCATCCGGCTGCGACGGCGCGCTGGGCCGCGCGTCCATGACAGCGCGCTCGAGCATGCAGGCGTGGGTGCCCGCCATCCATGGAAGATGGCCGCGCTCCCGGTGCGGGTGCGCGGCCGTTGCGGTCGCTTCGCCGCCGCGCCACCGGACTGACTGCGGCTACTCACATCATCGCATCGCCGGCGCCTGCACACTGGCAGCACCTCACACCACGCACGCCCATGCTGTCCTTCGTGATCCCCGCCCATGACGAGGCCGCGCTGATCGGCGACACGCTGCAGTGCCTGCACGCTTGCGCACGCGCGCTCCAGCTGGACTACGAAGTGATCGTGGTGGCCGACGCCTGCGCCGATGACACTGCCGTCATCGCACGCAGCAACGGCGCGCAGGTGCTGGAGGTCCAGCTGCGGCACATTGCGGCCACGCGCAACACCGGCGCACAGGCGGCGCAGGGCGAGCGGCTGCTGTTCCTGGATGCCGACACCCTCATCAACCCACAGGTGGTCGGCGCCGCACTGGCAGCGCTGGACGCCGGTGCGGTGGGCGGCGGCGCGCAAGTCCACCTGCACGGCAACCGGGTGTGGTCCGAACGCACCGCGCAAGCGGTGTTCGGCTGGTTCTTCCGCATCGCCGGCATCGCACCGGGGTGTTTTCTGTTCTGCACGCGCGCCGCCTTCGTCACGGCCGGTGGTTTCGACACGCGCTACTACGCCGGCGAAGATGTCGCGCTCAGCCGCGCGCTGGCACGCTGCGGGCGCTTTGTGATCCTGCGCCAGACCGTGCATACCTCCGACCGCAAGCTACGCAGTTTTTCCAAACGCGAGCATCTGGGCCTGCTGCTGCGGTTTCTGTGGCGCGGACGGCGCATGTTGCAGACCCGCGATGCGCTGGGTTTCTGGTATCAACGACGGCGCTGAACCGAGTGTGTCCGCACCGGTGCGTGACGCGGCGGTGCCTGCCCTCAAATCGGGACGTGGCACCGCAGGCCACTTACACTGCGACACCTGTCCCGGTTTCGAGTCGCGCCGCATGGCCTCTTTGCATCGCCCTGTCCTGATCGCCGCCATGGCCGCTGCGGCATTGACCGCCGCAGCGTGTCACCGCGAGGGCGCGCAGCCTGCCGCCGACAGTCACGCCGAGCACGCCCCCAGCACACCCAAGCTCGGCGATTTCGGCTTCGACGCGGCCGGCATGGACCGCAGCGTCGCGCCGGGTGATGACTTCTTCGCTTATGCCAGCGGCAACTGGGTCAGGACCACGCAGATTCCCGAGGACCGCTCCAGCTTCAACAGCTTCGTCAGCATCGCCATCGAGACCGAACGCCACAGCCGCGACATCATCGAAGGCGCGGCCGCCAACGACCGCGTCACCGGTGAAGACAAGCAGATCGGCGACTACTACGCCGCCTACATGGACGAGGCCAGCATCGAGACCAAGGGCGTGCGTCCGGTACAACCGGAACTGGAGGCGATCGCGCAACTGGGCGACAAGCAGGCGCTGGCGCGCACGCTGGGCGGGCAGTTGCGCGCAGACGTGGACCTGCTCAACGCGACCAACTTCTACACCGACCGCCTGTTCGGGCTGTGGGTGTCGCAGGATCTGCACCGTCCCGGCCGCTACGCGCCGTATCTGGTGCAAGGCGGCCTGGGCATGCCCGAGCGCAGCTTCTACCTGGACGGCGGGCGCATGGCGGATCTGCGCGAGGCCTACCGCGCGCACATCGTCAAGGTGCTGGAGCTGGCCGGCATCGCCGACGCGGCGGCCAGGGCCGAGCGCATCGTCGCGCTCGAAACGGCCATGGCACGCGTGCATGCCACGCCCGAACGGACCAACAACGTGCAGGCCGGCGCAAACGCCTGGAAACAGGCCGATTTTGCGCACAATGCCCCCGGCCTGGAGTGGGCACTGTTCTTCGATGCCGCCGGGCTCAAGGCGCAGCAGGACTTCATCGTCTGGCAACCGGAGGCGGTGCGCGGCTTGTCGGCCCTGGTGCAATCGGAGCCGTTGCAGACCTGGAAGGACTACCTGAGCTTCCGTGCCCTGGACCGGGCTTCGCCGTATCTGTCCAAGGCTTTTGCCGACGAGCGCTTTGCGTTTTATGGCACCACCCTGGAAGGCACGCCGCAGCAGCGCCAGCGTTGGAAGCGCGGGATCGACGCCACCAACGCCGCGTTGGGCGAGGCGGTCGGCAAGCGATATGTGCAGAAATACGTCAGCGCCCAGACCAAGACCCGCGCCGAAGAGATGGTCAAGAACCTGGTCACCGCATTCGGCCGGCGCATCGATGCGCTGGAATGGATGACCCCGGAGACCAAACAGCACGCCAAGGCCAAGATCGCCGGGCTGACGGTGGCGGTGGGCTACCCGGACAGCTGGCGCGACTACAGCGCGCTCGAGGTGCGTCGCGACGATGCGCTGGGCAACGTGGAACGCGCCCAGCTGTTCGAGTATCGCCGCAACCTCGCCAAGCTGGGCAAGGCGGTCGACCATCGCGAGTGGTACATGCTGCCGCAGGAAGTCAACGCGTTGAACGTGCCGTTGGAGAACCGGCTGATCTTTCCTGCCGCGATCCTGCAGCCGCCGTTCTTCGACCCGGCCGCCGACGATGCAGTGAATTACGGCGCGATCGGCGCGGTGATCGGGCATGAGATCAGCCACAGCTTCGACAACATGGGTGCGCTGTTCGACGAACATGGCGAGCTGCACAACTGGTGGACGCCGCAGGACCTGAAGAAATTCGAGGCCGCCGGCAATGCGCTGGCCGCCCAGTTCAGCGCATACAAGCCTTTCGACGACCTGAGCGTCAACGGCAAGCTGACGCTGGGCGAGAACATCGCCGATGTTGCCGGCCTGGCCACCGCCTACGACGCCTATCAGCTGTCGCTGCAGGGCAAACAGCCACAGACCATCGATGGCTTCAGCCCGGACCAGCGCTTCTTCCTCGGCTTCGCGCAGGCCTGGCGTGGCAAGTATCGCGATGCAGCGCTGCGCAACGCCGTGCTGACCGATGTACACGCGCCTGGCCGCTTCCGCGCGCAGACGGTGCGCAATGTGGACGCGTGGTACCCGGCGTTCGACGTGAAGCCGGAGCAGCAGCTGTATCTGGCACCGGAGCAGCGGGTCAAGATCTGGTAAGAGGCGGCACAGGACGATGCCTGTGCCGGGGCTCGTGCTTCGACACCCGCGATGCATGGACTGCTGCTCGACCTGCGCCCTACCCTCACCCCAACCCCTCTCCCGAGGGGAGAGGGGCTTTAGACCTCCGCTGCGGCTGCCACGTACAGCGCCGCGTGCCGCGGAGATTCGCCCTCTCCCGTCCACGCATATCACCCTGCTTTTTTCTCGCCCCTCTCCCGCCGGGAGAGGGGTTGGGGTGAGGGTACGGTGTTGCCATACGCTACCGCCCACGCATATCACCCAGCTTTTAAGCTAGACAACAACGCGATACATCGGTGCGCCAGTCCTGCACGCACACGCGCGCGGGCGCCGCAACGCAGCTGCCGATGGCGCCCGAAAGCGACACGCCCGCTCGCACGCTCCGATGAGCAGTGTTCCACGCCAAACACTCCGTCCGCACCTGCTCCACCACTCTGCAGCAGGCGTGTCAGCCACTCCTGGAACACGCCACCTCGCTTGCCGCGATAGGACGCTCAGCCGACCCTGCCCCCGTATATCAGGCCTTGTCAGGCCACTTCAGCAACATCGCCGGGGGCAACTGCATGCGCCTGCATGCGCGTGCCGAGAGGCCGTCGCGCAACGCAGTGCGGAACAGCGGCGCCAGACTGCGCAGCACGCGCGCGGATGCCCGCGCCTGGACACGCTGCGTGGCGGTGCGGCCCAGCATGTCACTGGCCCAGCCCGGCAACAGGGCGGTACCGGCACCGAGAAACACGCCGCGCGACAGGCCTGCAGCCGGCACCGGTAGCTGGATGCTGGTGAGGATGTCGAGCACCTCGCGCGAGCGCGCGTCCATGCGCAGCTCGCCACGCACCGACGCAAAATACGCGTCCACCTCGGCCTCGCTGGCGGGCACGTCACGGGCACCCAATGCGTCGGCCACGCGGCGCGCCTCGTCGTAGTAGCGGTCGGCAATCGCGGTGGGCACGTCGCGGCAATAACGGCGGCAGCCCTGCAGGAACCCGTAGGCCTCGGTAACGTGCACCCAGGTCAGCAGCGCCGGATCGTTGGCCTCGTACGGCACGCCATCTGCGGTATGGCCGCGGATATGCGAATGAATGCCCCGCACGCGTGCGATCAATTGCTCGGCTTCGGCCTGCGGCGCGTAGGTGGTGCCGGCAACGAAGTTGGTGGTGCGGCGCAGCCGCCCGACCAGGTCGGCACGAAAGTTGGAGTGGTCATAGACCCCGGCCAGTGCGCGCGGGTGCAGCAGCTGCAGCATCAAGGCGCATAACCCGCCCGACAGCATGCCGGGAAATTCGGAGTGCACGCGCCAGGTCACGCTGTCGGGGCCAAACAGGCCGGGGTCGCCCAGCGGCTGGTCGTATTCGATGGTGCTCTGACCACGCGGAAACGCGCCAAGCACCCAGCGGCGGATCTGTTCGGCGGCGGGGGCGGTGAGGGTACGCAGGGCAGCTGACATGCCGCAATGATACGCAGGCAGTCGCAACGCCACGTCAGTGTGCCGGCACGGCTCGGTGCCGTCGACCAGTTCAGTGGCGCGCGAATCAACTCCATACGGCCCGAAGCAGGCTCGGCGAGTGCGCCACGCAAATAGCGCACTTCGTCGCGACGATACCCTGCAGTGCGGCTTGCCCACATCCGCCGCAACGCGTGATTGCCGCATCACCCGGTGTGCAGTGCAACAAGATCGGGCAAGCGGAACATGCGCGATGTAGCACCGCCGCGCCGAATTCGCCTGAATTCAGCGTTTTGTGCGCAGGTGCGCAGGATTTCGCGGCCACCGGTTCGCCTCGGGCATTGCCATGCACGGCGAAAGTGCTAGAACTAGGGCCGTCCGACATCGGCGCGCCGCGCGAGTGGCACGCCGGTCGCTCCAGGGCACGGCAACCGCCGTTGCAGCAAGCCGTTCGTACCAGTCATCCGTCAGGAGCTTGTCATGATCGCTTTGTTCCAGGGTTTGGGCCTGCTATTGCAGGACAATGCACTCCATCGGCGCTCCTTCGACGAGCAGGTGGCCTACTGGCGCGACAAGACCGACGCGCAGCTCGACGAAGAGCTCGATCTGCTCAAGGTGGCCAAGAAGCAATGGGTGATCGCCTCGATCATCGGCTGGCAGGCGATCTCGCTGGTGCTGCTGGGTGTGATCACGCACCAGCTGTGGCAGAACGACTACCACCTCACCTTCAGTCGCATCGTCATCATCTTTACTTCGTGGGTGTCGATCCTGTTCATCATGTGGTACATCGCCGACCTGTTCGACCACAGCGCCGGTTTCGAGCGCTGGTTGCGCGCCTTCAACAGCCGCGCCCGGGTGACGCCGGACGCCGACTCGGTGGAATGCGTTGCCGACGCACTGGAGATGACCCGCCGCTACCCGGAAGTGCTGCGTTACAAGCAGGAAGTGACCTCCAAGCGCGAGCTGCGCCACGAAGACATCGTCAACATGCGCGAAATGGGCCGGCTGCGCCGCTATACCGAACTGCTGCGCGACCTCGACCGCTTCGACGGCGCGCCACGGCTGGTGGTCAATTCCTGACCAGGGCCGTGATGGCGATGCAGCGACGCGCTGACCAATAAACGCGCTGCCTGCAGCACTGATTCCGCTGCAAACAAGAACGGCCGGTGCGCACTGCACCGGCCGTTCTTGTTGAGTCCCAGCGGTCACTGCCAGCCGGTTGACGGGCGCCCGCTCCTGGCAGCGCACCCGAACCTGTGAGCACTCACGCCTGCGCCACCGCCTTCTCCACCGAGGGGGTACGCCAGCCGCTGCGCACGCCCCAGATGTAGAACACCGCGCCGACCGCGGCGACCACGGCCAGGTCGGTGCCGTAGCTGAGGTAGCCATGGCCACCGAAGTCGGTACTGCCAGCCCAGGACACCAGCGCGATGGTGGGCAGGTAGCAGATCATCCATGCCGCGCCCTTGAGGTTACGGCGCAGGTCCGGCCAGCCCTGCTTGGCCTGGTAATAGCAGTACACCGGCAAGGCCACGACCATCAGCAGGATGATCTCGCCGGTCAGCGGCCAGCGCGCCCAGTACAGCAGCTCGGTGGCCATCACGAACGCGACGCCGGCCAGCACCGGCAAGGCGGCGATGCGCAGCGGGCGGTGCAGCTCCGGCGCATGGCGGCGCAGCGCCATCGCACTGATCGGCCCGGTGAGGTAGGAAATGATGGTCGCCACCGAGATCACCGCGGCCAGCGTGCCCCAACCGCGGAAGAAGAACAGGAACACGAACGACACCGCCAGGTTGAAGAACATCGCCATGCGCGGCACGCCCCACACCGGGTGCAGCTTGCCCAGCACGGCCGGCATGGTGCCGTTCTTTTCCATGCCGTAGACCATGCGCGCGGTGGTGGCGGTGTAGGTGATGCCGGTGCCGCTGGGGCTCACGAAGGCATCGATGTACAGCAGCATTGCCAGCCAATGCAGGTTGACGATGATGGCCAGCTCGGCGAACGGCGAGCGGAAATCGATGCCGTGCCAGCCGGCCTTGGCCAGCAGGTCCGGCGGCACCGCGCCGATGTAGGCCACCTGCAGGATCACGTAGACCACCGTGGCCAGCGCGATCGAACCGAGCACCGCGAACGGAATGCTGCGCCCGGGATTGCGCGCTTCGCCGGCCAGGTTCACCGGGCTCTGGAAGCCGTTGAAGCTGAAGACGATGCCTGCGGTGGCCACCGCGGTCAGCACTGCGGCCAGATCGATCACGTGCGCATCGCCGTGGATGCCCACGCTGAAGTTCTCGCTGTGGAAGCCGCTGGCGATCAGCGCCACGCCGGTCGCCGCAGGCACCACCAGCTTGAACACGGTGATCAAGGTGTTGGAGCGCGCAAACAGCTTGACGCTCCAGAAATTCAGGAAGAAGTACACCAGCACCAGCACCGCCGAGATCAGCAGGCCTGGCACCGACAATTCACCGGCCCCGCCAGGTGCCTGCACGTAGAGCCCTTGCGCCCACGCCCAGGGCCAGGAGGCCATGTACTGCACCGAGGCCTCGGCTTCCACCGGGATCACCGACACAATGGCGATCCAGTTGGCCCAGCCGGCGATGAAGCCCACCAGCGAGCCATGCGAGTAATGGCTGTAGCGCACCATGCCGCCGGATTCGGGGAACATGGCGCCCAGCTCGGCATACGACAGCGCGATGGTGGTGATGATCGCCGCGCCCAGAATCCAGGCCCAGATCGCACCCGGGCCGGCCAGGCCGGCCGCGCGCCAGGCGCCGAACAGCCAGCCGGAACCAATGATCGAGCCCAGCCCGGTGAGCATGAGCGCAAAGGGGCCGACGTCGCGGCGCAACGAGTGTTCGGACATGAGTAGCCTGGCAGTGAGGGCGCCGTGAACCGGCAACAAGCCGGCAATGATCGCAGAAGCGGCCGCTGATCGTCAGTGCGTATTCAGGCTTGTCTCGAAACGGCTATGCGGCAGCCTGTGCCAGACGCCGCATCAGGCCCACGGGCGCCCCAGAGGCAGGCTGCGCGCTGCGGCTCAGCCGTGGCAATCGGCGCCGGGCACACTCGAATCCACGCAGGTGTGTGCCGCTGCCGGGATGCCACGCACTGCGCGGACCTGGCCCGGCGTCAGCGCAAAGCTGTCCAGGGTCCGGCGCACGCAGGCCGGCGCCGGCACGTTGCCGGCAACCGTGGCCAGCGGGCAGTGCTCCTCGTAGATCAGGTAGTGGCAGCGGCCACTGCTGCTGGCCAGGCAATGCACGTTGGTTTCGGTGGCGGTGACCAGGGTCTTGCTGAAGATCACCTCGCGGCCATCGCTGATGGCGCGGGTGATCGAGGTGGTGCCGTTGCGTTCGTGGCAACCGGCCAGGGCGAGCAGGCAATACACCAGGGAGGCGATCAGGCGCATGGAGGCAGTCCTTCGTATCGATGCGGGATGGGGGATGGGGGATGGGCGGGGTTACATGCCGCGGAACAGGCTCATGAACGGCTGGCTGACGGTGAGCGTCTCGCTGCGCCCGCGCAGCGCCAGGCGACCCTTGCCGGTGTCCTCGCGGATCACCGAGGCCACCGCCTTCATGTTGACGATGGTCGAGCGGTGGATCTGCTTGAACACCTGCGGGTCCAGCACGTCGAGCAACTCGCGCAATGGCGTGCGCAGGAGCGCTTCGCCGGCGGCGGTCATCACCGTGGTGTATTTGTGATCGGCCTGGAAATACGCCACCTCGTCCAGCGCGATCAGACGCGTCTCGCGGCCGCTGCTGGCGGTGAGCCAGGCCAGCGGCGGCGCGGCCGCGGGCGTGGCGGGACGCGCGGACAGGCGTTGCAACAACGCCTCCAGCAGGCTGCTGTCCGGCTGGCCGGCGGCGGCACGTTGCTGCACGCGTTGCCAGGTGGCCTGCAGCCGCTCGCGGCTGATCGGTTTGAGCAGGTAGTCCACCGCGCCGTGTTCGAACGCATCGATGGCGTACTGGTCGTAGGCGGTGACGAACACCACCTGCGTGCGCGGGCTGACCTCGCGCATGCCACGCGCCACCTCGATGCCGGTGAGGCCGGGCATGCGGATATCCAGAAACACCACATCCGGTTGCTCGGTGGCGATGGTCTCCAGCGCGCCGGAACCGTCCTCGCATTCGCCCACCACCTGCAGCTGCGGGCACACCTCGCCCAGCAACGTCAGCAGCGACTGCCGCAGCAGCGCCTCGTCCTCGGCGATCACCGCACGCAGCGCGCTCATGCCTGCACCTGCGGGGCGGGTGCGGTTGCGGTGCCGGGCAACGGCGGCGGCGACCGCGTCGCAACCAGCTGCGCCGGCAGCGGCAGGGTGAGGGTGGCCGCCACGCCACTGGGAAAATTGGACACGATGGCAAAGCTCGCCTTGCCGGCATAGATCAGCTGCAGGCGCTCGCGCAGGTTCTTCAGGCCGATGCCGGTGCCCTGGCTGTGCGTGTTGAAGCCCTGGCCGTCGTCGGCCACGGTCAGCGTGGCGTGGTCGTCCAGGCGACGCGCCAGGATCCACACCGTGCCACCGCCGGGCTTGGGCTCCAGGCCGTGCTTGATGGCGTTTTCCACCAGCGTCTGCAGCATCATCGAGGGCAGCTGCAGACCGCGTAGCTCGTACGGCACTTCCACCTGCAGGGCCAGCCGCGTGCCCATGCGGATGCGCAGGATCTCCAGGTAGGCCTGGGTGCGCTCGAGTTCTTCGCCCAAGGTGGAGATGGCGCCGTCGGCGCTGGGCAGCGAGCTGCGCAGGTACTGGATCAGGTGCCCGAGCATGATGTCGGCGCGTGGCGGGTCGGTACGCGCCAGCACCTGCGCGCTGGCCAGGGTGTTGTACAGAAAGTGCGGTTCGACCTGGGCGTGCAGCAGGTTTAGCCGCGCCACCGCCAGTTCCTTCTCCATCACCGACTGCTCGGCCGCAGCCTGTTCGTCGCGACGCTGCTCGCCGACCCGGCGCACCACCGCGCGATTGATCGCCTCGGCGTTTTCGAAGTTACTGCCCTCGTCCACCGCAAACAGGTCCACCCAGGCACCGGCGTCGGGCTCGCACAGCACGGTGACGCTGCTGGTGCCCTGCCCTGGCGCAATCGTCACCAGCACCGTGTTGTGGGTGATGGCAAAGCGCGCGAACAGATTCCAGCGCGACGGCTGGCGCCCTTCGTACGGGTCGATGCGCCGGATCTTGGCGCGGATCAGCAGGCTGCCCGGCGCGCATTCGATGTCCTGCACGCGCGGCAGGGCGCGCACCGCCTCTTCCACCACCGCAAAGCTGGCCCGCACATCCAGCGGCACTTCGATCTGGCGCCGCTGGCGGGTGGACAAGGTGTCGTGATCCAGCCGCCCGGCGATCAGCCGCACGCGTCGCACATGCGTGATCGAACTCATCAACGCCAGCGTCAGCAGCACGGTGCAGATCAGGCCGAAGAACGCCCCGGTGGAACCGAACAGCTGCGCCCACATGATGGCGGCCACCACCAAGGCGGCAGCCCAGGCAAACACGATGCGCACGATTAGGAAGACGCTGGCAGACACGGACGGGCAACTCGCAGGGCTGGGACGGGAGCGAGCATAGCCGGCACGTGCCGTCGCCAACGCCCGAGGCGACGAATGGCCGCCAGCGCCGCCTCAAGTGCCGCGATCGGGCGACGAACCCCGGCGGCGTACCCGCATGGCAGGCCCGGTGTGCGCAGCCGGCGCCACTGTGTGGGTCATCCGGTGCGGCCGCGCCAGCGCGCGTATCATGCCGGGCGGAGCGGCGTTGCCGCACGCTGCAGCGTGCCGCCCACACCCGATCAGATCGTAAGGAGTCGCATGGACCGCCGTCACTTCCTGCGCAGCGCCGGCGTGGCGCTTGCGGCTGCATCGACCGGTGGCTTGGCCGCGAGCCGCACGCCGGCGGCCGCAGCACTGCCCTCTGCAGCGCTGCCGATCGGCGCACCGCTGCGCTTCGCCGCCGCACCTGCACTGGTACCGATCCGCGCCTCGGTCGATCGCATCATCGCCATCGATGGCTGCACGCGCCCGTTCCGGGCGCAGGGCCCGCGCATCGAGGCCGAGCGCATCGGGCGCAAGACGGTGGTGCACAACTACGGCCACGGTGGCAGCGGCTGGTCGCTGTCGTGGGGTGCTGCCGAGCACGCAGTCCGGTTGGTGCGTGCTGCCGATGCGGATGCGCGCGAGCTGGCGGTGATCGGGTGCGGCGCGATCGGGCTGACCACGGCGTTGGTGGCGCAACGCGCCGGGCTGCGCGTGCGCATCTATGCCCGCGAGCGCCTGCCGGACGTGCGCTCGTTCTATGCCACCGGCGTGTGGTCGCCGGATTCGCGCGTGTGCACCAGTGAGTACGCCACGACGGATTTCAAGACACGCTGGCAGGAGATGGCGCGGATGTCCTTTCGCCGATACCAGACCTTGCTGGGCCTGCCGGGCGAGCCGATCGAATGGCGCGATGGCTACGCCTTGTCGGATGTGCCGTTCGACCAACCGGTCGCCTCGGCCGAGGTGCACGAGCCGGACTATCCCGCGCTGGAACGCACGCTATTGCACGATCTGGGCCCGCGCTCGCAACCGGTCGCTGCCGGCAGCCATCCGTTTCCGGTGCCGTTCGTGCGCCGCTACAGCCAACTGACCTTCAACATCAGCGCCTATGCACGCCTGTTGCTGCAGGACTTCCTGCAGGCTGGCGGCGAGCTGGTCACGCGCAACTTCGACAGTCCGCGCCAGTTCGCCGACCTGCGTGAAAAGATCCTCATCAACGCCACCGGCTATGGCGCACGCGCCCTGCTGGGCGACGAGAGCGTGATCCCGGTGCGCGGGCAGACCGCGCGCCTGATCCCGCAACCGGAAGTGACCTACGGGTTGGTCTGGCGCGGCCACAATCTCAACGTGGTGCCGCGGCGCGACGGGCTGCTGGTGCAGTCGCAAGGTGCCAACGACTTCAACAATGCCGATGCCGCACCGGACCAGGCCGCCTCCGAAGCGGCGGTACGCGAATTGGCGCGCCTGTTCGCATCGGGCTGAGCTGCATTGCGCGGCGGGCTCATGCTTCGCCCAGCGATGCCTGCAACGCGGTGGCCAGCGCCGCATCGCCACTGACCAGCGCGTCCCAGCGCAAGGTCACGCCCTTGCGCTTGCCTTTCTCCACCAGCTTCAGGCCGTCCGGATCGATGATCAGCGTATAGGCCTGCTCGCCGATCTGCAGCTCGCGGCGTAGCGGTTTATCCAGTGGCGTCATGCGCATCTCCCGGGCATAAGGAAACACGGTTGTAGCGCATCTGCGCGCGGCATGCGCAGACATATCCTCGACAAGACGTTCATTGCCGATGTACGCCGCGCGCATAGCCTGCCCACATCCCCAATGATGAGGTGCACGCGCAATGGTGTTCGATCTCACGCTGCACGCAGGCACGGCCCTGCCGACGCACGCAGCCACGTCCGCACGACACAACGCCAGCGCACCGCGTTGCGCCGGAGGTGCCGCATGAGCCTGTCACGCCCGGCCTTGCTGATCATCGACATGTTCAACCGCTTCGACTTCGACGGCGGCGAGCAGCTCGCACACCGTGCACAAGGTGCGGCCCGCAGCATCCACGCACTGGCTGCGCGCTTCCGCCAGGCACAGCGGCCGGTGATCTACATCAACGACAATGTATCAGACTGGCACGCCGACCTGCCGAGCATCATCGCCCTTGCTGCGCAGCCCGACGCGCGCGGTTGCGACATCGCACGGCTGCTCGCGCCGCAACCGCAGGACTACCGGATGCTCAAGCCCACGCATTCGGCGTTCGGGCATACGCCACTGGCGCCCCTGTTGAAAGACCTGCAGGTCGACCAGGTGGTGATCACCGGCGTGGCACTGGACGTGTGCGTGCTGGCCACCGCCGTCGACGCCGTTGCGCGCGGCCTGTCCATCGCGGTCCCACGTGATTGCACGACGGCCGAGACCGATACGCGCGAGAGCTGCGCACGCACCGTGCTGCAGGAGGGCTTCCACGCCAGCCTCGCACGCTCCGGCTCGATCACCCTTGGGTGACGCGCATCGCGTCACGGCCCAGGCCGGCATCGCATCGGGATCACCGTTTCCACCAATCGCGCTAACACTCGCAGGACTAGCTTAGCCATCACGCAGCAACGCTTCGAGTTGACGGCAGTCATCGTGCTCGCGCTTCTCGAACGCGCACAACAAGTCAGGCGTCACCGCCAAGCGGTGAAGTGCCGCGTTTCAACCTCTGACCAACCGAAAGGAGCCATCCATGGCGATCAAGACTGTCGAAGAGCTTTTCATCCACGAACTGTCCGATATCTACAGCGCCGAGAAGCAGCTGACCAAGTCGCTGCCGCGGCTTGCACGTGCTGCCACCGAGCCGAAGCTGAAAGAGGCCTTTGAAACCCATCTGGAAGAAACCCAGGGCCAGATCGAACGCATCGACCAGGTGGTCGAGGTGCTGGGTATCAAGCTCAAGCGCATCAAGTGCGCCGCAATGGAAGGCCTGGTCGAAGAGAGCCGCGAAGTCATCGACGAAATCGAAGCCGGCCCAGTGCGGGATGCCGCATTGATCGGCGGCGCGCAGAAGGTGGAGCATTACGAGATCGCCTCGTACGGCACCATTGCCGCGATGGCCAAGCAGCTGGGCTATGCCGATGCGCTGCCGCTGCTGCTGGCCACGCTGGAAGAAGAAAAAGCCACCGACGAGAAGCTGACCCTGCTTGCAGAACAGGGCGGCAATCAGAAGGCATCCAAGGCCAGCAAAGCGGCCTGAGTCATCGCGCAGGGCGGCCCTGCCGCCCTGCGTTTGCCGCCCCGTGCGGTCATCCCGAAAGCCAAGCCCCACGTTTCTGCCCGCTCCCTGAGTGGTTGTAGTTGCCGGGCGCCAGCCATGGAGCATCTCTATGTTTATGCACAACAAGCGGTTGATGTACACCGTCCGCGTTGCCCAACCCAATCCGGATCTGGCCACGCTGATGCTCGAACAGTTCGGCGGACCGCAAGGCGAACTCGCCGCAGCGATGCGCTATTTCACCCAGGCGCTGGGTGAAGACGATCCGGGCCGGAAGGACCTGTTGTTCGATATCGCCACCGAAGAAATCAGCCATCTGGAAATCATTGGCTCGATCATCGCCATGCTCAACAAGGGGCCGAAGGCGGTGTTGTCCGAAGGCATGGAAGAGGCCATGGAGATGCGTTCCATGACCCAGAACAGCACCAGCCACACTCAGCAGATTCTGTATGGTGGCGGCCCGGCGCTGGTCAATTCCAGCGGTGTGCCGTGGACGGCGGCGTATGTGGACAGCATCGGTTGTCCCACCGCCGACATGCGCTCCAACATCGCCGCCGAAGCACGCGCCAAGCTGGTCTACGAGCGCCTGATCAACGTCACCGACGACCCGGGCATCGTGGATGCGTTGCGCTTCCTGATGACGCGCGAAGTGGCACACCAGAAGTCGTTCGAGAAGGCACTGTATTCGATCGAACCCAACTTCCCGCCGGGCAAGTTGCCGGGTGACCCGCGCTTCACCGACAAGTACTACAACACCTCGCAGGGCGAAGGCGACATGGTTGGCCCGTGGAATGCGGGCGAGCAGTGGGAAGTGGTGGCCGACCGCGAACAGCAGGCGGCAGTGGACGGTGGCGATGGCTCGGCGACGGTGGCACTGGACAAGACACAGACCGCTGCGCTGGATGCGATGTCGCAGCGTCTGCTGTCGAACCCGGAACTGGATCGGGTGACCGGTGCAGACCTGGGTGCAGGCCCGGGTGCCGGCTCCACCACCGGCGACATTCAGCGCTAGACCTGATGGGCGCCACCGCGCCCATCCCGGCCCGGGCCGTCAGCGACCCGGGCTTTTTATTGGCACTTCTTCAGGAGTTTGCATGAACGACAAGACCACACTGGATACGCACGACGCGCGTCAATCGGCTTACCGCGGCAGCGGAACCGACGCGTCCGAAGATGGCCGCGGCCGCACCGATCCCTCTGCGTCGCAGACAGGCGACATGCCACCGCCGCGTGACGGTAAGCCGGAAGAACTCACGCAGCGCGGCCATGGCCATGGCGGCAGTCTGGGCGAAGGCGAGCCCGACGGGCACGCCGAGCGCGATGGCAGCACGCAGCCCAATTTTGGCCAGAGCGGTACCTATGGCAAGCAGCAGCACATCGACGCACAGCAGCAGGCGCGTGAGCAAACCGACGACGACACGTCGCAGACGTAGCCTGCGCCGCGATGCGCGTGCGCTCGGACCGATTGCGCGACGTCATCGCCTGGAAGGACCAAGCGGATCGCTATTGGTGATGACAGCTCGCTGTGGCAGGTCTCACTGCAAGGCATTACCGCAATAAAGAAGGGGCCCGACGGGCCCCTTGTCATTGCTGCGTATTGGCATGATCACGCGCGCACCTCCGCTGGCGGATGTGTCTCGTTCGCCCATTCCGGCCGCACGCCAGCCGCTGCCGTGCAACGCTCCAGCCGCCACGGCGCCAGATGCCGCATGGCCTCGGTGCCACCCATCTGCAACCATGACCGCACGTCGCCAGCGATGCAGAGCGGACGATGCGTGGGCATGCTCGCCGACGAGGCCACCAACAACGAAAATCCCATCTGCAGACGACCGCCGATGTCCATCACATTGCGCAGGCCTGCCGCATACAGCGCGCCGCCATCCGGGCTCAGCCAGGTTGCTGCGGTGGTGCCATCGGCGGAGGCCGTGCAGACAAATCCGCACAACGGAATGGCGCAGCGCTGGGTCTCCCAGATGGCCAGGTCGACACCGCCCAACCAGGCCGGCTCCTGCATATGGATCGAACGTTGTTGGCCGGGCGGACGCCGTCCGAAGGTGGCGCGCTCCTCGCGTTTGCCACCACGATCGGCGACCAGGATGTCGGCATCGGCCCCCACACCGACCTCGACCCACGCGTTGCTCGCCACACGGGCGGACAACTGAAAAATGCGGGTAATCATGACTGCTCCACTGTGCATCCAGGTGACAACAGTTCTTACGCACAATGCGCGCCAAGTTTTTGACTGGCGCAGATGTTGACGGTGCAAGCGTTTGCGCCTGCTTCACCCAGCACGCAGTCATTGCGAGGCGCGAATGGGTCGCAAGATATGCACCGCAGCGCAGGATTTTCCGCATCGAGCGCGCCTGCCGCGAGCAGGTGTGCCAGATTCGCGCAGTAGAGTCTGCTCTGGCGAGCGGCAGCTGCAGGATCTGCCGGACGTCGGCACAAAGGTGCGCTGCATGCTGTTTCGCCGCAGCGCCGAACACAACGGCAGCGCCCTGCGCAGTACGTGCAGCACATGCAGCAATGACGCACACCAACGTTGCGCGGACCTTGCCCGCAGCGCTCGCTGGCCTCGGCTGCGCAACACGATGGCCAGGTTGCGGCATGCGCACGCGCTCGTGCGTTCGCATGCAACGCCACACAACAAGGCAGGCAGCCGGTGCCCACGACGCGCACGGCATCCCGCCGGTCCGGTCGCTCAGATAACCTGCGTTGCTGCACCCTCGCCCGTTGACACGCAGCGAATGCCCGCCCGCTTACCCATTCACGGGATTGAGCGGCAGCTGGATCTCGCACTCCAGCCGGGTGTCGCTGAGCTCGTAGCGGGTCTGCGCACCGTGGCTGTAGGGCAGCGCTTTTTCGATCAGGCGGCGCCCAAACCCGCCGGCCTTGTCGCGGTCGTCGCGCAGCTGCTGGTTGGCACCTTCCTCGATCCACTGCAACACCAGGCGCGACGGTATCTCGTCAGTCGTGACCACATCCCAGCGAATCATCAAGGTGCCGGTGTCCACTGCCAGCGCACCGTACTTGAGCGCGTTGGTCGCCAGCTCGTGCAACGCCAACGCAAGCGTCTGCACGGTGGATTTGCGCAAGGCCACATCCGGGCCATCGACGATGATGCGATGCTGATCCGGTACGGCGCCCAGCGCATCCAGCTCCATGCGCAGCAAGGCACCGATCGTGGTTGGCTCGTTGTCCGATTGCGACAACAGTCCCTGCACGCGCGACAGCGCCGAGAGCCGGTCCTCGAACTTGGCAGCGAAGTCCGGCATGTCGTGGCTGCTCTGTATGGTCTGCTTGGCCACCGATTGCACCACGGTGATCAGGTTGCGGGTGCGATGCTGCAGCTCGGTCACCAGCACGCGCTGTTGTTCCTGCAACCTGCGCAGGTTGTCCGATTCGGTGGACGTACCCAGCCATTCCAGAACCTGGCCGCGCTCGTCACGCACCGCTGCACTGCGTGTATGAAACCAGCGATAGCCACGCTCGGCCGCATTGAACAGGCGGTGCTCCACATCCAGCCCGCCGGTCCGTGCACTGGCGTGCCACGCGTTCATGGTGAGCTCGCGCTCATCCGGGTGCACCGCCTGCAACCAGCCCAGCTCCAGGCTTTCGGCATCGCTTTGCCCGGTATAGCTGGACCACTGCGGGCTCGACCAAGTCCAGTGGCCTCCATCGAGCGAGCGCCAGACCAGCTGTGGGATGCCTTCCATCAGGGTCCGCAGGCGCTGCTCGCTGCCGCGCAGCGCGCGCTCGGCGCGCGTCAGCGGGGTGACGTCCATGAAAGTCAGCACCGCGCCGCCGATGAAGTTGTCCACGGTGCGGTACGGCAGTACGCGCACCATGTAGCGCGCCCGCGTGGACGGGTTCTCGACCTCGCGGTCGAGCACGGCCAGGGTACGGATCACCCGTCGCACATCGTCCTGCAATTCATCGTAGGCCACATGCAGCTTGAGGTGGCTGATCGGCCGGTGGATATCGCTTTCCACCAGCGGCAGGATGTCGGTCACCGCCGGGGTGAAGTTGGTCACGCGCAGGTCGTTGTCCAGGAACACCGTGGCGATCTGGGTACTTTCCAGCAGGTTCTTCAGGTCGCTGTTGGCGTGCGCCAGCTCCTGCACGCGGTGCGCCAGCTCGCCATTGACGGTGGTGACTTCCTCGTTCACCGACTGCAGCTCTTCCTTGGAGGTTTCCAGCTCCTCGTTGGCGCTCTGCAGTTCCTCGTTGAGCGATTGATATTCTTCGTTGGAGGACTTGAGCTCTTCGTTGGTGCTCTCCAGCTCCTCGATCATCGACTGCAGCCGTTCACGGGTGATGCGCAGCTCGTTCTCGAGCACCTGCACGTGACCGCTGTCGGCAGCCGCATCGCGCGCGCCGGTCAGCTCCAGCAACTCGCGCGTTTCCACCTCCTGAAACAGCACCACATAGCCGCGCGGTACTTCCGAATCGGAGGTGGGCTCCACGAACAAATCCACCGCCCATGCCGAAGCATCTTCGTGTATCTGGATGCCCCTGATCTGCACCGGCACCTTTTCCGCTTCGGCGCGGGTCAACGCACTGCGCAGGTCCAGTCGCAGGTCGCGATGGATGAGGTTGACCAGGTTGAGGCTGGGCGCGCCGCCGCCGGGACGGATGAAGCGCCCGGCCTGCGAGGAGAAATGCAGCACGTCGAAATGCTCGTCGAGCACTGCATACGCCGGTGCGTAACGGTCGGCGATCCGCTCGCCGGCACGCACCAGCGCATTGCTGGAGCTGCGCTGAGGCTGCGGCGGTGCCGGCACCCGGCTGGTGGGCGCGTGCGGCAACGTGGGGAAGGTGGCATGCACACGGTTGTCGGCATCGATCTTCTGGAACACCCGAAAGCTGCGCTCCACCGGCGCGAACAGCTTGGCGTGCCGCGAGACGTTTTCCGCGTTGCCCAGGAACAGGTAGCCGCCTGGCTTGAGCGCAAAATGAAAGATCGGGATCACCCGGTTCTGCAGCTCTGCATCCAGATAGATCAGCAGGTTGCGGCAGGACACCAGATCCAGCCGCGAGAAGGGCGGGTCCTTGACGATGCTGTGCTGGGAAAACACGCACAGCTCGCGCAGCTCCTTGCGCACCACGTAGGTATCGCCTTCCTTGACGAACCAGCGCTGCAAGCGCTCCGGTGCCACTTCGCCGACGATGCTCGACGAGTAGCGCCCTACCCGCGCGGTGGCCAGTGCCCGTCCGTCGATGTCGCTGGCGAAGATCTGGATGCGCGGTGGTGCGTCCAGCGTTTCGGCATGCTCGCGCAGCAGCATCGCCAGCGAATAGGCTTCCTCGCCGGTGGAGCATCCCAGCACCCACACGCGCAGGTGATCGCCCAGGTGCTTGCCCTGGAACAGGCGCGGAATCACCTGCTCTTCGAGAAACTCGAACTCGCGACGATCGCGGAAGAACTGGGTCACCCCGATCAACAGATCGTTGAACAGCAGCAGCGGTTCGTCGAACCGGTTGCGCAGCACATCCAGGTAGTGCTCGAGCGCCTCGACCTGCACCACCTGCATGCGGCGCTGCACCCGCCGCAGGAAGGTCGCGCGCTTGTAGCCGTGGAAGTCGTGCCCGGTGGTGTTGCGCAGGATGCTGGCCACCTGGCTCAACTGATCGTTTTCGCTACCGTTGCGCACGCCGACCGGCAGCGCATGCCCGAAACTGTGGTGGCGCTGCATGTGCGCGGCGATACGCGCAGCCACCCGTGGCAACGGCAGGATGTCGTCGGTGATTGCAGCCGGGTTGCTGGCGCTGCGCAGATCCAGTTCGTGCAGGGAGGGGTCGTCCACCGCCAGCGCCAGTCCGCCGCACTCCTTGATCGCGGCGGTGCCTAGGGTGCCGTCGCCTTCGGTATTGCCCATGATCAGACCGATCACGTTGCCATCCTGGTCGTGCGCCATCGACACGAAGAAGCCGTCGATCAGGCCGTGCTCGCTTTCGCCATTGAGCGGCCGCAACCGCAGGCAGCCTTCTTCTAGGGTGACCACGGTGCCGTCGGGCGGCAGGTAGAAACGCCCCGGCTGCAGGCGGTCGCCATCTTCGGGCACCAGCAACAGACTGGCCTGCGCGCCAAGCAGTTCGCGCAGGCGGACCGGGTCGAGCAGTTGCCGATCGCGCAGCAGCAGCATGACCGTGAGGTTGGCCGCGCCTGCAACCGCGTCCAGCAGCTCGGCCAGCCGTGTGGCATCCAGGCCGGCCGCACCCACGCCAAGAATGAACAATGGCGCGTGCCTGGAGGACTCCGGCACGGTGTCGTCGGGAAAAGCGTCGTCTTCGATCATGTCCGCGTCGTATCGTCGGCGCCGGTGATCAAGCGCAAGCCGGGATGATCGCGCACACCCGGCACTTGCAGCAAACCTCAGGTGTGCCGGCTGCCTTGCACGGACCGGTCTTGGAAGTGCCTGCTTACGCACTGCGTTAACCGCCGCTGCGCGCACCATGTGCCGCGCATCGGATGATCGCGCGTCGCTCAGGAGGTCACATGCTCGACAATCCGCTCAACGGCCGTCGCATCCTGGTGGTGGAAGACGATTACCTGTTGGCCGAATCGCTCAACGACCTGCTGGTGGAAGCCGGTGTCCGTGTGGTGGGGCCGGTGGGCAACGTCCCAGAAGCGCTGTCGCTGGTTGCCTCGGGCCAGGCCATCGATGGCGCGCTGCTGGACGTCAACGTGCGGGGGCAGGCGGTTTTTCCGGTGGCAGACGCCTTGCTCGAGCGTGGCGTGCCGTTCTCGTTCTGCTCCGGCTACGACCGCTACACCTTGCCGCCGCGCTTTGCGCATCTGTCGTACTGCATGAAGCCCTACAACCCGCGCACCATCACCACGCTATTGAGCGACCAGGCGCAAGCGGCCGAGCATCACTGACCGGCGGCATCGTTGCGGGACATGTCGCCTGGCGGCATCTCCGCCTGGAGGCCGTCGGCCCGGTGCTGCGCGCGTTCTTCTTCGCCCAGCTGGTTGAGCAGTTCGGTGGCCGATTGATGCGCGTTGCGCAGCGTCTCCAGCGGTTTGGATGCCTCGCTGCGCAAGGCATACAACGCAAAGCCCATCACATTGAGCCGGTTGCGCAACTGATGCAGCAGCTCGCGCCGCCGTCCCTGCGAAGCGTCGACCACTAGGCGTCCTTGTCGCTGAGGCGATTGTGCAGGGTCCGCACGCTGATCCCCAGCTCGCGTGCGGCCGCCTTCTTGTTGAAGCGCGTGCGTGCCAGCGCCGACTCGATCATGGCGTCCTCGGCCTGGCGCATGGTCCAGCCGGCCGGAATCAGCAACCCGTCTTCGTCGGCCTGCGGCACGGTCTGCTCCACATCCGGTGCACTGAGCAGATCGCCGTCCGAGCGCAGATACAGATAGTGGATGAACGAGCGCAGCTCGCGCACGTTGCCCGGCCAGGTGTGGTACGCCAGATAGCGCAGCAGCGACTTGGTCGGCAGCTTGCGCTTGCCGTACTTGACGTTGAGTTCGTCGATCACCCGCAGCCCCAGCACGCGCGCATCGCCGCGCCGTTCGCGCAGCGGCGGCACCTGGATGGGATACTCGTTGAGGCGATAGAACAGGTCCTCGCGCAGTACCGCCTGCTCGCGCTGCACATGCTGATGGGTGGCCGCCACCACGCGCGCGTCCAGCGGGATCTCTTCGTTCCCGCCCACGCGCATGAAGCTGCGCGACTCGATGGCGCGCAGCAGATACACCTGCAGCCGCTTGGGCATCTCGCCGATCTCATCCAGAAACAGCGTGCCGCCCGCCGCCTGCTCCAGAAATCCGGCATGGCGGCGATCGGCACCGGTGAAGCTGCCGCGCTCGTGACCGAACAACTGGCTGGCCAGCAGCTCTTCCGGGATCGCGCCACAGTTGACCGGCACGAAGCGGCCGCGACGGCCCGACACCCGATGGATGGCACGCGCCACCAGATCCTTGCCGGTGCCGGTTTCGCCGGTCACCAGCACATTCAGATCGGTTGGCGCCACTCGCACGATGTCCTTGCGCAGCATCACGATGCTGTCGCTGTTGCCGACGATGCCAAGGTTGCCCTGCTGCGCTTCGCGCAGGCCACCGAGCACCCGCTCCAGGCGCTCGGGTGCAAACGGCTTGGTCAGGAACTCGCTGACACCGAACTGATGTGCGCGGCCCTGGGTTTCGTAGGCGTAATCGCCCGAGACCACCACAATCTGGGGGGTGTGGTCCGGGTCGAGCCGTTCGATGAGATCGAAACCGCTGCCGTCGGGCAGGCCAACGTCCACGACCAGCAGGTCGGGAAAGTTGCTGTCCAGCCAACGGCTGGCCTCGCCAAGGGTGTGGATGCCCTTGGCACGGAAGCCGCTATCGGTGGCTAACTCCACCACCTGATCGCAGAACTCCACGTCGTCGTCGATGATGGCGCAGGAAAGACGGTCCATGAGCGCTTCTGTCCGCAATGACTAATACATGTTCAGTTGAGAATTGTGACGGCGGCGCGAAAAAAGCGCCTGCGCGTCACCACGGGATTGCACGTTGCGGCCACGACCATCGTGATGATACGGCGCTCCTCCCCAAGTCGAGCTCGCCGGAATGATGTGCCCGAAGTACGCACGGCTGCGCTGGAATTTGCCAGTGCCAAGGGTCATGGTCGGGTTCGGTCGCCGTACCGGGAGTGTCGAAACGCCAAACAGGGCAAGGTTTGCGACTGCTGCAGCGCGTCGTCGGCGTCAGGTCGTGTGATCGAGCCAGTGGATCAGCTCGCTGGTGCGTTGCAGGGCGACGGGATGTGGCCGGCGCCGACGCGGGTGGCCGCAGGTGCAGCCGGAACAGCCCGTTCAATGACGATGTCGGGCCCGCTGGGTTACCCACAGCCTACGCACACAGTGTGGAGAGCGTGTGCACGGCGTGCTCACGTGCCTGTTCCATATTGCCGCAGACATTGGCGCCATCGCGTCGCAAGAGGTGTCCCATGCAGGCAGTTTCCGCACATCGCCCGGCCGATGTGCAAGACCAATTGGAGTACTGGCGCGGCGAACACCGCCGCGGACAGCTCGGGTATTACCCATTCGACGGCGTGCCCGATGCAACCGTGCGCGCAGTGTGCGCGGCCTACAACGCCCGCCCGCAGCTCAGCGAACAGGAGGCGATCAAGGCAGTCCGCGATGCGCTGTGCCTGACCCCGGGTTCGATGAACGCTGCACTGGCGGACTGGCTGGCGCCACGCTGCCTGCGTCATCTGCGCAGCGCCTGAGGTCGCCGGCGCTGCGGTGTGGTCCTTGCGCGGTCACCGCCGATTCCCTGCGTTGCGGCTGCGTCCGGTGCGGCACGTCACGCTTTTTGCGGTCGCATGCGCGCACGCTGGCGACAGACGCCCCGACGGCGCGCGCGGCGCCCCATGCAGACGGCAACGACATGCCCCGGTGTCATCTCGCGCCCGCCCGGACCACTACGCCGTGACCACCTGACCGCGCTCACGCGCACCCGGCACTAGGGAGACCCCTGTGGAAGCGCTGCTGCTATCCCGTATCCAGTTTGCCTTTGTCATCTCGTTCCACGTGCTGTTCCCCGCGTTCACCATCGGGCTGGCCAATCTGCTCGGGTTTCTGGAGTGGCGCTGGCTGCGCACGCACGATGCGCTCTGGAAGCGGCTGTATTTCTTCTGGCTGCGCATCTTTGCGGTGTCCTTCGGCATGGGTGTGGTCAGCGGCATCGTGATGGCATTCCAGTTCGGGGCGAACTGGCCCGAACTCAGCCGCATCGCCGGCAGTGTGATCGGGCCGCTACTGAGCTACGAGGTGCTGACCGCGTTTTTCCTGGAGGCCAGCTTCCTGGGCGTGATGCTGTTTGGCTGGGGACGCGTCTCGGAGAAGCTGCACTTCTTTGCCACCTGCATGGTGGCGATCGGCACGCTGGTGTCCACGTTCTGGATCCTGGCATCCAACAGCTGGCTGCATACACCGCAGGGCTACGCGATGGTCAACGGCATCGTGCAGCCGGTGCGCTGGATGCAGATCATCTTCAACCCCTCGTTTCCGTATCGTCTGGTGCACATGGCGCTGGGCGCGTTCATCACCACCTGCTTCGTGGTGGGCGGCGTGGGGGCGTATTACCTGCGTCGGGGCCTGCATGCAGACGCTGCGGCGCGCATGTTGCGGCTGGCGGTGGCGTTTGCGGCAATCGTGTTGCCGATCCAGGTGCTGGTCGGCGACCAGCATGGCTTGAACACGCTCGAACATCAGCCCTTGAAGGTGGCGGCGATGGAAGCGCACTGGCATCGGCAGGCTGATGGCGCCGGCGTTCCGCTGGTGGTGTTTGCCGTGCCCGATGCCGAGGCCGAGCGCAACGACTACGAGGTGGCGATCCCGCGGCTGGGCAGCGTGATCCTGACCCACACGACCGATGGCGACATCACGCCGTTGACCGCGGTGCCGCGCGATCAGCGACCGCCGGTGGCGCCGGTGTTCTTCGCCTTCCGCATCATGGTGGGGTTGGGGATGGCGATGTTGTTGCTGGCCTGGGTGTCTGCGCTTGCCTGGTGGCGCGGGCGCTTGCATGCCAGGGCCCTGGTGCTGGCCTGGAATGTCATGCTGCCGGCCGGTTTCATCGCGCTGGTGGCCGGTTGGTTCGTCACCGAGATCGGGCGGCAACCGTGGGTGATCTATGGGCTGCTACGCACCGCCGACGCGGTGGGTGCGCAGTCCACCGCCACCGTGGCGGTGTCGTTGCTGGTGTATGTGCTGGGCTACGCCTTCGTGTTCGGGTTCGGCATCTTCTATCTGGTGAAGCTGGTGCGTGCGGGCCCGCAAGCCAGCCGCGACGGCCCGGATGTGGCCGGCGGCGAGCACACGCCGGCGCGCCCGCTGTCGGCAGCAGATACCGCATTGGAACAGGAGAACACTCCATGGAACTGAGCTACTGGTTGCCGGTGGTGTGGTTCGGCGTGATCGGCTTTGGCGTACTGATGTACGTGGTGCTGGATGGCTTCGTCCTGGGGTTGGGCATGCTGGCACCGTTCGCTCGCGACGAGCAGGAGGTGGATCTGATGATGAACACCGCCGCGCCGATCTGGGATGGCAACGAAACCTGGCTGGTGCTTGGCGGGGCCGGATTGTTCGCCGCCTTTCCGGCGGCCTACGCGGTGATCCTGTCGGGGCTGTACCTGCCGGTGCTGCTGATGGTGATGGCGCTGGTGTTTCGCGGCGTGGCGTTCGAGTTCCGCTTCAAGGCGCAGCGCTCGCGCCGGCTGTGGACGCTGTCATTCATCGGCGGCTCGATCCTCACCGCCTTCGCACAGGGCATCATCCTGGGCGCGCTTGTGGAAGGCATGCCGCTGGACAACGGCCGCTACACGGCCGGGGTATTCGGCTGGTTCAGCCCGTTCACCATGCTCACCGGTGCGGCGCTGGTGTTCGGCTACGCCCTGCTCGGCAGCACCTGGCTGATTCTCAAGACCGACGGCCGCACCCACACCCTGGCACGGCAACTCACCAAGCCGCTGGTCGGGGTGGTGGTGACATTTGTGGTGCTGGTCAGCGCCTGGCTGCCGTTTCTGAGCTCGCACGTGATGGCGCGCTGGTTCGCGCATGGCAACTTCTGGTGGCTGTCGCCGATTCCGGTGGTCACCGCAGCGGTGGCGCTGGCGTTGTGGCGCAGCAGCGACCGCTCACGCCATGATGCGGTGCCCTTCCTGCTCACGCTGGGCATCTTCGTCCTGGGCTTCATCGGGCTGGTGCTGGGCATGTGGCCATATCTGGTACCACCGACCTACACCATCTGGCAGGCGGCCGCGCCCACCTCGTCACAGATGTTTCCGATGGTCGGCCTGATCGTGCTGCTGCCGCTGGTGCTGGGCTATACGGTGTGGTCGTACCGCGTGTTCCGCGGCAAGATCGCGGCCGATGTGGGATATCACCACCATTACTAAACGTGGCCGCTAAGTGCGGCCGCTGAGCGTCGTCGCTGGGTGTGGCCGCAGTGCATCGATCCCGGGTACTGCAGGCATGGCGCCGGGCGATGCGCCCAAAACGCACGGTGCCCGCATCTGCGGGCACCGTGCATGCTGGGTGGTGTCAGCGCTTTTCCGAGCCGTCCGGACGTTCGTAATCGTGCTCGGGGTCGGCCTTGTTCACATCCGGGTCCTCGTCGGGCATGTCGTGCACCTTCCACTCCACGTTCTCGTTGCGCTTTTCCTGCGGCGTAAACGGCTTGCTCTGATCATCGTCAGGGCCCCAGGGCTTTTTCGGTTCGCTACCCATGTTCATCTCCTGCGCGTTCGTCGTGGCCCCAACCTAGGCAGGCGCGCATTGCAACGCGGTGAACGCCGCCGGGTGACGGCGTGAAGTGGTGCGCATCGACACCAACGGCCGCGCCCGCCTGGCGGCGCTCCGCGAGGGCGTCGTTGCGGTTACCCGCCGGTCTGGGAATGCGGTGCCCGCACCGGTTTGGATTGGGGCGACTCCTTCTGCCGCAGCCAGATGGTCAACACCACCAGCGAGAACACCGCCAGGAATTCGCTTTGCCAGTTCTGCATCGACTCGAACCAGAAGCCGGCGTCGGTGAAATGCGCGAACACGCTGATCGGCGGCAAGCCTTTCTGCGCACGCTCCAGCAGCTCCAGCCGCCAGCTGCCGATCAGATGCAACACAAAACTCATCAGAAACAGCGCGCCGAACGCAATCGCAAGCGAATGCTCGTACAACCTTAGCCATACGCCGCCTGCGCGTACTGGCCATGGCGCGGTGCCGGGTTTGATCTCGGTACGCTCCTCGTCGGGATCGAGCGGACGCGATTCGGCCGACCCCACCTGACGCAGTTTGACGGTCAGCAGCACGTACATGCCCATCTGCAGGAATTCGCTCTCCCAGTTCTCGAACAGCGCAGACATGAAGTGCGGACTGTGCAGATAGGCCGCCAGCTGCAAGGTGGGCAGCCCCTGTTCGCGTAGTTCCGCGTTATACGCATGCAGACCCGCGTAGACCTGGCATCCGATAAAGAACAGCGTCAACGCAAGCAGACACAACGACAGCCCGTTACGGCGAAAGAACATGGGTGACCTCCTGCAGATGCGCGCAGTATCGAGTGCTCCCGGCAAAAGCGCATGAAGGTTTGGTCAAGCACCACCAGTGCGTTGCGCGGTACGACCGATGGCGTGAATGCAGCGGCGCGTGTGTGGCTGCCAGCACACGCGCTGCTGACATCGCCTCACCCGGATGTTTACGTCTGTGTGTCCACACTGGCCGCCAACCCGAGCTTCCACCGCAACCGTCAGGAGACGACCATGCCCGTACCCAACTATCCGCGCCCGCCCTTCAAGCCGCAGCCGCAGAGCTTCCCCGGCCGCACCGAACAGATGGACCCGCGTCCGGACCATGGCGAAGACAGTTATGTCGGTCACGGGCAACTCAAGGGCAAGCGTGCCCTGATCACCGGTGGCGACAGCGGCATCGGCGCGGCGGTGGCCATTGCCTACGCCCGCGAAGGTGCAGACGTGGCAATCGCGTTCCTGCCCGATGAGCAGGAAGATGCGGCCAAGATCGGCGCGCTGATCGAAAAGGCCGGCGTCAAGGCGCTGCTGGTCGGTTGCGACATCAGCGACCCGAGCCAGGCGGCAGCGTTGATCGACAAGGTCAACAGCACCTTCGGTGGGCTGGACATCCTGGTCAACAATGCCGGCTATCAGAAGTATTTCGAAACCTTCGAGGACATCACGCTGGACGAATGGCGCAAGACCTTCGACACCAACGTGCATGCCGTGTTCAACCTGGTGCGCCTGTCTGCGCCGTTGATGACCGATGGTGGCTCCATCATCAACACCGCGTCGGTGCAGTCCAAGAAACCCACGCCGAACATCCTGCCCTATGCCGCCACCAAGGGGGCGCTGGCCAATCTCACCATCGGCCTGGCCGGCGTGCTGGCGGAGAAGAACATCCGCGTCAACGCGGTACTGCCGGGGCCGATCTGGACCCCATTCATTCCCTCCGGCATGGACGATGAGTCGGTGGAGAATTTCGGCTCGCAAACGCCGATGGGCCGGCCCGGTCAGCCGGTGGAACTGGCATCGGCCTACGTGATGCTGGCGTCCGACACGGCCAGCTACACCTCCGGTACCTTGCTGACCATCGCCGGCGGCGCCGTCACGCTCTGACGCTGCGCGTAGCAGAGCCCGCATTACCGATGAGGTGATGCGGGCTTTTTTGTGTCTGCAGAGATTCATTCCACCCGGTCGCGGTTGCTCGCAACGTCATGCCAAGCACACGGCGCGCTCGATCACGCCGGCCGTCTCGACCACAAAACCGGTGTGCAGCGCCGGCCTGCGCGACCTGCACTGCATCGGTCGGTCGCGTAACACGGGCGATCGTCAACGCACCGTGCAGATGAGGTTCCGGTCGACGTCGCACTCGCGTGGCACACACCCATCGCTGCGACGGTTCTCACGCGCCGCGGCCTACCGTGGGTGGCGTTGGACAGTGATGCACACACCCCTTCCTCTTGCCCAGACCTGCCCGCCGATGTGCGTGGCACAGGTGCTCTGCACGGCTGGCGCGACATCACGCAACACGCATCGAGACATGCGAGGTGGTGCATCCGCGCCATAGGCAGGCCAGCGCATCCGCGCTCCCCACAAGGCAGACAACTATGAGAATTCTGGTCACCGGCGGCACCGGCTATATCGGCTCGCATACCTGCGTCGAACTGGCACGGCGCGGTCACGAGGTGTGCATCGTCGACAACCTCAGCAACTCATCCGAGCGCGTGCTCGACCATCTGCAGTACCTGATGGGCTATCGGCCGGAAGTTCCACTGCATGGATGTGCGCGCGCCGGAGCTGGCCGAGCTGATGCGCAGCAAACGCATCGAGGCGGTGCTGCATTTTGCCGCGCTCAAGGCGGTGGGCGAATCGGTCCGCGAACCCTTGCTGTACTTCAACAACAACGTGACCGGCACGCTGGCGCTGCTGCGCGCGATGCGCACCGCCAAGGTGGCCAACCTGGTGTTCAGTTCGTCGGCGACGGTGTACGGCGACGCCAATACCAGCCCGATCGAGGAAAGCGCACCGCTGAAGGCGATCAACCCGTATGGCCGCACCAAGCTGATGATGGAAGAAATGATCGGCGACCTGAGTGCGGCCTGGCCGGAGTTCAACGCCGCGCTGCTGCGCTACTTCAACCCGGTCGGCGCGCATCCCAGCGGCTACCTCGGCGAGGATCCGCGCGGGGTGCCGAACAACCTGATGCCCTACATTGCGCAGGTAGCGGTCGGTCGTCGCGACGCCTTGCAGGTCTTCGGCGACGACTACCCCACCAACGACGGCACCGGTGTACGCGACTACCTGCACGTGATGGACCTGGCCCGCGCACATGTGGATGCCATCGACTACCTGCAGCGCGAGCGCACGGGCCTGGTGGTGAACCTGGGCACCGGGCGCGGCTATAGCGTGCGCGAGGTGGCGGCCGCGTTCGAGCGTGCCAGTGGCCGGCGCATTCCACTGCGCATCGTGCCGCGCCGCGAGGGGGATGTGGCGGTGTACTTCGCCAGTACCGCACTGGCCAACCGGCTGCTGGGCTGGACGGCCGAGTACGACCTGGACCGCATGTGCCGCGACACCTGGCGTTGGCAGTCGATGCATCCACAGGGCTACGCCAACTCGCGCCTTGCGCGGCAACGCACGCCATCTGCCATGCCGTCCGCATCGCCCGGGCGCGATGCAGCGCGTGAGCTGGGGGCCCCGGCATGCCGTGCCTTGCCCGCGCCGGATACGCGCCGCCGCAGCGAGCCGACACGCGCGCTGGTCCTTGCCGACGGCCTGTCCCGCGCTTGAGGCGCAGTCACTTCTTTCCTAGCGAGGGCATTTCATGAGTTGGGCAGGTCAGGTTCAATACGCTATCGGCAAAACACGCCGTGCCGTCGCTTCCGACAGCGCACCGCAGTTCGATCCAGGCCGGCCGACGCTGTTATGTCTGTCGCACCTGCGCTGGAGTTTTGTCTACCAGCGCCCCCAGCATCTGATGTCGCGCTTTGCGCACGATGCCAACGTGCTGTTCTGGGAAGAACCCATCGCCTGCGACGAGCCCACCCCATGGCTGCAGGTGCGTGGCGAGGACGGCGGCGTGCACGTGCTGGTACCGCGCCTGCCGGCCGGCTGCGAGGGCGAGGCGGCGGTGCGTGTGCAACGCCAGTTGCTGGATGGCTACCTGGCCGAACTGGGCGTCGCCGATCTGTTGCTGTGGTACTACACGCCGATGAGCCTGGGCTTCAGCGCGCATCTGCAGCCGCGCATCACCGTGTACGACTGCATGGATGAGCTGTCGGCGTTCCGCGGTGCGCCGCCGGCGCTGGTCGAATACGAACGCACGCTGTTGCAACGTGCCGACGTGGTGTTTACCGGCGGCTACAGCATCTGGGAGGCCAAACGCGCACTGCATGGCAACGCGCATGCCTTTCCCAGCAGCGTGGACGTGGCGCATTTTGCCGCCGCACGCGCGCCGCAACCCGAGCCCGCCGATCAGGCCGGCATCGCGCATCCGCGGCTCGGATTTTACGGGGTGATCGACGAGCGTTTCGATGTCGCGCTGCTGCGCAGCCTGGCTGCGCAGCGCGCGCACTGGCAGTTTGTGATGATCGGCCCGGTGGTCAAGATCGACCCTTCCGAGCTGCCGCGCGCGGACAACATCCATTACCTGGGCGGCAAGACCTATGACGAACTGCCTGCGTATCTGTCTGGCTGGGACGTGGCACTGATGCCATTTGCGATGAACGCGTCCACGCGCTTCATCAGCCCGACCAAGACGCCCGAATACCTGGCCGGCGGCTGCCCGGTGGTGTCCACGCCCATCCACGACGTGGTACGCACCTATGGCGATACCGGCGTGGTGCGCATTGCCGACACGGCCGACGCCTTCGTTGCCGCCTGCGAGGCCGCATTGCAGGACAACGCCGACACCGAGCGCCTGTACGAGACCGCCGACCAGGTGCTGGGCGACATGTCCTGGGATCACACCTACGCATTGATGAAGGAGACACTCTCTTGGAACCAGTGATGCCTCACGGCAGCGCCACCCTCCACGGCACGCCACCGCGCACCCGGGCGCGGCGCGGCTTCGATTACCTGATCGTCGGTGCGGGATTTGCCGGCAGCGTGCTCGCCGAACGCCTGGCCGCCGGGCTGGGCAAGCGCGTGCTGGTGGTCGACAAGCGCCCGCATATCGGCGGCAACGCCTACGATTTTCATGACGATGCCGGCGTGCTGATCCATCGCTATGGCCCGCACATCTTCCACACCAATGCACAGCGCATCGTCGATTACCTGTCCAACTTCACCCAGTGGCGCCCGTACGAACATCGCGTGCTCGCGCAGGTGGGCGAGCAACAGGTGCCGATTCCGATCAACATGACCACGCTCAATCGCCTGTACGGCCTGCAGCTGACCAGCGAGGACGAGGCGGCGGCGTTTCTGGCCAGCCGCGCCGAGCCGGTGGCGGACATCCGGACCAGCGAGGATGTGGTGATCAACCAGGTGGGGCGCGAGTTGTACGAGACGTTCTTCCGTGGCTATACGCGCAAGCAGTGGGGCCTGGACCCATCGCAGCTGGACAAGTCGGTGACTGCGCGCGTGCCCACGCGCACCAATGACGACGACCGCTATTTCACCGACACCTTTCAGCAGATGCCGCTGCACGGCTATACGCGCATGTTCGAGCGCATGCTCGATCACCCCAACATCAAGGTGATGCTCAATACCGATTTCCGCGAGATCCGCGACGAGCTGGAGTACGACCAGCTGGTATACAGCGGTCCGGTGGACGAATACTTCGACTATTGCTACGGCAAACTGCCGTACCGCTCGCTGCGCTTTGAACACAGCACGGTGGAGCAGGAACGGTTCCAGGCCGTGGCGACAGTCAATTATCCGGCCGAGGATGTGGCCTACACCCGCATCACCGAGTACAAGCATCTCACCGGCCAGCAGCATCCCAGCACCAGCCTCACCCACGAATACCCGTCGGCCGAGGGCGACCCGTATTATCCGATCCCGCGCGCCGAGAACGCCGAGCTGTACCGCCGCTACGAGCGGCTGGCAGCGGAAACGCCCGATGTCACCTTCCTGGGGCGCCTGGGCACCTACAAGTACTACAACATGGATCAGGTGGTGGGCCAGGCGCTGGCGGTGTACAAGCGCATCGAAGAACGCGAGCAGCACGCGCCGGCCGCGCTGGCGGTCTGATTGGCTCCCCTGCCCTGCAGCAGTCCCGCTGCAGGGCCGTTATCGACGCGATGCCGCCACCAGCGGTGCGCGTGCAGCAGGATGGTAGATGCACACCCCCACAGTGTTCGACAGTTTCTTCATGGCGGGGTTCGAGTGTTCGAGCCATCGCCGTCGCGACGGCCGCCGACTGGATCTGCTGGCCGGCACCCGGCACGACCGCTGGGCGGCCAACGACTATGCCGCCGTCGGCGCGCACGGTCTGCGCACCGCACGCGACGGCCTGCGCTGGCATCTGATCGAGCAGCGTCCCGGCCACTACGACTGGTCCAGCTTCCTGCCGATGCTGCATGCCGCCCAGGCCACCGGCACCCAGGTCGTCTGGGACCTGTGCCATTACGGCTGGCCGGACGATGTGGACATCTGGACCCCGCAGTTCGTCGAGCGCTTCGCACGGTTTGCCGCGGCAGCCGCGCAATGCATCAGGAATGAAACCGATGCGGTGCCGTTCTATGCGCCGCTCAACGAGATCTCGTTCTGGGCGTGGAATGGCGGCGATCACGCGCGCATGCATCCGATGGCACGTGGGCGCGGGTTCGAGCTCAAGCACCAGCTGGTGCGCGCCACCATCGCGGCCATCGATGCGGTGCGCAGGGTCGAGCCGCGTGCACGCTTCGTGCAGGTGGATCCGGCCATCCATGTGGCCGCCCCCAACGACCGCCCCGGCCCGCGCCGCGAAGCCGAACGCCTGCGCCTGGCGCAATTTGAGGCCTGGGACATGGTCTGCGGCCGGCAATGGCCGGGACTGGGCGGTGCGCCGGAGTATCTGGACATCATCGGCGTCAATTACTACTCCGATAACCAGTGGTACCCCGGTGGCACACCGATCCTGCGCAGTTCGCCGGATCACCGCGCGTTCTCGGCCATCCTGGACGAATTCTGGCAGCGCTACCAACGCCCGATGATCGTGGCCGAAACCGGCGCCGAGGCCGACCAACGCGCCCCCTGGCTTGCGCATGTCTGCGACGAAGTGGCGCTGGCCCTGCAGCATGGCGTGGCCATGGAAGGGATCTGCCTGTATCCGGTGCTGGACTACCCGGGCTGGGACAACTACCGGCATTGCCCCACCGGCCTGCTCGGCTACGCCGATGAACACGGCCAGCGCCCCGTCGATGCCCGCCTGGCGGCGCAGCTCAGGCGCGAACACGACCGCTTCGGCCTGCGTGCACCGCAGTTCCCGCTCGCGGACATGGCCACGTGAGCACATCCACCCGGCCGGACCTGTTGCCGGATACGCCGGCGCGCTTCCTGTGGCACTACATCTGCCAACGTCCCTGGCACTTCGGCGGCCTGCTGGTGCTGATCATCGGTGCGGCCGGTTGCGCGGTGACGGTGCAATACGGCATGAAGATGCTGGTCGATGCAATGGCCACCGAACAGCGCGAGCACGCCGATGTGTGGCTGCCGCTGGGCTTGTTCATCGGCCTGATTGCAGTGGAAAACCTGTTCTGGCGGCTGGGCGGCTGGCTGGGGTGCCGCACCGTGGTGGCCAGCGTGGTGGATATCCGGGTAGACCTGTTCCGCCACCTCACCGGCCACCCGATGCGCTATTTCACCGAGCACTTTGCCGGCGCGCTGGGCAACCGCATCTCCGCTCTTGGCGGGGCGGCCGGGCAGATCTACGGCGGGCTGGCCTGGAAGATCCTGCCGCCCATCGTGGATTTCATCGGAGCCGTCGTGTTGCTGTTCACCGTGGACTGGCGCATGGCGGCTACCTTGATCGGCTTTGTTGCGCTGGTGGCGGCCATCATCACCAGCTTCGGCATCCGCGGGCGTGCCAAGCATCAGCGGTTTGCCGCGCAGGCCGCGCGGGTGGGCGGCGAGCTGGTGGATGCAGTGTCCAATGTCTGGACCATCAAGGCGTTTGCCGCACGCGACCGTGAGAGCGCGCGGTTGGCCGAACAGATCGGCCACGAAGCGGTCGCGCATCGGCGCAGCTGGATGTACGTGGAAAAAGCCCGCGTGATCCACGACGTCTGCCTGTCGCTGATGGCCGGCGGCATGCTGCTGTGGGCGATCAGCATGTGGCGCGGTGGCGCGGTCAGTGCCGGCGACGTGGTGCTGGTCAGCGCATTGACCTTCCGCATCCTGCACGGCTCGCGCGACCTGGCGCTGACCCTGGTGGACACCACCCAGCAGCTGGGCGCGATCGCCGACACCTTGCAGATCATCCTGCAGCCGCATGCCATCGTCGATACGGATGCGCCGCTGGCGCTGGCCGAAGGCGATGTGCGTTTCGAGCAGGTGCGCTTTGCCTATCCCGAACGCGAGGCAGTGCTGGATGGGCTGGACCTGCATATCCCCGCCGGCCAGAAGGTGGGCATCGTCGGCCCGTCCGGTGCCGGCAAATCCACCCTGATCGCGCTGATCCAGCGTCTGGACGATGTGGAATCCGGTCGCGTGCTGATCGACGGGCAGGATATCCGCGGCGTCAGCCAGGACAGCCTGCGCGAAAAGATCGCGGTGGTGCCGCAGGAAACGGCGCTGTTCAACCGCAGCATCGGCGACAACATCCGCTATGGCCGTCCCGACGCCAGGGACGCGGAGGTCCACCAGGCCGCGCGGCATGCGTTCTGCGATGGCTTCATCCGTCAGCTGCCGGAGGGCTACGACACCCAGGTCGGCGAGCGCGGGGTGATGCTCTCCGGCGGGCAGCGCCAGCGACTGGGCATTGCGCGCGCATTTCTGAAGGATGCGCCGATCCTGATCCTCGACGAGGCCACCTCGGCGCTGGATACCGAGTCGGAAGCGGAAATCCAGGCGGCGCTGGATCACCTGATGCGCGACCGCACCGTACTGGCAGTGGCGCACCGCCTGTCCACCGTGATCGGCTTCGACCGCATCGTGGTGTTACAGGACGGCCGCGTGGTGGAAGACGGCGCACCGGCAGCGCTGCGTGGGCGTGGCGGTGTGTTCGATGGCCTCTGGCAGCGGCAGGCTGCCGGCTTCGAACAACCCCTGTCCGCAGCGACCTAGTGCGCACTGCGGCAACGATTGCAGGCTGCTGCAGGGTGCTATCCCACTGAACATCGCACACACGACAGGCAGCCGAGGCTGCCTGTCGTGTGTGCATCGCTCCGCTCAGTGCGGTGGTCGGTAGTCGCGTAGCTGGGTGGTGACGTTGCCGATTTCTTGCACCGCTTTCTTGAGGTCGTCTTCGGACATCCCCAATTCGCGCGCCCAGTACTGCAACTCCTATTCCTCGCTGATGCTGACCGTGTGCATGTCGGTGGGTTGCCGGTTTGCGTCCTGTGGTTCGCCCATGGCGATCTCCGCTCTCGATCCTGCAAAAGGTCCGGGCCCGTCTCAGTGCGGAGGGGTCTGCTTGGTGCTCAGGGTCTTGGCATGTTCCAGATGCTCGGCAATGGTCTCGCGTGCACGCTGCAGTTCCTTGCCCAGGTCGCTGGAGCCAGGCTCGCTGCTCAGCTGTGCATCGAGTAGCGTCAACGCCTGCTCGTGGCTGCTGATGGCGGTCTGCAGGTACTGCTTTTCGAACGCCTGGCCATGCAGCGATTCCAGCTGGTCGCGTGCGGCCTTGGAACGCACGGACGCCGCCTGCCCCAGGCTGCCGCTGCGATCGGGTGCGAACCGGCTGAGATCGGTCAGTGCGGCACTGTGCGCTTCGTCCATCTTGCGCGCAAAGTCCAGCACTTCGCCTTCCACGCCCTTGACCACGGCCAGCTGCGCCAACGTGCGCTCCTGCTCGTTGAAGATCGCCAGTGCGCCCAGCGCCTGCTTGCGGTCGCGCGAATCACCCACGCTGTCGCGCAACGGGTCGCCGTGCGGCGGCGTTGCGCCAATGGCGGCCTGCCCACTCTGCCGATCCTGCTGTGCGCCTTCATTCGCCTGGCCCTGGCGGCGTTGCCACGCCTTGTAGGCCACATAGCCCACGGCACCGGCGGTTACCATCTTGAAAAGTCCCATGCATGTCTCCTTGAGTGGTCGCCGTCTGGCGATCGTTGATTGTCGGTTTGCCCACTGCAGACGGGCTCGCGTGCAGTACGGCGTGGACATCCAGCGTGCGAGCGCGTGGGTTATCCAGCCGTGACTTGCACATCAAAGGCGCGTGGCCGCCGGCCGTCGTGCACGCCATGCCCACGCACCGTGCTGACGCCCTTAACGCGCCTGCCCCAACACTGTTGTGCGTTGCCGCAACCTACGGCTCAACAGGAGATCGATATGCTTGCCCTCAACTATCACGGCTCACGCGATGTGCGGGTCGAAACCGTGCCGGACCCGGTGCTGGTGGAACGCGATGACCTGATCCTGCGCGTCACCGCTACTGCCATCTGCGGATCGGATCTGCATCTGTACCGCGGCAAGATTCCGGATCTGCGGCATGGTGACATCCTCGGGCACGAATTCATGGGCATCGTCGAAGACGTCGGCCCGGACGTGACCGCTGTCAAACGCGGCGACCGGGTGGTGATTCCGTTCGTGGTGGCCTGCGGGCAATGTTTCCATTGCATGCTGCAGGAATTTTCTGCCTGCGAAACCACCAATACCGGCAAGGGCGCCGCGCTCAACCACAAGGACATGCGCCCGCCTGCGGCCTTGTTCGGTTTCAGCCATCTGTACGGCGGACTCTCCGGCGGCCAGGCCGAATATGTGCGCGTCCCCAAGGCCAATGTCGGGCCGCTGGTGGTGCCCGATGTACTGCACGACGAGCAGGTGCTGTTCCTGTCCGACATCCTGCCCACCGGTTATCAGGCTGTGGTCGATGCCGGGATCAAACAAGGCTCCACGGTGGCGATCTTCGGTGCCGGCCCGGTCGGCCTGATGGCCGCGGCATGCTGCCGCATGCTCGGCGCCGAGCGCATCTTCATGGTCGACCGGCATGCCTATCGCCTGGATTTCGCGTCCAAGGCCTATGGCGTGATTCCGATCAATTTCGATGAGATCGACGACCCGGCCGATGTGATCGTCTCGCAGACCGATGGCCGCGGTGTGGATGCCAGTATCGAAGCGGTCGGCTTCGAGGCCGAGGGCAGCGCGCTGGAAACCACGCTCACCAACTTGAAGCTGGAGGGCAGCAGCGGCGTGGCGATCCGCCAGTGCATCGCCGCCACCCGGCGCTGCGGCGTGGTCAGCGTGCCGGGTGTGTACGCCGGTTTCATCCACGCCTTCATGTTCGGCGACGCGTTCGACAAGGGACTGAGCTTCAAGATGGGCCAGACCCACGTGCAGAAGCACATGCCGCATCTGCTCGAACGCATCGGCAATGGCGATCTCAAGCCCAGCGCCATCATCAGCCACCGCATGCCGCTGGCTGATGCAGCGCGCGGCTATGAGGTGTTCGACAAGAAGCAGGACGATTGCCGCAAGGTGGTGTTGACGCCGTAACCTCGGCCAGACGGACGAACAAAGGCGCGGTCACCGGCCGCGCCTTTGTTGTTTTCGCTCCTCACCTGGTGCCGTGCGATGCGGCGTAAAACTCGCTGCGCAGACATCCGCACACTTGCATGCCGGGCGATGCGCACATGCCGCCTCGCGCAAGAACGCGCAGGCGGCGTCTGTGCGCAGCGGCTCAGTCCAGCGGTTTTGCAGGCACGAACGGCGATACCGGATCACTGGCCGGGAAGGTTTCTTCCACCGCCTCGTCCTGCAGCGCGTCCTGCTTCTTCTTGTCGCTGTGGTCCTGATCGTGGCCTGTGGCCTGATCGTGTGCGGATGGAATCTGATTGGATGGGCTCATACCTGTCTCCTGTGACGTGCATCGGTACTGCCCACGCTACGGCGCCGCAGCGATGGCACAGGTGAAAACCGTCTTCGCATGGGCGCGACAAAGGCAACCGTTGGCAACGCCGCCGCAGTGTGCGTTTCGGCTTCTGTGTGACAGACGGCATGACCAGCACGAACGGGCGGCAACGGTGCATCGCCAATATATTTGCCGAGATCGCGATGGACGCAGCAATCCCCAATGTGCGGCACGCTGAATGGGGCGATGTGTCCCTGACGTTGCGTTCTTGCCCGGCGTCGCTGCCGCCTGACACGCGCGGCACCAGGCGCAGGTTCACATCCTGGCGCGCCCAAGGTGTATGGTGCCAGTGCGCCTGACGCCCGGCGCCGCCCTCATTCTCTCTGGCCTCCCCATCAAGAATCTCTGCGAACGCTGCGACGCCGTCTGTTGCCGGCTCACCGTCATGGTCGATCCATCCGACCGCATCCCCAACCACCTGACCAGCGTGACACCGGAAGGCTGGCACGTGATGGCGCGCGATGAAGAAGGGTGGTGCGTGGCGATCGATGCGGCGCGGATGTGCTGCTCGATCTACGACACGCGACCGGCCATCTGCCGGCGTTTCGTCATGTCCGGCCCGTATTGCCGCGACGTGCGTGCCACCTACGACGATCAACGCCGGCGGGGCATCCCCTTGACGCTCTACAACGCATGAGGATTCGCGATGAATAACTCCCGCCGCCAGTCGATGACCGTCAGCAATCAACCCGGCAAGCCGCGCCTGTCCGAACAGCGCCTGGCTGCGGATCTGGAAGCCTTCCAGCAATCCGGCGGCGCGATCGAACGCCTGGGCGATACCCCGCTGCGGCGCGAAAAGACGCGCGGTGCGTCGGCCGCGACACCGGCGACACCGGTCAAGTCGGGCGCTGACGTGGAATAAAGTTGCGTCGGGGCATAGGCAGTGGGCATTTCGCTGCGCTGCACGGAATAGACCTGCGTTGGATCACGTGCGGGGGGGCAGCTCGCCACGCTGCATTGTGGCTCCAACGCTAGGGTCTTCAACGCTAGGGCCTGTTTGAGGGCCCACTGACTCATCCTGCGAATAGGTACTGCGCCGTAGCCGGTGCGCGTGTGCGTTGCAGGTGGAAGGCGTGAATACAGGCATGTCGGTGAGGCCGCCATTGTTGCCCCCGAATGCCTCACCAGGCGCGCCAGCGCAATGTCGGGCGTCCGAAGCGCGGCATGACAGACATGCATCGCGCCCTCGAAGCGCAGGCTGCGCGCGCCGATCCATCACATCACGCCATCACCCCTGGTCGATCAGCGGGCCTTACGCAAGCGCAGCGTCTGCACAGCCGCTGTTTACATCGCCGCCGCGCGACACAGCCGCCTGCTGCCGCCGCGTCGCCAGGTAATGCCGCCACCGCGCATTCAATGCATCACACAGCTGCTCGGCTGCCAGCGACTCGTGTGCACTGGCCAGATTGAACTCACCGTGCCAGTGGATGCCCGTCTGCCCGCCCGGCCAGGGTGCCATCCGGTAGCCTTGCGGCAGCGCAAGCTCGGGGAGCGTGGCGCCGCACAGCATCTGCCCGTCATGCGGCCCGCCAACCAGATGCACCCGCACGCCTTCTCCTGCTTCATTCACAACCAAGCTCCTCAACGAGGTGCCGGACGTCCGCATCCGGCACGGGTGTTGGGGGCGCCATTGCGGGGGACTGCAACACCTCCGTGTGCAGCCTCACACTCAGCGCATCGCCCGATGGCGCCCCGATCGGCACTGCGTGATCGAACCAGACCACGTGATGCCATCGACGGCACTACGATAAAAACGGGCGCAGCAGACGTGCGTGAACACGGCAGAAAAATTCAGTGATGGCCTGCCCGGATCGGTCGATCAAGTGGCACAACGCAGGCGACGCGCGGCGCCAGGCGGTTACAGCAACTGCGCGTGATCGATCGCGCCCAGCCCTTGTGCCAGGGAGGCCATTTCGTTGGCCAGGTCGATCAGGTTGCCGCCAGCCTGCGCCGCGATGCCCATGATGCGCTGGTACGCATCCCAGAAGTCCGGGCCGCTGCCGTAGGCAGCATGGAACCCTTGCAGCTCCAAGACCAGCAGATCGGACACCTGCATGTCGGAGTGGTCCATTGCGTCACCTCGCTGGGGAATTCCCCGGCCCGCAGCTTATACCCGTTCATTTGACAGAACCGGGTCAGCCAGACGACCGGGCGGGCGGCGCTGAATCGGTCAGGCAGCGCGGCCGACGCCACCGTCGTAGCGGAACCTCCCATGCGCCACGCCATCGGCCGCGGCTCAGGTATGCATGCGTGCCGCTCGGGTGGCGCCGCGCAGTCCCTGCTCCAGACATTCCAGCAAGCGGCTCACCTTGGGCAGCAACTGCCGTGCGCGCATCCACACCAGATGCAGCGGCAGGCCATCGGTATCGCACTGCGGCAGCACCGTGACCAGACTGCCGCGCTGCAGATGGTCATCGATCAGCCAGGTCGGCAATTGGGCGATGCCCAGGCCGGCGGCCACCGCATCCACCTGTGCCTCGGCATTGCCCAACACCACGCGTCCGTGCATCGGCCGTTGCTCCACCGGCCCTTCGCCGTGGCGTAGCAGCCAGGGGCTGCTGCTGCCGTCGGCCTTGGCGTAGATCACCGCCGCGTGGTTCACCACCTCGTCGATGCGCTGCGGCGTGCCGCGCTGCGCCAGATACTGCGGCGCCGCGCAGAACACGTAGGTTTCGTGGCCGAGATAGCGGTGGCCCAGGCTGCCGGGCCACTGCTCCGGCCCGCCGATCCGCACGGCCACGTCGATGCCCTCCTCGGCCATGTCGACGAAGCGGTCGGTAAACGACAGGCTCGGCTGCAGGCCGGGATGCTGCTGAAAGAACGGCAACAGCACCGGCAGCACCTTGCGCCGGCCAAAGCTCACCGGCACATCCAGCCGCAACCGGCCGGTGGGGGCCTGGCCCTCGGCGCGCAGCACGTGCTCGGCCTCCTCCAGTTCGTCGAGCACCTTGACGCACACCCGATAGAACGCCGCGCCGGCATCGGTCAGCTCCAGCCGCCGGGTGGTCCGTGCGAACAGGCGCACGCCCAGGCGCGCCTCCAGCCGGGCAATCGCCTTGCCGACCGCTGAGCTGGTCAGGCTGAGGCGCTCGGCAGCGGCGGTGAAGCTGCCGGCGTCGGCAGCGCCGACGAAGACGTCGATGCCCTTGACGCGTTCGGAAGGATGCATGTTGACCTATTAAAGAAATTGAATCCGTAATGTACGGAAAATACTCCCGATATACGACTTTAGTTCTCCCCTACTATGGCCAGCCCCCATTCCGGCCGATGCCATGCCTGCTCTCCATTCGCTTCCAGCGACCAGCCCCGCCGCCACCGGGCGCAGCGGGCTGGCGATCTTCATCCTGGCGTTTGCCGCATTCGTGATCGTTACCACCGAGTACCTGATCGTCGGTCTGCTGCCCGGCCTGGCGCGCGACATGGGCATCTCGATCTCCGCTGCCGGCCAGCTGGTGACGTTGTTCGCCTTCACGGTGATGCTGTCCGGCCCGCCGCTGACCGCCTGGCTGTCGCACCTGGACCGCAGGCGCCTGTTCGTGGCGATCCTGCTGGTGTTCGCGGTGTCCAACGCCGTGGCTGCGCTGGCGCCCAACATCTGGGTGCTGGCGGTCGCGCGCTTTCTTCCGGCGCTGGCATTGCCGGTGTTCTGGGGCACTGCCAGCGACACCGCCGGGCAACTGGCCGGCCCGCAACAGGCCGGGCAAGCGGTGTCGCGGGTGTATCTGGGCATTTCGGCGGCGCTGCTGTTCGGCATCCCGCTGGGCACGGTGGCGGCCAACAGCATCGGCTGGCGCGGCGCGTTCTGGAGTCTGGCGGCGCTGTCGCTGGCGATGGCCGCCGCGTTGGCGCTGTGGATGCCGACGGTGGCGCGCACCGAGCGGGTCAACCTGCGCCAGCAGGCCGGGATCTTCACCGAGCGCTTCTTCCTGGCCAATGTGGCGTTGTCGGTGGTGGTGTTCACCGCCATGTTCACCGCCTACACCTATCTGGCCGACCTGCTCGAACGCAACGTGGGCGTGCCGGCGGCAAACGTCGGCTGGTGGCTGATGGGGTTCGGTGCGGTCGGCCTGATCGGCAATTGGTTGGGTGGCCGGGTGGTGGACCGCTCACCGCTGCGCGCCACGGCGGTGTTCCTGCTGTTGCTCGCGTTGGGCATGGCGTTGTGCGTGCCGGTGGCGGGCACTGGCGTGCTGCTCTGTCTGACCCTGGCGGTCTGGGGCATTGCGTATACCGCGCTGTTTCCGATCAGCCAGGTGCGGGTGATGCAGTCGGTCAGCCATTCGCAGGCACTGGCCGGCACCACCAACGTGTCCGCTGCCAATGCCGGCATCGGCGTCGGCGCCATCATCGGCGGGCTGGCGATTCCGGCCTGGGGCCTGGGCAGCATCGGCTACGTCGCCGCGGCGGTCGCCGCGCTGGGGGTGGTGCTGATTCCGTTGGTGCACCGCGCCCGGCGGTGAGTGGCGTCTGTGGCAAGGCTGCGCCCGGGCCATCAGGTGGCACGCGCGCCCATGGCAGCGGGTGACGCGCTGATCGGCGCAGGTGGCGCGCAGGTGCCCCGCCACCTGCGCGCCCGGCGACCTGGAGCTGCCCCGCAGCGCCCCCTGACAGCACTGCACGCCAGCCGCTGCTGAATGCCGCCAGCCCAGGCAGCGTGGGCCTGGGCGCGGCGGCTGTGGCGCGCGCATTCCCGTGTAAAATGCGCGGTCTTTGACCGGAACAATGGCGAAAGCTGCTCCACGGGCGCCCCTCTCGGGCCCGGCGTTCATTCGCCTGCTCGCACGCCTCAGCGACGTCCGCGTCGCCCAGTCCAACCACGCGCTGGCCGACCGGCTGAGCCAATGGATCGACTGGACGCGCGCAGTGGCCGTGTCCAAGGCGCTGGATGGCAAGCTGCCCGACACCGATGACCTGCCCGAGCCGCGCCCGCTCGATGCCGACGCCTGCGCCCGCGTGCGCGCCGGTCTGGCAACCAGCAGCGTGGCGGATCTGGATGCGCTGGTGGCACGTTTGCGCACCGAAGCACGTGCTGCCACCGAGGCGGGCGCGGCGCCGCCGGTGCCCGACTATGCCCCGTTCCGGCAGCATTACCTGGCCATGCAGCGCGCCATGCGCACCGCCACCGGCGATCTGCGCGGGCGGCTGCGCGACCTGCTGACGCTGGTCTCCAGTGAAATGGCACGGCTGGCCGAAGTGGATGCGGTGATGGAGCTGACCCTGAGCCCGCGCGAGCAGACCCTGTTGAACACCGTGCCCAGCCTGCTCGGCGCGCATTTCGAACGCCTGCGCCATGCCGCGCAGGCGCATCACCCGCCAGGCGATGACCAGGCCGCCGCGCGCGCGGTGTCCGATGGCTGGCTGGACGTTTTTCGCAAGGACATGCAGAGCGTGTTGCTCGCCGAACTGGATGTTCGTTTTCACCCGATCGAAGGCCTGCTTGCAGCGCTTCGTACCCGCTAACTGGGACGTCATGTTCAAAACTCTTGTACACGTGTGTGTGTTTCTCGTCGGCCTGTTGGCGGTTTGCTGGGTCGGGTTCGGCTATCTGGGCTCCAATCCGCTGGGCGCCTGCATCGCCGCGGTGATCGGTGCCTGCTATCTGGCCGGCGCGCTGGAGCTGTATCGCTATCGCCAGGCCAGCGCCACGCTGGACACCGCGGTGTCCGGGCTGACCGCCGCGCCGTCGGCACTGGATGCGTGGCTGGCGCAGCTGCACCCGAGCCTGCGCAATGCGGTGCGTCTGCGCATCCAGGGCGCGCGCGTGGCGTTGCCGGCGCCCGTGCTGACCCCGTACCTGGTGGGCCTGCTAGTGCTGCTGGGCATGCTCGGCACCCTGCTCGGCATGATGGCCACGCTCAAGGGCACCGGCTTTGCCCTGCAGAGCGCCACCGACCTGCAGGCCATCCGCGGCTCGCTGGCCGCGCCGGTGGAAGGCCTGGCGTTTGCATTCGGCACCTCCATCGCCGGCGTCGCCAGCTCGGCCATGCTGGGCCTGTTGTCGGCGCTGTGCCGGCGCGAGCGCCTGCAGGCGGTGCAGCGGCTGGACCTGAAGATCGCCGCCGAACTGCATCCGCATTCGGAAGCGCACCAGCGTGATGAAGTGTTCAAGCTGCAGCAGCAGCAGAGCGCGTTGATGCCGGCCCTGATCGACCGGATGCAGGCGCTGATGAGCAGCATCGAGCAGCACAGCATCGCAGCCGACCAACGCCTGGCCGCGCACCAGGCCGAGTTCCATGCCAGAACCGAGGCGGCGTACACGCGGCTGGCCACGTCGATGGAACAGTCGCTGCAGGCCGGCGTTGCCGACAGCGCGCGCGCGGTCGGCGCGGCATTGCAGCCGGCGATGGAAGCCACCATGGCCGGCATTGCGCGCGACACCGCCGCGCTGCACGAACGCCTGACCCAGTCCGTGCAGCAGCAGCTGGACGGCATCAGCAGCGGCTTCGATCGCAGTGCGAGCAGTGCGGCCAGCCACTGGGCCAGTGCGCTTGCCGCGCAGGAACAGGCGCAGCGCGCGCTCCACACCCAGCTGCAGGACACCCTGGAGCAGGTCGCCCACCACAGCACCGCCGTGCAGGAAGGCGTGAGCACGGCCGTGCAGCAGCAGTTGCACGGACTCAGCGCCGGCTTCCAGGACAGCGCACGCACCGCCGCCGACCAGTGGCAGGCCGCCCTGGCCGCGCAGGAGCGCGCGCAGCAGGCACTCACGGAACAAATGCAGGCGCTGCTGGCGCAGGTCGATGAGCGCAGCAGCGCCGTGCAGGACAGCGTCACCCGCGCGGTGCAGCAGCAACTGAGCGCACTCGACGATGGCCTTGCACGCAGCCATGCCGCCACCGCAGCGCACTGGGCCACGGTGCTTGCCGAACAACAGCGCGCCACCCAATCGCTCAGCACCCAGCTGCAGGCCACGCTGGAACAGCTGGCCCGCCAGACCAGCGCTCTGCAGGACGGCGTGCAGCAGGCCGTGCAGCAGCAGCTGGAGGGCTTGAACAGCGGGTTCGAGACCAGCACGGCCGCGGCCGCGGCCAGCTGGACCGCTGCGGTGACCGAGCAGCAGCGCAGCAACCACGCGCTCACGCAGGACCTGCAACATGCATTGACCGAGTTCGCCAGTACCTTCCAGGCGCGCTCCGGCGCCCTGGTCGATGCGGTGGCCACGCGCATGGACCAGTCCAGCAGCGAGGCCGCCACCGCATGGACGGACGCACTGGCACAGCAGCAGCAGGCCAGCGCTGCGCTGGCCACCCAGCACCAGGCCGCACTGGCCGCCGCCACCGCCAGCTTCGACGCACAGGCCGCATCGCTGGTGGGCACCTTGCAGCACGCGCATGGCGATCTGCAGGCCGCGCTGGAAGCGCGCGATGCGCAGCGTCTTGCCCTGTGGAGCGAGCGCTTCACCGCGATGAGCGCCACGCTCACCGCGCAATGGGAACAGACCGGCGAGCGCGTCACCCGGCAACAGCAGGCCATCTGCGACACCCTGGCCAGCACCGCCAGCGAGCTGTCCACGCAGGCGCAGGCACAGGCCAGCGCCACCATCAGCGAGGTCTCGCGCCTGATGCAGATCGCCGCCGAAGCACCCAAGGCCGCCGCCGACGTGGTGGCCGAGCTGCGCCAGAACCTGTCCGACAGCATGGTGCGCGACACCGCCATGCTGGAAGAACGCACCCGCCTGCTGGCCACGCTGGACACCTTGCTCGACGCGGTCAATCACGCTTCCACCGAACAACGCCAGGCCGTGGACGCGCTGGTCACCACCTCGGCAGACCTGCTGCAACGGGTGGGCACCCAGCTCACCGAGCAGATCGGCAGCGAAACCGGCAAGCTCGGCGCAGTGGCCGCGCACGTCAGCGGCAGCGCAGTGGAAGTCGCCAGCCTGGGCGAAGCCTTCGGCGTGGCGGTGCAGCTGTTCAGCGGCGCCACCGGCGAGCTCAACGAGCGCCTGCAGCACGTGGCCACCGCACTGGATGCCTCGCTCGCGCGCAGCGATGACCAGCTGGCGTACTACGTGGCGCAGGCGCGTGAGGTGGTGGACCTCAGCATGCTGTCGCAGAAGCAGATCATCGAAGAACTGCGTCAGCTCGACGGCCGCCGCAGCGATGCCGGCGCAGCGGAGCCGGCATGAGCGACGAGATCGAAAGCGACGGCGAGTCCGGCACGCCGATCTGGGCCGCCTTCGGCGACCTGATGTCGGTGCTGCTGGGCGCGTTCGTGCTGATCCTGGTCGGCGTGATCGGCGTGCAGCTGCAGCTGTCCAGCCGCCTGGACCAGGAGGTCAGGCAGCGCCAGGCCGAAGCGCAGCGCCGCAAGACGCTGGAACAGGCGCTGGCCGCGCCGCTGGCCGCCGGACGCGTGACGCTGGTGGATGGCCGCATCGGCATTCGCGGCAACGTGCTGTTTGCGTTCAACTCCGATGAATTGCAGCCGGACGGCCGCGAGGTCCTGAAGTCGCTTGCCGCCCCGTTGGCGCAGTACCTGCGCGCCCGCGAAGAGATCCTGATGGTCAGCGGCTTCACCGACGACCGCCCGGTACTGGGCGGCAACCGCCGCTATGCCGACAACTGGGAACTGTCTGCGCAGCGCGCGCTCACCGTGACCCGGGCGCTGATCGCCGACGGTGTGCCGGCCGCCTCGGTGTTCGCCGCCGCGTTCGGCGCGCAGCAACCGGTGGACTCCAACGCCGACGAAGCGCGCCGCGCCAGGAACCGCCGCGTGGAAATCGCACCGATCGCACGCCCCTCGACCGCGCGTGCGCCCTCGTCCACAGCGCCGGCACCGGCACCGGCCACGCGATGACCACCTCGGCGACATCCGCCTACGCGCGGCTGGTGCGCTGGCGCAATGAGGGTGCCGACCAGCTTGACCCGGTGCGCTTCCATCTGATGCAGGCATTGGCCGCACGCGCGCAGACGCAGGCCGATGCGGTGCGTGCGGTGCTGGAAGACAGGCTGGCTGCATTGGTCGATGCGTATGCGGCCACGCTGAAGGATGCGGCGCGTCGTCGTGCCACCGGCCCTGCCGATCCAGGTGCCTTGCAACGCACTGCCCTGCGCGCAGTGACCGACCAGCTGGCAGGCCATGCCGCCTTGATGGAGGTGGACAGCAGAAAGACCGCAGCGCCCGATGCGGAGCTGTTCCCGGAACTGCCGGCGCTGGACGATTTCCGCCGTACCTGGACCACCGTGCGCACTGCCAGCCAGGTGCGGCAGTCGCTGCAGGATGCGCCCAAGGACGCCGGCCCGCTCAATTCCAGCGTGCTGGTGCACCGCTGCATCACCCTGATGCGTGAATGCTCGCCCGGCTATCTGCAGCACTTCCTCGGCTATGTGGATGCGCTGTCGTGGCTGGAGCAGATGCAAAGCGGCGGCGTGCTGGCCGATGACGCCGCCGCGCCGCTGCCAGCCCCCAGGAAGCGCAGCCGCAGCGGCACCACCAAGCGGCGCAGCCCGGCGTAAGTTAGTGCGCGGTGCGGCAACCCGTGGTGGGCGATCCGCTTGTTCATCGAGCACGGCCGGCACCGGGTGTTCATCCTGCGCGCACTGCCCGCCACCATGCAGCCTGCGGCAGGCTCCGCCAACACCGCGCTGCACAGCGCGTGCAACGCGGCATGGTCCTACGACGCCGGCTCGGCGATGACATCGAAGCGCGGCGCGCGCTCGAAGTCCGCGCGCGTAAACGGGCGGTCGCGGAACAGGTAACCGTAGTAGAACGTGCGCAACCGCTGATGGTAGGCACGGATGCGGTCCTGGTAGGCCAGTTGTGCACGCAGGTCGGTCTGCGCCAGCCGCGTCAACGCGGCCTGCAGCGCCACCGGCGGCAGCACCATGGCGGCACGCTGCGCGAGCGCTTCGCGACGCACCAGCCCCTGGCGGTACGCGGCCACCTGCGTGGCCACCTGCTGGTCGCCGTTTTCGTGGAAGGCGAAATACCACTTGTAGTGGAAGGCGTCGGTCAACGGCGCCGAATCGGCCCACTGCGGGTTGCGCGCGTAGAAGCGCTGCATGGTGGCCTGGCGCGGGATATCCCAGGCATGGTTGACCGCCTCGCGCTGCAATCGTGCGATCTCGGTGCCCTGGGTGACCGGCACCGCCTCGTTGATCGCCACATGCGCCAGCGCCGGTGCCACCAGGGCCAGCAGCACCCAGCAGGTGGCCAGTGCCGTGGCATGCGCGGCGGGCCGCCAGCGCAGGCGGCCCACCACCACCGCCAGCAGTACCCAGAACAGCAGGTACGCGCAGGTCAGCGCCAACACGGCCAGTTGCTGCAGCAGCGGTACGCCGTTGACGCTGGCGGCAATGACGAACGGCACGGCCAGGCACAGCAGTACCGCCAATGCACGCACCGTCACCCGCCGCATCCACACCCTGGCGCCGGCACCCGGCAGGGCCGCCAGCATGCGCGCGCGCCCGGCCTCGCGCTCCCCGGAGCGCAGGTCGAACAGCAGCGCAATCACGAACAGCGGCAGCAGGAACACCAGCACGAACGCGTAGTCGAAGCGGCCGGCCAGCGCCAGCTCCGGGTTGTAACTGTCGCCATCGTAGATCTGCGCCTCCAGCCCCAGCGCGCGCACGCGCAGGATGTACGGCGCCACATCGCGCATGCCCACCGCAGCGAATGCCAGCGGCGCGGGCGCATCCCAGGTCGGGTGAAAACTGTAGTAAGCCGCGCTGCCGGCATCGTTGCTGCGTGCGACATAGGCGGCCACCGCCGCAGTGTCTTCCTGCTGCAGCGCTGCAATGCGTGCGATGTTGGCGCGCTGCGCAGCGATGACGTGCTGCCCGGACAGCAGGCTGCACACGGTCAGCAGCGCAAGCAGCACCAGGCCGGCCGCTGCTGCGCGCGCGCGCAGCAGCAACAGCAGTTCGTATTTCCACAGCAGCATCAGCGCGTCACTCCCACACGTCGGCCGGCGACGACCAGCATGCACAGCCCCGCCAGCAACCAGGCCCCGATCAGTCCCAGCGGGATGCGCGCCGCGCCGATCACCTCATCGTTGGACGCCGGCACGAACGCGAATACCGGAATCGCATGCCAGTGCGCTGCGGAAATGCGCTTGCGCCGGTCGGCACCGGCATCCTGCGCGGTGTCGTCGGCCATGCGCACCGCATCGGCCTGCAACTGGTTAAGCTGTTGCACCAGCGTGTAGCGATAGCGCTCGGCCTGCGCCAGAAAGTGCTCGTGCGCGCGCAGATCGGTGCGTGCCAACGCCATCGACACCTCGCGCAGCGCCACCGTCGGGCTCAGCGCCGCGAAGCTGCGCACCAGCAGGTTCTGGTCCTGCTGGATGCGGGCATCGCGCGCGGCGTAGCGTTCGAACAGGCTGGCGCTGAGCCGCTCGCCTTCCAGTGCGAGCAGGCCCTTGTAATTGACCGGCAGGTCTTCCACGCGCTGGACACCGTAGCGGCGCAGTACCTGCTGCTTGAACTGCGCAAAGTACGGGTCATCCGGGTTATGGCTGTCGCCGAGCGTGCGCAGATCGCGCTGGATGGCCACATCGGTTTCCAGCCGCGTGGGCAGCCGGTACGCCGCGCTGGCCACATCCGGTGCCACCCGCGGCACCAGCACGGCCAGCCACACCCACAGCGCCAGCGCCACCAGCAGCGCATCGCGCCCGCGCCGGCACAGCATCGAGACCGCCAGCACCAACGCGCACCACACCAGCAGATACGCCGCATACGCCAGCACCAGCAGCGCCACCGGCCCGGCCTGGCCGGGCACCAGGGCAATCGGTATCAGGCCGACCAGCGCCGGCAGCAGGCAGGCCCCGGCCACCGCAGCCAATGCCAGATATTTGCCGCCAAGCAGTTGCCGGCGCGTGGCGCCCTGCAACAGCAACACGCGCAGCGTGCCGGCGTCCTGTTCGCGCGCCACCGCGCCATAGCCCAGGAACACCAGCAGCAACGGCGCCAGTACCTGCAACACGAACGCCGGGGTCAGTTGGCCGAACCGCACCAGCAACGAGCTCTGACGCACGTCGCCGAAGTTGGCGGTGTTCTGGCGATGGCCTTCCAGGAACATGCTGTTGCCGGTGAACGCATCCACGCCCGCATCAAAGGCGGCCAGCGCCGGCAACGGGCGATAGATGAAGTGGCCGTAATGCACCACGCGATGCGGATGCCGGTCCGGCTGGGCCTCGAAGGCCTGCTGCGCGGCCTGTTGCTGACGCGCGCGGAACTCGGTGACCTGGCGCTGGTGATGCGCGGCAGTCAGCGTGGCCGCCAGCGTCAGCAGCATCAGCAACACCACGCCGATGGCGGCGGAGCGATTGCGTGCCATGAAGCGCAGTTCTTCGCGGGCGACCAACCACACAGCCCTCATGCGCGGCGGCTCATGCAGCATGATCCTGCGGACGCGCAAAGCGCGCATGCAGGGAGCGCACATCGAACCCGCTGTCGCCGGCGCCGATCTGTTCGGCAATGCGCCCGTCTTCGAGAAAACCGATGCGGTCTGCAACGTCGACCGCGCCGAGCAGATCGTGCGTGACCATCAACACCGCACCGCCACGTTCGCGCACGCCGCCGACCAGGCGGTTGAAGTCGGCAATGGCGCGCGGATCCAGCCCGGAGGTGGGCTCATCCAGCAGCAACACCGGCACCTGGCGCAAGCTGGCGACGGCGATGGCCACCTTCTGGCGCATGCCCTTGGAGAACCCGGCCAAACGTTGCGTCCAGGCCTCGCGCTGCAGACCAGCGGCGGCAAATGCCTGGCCGATCGCGGCGTGAGCGCAGCGCTGCCCGGCCAGCGCGAGCAGGTAGTCGGCGTTTTCCATGGCACTGAGATGCTCATAGAGCGCCACGTTTTCCGGCAGATAGGCCAGCCGCGCACGTGCCTTGCCGGGCGCGGACACCGGGTCGACACCATCCACCAGCAGCGTTCCCGATGCGGGCTTCACAAAGCCCAGCAAGGCAGACAAGGTCGAGGACTTGCCGGCACCGTTGCCACCGAGCAAGGCGTAGACGCTGCCGGCGGCGACCTGAAGCGTGAGGCCTTGCAGCACGGCACGTCCGCGGTAGGCGACGTGCAGGTTGTCGATCGAGATCGCTGGCGCTGGCTGTGGGGATGGGGACATCGTGCCGATCATGAGTAAAATGATACGTTATCACATTGCCGACTCAAGCCTAAGATGCCCGGCCGCGCGCGACGCCCGCACGGCCTTGCGCAGGCTGCAGCCGACCGTTGCGGCCAGTGCAGTACCCGTCACCCAGACACTTGCGGCAGAGCGCACGGCCACTGCCTTCATCAGGCACATCACGGTCACCACCTCCACACGAGATTGCACACGCCACATGAGTTCCGATCCACGCACCTGCCCCGACTCCACGCACGCCGGTCACCGCCTCGCCTCGCCCTGCTCCCCGCGCCCCGGCTTTCACCGCGCGACACGTACCGCCTCTGCCTGCCTGCTCGCGGCCGCATGTCTTGCTGCCGCGTCGCTTGGCGCACAGCCACTGGAAACCACTGCCCTGTTGCCGCCGGTGCGCGCCTGGCATGGGGCGAGCGAGGCGTTGATCGCCGGTCCAGCCGATCCGTGGATCACGCCGGCCGAGCGCAGCGATTTCGTCAGCACGCCCAGCTACGAAGAAACGCGTGCGTGGTTGCAGCGCCTGGTCGCGGCCTCGCCGTTGTTGTCGCTGGAAGTGTTCGGCAAGACCGCCGAAGGGCGCGACCTGCTGCTGGTCCGCGCGCGCAAGGGCACGCCGGGCAAACCGGTGGTGCTGGCGCAGGCCGGCATCCATGGCGGCGAGATCGATGGCAAGGACGCCGGGCTGATGCTGCTGCGCGACATCGCCCAACGCGGCAAGGACGATCTACTGGATGCGGTGGACTTCGTGTTCGTGCCCATCCTCAACAGCGACGGCCACGAACAACGCGGCCCGCTGGTCGGTGCCGCATTGCGTGGCCCGCAACAGATGGGCTGGAACACCACACCGCGTGGCATCAACCTCAATCGCGATTATCTGGCCCTGGAATCGCCCGAAACGCGGGCGGTGGTGACGCTGCTGCATGCACTGGACCCCGCGCTGTACATCGACCTGCATGTCAGCGGCGGGCTCGATCATCAATACGACATCACCTTTACCTTCGCCGGCTGGGGCACATATGCACGTTCGCGCGCCACTGCCGGCTGGCTACAGCAACGCTTCACGCCGGCCGTCAACGCCGCGCTGCGCAACCAGGGCCACACACCTGCGATCTACCCCAGCCTGATCGACGAAGATGCGCCGCGCTCTGGCCTGCGCTATTCGCCGGAAGGCCCGCGTTATTCCACCGGCTACGGCGATTTCGCCGGCATTCCCACCGTGCTGGTGGAAAACCACCGACTGAAGTCGTACCGACAGCGCGTGCTCGGCGACTACGTCCTGCTCGAAGAAGCGCTGCGCCTGGTCGGTCGCGATGCAACCAAGATCGCTGCCGCCAAGAGGGCCGATCGTGCCGCACGTCCGCAGGAATTGATGGTGGCCTGGGAACGCCTGCCGCAGCCGATCGACCACATCGCGTTCAAGGGCGTGACGTATACCCGCGCCCTGTCGCCGGTCTCCGGCCGGCAGGAATTGCGCTGGGAAGGCCGCGATGAAACCTGGACGATGCCGGTGATCGGTTACCGCCAGACGCAGGCGGTGCAGTATCCGGTGGCCTGGTGGATTCCCCCCGGCTACGACGACGTGCTTGCGTTGCTCGACACGCATGGCATCCAGTACGAACGTCTGCAGCAGCCGCGCCAGCACACGGTGCAGCAGATTCGCATCACCAACACCAATACCAATACCGACGCCACCGGCAAGCAGGTCGCGCGCACAGGCAGCGTGGACGAGCTCTTTCCTGCCGGCAGCATCCGCGTGCCCGCCGATCAACCGATGCGCATGTTGGCCGCCGCATTGCTGGAGCCGCTCAGCAGCGATTCCCTGCTGGCCAGCGGACGCTTCCGCAACGCCGGCAGCCCCGACAGCGGGCTATACGGCGCCGAGCTGGTGGACTTTACCGAACGCCTGTTGCGCAGCGACGCCGCATTACGCCGCGAATTCGAGCACAAGCTGGCCAGCGATGCTGCATTCCGCACAGATGGCGATGCGCGACTGCAGTGGATCTACGCACGCTCACCCTACGCGGCGATCACTGGCTGGCGGTATCCGGTGCGGCGCGAAGTGACGCAATAGCGTCGCGCTTATGCGCAGCGCTTATCGCAGAGCGGGCGTCATCGGCGGCGCATGCTCGGCCATCAGCGCAATCACCCAATCGATGAACACCCGCAGCTTGGCGCTGACGTGGCGGTTGGGCGGGAAGGCGATCGACAACGGCATCGCTTCCAGCTGCCAGTCCTGAAAGATCGGCACCAGCTCGCCGCTGGCGACATGCGCGTTGGCCATGTACACCGGCAGCCACAGCACGCCCATTCCTGCCAGGCCGGCGGCGAGATACGCATTGCCATCGTCGGCGGCCACAACGTGCCGCCCGTGGACGCGCACCGCGTCGTCGCCCCGCTGCATCACATAGGGAACCGTCGTGGTAGTGCCCCAGCGCATGAAGCCGACGCAGCGATGCCGGGTGTTTTCCAGCTCGGACGGGTGGGTGGGCATGCCCAGCCGCTGCAGATACGCGGGCGCGGCGTAGACGCCGGCCTGCAGGTCGGCCACGTGGCGCGCGATCAACGACTGGTCGGTGATGGTGCCCCCGCGTATCACGCAATCCACGTTCTCGCCCATCAGGTCCACGCGACGGTCGCTGACACCCATGTCCAGCTGGATATCCGGATAGCGCGCATGAAAGGCCGGCACCGCCGGCATCAGGATCAGCCGCGCCAACGGGCTGGGCACATCCACGCGCAGGCGCCCGCGCGGCAGTGTCGAGGCATCGGACAGGCTGGTTTCCGCGTCGTCCATGTCGGCCAGCAGACGCACCACGCGGTCATAGTAGGCCGCGCCATCGGCGGTCACCTGCACCCGGCGCGTGGTGCGGTGGAGCAGGGTCACCCGCAGGCGCGCTTCGAGCTGCTGCACCAGCTGGGTGACACTGGCCCGGCTCATGTGCAGCGTGTCTGCGGCCTTGGTGAAACTGCCGGCCTCCACCACGCGCGCAAACGCCTGCATCGCATCGAACCGATCCATCGCCACTCCCGCACCCAGATTGTTTGGATTCTACAAACAGTGTTGGTCAAGGCTGCGGATTTATCGCGCGCGGCCACGCGTTTAGGGTGGAGGTCCGTTCTGTCGCACTTCGAAGGAGACCTCCATGGCCACACGTGACGTTGTTTTACCGCCGGGCCGCCACGCCCTGTATGAGCGCCATCGCTATTCGCCGGCGGTACGCACCGACGGCCTGCTGTTCGTCGCCGGCCAGGTCGGCAGCCGCGAAGACGGGTCGCCCGAGCCTGACCTGGACGCGGAGATCGCGCGCGCCTTCAGCAATCTCGACGCCATCCTCAGCGCGGCCGGCTGCACCTCGCAGGACGTGGTGGATGTCACCTTGTTCATGGTCGATCCCGAGGTGGTGTTCGACGCTGCCTGGAACCGGTGGGCCGATTACTGGGGCCCGGCCCCCTACCCCACCGTCACCGCCGTGGGGGTGACCTGGCTGGCCGGCTTCCGGTTCGAGATCAAGGTGGTCGTCAAATTGCCGGCGACCGATCACGCGTCGGCGGCCTGATCCCGGCGTGGGCTCCCACGCCATGATGGCAAGCAGCCGATGGCCGTCGAGCCCCAAGCGGGTGACCGCGACGATGCCGGCGACGCGGATGACTCCCGGTGGTTGGCCATCACACGACAATGCCACGCCCACGCGTGGCGTTGTCGTGTGCGTCAGCCCAGCACGCTCAGGCGCCATGCCTGGTAGCGTGGCGCGCCTGCGATCTTCAATTCTGCTGCGCTGTTGGATCTGCTCAACGTCGAAGCGGTGCCGGACAAAAACGTCCAATCACCCCGGCGATTGGGTAATCCGGGCATTCCGATAGCGCCGGACTATCGTTCATTTCCGTAATGTCTCCTGCGAATTAACCGTTTCTTAAATTCGTAAAAAACTCGCTAAAGCGATGCCATAGGCGGCCGCTACCGGGGATCAGCGCGACGCGACGCGCATCACCGTTCTGCCCGCTGCGCTCCTGGCGCGGCGTCCATCATCTTCTTAGCGAGACCGCAATGAACCTGACCGTCAAACTGCTCAGTGGCGCCATCGCCCTGGCCTCGTCGACCTGCGCCTACGCGCAGGAGGACTCGATGTTTTCCTTCAGCGGCTTCGGCACGCTGGGCGTGGTGCACTCGACGGAGGATCAGGCCGACTTCACGCCCGACATCCAGACCGTGGAAGGCGTTGGCGCAAGCCACTCCACCTCCGCCCGCCCGGACTCGCGCATCGCCGGCCAGGTCAATGCCAACTTCACCGACAACTTCACCGGCGTGCTGCAGGTGACCAGCGAATACGCCGAGCGCGCCGACTACGCGCCCAAGGTGACCCTGGCCCACGTGAAGTACCAGTTTGGCCCGCAGTTCGCCGCACGTCTGGGCCGCATCACCGCGCCGTTGTACATGCTCTCCGAGTACCAGCGCGTGGGCTATGCCACCCCGTGGGTGCGCCCGCCGTATGAGGTCTACAACTACCTGCTGCCGATGGACGGCATCGAAGGCGTGTACACCGTCAACGTTGGCCAAAGCGTGGTCAGCGTGCAGGGCTTCTATGGCCGCATCGATTCCAAGAAGGCCGACGTAGACGCGCTGCGCGGGTTGGCCATCGGCCTGGAATCGGGCGCATCGACTTTCCGTGCCGGCTACATCGTCGGCACCAGCACCTTCGACACGCCATCGCTGGACCGCCTGTTCACCGCCTACCAGCGCATCAATCCGGCGCTGGCCAATCGCCTGACAACCTACGATGTGGATGGCAGCTTCGCCAGCGTGGGCTACGCCTACGACCCGGGCAACTGGTTCCTGCGCACCGAAGTGATCCAGGCCGATTACTCGCCCTCGCTCAACGGCAAGACCACCTCCGGTTACCTCAGCGTCGGCGGCCGGTTCGGCACGCTGACCCCATCGGTCACCTTCGGCAGCGTCGATCGCAAGGCCTCGAGCATCGCCCCGGGCCAGGACCCGGTCGGCATCATGACCCGTGCGCTGGCGCAGGCCGAAAGCGGCCGTCACAGCGTCACCGCCTCGCTGCGTTGGGATGCGCGCGAGAGTATGGCGTTCAAGCTGCAGGCCAGCCATATCAACAACAACGCCGGCTCGTTCGGCTCGTTGAACAACATCCAGCCGGGCTTCCGTCCGGGCGGCAGCTACAACCTGCTGTCGGCGTCCGTCGACTTCGTGTTCTAAGAGAGCCCCCATGAAACTTTCCAAGTATTCCGCAGGCTGCGCGCTTGCGCTGTTGTTGCTGGTTGCGTTCTCGGCCAACGCCGATGTGGTGGTGGTGATGGCGGCCAAGGGCGGCCCGGACAGCCTGAGCGCGGCGCAGGTCTCGCAGATCTTTCTGGCCAAGTCCAACAGTCTGCCCGGCGGCGGCGCAGCGGTACCGATCGACCAGGAAGAAGGCGCCGCCACGCGCGATGAGTTCTACAAGAAGGTTGCCTCCCGCGATGCGGCGCAGCTGAAGTCGTACTGGTCGCAGCTGATGTTCACCGGCAAGGCGCAACGCCCCAAGCGCGTCAGCGGCAACGACGCGGTCAAGAAGGCCGTGGCGGCCACGCCCGGCGCAATCGGCTACATCAGTGCCGCAGCCGTGGACGCCAGCGTCAAGGTCGTCCTGAAGCCGTGACCCGCCACCTGCTCGAGAGCCCTCTCATGAGACGCATTCTGTCGCTACCGTTGTTCTGGAAAATCCTGATGCCGGCAGCGGTGGCAATCATTTGCCTATCGGGCTATGTGGCTTTCAGCACGCTGGTGTTCCATCGCAACAATGACCGCCTGGAAGCGGTGCGCGACGTGCATTTCCCGATGCTCGACGCGATGACGCGCAATGTGGCAGCGCTGGACAAGCTCATCAGCGGGCTCAATGGCGCGGCCGCCGCAGGCGATGCGGACATGTTGGCGGCCACCAAACCGGTGGCCGACGACATCCACAGCTCCTACGTGAAACTGCAAAAATCCGACCCGGCCAACGCGCAGGAACTGGCACGCCTGGGCAAGCAGTTCGATCAGTACTACAGCCTGGCGCATGGCGTGGCTGCGGCGTTCGTGGAGCAACGTGAACCCGATGCCGCGCAGATGAGCGCCATGGCGCCGGCGCTGGAAACCTATCGCACCACCCTCACCGCCATGCAGAAGCGCGCCGATGCGCGCTTTCGCGGCACCGTGCAGGAAGCAGTGGACAGTTCGGTCACCGCCAGCATGACCGGCCTGCTGCTGGGCCTGATCGGCGCGGTGGTGTGCATCGCGTTCGGCTGGATCGTGGCGCGAGCCATCACCCAGCCGCTCAACCGCGCGGTGGGCATTGCGCATGCGGTGTCGTCGGGCCGGCTGGACAACGCCATCTCGATCGACCGCAATGACGAGGTCGGCCAGCTGTTGCAGGCCATGGAGAGCATGCAGCGCCAGCTGCGTCGCGTGATCCAGGCGCAGACCGACATGGGCGACAAGCACGAGGCCGGCATCGTCAGCCACCGCATCGCCGAGCAGGAGTTCCCCGGCGAGTTCGGCACCATGGTGCGCGCCAGCAACACGCTGGTGTCCAGCCATATCGCGGTCACCATGCAGATCGTGGCATTGACCGAGCGCTATGCGGCCGGCGACCTGTCGCAGCAACTGGAGGCATTGCCGGGCGAGAAGGCGGTGATCAGCCAGTCGATCAACGATGTGCGGGCCAGCCTGCTGTCGATCAATGGCGAGATCAAGCGCCTGGCGGCGGCCGCTGCGGCGGGCGACTTCAGCGCGCGTGGCGACGAGACCGCGTTCGAGTACGACTTCCGCCAGATCGTGGTGGACCTCAACCACCTGATGAGCACCTCCGACAAGAGCTTGGGTGCGTTGTCGCAGGTGCTGCAGGCGATCGCCAACGGCGACCTGACCACGCGCATGCACGGCAACTTTGCCGGTGTGTTCGCCCGCATGCGCGACGATGCCAACACCACGGTGGAGCGCCTGACCGACATCGTCGCGCGCATCCAGCAGTCGTCGGCGGAAATCGATACCGCTGCCGGCGAGATTGCCGCCGGCAATCAGGACCTGTCGCGACGCACTGAGCAGCAGGCAGCCAACCTGGAAGAAACCGCTGCCTCGATGGAAGAACTCACCTCCACCGTCAAGCAGAACGCCGAACACGCGCATCAGGCCAACGAACTGGCACGTAGCGCTGCCGGCGTGGCGTCGAAGGGCGGCGAGGTGGTGAGCCAGGTGGTCGGCACGATGAGCGGCATCGAAGCGTCGTCGAAGAAGATCGCCGAGATCATCTCCGTCATCGATGGCATTGCCTTCCAGACCAACATCCTGGCCTTGAACGCGGCGGTGGAAGCGGCGCGCGCCGGCGAACAGGGCCGTGGCTTCGCGGTGGTGGCCAGCGAAGTGCGCACGCTGGCACAGCGCTCCTCCGGTGCCGCCAAGGAGATCAAGGAGCTGATCGACGCCTCGGTGGGCAAGGTCGCCGAAGGCTCGGCGCTGGTGCACAAGGCCGGCACCACCATGACCGAGATCGTGGCCAGCGTGAATCGCGTCACCGACATCATGGGGCAGATCACTGCCGCCTCCAGCGAGCAGTCCGCCGGCATCGAGCAGGTCAATCAGACCGTCATCCAGATGGACGAAACCACCCAGCAGAACGCGGCATTGGTGGAAGAGGCCATGGCCGCCGCCCGCGCGATGGAAAAGCAGTCCAGCACCCTCACCCAGCTGGTGTCATTGTTCCAGCTGGACGCGGCAACCCAACAAGAACGCGCGCTCGAAGAAGTCGCATAGCAGATCGCGATCCGCCGTGCGGATCGTTTCGCTGGATCGTCAACGACCCCCTGCTGCATCAATGCAGCAGGGGGTTTTTTTTGCGCCGGATGACGACCGCGCGGCGACCGCGGCGACCAGAGCTGCGTGACCTGAGGGAGCGTTTGGCAAGTGCGTCGCGCAGGCGCTGCGGGCAGGCGCGGCGCGGGAGCACGGCGCCGGTTAGTGCCTACGCCATTCGACGTGACACGACGTCAGCCGCCTGCGCGGCAGCTGCGCAATGACCGGCAGCATCGCGCTGTTGCACCCATCCCGGCACGTCAGTAGATGCCAAGTCCGTCACAGCCTGGCGCTGCGGCGCGCCTGGCGCAGGTGTGTTGTCACGTTCGTCACAAGCAAGCAACATTGGCATGCGATAGCTGTCGCGCTCGCTAGGGGACGGGCGAGCCATTGACCTCTCTCAGCGCACTGCGCATCACGTCGGTCTGCTCCTCGCATATCGGCGGCGGCGTCGTGCGTCCGACCGATTCGAAGGAGATTTGCCGCATGCGTTTCAGGACCCTGTTTGCCGTTGTGCTTCTTACTGCGTTCAGTGCCGTTGCCCAGGCACAGGTCGTCACGCTCAACAAAGGCGGTTACACGCTGCGTTACGACTGTACCAACCACACCACGCTGCGCTACGAATACGTGCTGCAGGCCGATACCGGCTCGGCCGCGCGCCCGTCCGGCTTCAATCTGGACACCGAGCTGCCCAGCGGCTGCGCCGGCCAGACCTCCACCGCCTCCTACGCCAGCGTGCGCACTGGCTACGACCGCGGCCATCTGGTGACCTCCAACCACATGGACTACAACGCCACCTACATCCGTCGCGCCAACCTGATGTCCAACATCGTGCCGCAGGTGGCCAGCTTCAACCAGGGCATCTGGGTGCGCGCCGAAAACGTCGCCGAGTGCTACCGCGATATCGCCAGCGTGCAGGTCTACGGCGGAGTGATCTACAGCGACACCAGCAACGACTACTTCCTGGCCAGCCACGGTATCCGTACCCCGGACTTCTTCTGGAAGACCATCATCACCGCCAACCCGGGCGGCGGCACGCGCGCCATCAGCTGGCTGATTCCCAATCGCGAAAATCTCGGCTCGCTGGACAGCTACATCGTCAGCATCGACGAGCTCGAAGACCTGTACGGCGCCAGCACCATCGGCATCACCGCGCCGGCCGCCGTCAAGGCCATGCTGCCTGCCACCACCTGGCCGCAGCCGAGCAACTGCGACCTGGGCTGAGCCGCCCTGCATCCACGCCACGGCACCCAGCCCGGCACGCGCCGGGTTGGGTCATGCGCCATCGCGTGCGGCAAACCATGCGGCGTAGGGCGTGTTCCTGACCAGATGCCGATTGAGATCGTCGGCACCGTCGGTCCACCACACCGGGCCGCGTTCTCCCAGGGCCACCTTGGCGGCGTCGACCTGGCGACGTGCCGCCGTCAGGGCCTGTGCATCGTCAGCGCGTTTGGCCGCCTTGACCGCGCGCCGCGCGTCCATCAACTCGCTTACCAGCGCCGCACGGGCATCTTCGCTTAGATGCGGATTGGCCGTACGCCAGAGCCGACCACGCACGATGAGATAGCGCCCATCCGGCGTCAGCAGCGGCGCGTCGGTCGTGCTCATTGCAGTGTCCGGGACACGGCGGTCGGCATGTCTTCTCAGGCAACCGGTGCGAAGCGCGGGCGCATGGCGCCATCCACGTTCACCTGTTCCAGAAACATCGCATACGGCCTGACCCACAGGCCAACGTCGTTGTCCAACGGCCGGTACAGCACCAGCGGTTCCAGCGTCTCGCTGCAACGCACCACGCCAAGCACCTCGTAGTGGCCGCCCTTGAAGTGGCGATATTCACCCAGCGCAATGGTCGGTAGCGGTGGCAGTGTCTGCATGGTCGTCAGCGCAAGCGAGGGCTGTGGAGTGTAGGCCGGGTAGCGACTGCTGACGAGCTGGCGGGCGCGCATGCGCCGATCGTCGTGCGCCCGCAGCATGCGCTGCATCGTCAGGCGACGCCGCAGCCGTGCCGCATGTTCGTTCCAAATGGCCGATTGAAGTCATGACGGCCGTGGCGCCAGCGGGGCAGGCATCCACGGCACCTGCAGGCGCGCTCCCGGACCGAGTACGCACGCGGCTCCGGATGCCGCGACGCGGCACCTGAAGCCACGTCTGCGGTGCCTATTCGTCTTCGTCCTGGTCGACGTCGTCTTCGATGCCATCGTCGTCGTCGATCTCGCTGTCCTGGGCAGGGCCGTCCTGCAGCAGGTCTTCGTTCTTGCCCGGCGCCTTGACGCCATTGGGCGGGGTGGGGTCGTCGATCCGTGTCGCGCCGCTGTCTTGGGTACGCATGCTGCTCTCCTGCGGCAGAAGGCCGCGCAGCCACCTTCCCCCTGCCGCCGTGATGTGGACGTGTGCCGTGCGCATACGCAGCGCGCAGGCACGCATGGCCGTCACACGCAGCCGCCTGGTAAACTAGCGCCATCAGGCGATGCCCGCACATCCAGCAGGCGGACGCACCTGACCGGTCACGACAGCCGCAGCCTCACGCCACGCAACGCAACGCGTCGGCAGGCTGCACGCGTCCGCGGCTGAACTGCGCCATCGCGCCGCAGGCCCGCCCTGCATCTGCGCGTCAGCTGCCTGCGTAGAGAGGGGACACTCATCGGGACACCCACCATGCCGAGCTTGCGCCGTGACCTGGAAGACCTGCTCGCCGCCTGGAAGGCGGAAGCACGCACCTTTGATGCCTGCGACATGCCCGCCTCTGCCCTGGCCTTGCGCGACTGCCATCGCCGGCTCTCGGCATTGCTGGGCAGCCACAGCGCGCACCCGCCAACGGCCGACGTGGCCGTGACTGCCCACGCGCAGACCACCACCACGCTGTAATCAGGCACGGCGGGTCGCGCCGGCCGAGGCCACCTGCCCTGGCGCGGTCGGCGGTCTCACCCCACCGGGCACAGCGGTGTTTCGCCGGGCCGTAACGTCAGCACGCGCACACCGGTGTGCGTGACCGCCACGGTATGTTCAAACTGCGCCGACAGCTTGCCGTCGCGCGTGTACACCGGCCACTGGTCCGGCTGCGAGCGGATCGCCGCACGTCCCTGATTGATCATCGGCTCGATGGTGAACACCATGCCCTCCTGCAGGGGCAGGCCGGTGCCCGGGCGGCTGTCATGCAGGATCTGCGGCTCTTCGTGCATCTGCCGCCCGATGCCGTGCCCGCAGTAATCCTTGACCACGCTGTAACCGTGCTCGCGCGCATGCCGGGCAATGGCATGCCCGATATCGCCCACGCGCGCCCCCGGCCGCACCGCGGCAATGCCCTTCCACATCGCCCGGTACGCTGCATGCACCAGCCGCCTGGCGGCATAGGACACCTCGCCCACCAGATAGGTAGTGCTGGAATCGGCGATGAATCCGTGCTTTTCCAGCGTGATATCCAGGTTGACGATCTGCCCGCTGCGCAACACGTCATCGGCCGATGGCACACCATGGCAGACCACATCGTCGATCGACGCGTTGAGCACGTACTCGAAGCCGTATTGGCCCTTGCTGGCGGGCCGCGCACCCAGCTCCTGCACGATCATGCGCTCGACCAGCGCATTGAGTTCCAGCGTGCTGCGTCCTTCCAGCGGCACCTGGTCCAACGCATGAAACACCTGCGCCAGCAGCTGGCCGGCCGTGGCCATCGCTGCGACCTCTTCCGGTTGCTTGATCATGCCCGTCCGGGCTTGAGAACCTGCGGCTTCAAGGCCTGTGGCCGCACGCCTGCCGCGCGCAACTCCTGTGCCACGATGTCCTGGAACGACATCGCCGGATGCATCTCGCACAGCATGCCGACCTTGATCCAGAAATTGGCCTGCGCATTGATCGACCGGCTGCTCACCGTACAGGCGCGGCGCAGTTGGTCATGCAGATCGTCGTCGATATTGACGATGCCCATTGGTAAGCTCCTGATCGCGAATATACGCAACGTATATGAAACATATATCCGCAGCAAGCAGCCGCTACCGAGCGTCACCTCTGCCGGGCACCCCTCGCATCAGACAGGACACTGCACAAACTCCGCATCGCCACACGCCACCTACTGCGCGTCACTCCGGTCGGCACAACCCGCCTGGCTCCATGGACGCTCATCGTCTCGATGGGCGCTCATCATCGAGCATGCCCATGACCGTGGGGTCGGCAACCGCCTCACGCTGGCGTGTCTGGCTGTTGTCCGCGGCCACCGTCGGCTTCAACGAACCCAGCGGCACGCCGCGCAACAGGTCCGCATAGCGCGGTAGTCGGCCGCACAGGGTTGGCGTGCGGGGGTGCCGGGCTTGGGCCACTGGTTGCGTGGCCAGGCGCTCGCGCCTTCCCCACCAATCGCGGGAACGGTCGGCTGATCACGCCTGCCTTGCGCATCAGTCGTCGCCGATGACCCGCTCGCCCATCAATTCGCGCTCGCGCTTTTCCAGCTCTTCGGCATAACGCTTGCGCACAAATCCTTCGGACAACACGCCCAGCACGTGTTGATCGACATCGATCACGGCCAGTTCGTCGGCTTGCGTGGCGTCGAAGACCTTCATGATCGCCACGATGTCGGTCTGCGCCAGCAACGCTGCATCGCGGTGCTTGGCGTAGTTGCTCACCGGAGCGTCCAGCTGTACGCCATCGGCATACAACGCTGCCAGCGGCACCACACCGGCATAGCGGCCGGACGCATCTTCCAGCACCACGCGCTGGGTCGAGCCCAGCGGAAAACGCCGCCGGAACTCGCCCACGCTGATGTCGTGCGCAGTATGGTTGGCATCCTTGCGCATCATCTTGCCTGCCGATAGATGGCGTACCCAGCCCACATCGCGTGCGCTGCGGATGTTTTCGCCGCGCAGATGCAGCCGCCAGGTCGAAAACGAGTAACCGAATACCTGGCGTACCACGGTGTTTGCCACCAACACCGCCGCCATCACCGCACTGGCCAGCACAAAGTCGTGCGTGCCTTCCAGAATCAGCATCGCCATGGTCATCGGCGCACCTACGATCGCCGCGGCCAGTGCCGCCATTCCGACGAGGGAGGCACTGGTGGGGTCCACCACCGCAGCGCCCAGCAACAGGTTTACGCCCACCGCAAACAAGCTGCCGACCAATGAGCCCATGAACAATGATGCGAAGAACAGGCCACCGCGGAAGCCGAAACCCAGCGAAATCCCGGACGCAAGGCATTTGAGCACCAGCAGCGTCGCGAGCATCTGCAAGGTAGCGCTGCTGGTCAGATCCAGATGCAGGGCGCCATGGCCGGATGACAGCACCTGTGGCGAATACAGTGCCAGCGGAATCAGCAGCAATCCTCCGATGACAGGGCGCCCCCACAACGGCAGCGCGAGTCGCCCCACGCCGCGCTCGATGCCGGCCACCAGACGCATGACGGCGATACCGATCAATGCGCAGACCAATCCGAGCGCAACATAGATTGCGTAGTCGCGCGGCTGCAGCTGGTAGACCACCGCCGCTGGTAACGAATAGGGCGCGGCACCGAGTGCATTGGCCATGAAGGCGCCAGCCAGCGCTGCGGCGGCCACCGGAGCCAGCGCCGACGGCGTGTAGGCACCGATCACGATCTCGAAGGCATAGAATGCGCCCGCCAGCGGTGCCCCAAAGGCGCCGGCAATCGCTCCGGCTGCACCAGCGCCCACCAGGGTGCGCATATCCGCACGGCGCACCCGCAGTACACGACCCAACTGCGAGCCGGCACCGGACCCCATCTGCGTGTAGGTCGCCTCCAGGCCTACCGACGCGCCGAAGCCATTGGACAGCAAGGTTTGCACTGCGACGATCAGGTTGTCGCGCATCGACATACGCCCACCATGCAATGCATTGGCTTCCACCGCATCCACCAGCGGGCGTTTGCGCCGACGCGCCAGCACAGCCACCATGCCCACCAAAAGCCCGCCCAGCGGCAACGCCAGCAGCTGCGTGGCGGTGATCGAGTCGGCCGTGCTGAGCCGCGCGTCCGGACCAAGCCCATACAGCCAAGCCTGCATGCCGTGCGCAATACCCGACTGCACCACCATCAACGCCGCAGCGAGTAATCCGACCAGGGCCGCCAACCCAATGAACCACAGGTCGTTGACACGTAACTGCCGGCGTAGCCAGTCCACAGGTCGGCGCACCAACGCGCCGGGGGCGGGCGAAGTTTGTGTGTGGTCGTGAGAATGTGTCTGCATGCCAGGAGTGTTCGCCAGATCAGCGCATCGGCCGTGCCGACGCCAGTTGCTGCACTAGTGTGCACGAGCCCGACTGACCTGAGGGGATGCCACGCAGGACATCCGTGCGCCGCAATAGTGACAGCTGTTGCCACCGCACCACCGCAGGCCTGGATCGCCTCCAGCCCGGCGGCACCGTCGCTCAGCATGCCGGACAGCAACACCCCCACCACGCGCGGGCCAAACGCGAGCGCGACCGACCGGAACAACGCATCGATGGCCGGACGCGACATGTTTTCGCGCGGCCCCACACCCAGGGCAAGGCGCTCACCGTTGAGCATCAAATACCGATCCGGCACCGCCACATAGATGTGCCCTGGTAGCAGCACCTGTCCGTCTTCGGCCACGTGTACGGTGAACTGCGGCGCGACGCGACGCGACGCACCATGCTGCCCATGCCATCGCCGCGCGCAGACAGATGCATGACGACCAGGATCGGCGCGGGCAGCCTGGTCCGAACAGGCAGCCGCCTGCGCAGGCGTAGTCCGCTGGCGATGCGATCACCCGGGATGGCCCGGACATACGCGCGGATCGAAGGCACCGGTGCGGGTGCAGCCCTGCACGGCAGCACCAACGGCACAGCCGCTGCACGTTCCCCCTTCAACCGGCAGGCCTGGCACGGCGACGGCGACGATCGGTCGGGCCCTGATCAGTCGCGCATGGCGCCGCCCTGGACCTGCGGTTGACGCCGGCGCGTCTGGCCCATCAGCCGCCGCAGCGCCGGCCACAGTGCAAAATGGGCAGTTGCAGAGACGCTGGCGATCGCCACAAAGACGATGCAGGGCAGCACCGCGCCAAACACGAAGGTCATGCCCAACACGAAGCCGAACAGATATTCGGCACGGTACGCGCGGACCACCACTGCGCACAGCAGCAGCGTCACCAGCACACCGAACGCGACCGATTCGTTGCCGAGCACGAAGGCGACCGATAGCGACCCGCCAGCCGCCCACGCGCCGACCGCGCCTGCCACCGCCTTGCGGAACACCGCACCATCGCCAGCGGCCCGGCCTGCCACCACGCTGACGGCAAGCCAGCCCACCAGCGGCAGGCTGAGCAGCCCCCACCAGTTGGAGATGGCAGGCAGGTCTGCGCGGTTCAGCAGGTGATGGCTACGCACGCCGCCGTGGCTGTACTCCCACGCCAGTTGCGCGATGGCGACCAGCATACCCAGCAACGGCATCCCCCAACGCCACCAAGATCTATCCCGCTGTGCCATCCGTGCTCTCCTGGTGGTGGTCGTTGCGTGCCCTGCGTCGCCATGCGCTGACGCACGACCACTTTGCCGCAGCCGTCGGCGCGCCACGTGTGCTGGGCGGCACCATGACTTCTGGACGTAATCATCGGCGCAGTCGCGCACCCGGGGTCACCACCACGCATCGGCAAACGCCGCAGTGCGACTGCACACCGGCACCGGCCTCATGACGCAGGCGTGTGGACGGCGAGTCGCCATGCACGACATCCATGTCGATATCGGCAGTGTCGTGCTGATGCGCAGCGTGCATGTGGGTATCGTCAGGAAGGATGGCTCAACGGCGCACGGTGGAACTGCGTGTCTTTTTCGAATGCATCACCGTGGCGGCGGCGTCGCGGATGGCGCTGGTGATGTGCTGGAGCGTGCTGGACCTGACCGCCGAATACTGCCAGTACAGCGGCACATCGATATGAAGCGTGGGCGAGATCAACACCACATCCCCGGCATCCACGGAGGGTGATGCCAGTGCATCCGGCGCAAGACACCAGCCCATCCCGCTGGCAGCGGCGCGGACAAAGCCGGTCGACGTGGGCAGGTAATGAACCGGTGGCTGCACCCTGGCACGTGTGACATGCCGGATGAATCGTGCCTGCAGGTCGTCCTTGCGGTTGAAGGCCAGCAATGGCGCCCGCGCCAGCGACGCGGCCGACACGCCGTCAGCGAAGTGTCGGCCTGCAAATGCCGGCGAAGCGATCGCCACGTACCGCATCACGCCCAGCGCATGCACGTTGCAGCCCTGGATGGGGCGAGGCTCGGATGTCACCGCGCCGAGCACCGTGCCGTCGCGCAGCAGGCGCAGCGTGTGGTCCTGATCATCCACCCGCACATCCAGCAGATAGCCATGCGCGACGTGCAGCCCCGCAATGGCCGGGATCACCCAGGTGACGAGCGAATCGCCATTGACCGCGATTGCAATGGATTGGGTGCCACGACGTTTCTCAGAGCGCGCAAACACGTCTTCGACTTCGGACTCCAGCGCCTGCAACGGGCGCACGCGGCGCAACAACTGCTCGCCTGCCGCAGTGGGGCGGCAAGGCGCGTCTCGCACGATCAAGATCTGGCCCAGCCGGTCTTCGAGCGCCTTGATCCGCTGTGAAACCGCCGACTGGGTAATGGACAGGTAACGCGCCGCCGCCTCGAAACTGCCCTCATCCAGAACCGCCGAAAAGGCCGCAAGCTGTGGATGCATGAGAATCATCGTGGCGCTCCATTAGGAACGCTAATGCTGTAGAAGAATGGATCGTTTGTCTAATGCGCGGCCTGCTCCAATGCTGGCACCTGTCATTGAGACCGGTGCCCCACATGTCCATCACTGCCCTGCTAGCCGGCTTCCTCGCCGGCGCCGGCCTGATCATCGCGATCGGCGCCCAGAACGCCTTCGTCCTGCGACAGGGGTTGAAGCAGCAGTACGTTGCACGCGTGGTGGCCGTCTGTGCCCTGGGCGACATCCTGCTAATCGTGCTTGGCGTTGCCGGCATCGGTGCACTGGTCCACCGCTATGGCGGGTTGCTAGAGGTGCTGCGGGTGGGCGGCGCCTGTTTCCTGGCGGCCTTTGGCGTACTCGCCGCCAGGCGTGCCTGGCGCGGATCGGGCGGCCTGTCCGAAGCACCCGAAGCGCGAGCCGGCCCGTATCGCGTGCTGCTCACCTGCGCGGCGTTTACGTTTTTGAATCCACACGTCTACTTGGACACGTTGGTGCTGCTGGGCAGCATTTCCACCGGTTATACCGGCCAGCACCGCTGGTTCTTCGCGGTGGGCGCCTGCCTGGCGAGCGTGACCTGGTTCACCGCACTCGGCTTCGGTGCAAGGTTGCTGAGGCCGGTCTTCCGCGCCCCACCGGCCTGGCGCGTCCTCGATGCAGGGATCGCCGTGTTCATGATCGGCCTGAGCGTTGCCCTGCTCACGCGCCCGCTGTGAATGCGCAGCGCATGGTGCACACGACGACGACGCCAGCGATCGGGCATGCGCGCACTTCCCGCGCACTGACGCCTGCTCGGTTCATAAAGTCGAGGATGCATCCGCTATAGCTCCGATCGATCCTGCCGCTATGGGTTGAATCAATGGAGCAAGCCTGCATGGCCAACGAACTCACAACCCAGGTGCCCTTCGCTGGCCTGGACGACACTGCCGGGGAACTGCTGCAGCGCCTTGCGGAGCTGACACCGCTGAAAACCTGGGTGCTCGCAGAAATCAAGAACGACCATTGGATCATCCGGGCCTGCACGGACGCGTCCTTCGGCCTGGCGGTGGACCAGTTCTTGAGTTGGCCCGAATCAGTCTGCCGCAGCATGATGGTCATGGGCGGGCCTCAGTTCGCACCGGATCTGCAGAAGTTCGAGCACCTGGCGCAGTCGCCGGTGGCCAGCAGACTCGGCATTGCAAGTTACCTGGGCGTTCCCATCCGCATCCCTGGCAGGGTGGAGGGCATGTTGTGCGGCCTGGACGATCGCGTCGTGGAGGGAAAGGTCGAGCATCTCCTGCCGCTGGTGGAGACCTTCGGGCGCGTCCTGGCCGGCTCCTGGGCCCAGCACCTCGGGGCGTTACCGCAGCCCACGGCAGATGCGGCGGCCGTGGACGACACACAGACGCTGGCCGGCCTCTACGATCTCGGTGCCTTCCGTGAGCTGCTTCAGGCAGCAGCGGATCACCGCCATCGCACCGAACAGGGCGGCGTGCTGTTGTTCGACCTGGATAGCAGCAGCTCGGGAAACCCGCTCGGCTCCGAGCAGGATGTCATGGCGGCCATCGGCGTGCTGAAACAGGCCACCCGGCCGCAGGACAGTCTGGCGCGGCTGGCGCATGGGGAGTTCGCGCTGTTCCTGCCGGGCAGCAGCGAATCCGGCCTGCTCTCGGTGGCACGACGCATCCAGTCGTCGCTACGCTCCAAGGGCCTGAACGCCAAGTGGGGAGCCAGCTGGTTCAAGGAGATGGGGCAACTCAACAACATCGACCACCTCATCAAGGTCGGGCCACTGCGGCCATCCAGCCCGGTCAGCGACGCGCCAGCCACGGCGCCGCTCAACTGACGCGCAACGTTTCAGCATGCGCCAGACATTGCGATGTCGAGCGCGCAGCGTGGATCGATAGGAGCCCCCTGCAAGCGGGCTCACCCAACCGACAGAATCTTCATCCCCTCCCTTCGATACTGGCGTCTTGACGCGCTCGCTACTGGGCGCTCATCTGCTGACACTGCTGCACGGTCAGCGGCGTCCGCTGTCGTCAAGAGGGCTTGCTTTTGGATACCCCGACTGTCCGGGACGTGGGCGAGTATCTGCTCACCGCCCACGTCTGCCCATTGCATGGAAAGTTCGTGCCGGAGCTTCTGGTGTCCCGGCCCGGCGGCATCACCCTGCGTCGCCATTGCCTGCCCGGCGCTGCGTTTGCGGACCGTGACACGGCCTATGACTACGCCCGGCAATCGATGTCCTTGTGCCAGGTGTCGAGTACGGGCCTGGTGACCCTGTCGAACGTCAGCCTGGCCTGACACGCCGACAACGGCGGGCTGCGACCAAGCGCCGGGAGTGCGCCTGTCCACAGGAGCAGCCTGAGCCCTGTACGCCAGTGATGGCGGCCAGCGCGTTGTGCCCGACTCGATCACATGATGTTGCTGACCATTGGACCAGTGGAGCGAGGCGCGGGTCCGAGGTGCTGCTTGCGGCTGTTCATCGCTGCAGGACTTCGGGCAATCCAATGGTGACGGTCAGTTTTTCGCAGCGCCCGGCATATCTCCAGGCGCCTGATCTGCAAGCGCCGCCCTGGTCAGACAGCGGCCGTGCAACGTCCAGCCGCGATGCCAACGTCTCGATGCACTGACCCTTGCCGGTCAATGCATCGGGCGAGGCAACCGCGCTGAGGGGCCAGCGACACGACCATCACTTCTGGCATGCGACGCGCACAGCGTGTCGCCGCTAACGTCGATGACACCGTTCAACGTGTCATCAGGCATGCATCATCCAGATCCATCACGTCCCGCCGTACAACCGGGCCTTGCCGTGCTGCGGCATCCTTTTTCGCGGCTTGTCATGATCGCGGCCATCCTGTTCCTGGCGCACATGCCTTGGCTACCGTTTCCCTGGCGAATGCCTCTGGTCGGTATCGCTGGTCTTGCGCTGGTCTGGGTCGAAACGCGCTCCGCGCGCGCGTGCGGACTGGCGCCAACCGCGTTTCGCGCCATGCTGGGCTGGACACTGTTGTTGCTGGCGTTGGTCATCGGACTGATCAACCCGGTGGTGCAGCCACTCATCGATGCGTTGACCGCAACCCGGACCGACTACAGCGCCTACGGCGCGCTTCGCGGCAACATGGCGGCGGCCGTCCAGCTGGCCGGTGGCGCCTGGCTCAGTGCCGCGGTGGGCGAAGAACTGGTCTTTCGTGCGTTCCTGCTGCACCAGCTCGATCAGATGCTGGGCCGCCATCGCGGCGGGCGGCTGCTTGCGGCGCTGGCCTCAGGCGTGGTGTTTGGCCTGATGCACGCCGCGCAAGGCATCTCCGGCGTGCTGCTGACAGGAATCGTCGGCACGCTGCTGGGCGTTGTCTACCTGCGCTCCGGGCGCAACCTCTATGCGCTGGTAGTGGCGCATGGACTCATCGACACCTGCGGAATCGCTACCTTGTATCTGGGATGGTATTAACGCCACGCGTCGCAGACAGACGGGTGGCGATGCCACGGCGGTGACCTGCGCGTTGGCGGCGTCAGAGCCGTTAAATATGGCATGTGCAACTGCAAGGCTCGGCACGGCGGTGACCGAGCCTTGCCATGACGTGCCACCCAGATGACACCAGCGGCGATGCGCGCAAGCCACGCACACCGCCGCAGTCGCTCACTCGATCAGCCCGCCAGCGCCAACGCCAGCGCCGGCTTGGCAGCGGTGCCGCGCCCACGGTCTGCCACGCTCTGCACCAGCAGCGAGGCCTGGTCTTCCAGCGCGCGTGCCGACGCGGCCATGGTGTCCACCAGCGACGCGTTCTGCTGGGTGGCGGTATCCATCTGGATGATGCTCTGGTTGATCTGCTCGATACCGGCGCTCTGCTCGGCGCTGGCATTGGCGATGTCGCCCATGATCTGGTTGACCCGGCTTACCGACGCGAGCAGCTCCTGCATGGTCTGGCCCGCCACCGCCACCTGTTCGGCGCCCTGCTTCACCTTTGCGCCGGAGTCGGCGATCAGGTCGCGGATCTCCTTGGCGGCATTGGTGCAGCGTTGCGCCAGGCTGCGCACTTCCGAGGCCACCACGGCAAACCCGCGGCCCTGCTCTCCTGCCCGTGCCGCTTCGACTGCTGCGTTGAGGGCGAGGATGTTGGTCTGGAAGGCGATGCCGTCGATGACGGTGATGATCTCGCCGATCTTGCGTGATGACGCCTCGATCTGCGTCATCGTGGCGACCACGCCATTGACCAGCTCACCGCCCTGCTGCGCCGTGCTGGCCGCACCGCTGGCCAGCGTGTTGGCCTGGCGTGCGCCTTCGGCATTCTTGCGCACGATGCTGGTCATCTCCTCCATCGAGCTGGCCGTCTCTTCCAGTGCGGCGGCCTGCTGCTCGGTGCGGCGGGACAGGTTGTCGTTGCTCTGCACGATCTCGCCCGCGGCCTGACTCAGGGTCTGCGCCACTTCGCCCAGCTGGCGTCCGGACTGGATATCCATCAACGCGCCCACCGCACGCAGCGGCGTGCCGTCGTCTGCGCGCTTGGTCAGGCCGCGCGCCCGGAACCAGCGGTACTGACCATTCTTCAGCTGCAGGCGGTATTCGATATCGAAGCCGGTGCGGCCGCTACGGTCGTTCAGGTGCGCCGCGAATGCATTGAGCGAGCGCGCCTTGTCTTCCGGATGCAACCGCGAGGCCCAACTGTCGAGCACATTGGGAAACTCCTGCTCATTCTCGAATCCGAGCAGGTTACGGAACTGCGGCGACCACCAGAATTCGTTGCTGGGGTTGATCGGATCACCGGCGATCACGCTCATGTCCCACAAACCGTCGCTGAGCATCTGCGAGCCCAGCTCGAAGCGCGTCAGGGTGATATCCAGAAAGCGGTCGCGCTTGCGCCGCTCGGTGATGTCGGTAATGGAGCCGGCAACGCGTAACGGCGTGCCGTCTGCATCGCGCGCGGTCGTACCGAAGGCGCGGAACCACCGGTACTCGCCGGACTTCAGGCGGATGCGGTTTTCCACGTCGTAGGGCGTGCGGCCGCTGCGGTCGGTCAGGTGTGCCGCAAAGGCGTCCAGCGTGCGCTGCAGATCGTCCGGATGCAGGCGCTGCACCCAGCTGTCGAGCACATTGGGAAAGTCCTGCTCGGACGTGAAGCCAAGCAGCCGGCGCATCTGCGGCGACCACCACACCGGGTTGTCCGCATGCCCCGGGTCACCGGCCACGATGCCGATGTCCCACAGGCCATCGGTGGTGCCGTCGGCGACCAGGTCAAAGCGCCCCTGCAGATGCTGCAGTGCCCGTGCGGCGTCTTGCGCCATTGCCTGCGCCTGCGCGCGTTCGCGCTGCAGGGTGGCCAACTGTTCGGACAAGCGCCTGGCCACGCCCTCAGGCACCACCGACGGCCATTGCGGAGCGCCTGCCTGCAGCAGCGTGTCCAGGGCGCGGCCCCATTGCTCGGTGTTGGGTGTCTTGGCAAACCACATGGCGGTCTCTTCGATTCCAGGGGAGACCCCGCTAGCGGCAGCAACCGAGCTGTTCTTGAGCGGGTTGAGCACCGCGATTGGGCCGCCAGTCAGTCTGGCGGCGCACAGGCCTCGCAGTGCGTTGCCACCGGCGGCAGCGCTGTGCCGCGTCGGTCGGCGCAGATGTCGGCCCCGGCGACGTACGTGCTTTCGGTTTGTCGTCGCGGATGCAGACCAGACCCATTCGCCTGCAGGCCCAAGGACGCGGCATGGGCCACCCGCAGCGCCCACGCTGGCAAGATAGGCGCCTGGGTCGAGGAGGAGCGGAACGTGGGACTGTATCTGCCGCGGCGCGTCTGGCTGGGGGCAACCGTGCTGGGATTCACCGCCGGCATCGTCAATGCCGCCGGCTATCTGGGATTCAAGCACCAGGCGCTGAGCCATCTGACCGGAACAGCGTCGCTTGGGGCGCTCGCCGTGGGGGCCGGACACTGGCGCCTGGCCGCGGAACTGGCCGCGATCGTCACCAGCTTCGTGGGCGGCGGGCTGCTGGTCGGGCTGGTCCTGCGCGGGCGCGCCCTCTCGTGGCGTTACGTCGGCCTGCTCTGCATGCAGACCGCCTTGCTGCTCGCCGCATGCGCGCTTCTCGGCAGTGGCCATGGCTGGGGTGGCTGCCTGGCGGCAGCGGCGTGCGGCCTGCAGAACGCGATGACCACCTTCTACAACGGCTCGGCGATCCGCACCACGCATCTCACCGGTTTTTTCACCGACCTGGGCTTGCTGCTGGGGCAAGGCCTGCGCGGCGATGCCCTGCCATGGCGCAGGCTGTCATTGGGCAGCCTGGTGCTGGCTGCATTTCTCGCAGGTGGCGTCTTTACCGCCACGGCCTTCAGTCGGTTCGGCTTCCAGGTTCTCCTGGTTCCGGCAGCGCTGGTTGGCAGTCTTGCCGCCGGCCTGGCGCTTCATCTCGCACGGCATGGCAGCGCAGAGCGCCCTGTGCCTGCATCCAAGTGAGCAACGTCGGCCTGCCCTGGCTGCCGGCCGCCAGCAGACACGCTGCTAGAACCGCACACGCGACAGCGCCTCGCGGCCGTGCAGCGGCGCCGTTACACCAGGTCGCGGTAATCCTGCAGGATCACCATCACCAACTGGCTGCGCGAGCGCACGTCGAGCTTGTTGAACAGCTGCTGGAAGGTTGCCTTGATCGCGCTTTCCGAGCTGCCCAGCTGACGTGCGATCAATTTGTTGGACTGCCCGCGCAACAGCCCCCGCAATACCTCACGCTCGCGATCGGTGAAACTGGGGCGGCTTTCCTGGGTGCCCTGCACCACCAGCGATTGCAGATAGCGCTGATCGATCAGCACCCGGCCCATCGCCACGGCATGGATGCTGTCGATAAGTTCATCGGTAGACACATCCTTGCGGCAGATGCCGGAGACGCCCAGGCGGATCAGGGCCAGCGCGTCGCGCTCGGGCAGGCCGGCCGTGACCACCAGCGTGGCCGGGCGGCGCGCCTGCTCGGCCTGGCGGCGCATGTAGTCCAGCGCGTTGTACTCACCCATGTCGTAGTCCAGGATCACCACGTCCGGCGCCAGCGATGCGATCTGCACGATGGCCTGCGCCAGCGCACCGGACTGGCCCACCACCTCAAAGCGCGCATCGGCGCCGAGCAGGCGCAGCAGCCCCTCGCGGAACAGCGTGTGGTCGTCCAGCAGGTACAGCCGGACCGGTGGGCGCGGCGCCTCATCCATCGGGCAGCTCCGCATGCGGTGCATGCGCCAGCGGCAGATGCAGCTCGAAACACGCGCCCTGCCCGCCGGGCGCGTAGCGCAGCAGGCCGCCCTGGTTGGCCATCAGTGCCCGCGAGATGTACAGCCCCAGCCCGGAGCCATCGCTGTCGCTGCGGAACGGCTGGAACAGGCGGGCCGGCTCGGCGATGCCCGGCCCGGTGTCGCGCACGCTCACCACCGCACCGCCCTGCTCCAGGCGCGCACTCACGATCAACTGGCGGCGTTGCGGCGGCAGCCCCTGCACCGCGCGCAACGAATTGCGCGCCAGATTGAGCAGCACCTGCAGCAACGCATGGCGGTCGCCCTGCAGCGACGGAAACTCGGCCGGGATCTGGATGATCAGCTGGCCGTCGATGTCTTCCCAATCAGAGCGGATGATCACGTCCAGCTCGCTGCACAGCGTCTGCAGCCGCGTTTCGTGCACCTCATCGGGCAGCTGCCGGCGCAGGTTGAACGAGGCCAGCTCCATCAGCGCCGCCACCAGGCTGCGCAGCGCGGCCAGATCCGGGTCTGCACCGATGGCCGGATGTCGTGCCAGGTTGGAGGTGACCACGCCTGCGGCCGAACACAGGTTGCGGATCTCGTGCGACACCGCACCGGCCAACAGCCGGTTGTTCTTCAACACATCGTCAAAATGCGCCGACTCGCGCGCGCGCACTTCCTCGCTGGTATCGACCAGGATCGCGGCCAGATGGCGCTCCTGGCTGTCTTCGTAGACCGAGAACCAGGTGGTGGCCGGAAACCGGGTGCCGTCGCTGCGGCAGCCCCAGGTGCTGGCCGAAGTACGCATGCCATCCAGGTTGGCGCTCATGCTGAGCGCATCGTCGAGCAAGGGCAGGAACTCGCGCACCGCGCGGCCTTCCAGTCCACCGTCGTCGGCCATGTCCAGGATCTCGTGCGCGGCCCGGTTGGCGGCCACGATGCGGCCATCGCCGGCCACGGTGAGCAGCGCTGCCGGGCTGCTTTCGGCCAGCAGGCGCAGTTGCCGCTCCAGCCGTCGGCGTAGCCGCTGCTCGGCACGCAGCTGCACGTAATGCGCAAGGATCACCCGCCGCGTGCGGCTGATCTCTGCCACCAGCAGACCGCAGCCGGCATAGGCGATCGTGGCCATGAAAAACCGCAGCGCCTGTTCGACCAGGGTCTCCTCGGTCACGAACAACCCGCGCAGCACGGCGCAGGCAATTGCGGCAATGACGATATCGCGGCGTGACAACACCGTGGCGGCCAACACCACCGGCAGGATGTACAGCAGCCCCAACGAGACGCCCAGGTGCGAATACCACTCGGCCCACACCAGCGAGGCCAGCATCGCCAATGATGCCCACAGCGTGGGGCCGCGATTGAGTTTGACCACCTGCCCGCGCCACTTGAATGGCAGCCTCAGTCTGTCCATCGCCCACCGGTGCACTTGCGCTGCAAATTCGCTCCTCGCCACATTTTCAACGCCACAACATGCCGGCCTGGGGCGCAGATTTCACCCTATCGAAAGATAGCCCGGCCGCATCGTTCGGACCGCCTGCAGCCCGTCCGATGCCGGCGCAAGGATGGCAGACACAACCGTGCAGGCCGGGTGTAATGCGGCCACCCCACCTTGGCTGCCCCTCCATGATCACCCGCGATACGTTTCCGTTGCGGCGCATCTGGCCCAAGACCTACAAGCGCCTGCTGGTGCTGCTGGCCTTCGACTGCGCCGTGGCCGTGCTGTACACCTTCTTCGACTGGCACTGGCTGTCCATCGAAGCGCTGCCGCTGGCACAACTGGGCTCGGCGCTCACCATTTTCCTGGCATTTCGCGCCAATGCGGCCTATGGCCGCTGGTGGGAGGCACGCCAGCTATGGGGCGCGCTGGTCAATACCTCGCGTGCCATCGCACGCCAGGCGTTGACCGCTCTGGATGTGGACCCCGACGACCCGCGCCAGCGCGCACTGCGCGATGACATCGTCGTCCACCAGCTCGCCTTCGTCCATGCGTTGCGCTGCCATCTGCGCCGACAGAATCCCTTCCCCGAACTCACCGGCCTGCTGGGGCAGGCACGTGCCGACGCATTGCGCAGCTACGCCAACATTCCCAACGCGCTCACCCTGCGCCTGGGCCAGCAGCTGCAGCAGGCGCGCGACCACGGCATGCTCGACAGCCTGCGCTGGTCGTCGCTGGACGCCAACCTCACTGGGCTGGCCAATATCCAGGGCGCCTGCGAGCGCATCAAGAACACCCCGTTGCCGCGGCAGTTTTCATCGCTGCCCAGGACGCTGGTGAACATGTATTGCTGGCTGGTGCCACTGGGCCTGATCGCCGGCATGGGCCTGGCCATGCCGATCGCCTCGGTCCTGATCAGCTTCACCCTGATCGCCATCGACAGCGCCAGCAGCGCCATCGAAGACCCATTCGAAAACACCGTGCACGACACCCCGATGACCGCGTTGTCGCGCGGCATCGAGCTGACACTGCGCGAAATGCTGGGCCAGCGCGTGCCACTGCGCGAAGTGCGCGCCATCGACGGCTTCATCTACTGACAACGGAGAGTGCCATGCAGACCACGCCAACCCACCTGATCTTTGCGACCAACTTTTCCGAAACCTGCCACGCGGCCATTCCCACCGTGGCGCAACTGGTGGACCGCCTGCGCGCCCGCCTCACCATCCTGCACGTGCATGCCAAGGGCAAGCGCGCGCAGGCCCAGCAATCGCTGGACGCGTTCTTTGCCGAAGCCTCCAACTATCCGGGCTGCGAGCGCGCGCTTGCCAGCGGCCCGGCCGCCGCCGGCATCGTCTCGTTCTGCCGCAGCCGCGACGACGCACTGCTGATCATGCCGCCGTCCGAACGCACTGGGCTGCCACGGCCACTGCATGTCTCGCTGCGTGCACGCGTGCTCGAACGCGTCGCCACCCCCATGCTCACCCTTCCCTACGCCGACGCCATCCCGCGCGACGGCGCGGGCGGCGGCCATGTCGCCTGCTGGATCACCGGCCGCGAGACCAGTCTCGACACATTGCGCGATGCCGCCGCCATGGCGCGCCGTCGCGGCGCGGACCTGCACCTGCTGCACGTCATGCCGGACATCAGCGAAGGCCTGCTGGTGGACAGCCTGTTCAACGACAAGCCCCTGACCGAAACTGCAGCCGCCAGCTGGCTCAGCGACCTGGTCGTGCAACTGCACGATGATGACCTGCGCGTGCGGCTGCATGTGGCCGTGGGCAACCCACGCCGCGAGATCGCCGGCCTGCTCAAACGCGCCTGTGCCGACGTACTCGTCGTCGAACACGACGCTGTCGTCCGCCGCGGTGTCTGGCGCTCCTCGCTGCAGGCCACCCTGGCCAAGACCCCCTGCGTGCTGATCTGCCTGCCACCGTCGCATCTGCGCCGCCCGGCCATCGGCACCACACCCAACCAGGACACGCCGCGACGCCGCCGCGGCCGCACCAGGTGGTTGCTGCGCGCGTAAACGCCCTCTCGCCCGCCCCGGTGCGTGCATGCCGGCTGTCAAACCGCTTCGCTGTCTCACCTGCCACCCGCAAGCAACAGACCCAAGCAGCGAGCGACCGCATGTGCCAGCAGGGAATCCCCATGCCCCTTACCCTGCTCTGCTGATGAAACCGCCAAGCGTCCCATCCGGATCGCGGGCACCGGGTCGTTGGGCGAGCGCTTGCGATCCTGCTCCTGTAACGCTGTCAGCAAGAGCTGAGCTGCTGGTAAGGTGGAGTAGCCCAGAATGTTGCCAGCAACCTCATCATCCACCAGGACATGGGTCGTGCTGATGCCATCGCGATGGTGCTGCACCGCCTGCCGCTGCAGATAAGCATCCAGTGTCGGCTCCTTGCAGCTAAAGCTATTGCAATCGCGCCGCTTTGGCCGGAGCTACTCAACGATCAACACGCACTCAGCCCTGCGCAACGCGGGAGAGTGCCTTGTCCAAGTTGGCATTGGGCTGGAAGGGTGCGTCCAATGCTTTCAGGAATCGCTTGGATTCCTCCACCGACAACGTCACCGTCAACTCAGCGGCCATGACGCTCTCCACCTCGCGCATGACTGCATCACGCACAAAATCCGAAAGCGACATGCCACGCAGATCGGCAGCACGGGAAATGCGCGCCTTGTCGGCAGGGTTCAAGCGCAGGTCGAAGCGGGTGGGAATGTTGACCATGGCAAGCTCCTATTTGTACGAAACAGTACCGTATGGACCCATATCCAATGACCTACCCTGTCCTAGCCGGACGTCGTAATCAACCTTCAACGACCTCGGTGGCTTAGCCACGACAGCATGACAAGCGTTGCGCGTGACAGCCGTTAGCGGCAGACGTGCGCTTCGGCCAACGCTTGGCACAAATTGGGCGACACGGCTGTCTGCGTTGAGCTGCGACGCGCGTGCTCGCCCGCTGGCTACAGCGTCCAGGCTGAAAGAGCGTCAGGCAAGACCACGTCGTGCCGGAGATTCTCGAAATGAGCTACGCCGACTCCAACGCTTTCCCGTTGACACGCGCCGTGAGCCGGAGCGAGTATTTGGGCGTCGCCGCACAATCGGCGACCGGAATTGGCGTTCCGAACCAAAAGGCGCACCAGCGCCCATCGATCGATGCACGGCGCTTTTTTATCGCCCGCATCGCCGCGGGTGCATGCCGGCCAGCTTTATGGCGGGCGGTGCGCGGGGGCCGCAAGGCCCACCGGTTCCTTTTGGCCGGCACGCCAACCGCGCACCGTCCGTCACCCCGATTGGCGTCTGGGTGACGGATTCCAAAATACAAAAGGAGTCCAGCATGTCCTACGACACCCATGAAGTATCCGTGTCTGCGTTGCGCCAAGCCGACCAGCATGTCGACCTGATCGCCGACACCCTCGCATGCAGCCATTCCCCGTGGCTGCGCTTGAAGGCACGCCTCGCATGTACGAGCAAGGCCACCCATAGCCTAACGTTTGCCAACGGTGCTGCAGCAATCGCTGCGTTCAATGCCTTGGCTGCGCAGGTGTGGCAATGAGTACGAGCAAACACTTCCGCGTCTGCACCGGCGTCACCCTCAGCTTCGAGATGATGCAGGGCTATGTGCTGGCCATGCTGCATTCCCACGCGCAGCCCGATCTACCGCCGATCCTGATCGCCTGCGAAGCCACAGGCTTCGATGATGTCTTGCCGGGCAGCGATGCGCAGAGCATCGTGCTGGGCCGGCTGCACGTCTGCATGTATGAAGACCCGGCAGTTGATGTCCTCACTTGGCTGCGCAGGCAAGCGCACCGCAATCAAGCTTCACAATAAATACCGCCCACGTAAACGTTTATCGAGAATACGCCGACGCCGCGATCAGCTCGGCAAAAGATCGTGTCCAATAGGTCTCCGAGAGTTCCCGACATTTTTCGGACTGAAAAAAGGCACTTGGACGCGTGTCCAAGTGCCTGCTTTCTTGGTGGCCCAGCAGGATTCGAACATGTAACCAAAGGGTCATGGGGAGGTAGAGCTAAAGAAAAAAATGCTCAGGCACCTTAACTTTCCTGTTTAGACGTGCCCCTCATGTCGGCTGCAGGCCTACCCCAGTGAAATATGGCATATCTACCTCCTCAGTGAAACGATGAGACCCTTGGAAGATCCCTTTGACAGGCTCGTCCTGGTCCAATCTGCGGCTGACATACCAGGGCGCCTCCGGCACTGCTGGAACGTCATCGCGGACGATCGTCTGGAAGCCCTGGAACACGTGGACGCATCAAGACCCTTTCAGGCGCTTGCGAAGCGCCAGCCGCCCTGCCCGCTTCCGGGGATCGCAGCGGCGTGTTAGCCGCAGGTCAATGCAGTAGCAGACGCCGGCCAACGGAAGGCACAACAACAGATACAGGCCCGGCAGGGCCCTGCCAGATACGCCGTGGTTGATGAGGAGATCCATCAAAGGCAACATGAAAGCGAGCGAGAAGAGCGAGACAAACAGGTGCCAGAAGCTGAAGAACAGGTATCGATTCGTCCAGCGCGTGCCCAGCGCCGGGCTGTCGATCGTCTCTGTTGCCAGGCGATACGCGGCCACCCGCAGCCGACATCCGCAGCCAAGCATCCCGGACACGAACACGATGCCCACATAGATCAGAGAAAGGGACAGCATGTGTCAGCGCTCGCGCAGGGCTTCGGTGGTGTGCTACTGCAGAGGACTAAGCAGGTAGTCGATGGCCAGTATGCGGCAAACCGCTGCAGTTTCGCTGGAATGCACACACCGAAGCCGAACGTGACAGCGCCAAGGTCTCCACCACCGCGGCGACACAGTACGTCCACCGCACGCAGATTGTGCGCGAAGCCGGCGCACCATTACCGCGAGATCCCGACCTATGTGACCCAGAAAGCCGACGCTGCTTGCGCTATCCCTGCTGGCTTCGTACGACTGCTAGGTGCCGCCGCCCCAGGCAAACCTTCCGGGCCAACAGGAGAGCCTGATGCGCCGGCCGCCGCCTTACGCTTTCTGCCGTCGCCGGCACTGTTGCTGATAACTTCACCAGCTGCCGCGCTACCGCCGCGCAGCTGAAGGTGCTGCAGGACTGGATCGACCCGCACGCACTTGATCGAGCGCCGTGATCAAGCCCGCCGGCTTGCGCGCGCATCTGGTGGTGGTATTGCCGGACCTGGCACGCGATGCTGACCGACTGCTGGTGTTATCGGTGCAGGTAGCTTGACCAGCACGTTCCAGCCGGGTCTGTCTTTCGAGCACCAGCACACGCTAACGATCCTAACTATGCCCGCGATCCGGACAGCGTGATGCTGTCACTGCTGGAGTGGTGCAGGTCAAATCAGTCGGAACTGCTCTCCAATCCGGCGCGCCGAGGCGACATCGCCTTCGAGACCGACATCCTCGCCAACGAAGCGGTGCATCTGGCGATCAAGTTGCCGGTGACCGAACGCGTGGTAGTAACTGCGGAAAACGGCAGCGGCGACGACATCACCCATGCGCCCGAACCCGTGATCGAGCTCACCTGGATGGCCTGACCGCGCTGGAAAACTGGGCCGCGCCGCTACTGACACACCCGCAGCCGGTGACCGCCGCACGCTGGCACGCAAGATCGAAATGGAACTGAGGCGCTCGCAGAGCCAGCGCATCGGCAAGATGCGGGCGCCCGGATGGCACGCCTTACACACCGCATGCAGCAGCTGCGCCGGAAGTCCGGGCGAGTCAAACGGACAGAGGTGTTTACCAAGCTGCGGCAGGCCAAGTACCTAAGGGTCAGCGTTAGCCCCAGTACAGGAGCGTGGAATTCATGGGCCGCGTAACCCGCATTGCTCGCATGCATCAATAAGGACTAGCTGACGCGCTCATAAAATCCAAACCAAAAACCACCTATCTGAAGCGAACGCCACCTGATCGTCTAAGTTGATCGCCGGTTTATTGAGGATTTTCAAAACAACGTCTGAAAGGTAATATCTAAATCAACAACATCCAGCTTGGGCGCTACAGATTCTCTCAAAGCTTAGCTAAAAAATATTATGCAAAAACTAGTCAATTAATTTTCAGGCCTGCGTCTTTATGCAGCTAAGCATTCATAATTCCAAAGCACTGCATTGCCCGGATTTCGCTCCAGCATATGAATCTGCCGTAACAATTCCCATAGCAGAATTACCAGCAGGTACCGGCCCGCTGCTACCTCCAGAAAAACAAGCCAACTGATTGCCGACAACCACCAGGAACGCACTTAATTCACGGTTTTCACCATTGCAAGCACCTGGCTCAACATTGTATTTAGTTGCAGAAGAATACCGAGGGAGTAGCCCGTATTGGCGCACCGCCCCTCGGTTAATATAACTTATTTACTGATCCTGCGTGCTTAGCACATTCGCCAATGTCGGGCCGCCACGCACGTTTAAGTTGCGGCCGGCTGCATCGGCCCCGGAATAAAATCAACCCGCACAGGATTATTTAACGTTTTTTCGAGAAGTGGAATGTCTTTTCTATACTGCTCCTTATCAACGTCCTTACTGTAAATATGCAGGACGATCTCGCTTGTCCTCTCATCTACAAACACCCCTTCAAGTCCCGGGACGTTGCTAAATAGCTCGTCATAGTGCCTATCGATGACAGCCTGTAATTCTTCTAAAGTCTTCTCCGCACCTCCTTTTATAATGACTGCGACATCACCTGACTTGGTTGAAATTTTACGGCTTGTGACTGGATCTGCTCCTTTTACCCTTATTACAAATCGCAATTCTGGGACATCCTCCCAATAGGCGCCGGCCAATCTCCCCTGGTAACTCTCAACAAGACGCTGAATTAGTGCCTCTGCACTGTCTTGCAACTTTATTCGCTTTACCGCCTCTTGCTCTGAAATCAAAGCGGCTCTGGCGTATGTTTGTATTTCTTTACTATCAGAATCCCTAACTACCATCTGGGCGCCCCTTCCCGTTGTCACCAACATGCAAAACACCAACGCAAAAGCAACTACAGTCCTCATGTCGACGCTCCATTTAGTCTGCCGCCATTCAATCATCAACGGATTTCTAGGACGCGGTCAATGTCGACTCCCCGTAAAATTGATCCATCCATGGTTAGAGGTCTCCGGGCACACTAGCCACCAAGGAGACCAACGATGCGCAAGAGCAAGTTCACCGAGAGCCAGATTGTCGCCACGCTGAAGCAGGTTGAGGGCGGCCGCCAGGTCAAGGATGTGTGCCGTGAGCTGGGTATTTCCGACGTGACGTACTACGCCTGGAAGTCCAAGTACGGCGGCATGGAGGCCGCTGATGTGCAGCGCCTTCGCGACCTGGAGACCGAGCACAGCAAGCTCAAACGCATGTACGCCGAGCTCGCGATGGAAAAAACCTTGCATTGAAGGATGTCATCGCAAAAAAGCTGTAGACCCGGCGCACAAACGCCCGCTTCTTGCCTGGCTCGTCGAGCAGCATGGCTGGAGCGGGCGCCGGGCCTGTGCGGTCGTTGGCGTGGCTCGCTCGACAGCGCGCTATCGGCGCCGCCCCGATCGCGACGAGGAGGTCATTGCGCTGCTGTCCGAATTGGCCGAGCGCTTTCCCGAGCGTGGTTTTGGAAAGCTGTTTCAGACCATCCGCCGTCGCGGACATGTGTGGAATCGTAAAAGGGTGTGGCGCGTGTACTGGCTGGCCGGCTACAACCAGCAGATCCCGCACGGCAACCTGTGCGGACTAACGCCCGCCGAGTTCCGTGATCAACATCATCGCAGACCTCTCGCTTTAGCTGGCCTTGAATTGCGGAGAGTCGAGAGTGGGCACGCCAGGGTTCAAACCGGGACCAAGGATTATATTTTAGTTGGATTTGCCATTAAATGAATTGCTTGTGCACATCAAATTTCCCGATCGATTCGCTATCTACGCTTGCAAAACCGCGCGCATGACTGCTTTTTCACCGGACCTGCTATGACGACCCAGTTGCCAACCTCATGATCGCGCATGCCCCTGTTACCGGGCATAGCGATCCTGTGGGACGCCACCTTCGCCTCCTCATGAGCGATCGGTACGCAATGATTGCCCCTGCGACTGGGTCAATTTTATAGGAGGCTGGAATTCACTTAGCGCTCGAAAACCCTTGCAAAACGGCCATGAACGATCTAGTGTACGGAATGATCACTAACTCACGACTTCCCAGATTATCCAAGGATGAGCGGACGGAGCACATCGTAGACGTTGCCGTTCAATTATTCGCGCAAAACGGTTACGGGCAAACATCCATGTCGAGCATTGCTGCGCGACTGGGCGGATCAAAAGCTACGCTGTACAAGTATTTTTCGTCCAGACAGGCCCTCTTTGAAACGGCCATGATTCGATGCTGTGACGAGGTGTTTGGTGAATTTCCTGAAGTCGATCCTGCCCAGCGAGGTGTCTCAAGCTATTTAATCGACACCGGGGTGGTAATTCTTAGTGGCATGCTGAATCCGAGAGCTCTTGAAATTACGCGCCTGGTTTTTAGCGAAGGCTCAAGACACCCGGAGATTGCAGATATATTTTATAAGAAATGCATCACTCCCACTTATGCTTTGATCGCCAATGGATTAGCCCACTTTCATTCTTCCGGAATTATCGTATGCCCGGACCCTCTAAAAGCCGCGAAGAACTTTGTCGGGATGATACGCGAAGACATACATTTAAGCGCAATTTGTGGACTAGGCTCTTTGCCGCAGCGCTCAAAGCTTGAGGCCCACGTGAGGCAAGCTGCTGACGCTCTTTTAGCAGGGCTGACGACTTCAGAAAAATTCTAGCAATTAACCTACTTAAGCCGCTTACTTCAGATAGAGAGCATCGAAAATGACTCAACAGAAACTTTTCGGCAAAATAGCGCTAGTAACCGGAGCTTCGGGAGGCATCGGACGCGCGATTTGTCTGCATCTTGCAGATTCTGGCGCGGAAGTAATAGTTCATTATTCAGGCAACAAGCAAGGCGCGGAAAAAACAGCCTCAGCCATCCGGGATAAGGGCGCGACAGCTCGAATCATTCAGGCGGACTTGCGTGACCCTGCAGCGATTGAGCAACTGGATACGCAAGTCAACGCGCTTGACATTCTGATCAACAATGCAGGTGTAGCAGAAGGCTCAAACCTTGCGTCAACAACGGAGGCGCAGTTTGATGCAGTATTCGACACCAACGTCAAGGGACTGTTTTTCCTGACCCAGACGCTTCTACCAAAGCTACGTGAGAGCGGATCGATCATAAACACCTCATCAACGGTGTCGATCGCAGCCTATCCAGACTACATTGCGTATTCGATGTCGAAAGCTGCTGTCAACGCCTTCACTAGATCTCTGGCCGCCGGCCTCGGCGCACGAAAGATTACAGTAAATGCGGTTTTGCCCGGCGCAACCGATACTGATTTCATAAACGCAGCTAGAGATTATCCTGGCGTGCTCGACTCTATTGCCGCAGGTACAGCTCTAGGACGTATTGGAAAGCCCGAAGATATTGCACGCGTTGTTACATTCCTGGCATCACCCGATGGGGCGTGGATAACCGGACAACTTATTCAAGCTAATGGCGGCATGCATCTCTGATGTTTAGTCGCCAGAAGGAAGCGGAAGGGAGCACTGACTTTCAGATCGAAACGACCAGGACCCAGTTTTCTAGGTCAATGCGATTCGGCGAGTGGGGCTAACCCTGCGCGCGACACCCCGACTTTGAGTATCACAGCAATTTGGAGTCCAATTTCCTAGCCGAGGAGATTGGACGTGAAGAAGCGCATTTTCCAAGAACAGATCGTGGTTTCCTGCGCGAAGGCAAAGCGGGCGTGGCAATCGAGGTCCTCACTTGGCTGCGAAAGCAAGCGCACCGCGCTGGGGCGGAACGATGAACCCCGCAAACGCAGTCGCTTATCGAACACGCCAGCGCCGCGATCAGCGAATCAAAAGACCGTTTCCGATAGGTCTCGAAGACAACAAAAAAGGCACTCGGGCGCGTACCCAAGTGCCTGCTATCTATTGGTGGGCCCACCAGGATTCGAACCTGGAACCAAAGGATTATGAGTCCTCTGCTCTAACCGTTGAGCTATAGGCCCGGCTGCACAGCGCTCGCTGGTGCCGCATGCCATGCGTCGGGCCCACAGGAGTGGTGCAAGTTTACCTGTCCGCCAACAAGCTTGTCTGCTGGATGCCTGGTGCTGACTGCTTGCTGCATCCTTCGTCCGCTTTCCAAGCGCCTATCTAACCGCACTGCACGCGAACCAAAGCGCGCTGCAGACGCCAGCGGAGATAGGCGGGCCGCTCAAGCTGTACGTGCTGTTCGATCGGCACACATAAACTGGCGGGAGACCATCACGCATCCGCAGTCTGTTGCTGCCTGTCGATCAGCTGGCGACCTTCGCGGAAGCCTTGCGCAATGGCGTCCTGGTAGGTGTCCCAGGTCTGGGTCCGGTTGTTGATACGGGGCAGGCGCGTGCTGCCTCCGTCCGCGTAGACGTCCACCCAGAGCGTCCACTTGGCCGTTGGCGTGGCCTGTTCGGCACGTACGCGGATCTCGTGATCGCGGTAGGTGGTGGTTTCGTAGCGGCTTTGTCTACTCATCGGATGGCCTCGTTTCCTTTCGTGGATCAACTTAGAAGCGCCGGCTGGAATACCACGTGAGATTGGAAGAAACATCTACTTAATAGTGCGTTGCCGTGCGGCTTCGTCACCGAGGTGTGAAGCCGATCTCCTCCATGCAGTGCAGCCTGCAGCAGCATTGCCGGGTCAGCGCCTGAAACGCAACAGCCCCGCGTGTGCGGGGCTGTTGGGACCACCGTGCGGATGCGACTGACAGGTCAGTCGATATCCAGGAACGAGCGCAGCTGTTCCGAGCGGCTGGGGTGACGCAGCTTGCGCAACGCCTTGGCCTCTATCTGGCGGATCCGCTCGCGGGTGACGTCGAACTGCTTGCCCACCTCTTCCAGCGTGTGATCGGTATTCATGTCGATACCGAAGCGCATGCGCAGCACCTTGGCCTCGCGCGGGGTGAGGCCAGCCAACACGTCGCGCACCGTCTCGGAGAGATTGATGTTGGTGGTGTTGTCGATCGGGGACTCCACATTGGTGTCCTCGATGAAGTCGCCCAGATGCGAATCCTCGTCGTCGCCGATCGGGGTTTCCATCGAGATCGGCTCCTTGGCGATCTTCATCACCTTGCGGATCTTGTCTTCCGGCATGTCCATTTCCTTGGCCAGTTCTTCCGGCGTGGCCTCGCGGCCAAACTGCTGGAGCATCTGGCGGGAAATGCGGTTCAACTTGTTGATCGTTTCGATCATGTGCACCGGAATACGGATGGTGCGCGCCTGATCGGCGATCGAACGGGTGATGGCCTGGCGGATCCACCAGGTTGCATACGTGGAGAACTTGTAACCACGACGGTATTCGAACTTGTCCACGGCCTTCATCAGGCCGATGTTGCCTTCCTGGATCAGGTCCAGGAACTGCAGGCCGCGGTTGGTGTACTTCTTGGCAATGGAGATGACCAGGCGCAGGTTGGCCTCGACCATTTCCTTCTTGGCCTTGCGTGCCTTGGCTTCGCCGTAGGCCATCGCACGGCTGATCTCCTTGATCTCGGCCAGGGTCAGATAGTTGGCCTTTTCCATCTCGATCGAGCCCTGCTGCTCGGAGACGATCTGGTCCTTGACGTCGCGCAGCGCCGACGACCACTTCTGCTTGCGCTTGAGTGCGTCTTCCACCCATTCCAGGTTGGTCTGGTTGCCTTCCCAGGAGCGGATGAAGTCCTTGCGCGGCATGCGTGCCACGGTGGTGGCCAGGTGCAGCACCTTGCGCTCGTGGTCCTTGATGCCATTGACCACGCCACGCAGCTGGGTGACCAGCGCGTCGGTCAGCGGCAGCGGCAGCTTGAGCGTGGTGAAGATGGCGGCCATGTCTTCGCGCGCCTTGACCACCAGCTTGTGCTCGGCGCCGTTCTTGGCATAGATCTTCTTGAACTTGGCGTATTCGTTGGCCAGGTTCTCCATGCGCGTTGCAACTTCCACCGGGTCCGGGCCGGTTGGGCCGGCCTCTTCTTCGGCCGCGTCGTCATCGCCGTCTTCGTCGTCGTCTTCATCGACGGCGTCTTCGTCCACGGCGACCGGGCCAGCAGCGGCCAGTGCAGCGGCGGCGGCATCGGCTTCTTCGATCAGGTCGTTGAAGCCGACCACGATCTCGGCCAGACGCTTCTTGCCTTCCTTGTGCGCTTCGTAATCGGCCAGCAGCATTTCGGTCGACAGCGGAAACACGCCCAGTGCTGCCTGGACCTGGCTGAGGCCTTCTTCGATACGCTTGGCGATGGCGATTTCGCCTTCGCGGGTCAGCAGCTCGACCGTGCCCATTTCGCGCATGTACATGCGCACCGGGTCGGTGGTGCGGCCACCTTCGGTGTCGAGCGCGGTCAGCGCGGCGGCGGCTTCTTCGGCGGCGGTGTCGTCAACCTCGCGGTTGCCGGTGTTGCCATCGTTGAGCAGCAGGGTTTCGGCATCGGGTGCAACTTCATGGACATCGATGCCCATGCCGTTGATCATGCTGATGATGTCTTCGATCTGCTCCGGGTCGACCAGGTCGTCGGGCAGATGGTCATTGACTTCGGCGTAGGTCAGATAGCCCTGTTCCAGGCCCTTGCTGATCAGTAGCTTGATGTCGGATTGCTGGGCAGGACGTTCGTTGGCCATGAGTGCTCGCGCCACCGGCTTTGAGATTGGAAAGAGAACCTAGCATTATACCAGCGTGAAGCCCGGTCTGCCGGATTCAAGACGGGACCGCTGGTGGACGTGGTGTATCTAGGGTCTGAGAAGGAAGGTCACCGGGCCGTCGTTGACCAGGTCGACAACCATATGCGCCCCGAAGCGCCCGGTTTCCACCCCGCCGCGATGTTTTTCGCGGCAGATCGCCACCAATTGATTGAACGCCCGTTCAGCCTCCTGCGGCGGCGCGGCGGTGCTGAAGCCCGGCCGGTTGCCGGAGCTGGTGTCCGCAGCCAGGGTGAACTGGCTGACCAGCAGCAGGCCGCCGCCGGTGTCGGTGAGTGAGCGGTTCATCTTGCCGGCGTCGTCGCCAAATACCCGGTAGCCGAGCAGGCGCTCGGCCAGGCGCCGGATCTGCGCATCGCTGTCGCCGGGCTCCACCCCGACCAGGGCCAGCAGGCCGGGGCCGATCTGCCCGACGCTCTGGCCGTCGACGGTGACCGAGGCCCGGGTAACGCGTTGGATCAAGGCAAGCATGGGCATCCCGGGCAGCAAACTGTGCCGCGCAGCATGCCCAGCGCTGCCCGCCGTGTCACCTGCGGGTCTTCACCGGCCGCGCTGTTTAGAATTGCGCGGATGACACCTGATCTTCGCGCTCGCCTGCTGTATGCCACCGCCGCCACCGTGGGCCGCCTGCCCTGGCCGCTGCTCAAACGCGTGGCCGATGCGCTGGCCTGGAGCTGGCGCAAGCTCAATGCACGCGAGGCGCGCGTGGCGTGGCGCAACCTGGAGCTGGCGTACCCGGAGTTGAGCGCGGCACAGCGCACGCAGCTGCATGCACAGGTCCTGCGATCAACCGCACGCCAGACCCTGGAAGTGCTGCGCACCTGGACCCGCCCGCCGGCAGACAACCTGGCGCGCCTGCAGCGCAATGGCCAGGAGCTCTACGACGCGGCCCTGGCCTCCGGCCGCGGGGTGATCGTGGCCGCGCCGCACTTCGGCAACTGGGAGCTGCTCAACCAGTGGCTGTCCGAACGCGGGCCGATCGCGATTGTCTACCGGCCGCCGGAGTCCGAGGCGGTGGACGGCTTCCTGCAGCTGGCGCGCGGCGGCGACAACGTGCGCCAGGTGCGCGCCGAAGGCCCGGCCGTGCGGCAGCTGTTCAAGGTGCTCAAGGACGGCGGCGCGGTCGGCATCCTGCCCGACCAGCAGCCGAAGATGGGCGATGGCGTATTTGCGCCGTTCTTCGGCATGCAGGCGCTGACCATGACCCTGGTCAACCGGTTGGCCGAACGCACCGGCGCCACCGTGCTGTACGGCTGGTGCGAGCGCGCCGGCGACGACCTGCAGTTTGCGCTGCATGTACAGCCGGCCGACCCGGCCGTGGCCGACCCGGACCCGGTGCGCGCCGCCAGCGCGCTCAATGCCGGCATCGAACAGATCGCCCGGCGCGACCCGGCGCAATATCAATGGACCTACAAGCGCTACACGCTGCGCCCGCCGGGCAGTGGCGAAGCCAATCCCTACGCGACCGAGCGACATCCGCACTAGGCTACCGATCGCCAGCGGCCACTCGCCTTGCGAGACGGGCGCCGGTGCTGCCTGCACACCCGTCCCATCGGCGCCCGGGCCGTCCCGTCGGCGGGGCACAGCTACCGGGCGTGGATGGCGGCGTTGTGCCAGATGCCGCGCAGCCACTGGAAACGACGCTGCAATCGGGTCCGGCGCATCACGCGTCCTGCGGCCCCGCACGCGCGGGAGCGCGCGTCACGGCGCGCTCTTCCATCAAGCGCTTGCGGCAGGTTCGCGCGCAGAACGTGTCACGCCGCATCACCACCACGCTCAATCGTCGTGCGGGTCCGCAGGCGTGGCCAGGATGCGCTGATAGAAGGCCAGATCCAGCCAGCGCCCGAACTTGAAGCCGGCCTCGCGCACGGTGCCGGCGTGGGTGAAGCCGAACTGTTCGTGCAAGGCGATGCTGGCCTGGTTGCTGGCGTCGATGCCGCCTACCAGCACATGCACGCCACGCTGCTCGGCCGCCGCGATCAGGGCCTGCAGCAGCGTACGCCCCAGCCCCTTGCCGCGATGGTCCTGGTGCACGTAGATCGAGTGCTCGACGCTGTATTTGAACGCCGGCCAGGCACGGAAGGTGCCGTAACTGGCAAACCCCATCAGGGTGCCGTCGTCGTCTTCCACGCCGATCACCGGAAATCCGCCGGCGCGCTTGGTGGCGAACCAGCCGACCATACTCTCCGGTGGCCGTGGCCGGTAGTCGTACAGCGCGGTCGAATGGGCGATGGCCTCGTTGAAGATGTCCAGGATCGCACTGGCATGACGCGCTTCGCTGCAGTCGATAAGACGCATGGGATCTGCTGGGCTGAAAGATCGCCCGATTAGAAAGCATTGCCGGGCGCTGAACAACGCGGCCGGTGCGCAACCAACCGGTACCCACGCGGTCACTCATGCGCGGCCGCTGGATGCAGCGTTCCAGCCGGCGGTGGCAACTAGCGGCGGCGAAGCACGCGACAATGGCGCCATGCGTCCGGTCGCGGCGCGGCGGCGTCCGCCTTGAAGCGGCCGTGGCAATCCCCATCTGGAGTCGTGCATGAGCAGCCCCGTCCCCTCCCCCAGCGCACAGGCCTTCGGCGATCCGGCGGCGATCCGCTGCGAGCGCGCCGCGTCCGAACTGCGCGCCGGCCGGCCGGTGCTGCTGACCGCCGCAGGCGGGCGGTCGCGTGCGGTGCTGGCGCTGGACAGCAGCACGGCGCAGTCGTACGCCGCCTTCGCACGCGCCGCGCAGGGCCGCCACTATCTGTTTGTCACCCCGACCCGCGCCCAGGTGCTGGGGCTGACCGCGCCGCAGGGCGCACGGGTTGTGCTGGCCGACCAGAGCTACGACCAGTTGGCCGCCCTGGCCTATCTGCGCGACACCCCGGTACCGACACAGTGGACCGCCGGCGATGCGCTGGATGCCGGTGGCGCGGAGATCGCGCGGCTGGGTTTGCTGCTGCCGGCCATGCTGGCGGTGGAGCTGCGCGATGTGCACGACCATGCCGCCTTCGCCGGCTGCCAGTCGCTGGCCCTGGACGATTTGGGGAGCGGTTGCGCCACAGCGGCCGCCGCCGGCTTCGAGCTGGTCACCCGCACCCCGGTGCCGCTGCGCGGCCTGGGCATGAGCGAATTCGTGGTGTTCCGCGGCGGCGTGGCGCAGCGCGACCAGGTGGCGATCGTGGTCGGCCAGCCGGACCTGACCGCCGCCGTACCGGTACGCGTGCATTCCTCCTGTCTTACCGGCGACCTGTTCGGCTCGCTCAAATGCGACTGCGGCGACCAGCTGCGGCACGGGCTGGCCAAGCTCAAGGACCTGGGCGGCGGTGTGCTGCTGTATCTGGACCAGGAAGGCCGCGGCACCGGCATTGCCGCCAAGATGCGCGCCTACGGCTATCAACACGCCGGGCTGGACACCATCGACGCCGATGCGCAGCTGGGCTTTGGCCCGGACGAGCGCCGCTACGGCAGTGCGGTGGCGATGCTGCGGGGGCTGGGCATCGGCCGGATCCGGCTGCTGACCAACAACCCGGCCAAGGCCGAGCGCCTGCGCGCAGCCGGCATCGCCGTGGAGGACCGCATTCCGGTCACCGGCGACATCACGCCGGAAAACGAACACTACCTGCGCACCAAGGCCACCCGCGCGGGCCATGCGCTGGATGTGGATGCGCTGATCCTGGCGGCGCAGTAGCGCGCCCGGCGCCGGGTGCGCCTGCACTCGGCGCCCGGCTATGCTTGCGAACCGCTTCTGCAGGCCCGCCTCGTGCACGACGTTCCACCGCCGCACCCCGACATCCTGGTCCCCGTCGCGCCTGCCCAGCTTGCGGCCGCAGACCACGCGCAGTGGCAGCAGTTGCCGCGGCGTGGCGCTTATGTCGCGGCGGCCAACGGTGTGCTCGGCGGCGGATGTGCCGGGCTGATCGCCGCCGGCGTTGCGCTCACCGCGCTGCATGCCTGGCGCTATTGGCCGGTGGCGCCGGGCGTGATGCTGGTGCTCGCGCTGCTGTGCGCGTGGCTGGCGGTCAAACGGCACCGGCTCACGCTGTGGAAACTCGACCAGCATGGTCTGGCGCTGCAACGTGGCCACCTGTGGCAAAGCGATACGCGGGTGCCGATCTCGCGCGTGCAGCACGTGGACCTGCGCCGCGGCCCGATCGAACGCGCCACCCGGCTGACCACGCTGGTGGTACACACCGCCGGCAGCCGGCTCAACGCCGTGGCGGTGTCCGGGCTGGATCAGGCCGATGCCGAACAGCTGCGCGACCGCCTCGCCCGCCAGCTTGATCACCACGACGACGCGCTGTGAGCGCCGTGCAGCGCTCCGGAGATGACGAGCAGCGCCTGCATCCGCTGTCGTGGATGTTCGTGCTGCTGCAGCAGATCCGCCAGTTCCTGATCCCGCTGGTGGCACTGATCGTGTTCGGCAGCCGTGATGGCAGCCGCGACGTTGCCGACCACATCGCCACCGGTGTGGTGATGGCCGTGCTGGTGGCGATCTCGGTGCTGCGCTATTTCACCTATCGCTACCGCATTGGGGAAGACAGCGTGGCGATCCGCAGCGGGCTGCTGGAGCGCAGCCGGCGCGATATTCCGTTCGCGCGCATCCATAACGTGGTGGTGCATCAGTCGCTGCTGCATCGGCTGGCCGGGGTGGCCGAAGTGCGGCTGGAGTCGGCGGGCGGGCACAAGCCGGAAGCGGAAATGCGCGTGCTGCGGCTGGATCAGGCCCTGGCCCTGGAAGACCTGATCCGCCGCCGTGCGCAGCACCCGGACACTACGCAGGCGCAAATGCAGGCGCAGGACCGCAGCACCCTGCTACGTCTGCCGATGGCCGAAGTGATTCGCCTGGGCCTGATCTCCAACCGCGGCATGGTGGTGGTGGCCGCCAGTATCGGTGTGATCTACCAGATGATTCCGCGCCGCGTGGCCTCCACGTTCATCGAGACCAATGGCGAACTGGCCTACCGCTACGTCAGTCAGGTCCATCCGGGCGCAGCAGTCACCGCCACGCTGGTGGTAATCGCCATGCTGGCCGTGTTGCTGGCCATGCGCGCGCTCTCGGTGGCGCTGGCGGTAACGCAATACCACGGGTTTCATCTCAGCGAATCGGAGCGGCGCCTGACCGTGGAGCGTGGCCTGCTGACGCGCATCCGCAGCAGCGTGGCATTACGGCGCATCCAGTCGTGGACGCTGTACGAAAGCCGTCTGCACCGGCTGTTCGGCCGCCGCCAGTTGCGTGTGGACACCGCGGTGTCCGGCACCGGCGACACCCACGACAGCGCGCTCAAGGAACTGGCACCCATCGCCCCACCGCAGCGCTGCGATGCCTTGCTGCAGCGCCTGTTGCCCGACATCGCCTGGCCGCCGCAGCAGTGGCAGGCCGTTGCCACCCATTGCTGGTGGCGCCTGAGCCTGCCCACGGTGCTGATGCTGGTGCCGCTGGTGGCCGCGCTGGCATGGCAGATCGGCAGCCAGGCTGCATGGTTGCTGCTCTGGCTGCCGTGGAGCGGGTTCAAGGCGTATCGCCAGGTGCAGCGCATGGGCTATGCCGTAGACACACGCTATGTGGCGGTGCGTGGCGGGTGGTGGAAACGCTGGTGGCGGCTGGCCGAACTGGACAAGCTGCAGGCGCTGCAATTGCAGCGCTCGCCGCTGGACCGGCTGACCGGCACCGCCACGCTGTGGCTGGATACCGCCGGTGCCAGCGCCACCGGCCCGGCGCTGCGGCTGCGCTTTGTGCCACTGGCGCAGGCGCAACGGCTGCAGGGGCAACTGGCCGCCGCACTGGCGCGTCGCACGCTGCGCTGGTGAGTTGGGAATCGGGATTGCGATTGGGATTGGGTGAGGTGCTGGTTGGCAGCGGTATCTCGTCAACGCGCAACTAGCAGCGATCAGCGTTGCGCCGGGCCCCAGTATCCGAGCTCGCGGCGGATCTGCAGGCCGCGCCACACTGCGCCCAGCGGCTTGCGCCGCAGTGGACCGAGCTTGCCAGCGATGAAGTCCTCGGTCGCTGCAATCACCCGCTCCGACGATTGCCCGTCGCGGTACGGATGGATCGCATCGGCATAACTGGCCAGCGCACTGCGCAGCGCCGCATCCGGCGCCAACGCGCGCGCCAGCTGCTGCGGCAATTGCCCGGGCTGCTCGAAGTTCAGCATATGCGGCTGCGGCACGCGGTTGCGGAAGGTCACCACCGGTTTGTGCTGCACCACGAACTCGGACACGATCGACGAGGTATCGGACACCAGCACATCGGCCGCACGCTGCGCGGCAATCACCTCTTCGGGCTCGACGAACCGCGCGTTGGCACCGGCCAGCGCGCGATAGCGGTCGAACAGCTCCGGCGCGCATTTGGGATGCAGGGTGAGCAGCCAGTAGTGCGCACCGCGCGCGATGTCGGCGGCGATCTCGTCGTAGAGCACCGGTGCTGCGCTGAGGCGCTCGGTGAAGGTGGAACCGAACAGCAGCACCGGGCGGCCATTGGCCGGCGCACGCAGCGCGGCGCTGTGCCCGCCATCGTCGCGGAACACCGGGTCGAGCTTGGGCCAGCCGGTTTCGGCCACGGCAAAATGCCCTTCGCGCTCGGCCAGTGCGCGAAACGGCGCGGTGGTGGCCGGGCCTTGCGTGCAATATAGATCGAACAGCCCACGCACACGGAAGTGGCCGCGGTTGTCTTCGCGTTTCTGCACGTTGAAGCCATGGAACAGCTGCACCTTGGCACCGGCGATGAATGGCGGCACCCAGTTGGCCGCGCTGAACACCGCGCGCGGGCGCAAGGCCAGCGCATCGCGCAGGCCGACCTCGCGCACCCCCGGCAGCACCAGCCCGCGGGCACCGCCTTCGTACCAGGCGGCCACGGTGTCGCCGCGGGCCTGTAATGCCTGCGCCAATGGCGCCAGAATAGGCAACGCGTAACGCTCCGTTGCGAACAGCAGGTAATCGGCCATCACATGTCCTCTTCGACCGCACCCGACGAACGGCCTCGCATCAGCGCCTGCATTATCGCGTTCAACGAGGCCGATCGCCTACGCGACTGTCTGACCTCGCTGGCGTTCTGCGATGAGATCGTGGTGGTGGACTCCGGCTCCACCGATGCCACTGCGGCCATTGCCGGCGCGCACGGCGCGCGCGTGGTGCAACGCGCCTTCGATGGCTACCGCAGCCAGAAGGCGTATTGCGTGCAGCAGGCCAGCCACGACTGGGTGCTGTGCCTGGATGCGGACGAGCGCATCAGCGAGCGCTTGCGCGCATCGATCATTGCCGCACGCGATGCCGGGTTTCCTGCTGCTGCCGGTTACCGCTTCGCGCGGCTGTCGGACTATTTCGGCCGCTTCCTGCGGCATGGCAATGCGTATCCGGACCGGGTGCTGCGCCTGTTCGACCGCCGCCGCGGCGGCTGGCGCGGCAAGCGCGAGATCCACGAGGCGGCCAGCGTCGATGGTGCAGTGATCACGTTGCCGGGCGACCTGATCCATTACCCCTATCGCTCCTTGATGCAGCAGCTGTCCAAGACCCAGCGCTACGCACAGATGATGGCCGAGCACGATTACGCGCGCGGCAAGCGCGCCACCTGGAGCAAGCTGGTGCTGGCGCCGGCGTGGCGCTTCTGGCGCGGCTATCTGCTGCGCGGCGGCTTCCGCGACGGCTGGCACGGGCTGATCTACGCCTATGTGCGCGCCAACTACGTGCGCCAGAAGACCATCATGCTGTGGCTGTTGCAGCACCGGCAGCCGGTGCAGGACCCGCCACGCGCAGCGGAACCGCGCGGCGACTGAGTGCGCGGGGCGCTGCCGGGTCACACCCCGTTACGGGTGACCTGCAATGCCGGCGCGGCCTGCTGCGCCTGGCGCGCTGCCAGGCCCGCCAGCACGCCCACCATCGCGGTATAGAAACTGGCCGCCACCTGGTGCGCGAACATCGACTGGGTCAGCCCGCACAGCGCGTAGCTGATCACGAACATCACCCCGGCTGCGGCCGGTCCGCGAAACTGCACCTGCCCACTGCGCCGATGCAGACGCACGAACAGCCACAGCGGCACGCCGTAGACCGCAATCAGCAACAGCAACCCGGGCACGCCCTGGGTGGCGCCCCATTCGGCCAGGTCGTTGTGCGCATGGCCCAGATGGCAACGAAACAGGGCGTTGTCGGCCGCGCACGCCGGCAGCTCATGCATCGCATCGTCGAAACGGCCAACGCCGATGCCGGCGAGCGGATGCGTACGCAAGGTATCCCAGGCGACGTGCAGGCGTTCGATGCGTGCACCGGCAGACGAATCGCTGTCGCCGACCTCATAACGCTGCAGATCGCGCTGCAACTCGCCCAGGCGCATCTGGTCGGTCAAGGCGGGCACGCTGGCGATCACACCCACGGCCACGACCGCCCCGCCGACGAAGGTGAGCAGGCGTATGCGCGCGCTGTGCCAGGGCGCGCCCCAGATCAGGACGCCCACGGTTGCCAGCAAGGCCAGCCAGACGCCGCGGCTGCCGCTGAGCACGATCACCACCACCGTGGCGATGGCCGCGCCCACCAGCCAGCGCACGGCGCCGGTGGGACGGCAGAACGCCACCACCACCAGCAGCATCATTGCGATGTCGGCAAAGACAATGGCGTTGGTGAAGCCTTCGGCACGGTCGGCGCCACGCATCACCTGCACGATCGCGATCACCATGGCCGCCGCCAAGCCGGCCAGCGCGCCCCGCCACAGCCAGATCTGGCGCGGTTGCAAGGCATAGGCCCACAACGCCGCCCACGGCAGCACCAGAAAGCGCGAACGGTTGCCTACATCGCGCAGGCCATGCTCGAACAAGGCGATCGACAGCAGCGACATCGCAATCACCGCCACCGTCAGCCATCCCAGCGTACGCAAGGTCACATCACGCGCGGCGATGCCTGCCCGCAGGCCGCGCCAACCCAGCAACGACCCAAGCAGCAGGCACAGGCCGAACGGCAACAGGCCGCTGGGCATGCTCACCACCAGGGCGGTGAGCGCAAACACGCCCAGCTCGGCCATCCCCACCCCCGCCCGTGATACGACGGGCGCAGTGATGTGACGCGAGGCAGGCGGGATGTGCAAGGAAGTCATCGACAGATCGGCAGCAAAAGGAAGGTAGAACAGGCAGGGGGCGTCAGCGACGCCGGCCAAGCTAACGATGCGGCGCATGAATCCCTGCTAGACGGCCACCGGCGCGCGCATTGACGCAGCGCCTGCCGCACGGGCTGCGGGGATGCGCGCCTCACTCGACGTCCAGGTTGCCCTGCTCCTTTTCTTCGACCGCCTTCTCGGTGGAGCTGGCCACGCAGTCGCCCTGCACCGCATCGGCCGGCACCAGCCACCAGCGGCGGCGATTGGCCACGCCGACCAGTTGGCTGCGGCTGCGATCCACGCAGCCCAGCAAGGCGGTCTCCTGCACCATCAGCCAGCGCTGGCCCGGTTGCGCGGCCTGCCAGGCCACGCCGCGGCGCAGCTGTTCTTCCCACGGCACCTTGAAGCCGAAGGTCTGTGCCGGGCGGTCGGCCATCAGCAGGTTCTGCTCCTTCCAGGCCACCAGGCCGAGCTGTGCATCCGGGCCGATGCGCCGGCCAACCTCGCGCATCACCGCCCCGGCCGAACTGGAGTCGTTGAAGACGGGGTAGCAGACCAACCCGAACGCCACCCACCACGCACCCAGCAGCGAGGCGGCCGCCAGCGCGGAGCGGCGCACGCGCAACAGCAGCAGGCTGGCCGCGCCCCAGCTGCCGACCGCCAGCAGCAGCCAGCCCAGCGGGTCGGTCGCTTCGCTGCCGACACCGCGGCTGTCCATGATCTTCTGCTCGAACCCCGGATGCCCGATCAGCATCGCCGCCCCACCCGCAGCGAAGGCCACCGTCAGCAGCACCACGAAGCCGAACAACAGCCGTTGCACGCCGGCCCGGCGCAGCAGCCCCGCCGCCAACGGTGCCAGCGCCAGGCAGAACATCGGCAGCGCCGGCAGGATGTAGACATCGCGCTTGCCGCTGGGAATGGTGAAGAACACCAGCACCAGCAGCCACCACGCCAGCGGCAGCAGATAACGCGCATCGCGTCGCCGCAACCGCCGCCGCCATGCCGGCACCGCCCACGGCAGCAGCAGGATGGTCGGCAGCCACATCGTGGCCATGCTCTGCAGGTGGTACCACACCGGCTGCGCATGGTCCCAGGAGCTGGCGTAGCGCTTGGCGGTCTGGCGCAGCAGAATGTCGTTGAGATACACGCGGTATTCGGGCTGGCCGGCGGTCAGCGCGGTGACCATCATCGGCACGAACCACAGCAGGATCGCCACGAAGAAGAACAGCGGCCCGAGCCAGAAGCGGCGGTCACGCACATGCACGCGCACGCCCGGCCAGCCGCGCGCTGCGGCAATCCCGGCCGGAATCAGCATCAGCAACGCGATAATGCCCACGCCCTTGGTGATCACCCCCAACCCGGCAGCGAACCAGCCCAGCGTCCACCAGCGCCAGGCCGGGCCCATCAGCAGATGCCGCAGCAATCCGTAATTGGCCAGGGTGATCCAGAACACCACCAGCGGGTCGATCTGCGCCTTCTTGGCCTGGAAGGTGAAGTGCAGCGTGAACAACAGCATCCACGCCGCGTAGGCACCTACCCGCCGCGTCCACAACCGCCGGCCCAGGTCGTAGACGCAGGCCAGGGTGCCCAGCGCCGCGAGCAGCGACGGCAGCAGAAACGCCACCCGCCAGTTGCCCAGCAGCGTGTAGAACAGCGCCTGCAGCCACATCAGCATGGGCGGCTTGTCCGAGTACAACTCGTTGCCGCGGTGCGGGAACAGCCAGTCCCCGCTCATCACCATCTGCTTGGCGACCAGGGCAAAGCGCGGCTCGTCCGACGGCCAGGGGTCACGCAATCCGAGGCCGGCACCGATCACCAGCACAGCGGTGATGGCCAGCAGCCAGAAATCCTTCGAGGCACGGGTCTTGAGCATGGCGGGCAGCAGCGGGATGCGGGAGGGGGCGCCGAAACCGGCGCGCGATCAGGAGGCTTTTAGCAAACGTGCGTAGAAAAACCCGTCGCAGTGCTGCTCGCCGGGGAAGCGCTGCCGCCCCGGCCCCGCCGCGTGGCCGAACTGCGCCCCCAGCGGCTGTGCCTGTGCATCGGGCGTGCGCTGCAGGAAGGCGTCGATCTGCGCCTGGTTTTCGCGCGCCAGCAGCGAGCAGGTGGTGTAGAGCAGTTGCCCGCCCGGCCGCAAGGTCCGCCAGCTCGCATCCAGCAGGCGTGCCTGCAGCGCACACAGCGCATCAATGTCGTCGGCCCGGCGATGCAGCAGCACGTCCGGCTGACGGCGCACCACCCCGGTAGCCGAACACGGCGCATCCAGCAGCACCGCATCGAACGGCCGGCCGTCCCACCACGTGTCCGTATCGGCCGCGTCGGCCGCGTGCAATGCCACCTGCGCCGTCGGCACGGTGCGCTGCAGGGTCTGCTGCACGCGCTCCAGGCGGCGCGCATCCACGTCCAGCGCGGTGAGCTGCAGCGCCGGGTGCCGCTCCAGCAGATGCGCCGCCTTGCCACCGGGTGCGGCACAGGCATCGAGCACGCGCGCCGATGGCGCCAGCGGCAACGCATCGGCCACCTGCTGCGCCGACCCGTCCTGCACCGAGACCTCGCCTTCGGCAAAGCCGGGCAACTGGCTGACCGGCACCGCCGTGGACAGGCGCACCGCATCCGGCAGCACCGGGTCGGCCTGCGCGGCGATGCCCGCGTTGGTCAGACGTGCCACATAGGTGTCCGGGTCGGTGCGCCCGCGATGGACCCGCAGCCACATCGGCGCCATCTGCGCGCTGGCGGTAAAAATGGCTTCGGCACGCTCGCCCCAGTCCGCACGCAACTGCTTGCGCAGCCACGACGGCCAGCCGGCATCGTCGGCCACTGCCGGAAAGCCTTCGCGCTGCGCGCGCCGCAAGATCGCGTTGACCATGCCGGCCTGACGCGGCCGGCCCAGCGCGCGGCATGCCTCCACGGTGGCCGACAACGCCGCGTGCGCGGGCAGTTGCAGCACATCGAGTTGCGCAAAGCCGGCCATCAGCAGCGCCTTGAGTTCGGCATCGCGTGGCGGTAACGGACGTTCCAGCCATTGCCGCAACGCCACGTCATACGCCGGGCGCCGGCGAATGACCGCAAAACAGATCGCCTCCACCAGCGCGCGATCGCGTGGATCGGCCACGCCGGGCAAGGTGGCGGCCAGCTCGGCCTTCAACGAGCGGCCCTGGTCGAACACCGCCGTCAGCACGCGCGCCGCAACCAGGCGCGAGCCAACGCCCGCCGCCACCGTATCGGCCGACATCAGCGCAGCGCCGGCAGGTCGCGGCGCGCGTTGAGGTAATCGGCGGCGGTAATCGCCTTGCCGCCCTCACGCTGCAACACGCGCACCCGCAGCGCGCCCTGCCCGCAGGCGATGTCGATGCCCTGCTTGCTGGCGGCCAGCAGGGTGCCCGGCGGCTGCTGGTGGGCCAGCTCCAGCGCCACCGCGCCATGCAGGCGCACCCGCTCGCCGGCCAGGACCGCCTCGGCCACCGGCCAGGGGTTGAACGCGCGCACGCGCCGCGCCAGTTCCTGCGCCGGCTGCGCCCAGTCCAGCCGCGCCTGCGCCTTGTCCAGCTTGTGCGCATAGGTCACGCCCTCGGCCGGCTGCGGTTGCGCCACCGGACGGATGCCGGCGCGCAGCAGACCCAGGCCGTCGGACAGCACCTGCGCGCCCAGCGCCGTCAGGCGGTCGTGCAGCTGCCCGCCGGTTTCCTGCTCGCCGATCTCGATGCGTTGCGACAACAGCACCGGGCCGGTATCCAGGCCGGCTTCCATCTGCATCAGGCACACACCGGTTTCGGTATCGCCGGCCTCGATGGCGCGCTGGATCGGCGCGGCGCCACGCCAGCGCGGCAACAGCGAGGCGTGCACGTTCCAGCAGCCGTGGGTCGGCGCGGCCAGTACCGCCTTGGGCAGGATCAGCCCGTACGCCACCACCACCATCAGGTCCGCATCGAGCCCGCGCAGCGTGGCCAGCGCCTCGGGCGAGCGCAGGGTCTGCGGCTGGTAGACCGGAATGCCGCGCGCGATCGCTTCCAGCTTGACCGGCGAGGGGGTCAGCCCGCGCCCGCGCCCGGCCGGCCGATCCGGCTGGGTGTAGACCGCCACCACTTCATGCCGCTGTGCGGCCGCGCGCAAGGAGGCGACAGCGAAGTCCGGTGTACCGGCGAAGATAATTCTCATAGGGCGGGGATTCGGGATTTGGGATTCGGGATTGGCAACGGCGGGGTGCTGGCCGGGGCGGGAGTAGCGTGGGGCTGAAAGGCGCAGAGCGGGATTTACGCTGGGAGATTTGGCAAACCGGCGCCGGCACCCGCATGCCCCATCATCGATCGGGTGCGCTGAGAAGCGGGAATTGCATCCGGGACTCGATGCCCGTAATAGGCAGCTGCTTGGCGGTCACGCATTCCGCGCCCGAGGTTTCAAGGCCATCCGCCCCGGGACTTGGCGCAATGGCCATGTGCCGGCATAGCCATCAGATCGCACCGAGATCAGCGCTCGACGATTTGAAACCAGCCGGCTCACAGGCGCGCAAAAACCCGCGCTTACCAATCCTCAATCCCGAATCCCCAATCCCAGCCCTCAAGCCACATGCTTGCGCTGCTTGGCCAGCTTCTTGCGCACCATCTCGCGCTTGAGCGGAGACAGATAGTCCACGAACAGCTTGCCGTCCAGGTGGTCCATCTCGTGCTGGATGCACACCGCCAGCAGGCCATCGGTGCTGAGTTCCTGTGCCTTGCCGTCGCGGTCCAGGTAACGCACGGTGATCGCATCGGCACGGCTGACATCGGCAAAGATGCCCGGCACCGACAGGCAGCCTTCCTGGTACACCTGTTCGCCCTGGCGGGTGGCGATTTCAGGATTGATGAACACCTGCGGGGCGTTCTTCTCTTCGCTGACGTCGATCACCATGAAGCGCTTGTGCACGTCCACCTGACTGGCGGCCAGGCCGATGCCGGGCGCCTCGTACATGGTCTGGAACATGTCGTCGAGCAAGCTCTGGAACGCCGGGCTGGTGACCTCGGCCGCATCGACCGGCACGGCCTTGGTACGCAGCCGCGGATCGGGAAATTCGAGAATAGGGAGCAAAGCCATGGGGTTACCCGTCTGGGACACCGGCGCGGCGCCGGCAAGACGGTGTCATTCTAGCGCAATGCTTGCGTGGCGCCCCGGTTTCTGGACTATAGTGCGCGGACCTGTTGGGGAATCAGGCAAGAAGGCACTCATGTTGAACCGACTTCGTACGGTCGTCGCTGCGGCGATGCTGATCGTCGCGACCTACGCTGCCGCGCAAGCGGTGGGCGAGCATCCAGAGACCTATGTGGTCCGCAAGGGCGATACCTTGTGGGACATCGCCGGGCGTTTCCTGCAAAAACCATGGCTGTGGCCGGAGATCTGGCAGGCCAATCCGCAGATTCAGAATCCGCACCTGATCTATCCGGGTGACGTGATCAGCCTGGCCTATCTGGACCGCGTCGGCAAAGGCACCATCCAGCCCGGCCCGCGCCAGGAAGCGCCGATCAACGCCATTCCGCTGGCCGACGTCGAGCCGTTCCTGAAGAACCTGCGCGTGGTCGACGACTTCGATCAGCTGCCCTACGTGGTGGGCCTGGAAGGCGGCCGCACGCGCGCCACCACCGGCCAGGTCGCTTACGTGGTCGGCCTGGAAAACGCGCAGCCGGGCCAGCGCTTTGCGGTGGTTCGTCCGACCGTGAAGTTCAGCCTGCCCAAGCACAACGAAGGCCTGGACATGGCGGGCAACATCACCGCCGGCTCCGGCAACATCTGGAAGAACTTCATCGCGCCGAGCAAGCGCCGCGAGTTCCTCGGTTATGAGCTGGCGCAGGTCAACGTCGGCACCATCACCCGCAGCGCGGCAGGCGGCAACTCCAAGGCGGCGACCCTGCTGTTGCAGGACAGCGGCCGCGAGGTGCGCGCGGGCGATCGCATCGTCGCGGTCGAAGCACAGCCCTACGATCTGCAGTTCATCCCGCACCCGCCGTCCGAACAGGCGCTGCAGACCGAACTGCGCGTGCTGGCCATCTCCGACGCCTTCATCGTCGGCGGCACCCGCGACGTGATCGCCATCTCCGGCGGCGCCCGCGAAGGCATCAACAACGGCACCGTGTTCTCGATCTGGCGCAAGGGCCGCACGGTCAGCGACCGCGTCAAGCACGCGCGCTTCTCGCGGACCGACGACGATTTCAGCGGCCCGTCCGGCTCCACCGTCGGCCTGCCCGACGAATACGCCTCGCATGCGATGGTGTTCCGCACCTTCGACAAGGTGAGCTATGCGCTGGTGATGGAAAGCGTCAAGCCGACCGGCCTGGGGTACTTCGTCAAGCATCCCGACGCGCAGTAAGCGAAAATTCCGATGCATCAACGCGACGGCGCCCGAGGGCGCCGTCGTCGTTTGCGGCCTAGCCTGAATGCATGGCCCTGACTGCTCCCGACCTGCGCGCCCTGCTGATCCTGCTACTGGCAGGCGGCCGTAGCCCACCGCGAAAGGCATTGCTGACCACCTTCGCGTCGGCGGCCGAGATGCTGGCGGCCGGGCCCGAGGCGTGGCGCTCCGCCGGCTGCGACGAGGTGCAATCGCAGCGCCTGCACGCACCCGATCAGCAGGCGCTGGATGCGGCGCTGCACTGGTGCACACGGCCGGGGCACCACCTGATCGGCTGGCACGACCCGGACTACCCGGCCCTGCTGCGCCACATCGCCAATCCACCCATGGCCCTGTTCGTGGACGGCGACCCCAACGCGCTCTGGCACCCGGGCGTGGCCGTGGTGGGCAGTCGCTCGGCCACCGCCGCCGGCCGCGACCATACCCGCGTGTTCGCCTCCAGCCTGGCGGGCGCCGGGCTGAGCATCGTCAGCGGCATGGCCGCAGGCGTGGACGCGATTGCACACGAGGCCGCGCTGGCCCACCGCGACGCCATCACCGTGGCAGTGGTCGGCACCGGCACCGACGTGGCGTATCCCGAGCGGCACCACGGTTTGCGCGATCGCATCGCCGCACGTGGCGCGGTGGTCAGCGAATACCTGCCGGGCACCGGCCCGGTGGCGGCGCACTTTCCGGCCCGCAACCGGATCATCGCCGGGCTGGCCCTGGGCACGCTGGTGGTGGAAGCGGCGATGCGCTCCGGCGCCCTGATCACCGCACGCCTTGCGGCAGAAGCCGGCCGCGAGGTCTTTGCCCTGCCCGGCTCGCTGCACAACCCGCTCGCCCGCGGCTGCCACCACCTGATCCGCCAGGGCGCCACGCTCGCGCAGGAACCGGCCCAGGTCGTCGACGGACTGGGCCTGCTGTCGGGCGAATTGGCCAGCGCCTTGCGCGAACGCCTGAGCGCCCCCACTCAGGAGGCCAGGCCGATGCGCACCGCCACTTCCGTGCGCTCGGACCCCGACTACCAGCGCTTGTGGCAGGCGCTGGGCCACGACCCAACCCCTATGGATTCCCTGGTGCAGCGCACCGGATTGACGGCCGCCGCGCTGTCCTCCATGCTGCTCATCATGGAACTGGAGGGAGACGTGGTCACCGAGCACGGTCGCTATACCCGCAATCCTTAGTTTCTTCACCTCCACAGCGTCGCGCGACGCAGGCCGAGGGCAATGAAAGAGAGCATTCTCGATGTACTGCTGTACCTGTTCGAACATTACTTCAGCGAAGACGCGGACCTGGTCCGTGACCGTGACTCGCTACAAAATGGCCTGATCCAGGCCGGTTTCAGCCCCGCAGAAATCAGCAAGGCCTTCGATTGGCTGGACGCGCTCTCCGAGCAGCGGCCCAGCGTCGCGCGCCCGCATGTCGATGGGCCGGTGCGGATCTATCACGGGCCGGAGCTGGACAAGCTGGACGTGGACTGCCGTGGGTTCCTGCTGTTCCTCGAGCAACACCGCATTCTCGATGCCGATCAGCGCGAGCTGGTGCTGGACCGCGCCATGGCGCTGGACCAGGACGAGCTGGACCTGGACGACCTCAAATGGGTGGTGCTGATGGTGCTGTTCAACCAGCCCGGCGCCGAAGCGGCCTATGCCTGGATGGAAACCCAGATGTTCCTGGACGAGCCTGAACCCGTACACTGAGCCTTGAAGCCGCCACGGACGTGCGTGCAGGGGAACGGGGATGCGCAGTTGGTATTACGCCGATGGCAATCGCCATCGGCACGGGCCGGTGGCCGAGGACGCCTTGCTGGGTCTGTATCGCGATCACCTGATCGCCCTGGATACGTTGGTCTGGCGAGAAGGGCTGGACCAGTGGCTGCCCTTGTCCGCCTGTGCCGACACCCTTGGCCCGCCAATTTCCACTGATATGCGTGCGGCATCGGTTCCGCCGCCATTGCCGCCCGCTGCGGCGCACGCTCCGCTTCTTCATGCGCCCGCACCGCCTCTGCACCCACGCGGCAATACCGCTGGCTGGCCGTTGATTGCAGTGCTGGGCGCGGTGGCCGGCGTCTTCGTCGTGGTCGGCGTGATCGGGATCCTTGCCGCGATCGCGTTCCCGGCCTACAACGACTATCTGAACCGTGCCAGGGTGGCCGAGGCGATTGGCGAGTTGGCACCGTTAAAGCCGCAGATCGCCGAATTTCTTGCGAGCGAAGGTCGCTGCCCGGTCAACGATGACGCTGGCTTCAAGCCACCCGAGCAGTACGCGAGCGAGCGCTTGAGCAGCGTGCGCATCGGCCGTTTCGAGACGACCGCATGCGGCATCGAAGCGGTCATCCACGCGCCGAAGTCGGCCAGAATCGACGGCAAGGCGCTGTGGCTGGATCTGGATGCGGATGCCGGGAGCTGGAACTGCAGTTCCGAGATCGACGACGCCCAACTTCCGCCGCATTGCCGCGGCTGACCGCCTGCGGCACGCCAATGGCTACACGTTAAGGGGACGACATGACGCAGTGGTATTACGCCGACGCACAGCGGCAACGCCAGGGACCGGTGGACACGGACACGCTTGCCGCGCGCCTGTCGCAGGGCATCATCGACCGCTCCAGCCTGGTCTGGCGCGAAGGCCTGCCGCAATGGGTGGCCCTGCACGAGGTCGCCGCCGAACTGGGCCTTGATGGCGCGAGGCCTGCGGTGCCCGAGGCCGGCGGGCCGCCGCGCGTGGAAACACCGATCGATGCACCGCTGTCGGCTGCCGACAGCGCCGACGGCGCGCCTGCGATGGCGTCGCCGGTCGCGGCCCGGCCGGTCAATGACCACGCTGCCACGGCATCGCCCGCGCAGACGGCCGTTGCCGACGCCAGCGGCAGCGCCGTCGCTGGTGCCGCTGTGGCCACCGGCCTTGCCGGTCAATCTCCCTTGGTCGATTCTCCAGCCCACCCGCCACGCGACCACGCCCCATCACCGGACCGGCCGGCATGGTCCGCCCCGCCGGCAGACGCCACCGCCCCACCGCCAGCGTCGGGGCCGAGCCTGAGCGAGACCGCCGGCGCGGCTTCGGCACCCGGAAACGCACCGGCAAGTGCGACGACGCCGCTTCCGGGCGCCTGGGGTGACCCGGCCCTCGCCGCGCCCGCGGCAAGCGGTGCACTGCAAGATGCGCCGGTCGTCTACGCCGGCCTGTGGCGGCGCGTGGCCGCCAGCATCCTCGACAGCCTGATCACCACCTTCGCGGTGTACCTGATCGTGATCCCGCTGGTGTTCGTGGTGGCGCTGATGACCACCCGCGGCGACTCCGGTTCGGCCCTGGACGACGGCAGCGCGCTCGGCATTGCGATCCTGGTGATGTCCTACGGCATCGGCCTGGCCATTCCCACGCTGTACTTTGCCTGGATGCAGTCCAGCCGGCTGCAGGCCAGCCTGGGCAAGCTCGCCTGTGGCATCAAGGTGGTGCGCGCCGACAGCAACGGTGCCCGGGTCGGGTTCTGGCGCAACGTGCTGCGGTACCTGGCCTATATGCTGATCAGCGTCCTGACCTTGGGGATCGGCGCGGTCGTGGCGGCCTTCATGGCCGGCATGACCCAGCGCAAACAGACCCCGCACGACAAGATCTGCGACACCCTGGTGGTGGACCGCTGGGCCTTCACCGACCGCCCGGAGCTGCAGTCGCGAGGCCTGGACACGGTCACGATCGTGGTGCTGGCCATTTATGCGGTGCTGCTGGTGCTCTCCATCGTGGTCGTCGCGATCATGCTGGCAACCATCGGAATGAGCCAGAGCTAGCAGTTCGCCGCGCCAGGCGCTTGACACGGCGGCGTCCGCCGTGATCTTTCTAATAAGACGACTGAACGCCCGGGAGCACTCCCCGGGCGTTAACGTGTGGGAAACGGCCGATCTGCTTCCCTCGACCGGCCAATTAGGCCACGCTACCCGCCCCCCGGGCTCTGCCCCAAGAAGTTGCCACCATGCCCAAGCACCTGCTCATCGTCGAATCGCCCGCCAAGGCCAAGACGATCAATAAATACCTCGGCAAGGACTTCACCGTCCTGGCCTCGTATGGGCACGTGCGCGACCTCGTCCCCAAGGAGGGCGCGGTCGATCCGGACAACGGCTTTGCGATGCGTTACGACCTGATCGAGAAGAACGAGAAGCATGTCGAGGCCATCGCGCGCGCCGCCAAGGGCGCCGACGACATCTTCCTGGCGACCGACCCGGACCGCGAGGGCGAGGCGATCAGCTGGCACATCGCCGAGATCCTGAAAGAGCGCGGCCTGCTCAAGGACAAGCCGATGCAGCGGGTGGTATTCACCGAGATCACCCCGCGCGCGATCAAGGAAGCGATGCTCAAGCCGCGCGCGATCGCCGCCGACCTGGTGGATGCGCAGCAGGCCCGCCGCGCGCTGGACTATCTGGTGGGCTTCAACCTGTCGCCGGTGCTGTGGCGCAAGGTGCAGCGCGGCCTGTCCGCCGGCCGCGTGCAGTCGCCGGCCCTGCGCATGATCGTCGAGCGCGAAGAAGAGATCGAAGCCTTCATCCCGCGCGAATACTGGTCCATCGATGCGCACTGCCGGCATCCCTCGCAGGCATTCAACGCGCGACTGATCAAGCTAGACGGGCAGAAGTTCGAGCAGTTCACCGTCACCGACGGCGACACCGCCGAAGCGGCGCGCCTGCGCATCCAGCAGGCCGCGCAAGGTGTGCTGCATGTGACCGACGTGGCCAGCAAGGAGCGCAAGCGCCGCCCTGCCCCACCGTTCACCACGTCCACCCTGCAGCAGGAAGCTTCGCGCAAGCTCGGCTTCACCACCCGCAAGACCATGCAGGTGGCGCAGAAGTTGTACGAAGGCGTGGCGCTGGGCGATGAAGGCTCGGTCGGCCTGATCAGCTATATGCGTACCGACTCGGTGAACCTGTCGCAGGACGCGCTGGCGGAAATCCGCGATGTGATCGCGCGCGATTTCGGCACCGCCTCGCTGCCCGACCAGCCCAACGCCTACACCACCAAATCCAAGAACGCGCAGGAAGCCCACGAAGCGGTGCGGCCGACCTCGGCGTTGCGTACACCGGCCCAGGTGGCGCGCTTTTTGTCCGACGACGAGCGCCGCCTGTACGAGCTGATCTGGCGCCGCGCGGTGGCCTGCCAGATGATTCCGGCCACGCTCAATACCGTCAGCGTGGATCTGTCGGCCGGCAGCGAGCACGTGTTCCGCGCCAGCGGCACCACCGTGGTGGTGCCGGGTTTCCTGGCTGTCTACGAGGAAGGCAAGGACACCAAGAGCAGCGAGGATGAAGACGAAGGCCGCAAGCTGCCGCTGATGAAGGCCGGCGACAACGTCCCGCTGGACCGCATCGTCACCGACCAGCACTTCACCCAGCCGCCGCCGCGCTTCACCGAAGCGGCGCTGGTCAAGGCGCTGGAGGAATACGGCATCGGCCGTCCGTCCACCTACGCCTCGATCATCCAGACCCTGCAGTTCCGCAAGTACGTCGAGATGGAAGGCCGCAGCTTCCGCCCGACCGACGTGGGCCGGGCGGTGTCCAAGTTCCTGTCCGGGCACTTCACCCGCTACGTGGATTACGACTTCACCGCCAACCTGGAAGACGATCTGGATGCGGTGTCGCGCGGCGAAGCTGAGTGGATCCCGTTGATGGAGAAGTTCTGGGGCCCGTTCAAGGAACTGGTCGAGGACAAGAAGGATTCGCTGGACAAGACCGACGCCGGCAGCGTGCGCGTGCTCGGCACCGACCCGGTCAGCGGCAAAGAGGTGAGTGCGCGCATCGGCCGCTTCGGCCCGATGGTGCAGATCGGCACCGTCGAAGACGAAGAAAAGCCCACCTTCGCCTCGCTGCGGCCGGGCCAGAGCATCTATTCGATCTCCATCGAGGACGCGCTGGAATTGTTCAAGATGCCGCGCGCGCTGGGCCAGGACAAAGATCAAGACGTTAGCGTCGGCATCGGTCGTTTCGGCCCGTTTGCGCGCCGTGGCAGCGTGTACGCCTCGCTGAAGAAAGAGGACGACCCGTACACCATCGATCTGGAACGCGCGGTATTCCTGATCGAAGAGAAGGAAGAGATCGCGCGCAACCGCGTGATCAAGGAATTCGAGGGAAGCGACATCCAGGTGCTCAACGGCCGCTTCGGCCCGTACATCAGCGATGGCAAGCTCAATGGCAAGATCCCGAAGGAGCGCGAGCCGTCGTCGTTGACGCTCGCCGAGGTGCAGCAACTGCTGGCCGATACCGGTAAGCCGGTGCGCAAGGGCTTTGGCGCCAAGAAGGCCACGCTGAAAAAGAATGCGGTCAAGGATTCGGCCAAGGAAGCGAAGGACGCTGCCAAGAAGACCACGGTCAAGAAAACCGCCATCAAGACGGCAGCGAAGAAAGCGCCGGCCAAGAAGACCGCCACCAAGAAGGCGGCCAAGCGCGTGGTCAAGAAAACCGTGAGCAAGGCGGCAGGCTAAGGCAGCGCATGGACCACACGCTGAACCCGGACGGCGCGGTCGCTACCCTGCAACGGGGCGGCGTGATCGCCTACCCGACCGAAGCGGTCTGGGGCCTGGGCTGCGACCCGGCACAGGAAGCGGCGGTACTGCGGCTGCTGGAGATCAAGCGGCGCCCCGTCGACAAGGGCGTGATCGTGGTGGCGTCCGCCATCGAGCGGCTGTACGACTGGATCGATCTCGATGCGCTGGCGCCGGCGCGCCGGCAGGACGTGCTGGCCAGCTGGCCCGGCCCGCATACCTGGATCCTGCCGGTCACGTCCCGCGCGCCGCGCTGGGTCACCGGCACGCACGACGGGCTGGCCGTGCGCATCAGCGCGCATCCGGTGGTGGCTGCGCTGTGCGCGGCCTGGGGCGGCCCGCTGGTGTCCACCAGCGCCAACCTGGCAGGCGAGCCCCCCGCGCGCAGCCGCGAGGCCCTGGACCCGGCCCTGCTGGCGACCATCGACGGCGTGGTGGCGGGCGATGTCGGCGGGCAGGCGCAACCCACCCAGATCCGCGACGCACGGACCGGCCAGGTGCTGCGCGACTGAGCCACCGCCGGCCGAACAAGCCGGCGTCATGCGCATGCTGCGGGTTGGTGTCATCTTTACTTTCCGTGTGCGTGCGTTGGCGCAAGGCACGGCGCCACCGCGTTTGGCCCAAGGTGCACTGGACAGCGCCCGTCTGGCGGTTGCTGCGCTGCCGTGTAGGCCGCATCAGGCACGCACCTGGCCCGGCCGCTCGACCACGCCGCGCCCGGTCCCGACGCCCCTCTTCCGTCTTCGGCGGCTGTGCCTCCCGCATGCGACGCATGCCAGCCCGCTTCGCCTGATCGGCACGTCCGCGGTAACGACCCGGCGCGGCAGGCCCTGAGCTCTCGGCCGGGTATCGATCAACGAGCAGTCTCCTGGAGCGGCCGGGTTCCGCCACAAGCAGCACCCGGGCACCTGCGGCAGTGCCCAGCCAGGCAAGTTTGTCGCCTTCAGTGACGCTGCCATGCTGCGGCACGACGGCGTCGCAGGCGACAGCCCGCCACTTTGCGGCGCGGCCGCCGAGCGCGCACACTCAGGCCATGCGTACTCCCCTGACTCTTCTGTTGCTGGCCTGCGCACTGCCCACAGCGGCAGCGAGCACGGCCAGCAAGCCCGACCCCAACGTGCGCGTGTACCGCTGTGTCAGCAGCACCGGTACCGTCGCCTTGCAGGATGCGCCGTGCAGCGGCGGCCGCCAGCAGGTGCTGGACATGCAGCGCCCCCAGGATCCGCCGCCACGCCCGGCACGCGTTCAAGCGCCCGCCCCGGCCGCCGCACCCGCGCGCGAGGTGCGCATCGTGACCGTGCAACCGCCGCAGCCGATGTACGAGTGCACCACCGAAGACGGCCAGCGCTATACCAGCGACAGCCCGGAAGGCAATCCGCGCTGGGTGCCGACCTGGGGGCCGGCCTATGTCGGCAACGGCATCGCCCCGCCTCCGCCCCCCGCTGGCACCCTGCGCCCGCCGCTACCGGTGAGCCCGCGCCCGGCGATCTCGATGCAGGGTGGTTCCGGACGCGGCAGCCTGCGCGGCAGCGCCAGTTTTGGCGGCGGCAGCTATCAAGGTGGCTATCAGGGCGGATACCACGGTGGCGACCATGGCGGCACCGTGATCGTGCCCTACGGGAATGTGCAGGTCCGCGACGAATGCCATGCCCTGCCGGAACAGGAAGTCTGCGCGCGGTTGGCAGACCGCCGCTGGGAGCTGATCCGTCGTTACAACAACGCACTGCAAAGCGAGCGCCAGGATCTCAGCCGCGAACAACGTGGCATCGAAGCGCGTCAGCAACGCGATTGCGGCGGCGCATGAACCGCACCCTGGTGGTATGCCTGCTGTTGGGCGGGGCGTGGGGCGCTAGCGCCCAGGAAGTGGCCATCTACCGTTGCACCGATCCCACCGGCGCGCTCACGGTGCAGAACATGCCGTGCCCGAAAGGCATGCAGCAACAGAAAAAGCTGATGATCGCCCCGGCCGCAGTGCCATTCGCGCCAGGCGGAGCGGCAACCGCTGCGCCTGCACGTGCCACGCAGCCACGCGCCGCTGCACCAACCGCTGCATCGGCGCCTGCCGCGCCAGCCGCGACGCCTCCCGCCACGCCAGTGCCGGCAGCGACCTCCACCTCGACACTGCCACCGCCGCCGCTGTTCGAATGCACCGCGCACGATAACGGCCGCTACTTCACCGAAGACCGCGAACCGGCCACGCGTTGCCTGCCGATGCAGACCACCAATCTGGCCGGCGGGCCGGCCACCGGTGGCGGCAGCGCCTGCGAAGTGGTCACCGACCGCTGCGCACCGGTGCCGGACCAGAGCCTGTGCGAGGCCTGGCGCAAACGTGCCGAGCAGGCCGAATCCACCTGGCGCTTCTCCGATGAGGCGCAATCGGCCGAGCGCAAACAGCGCTACGACCAGATGCGGCGCGTGCTGGATGAAAGTCGCTGCGCCAATCCCGCCGCCACGCCCTGAGCGCGCGGCGTGATCACCGGCTGCAATGCGTTACGCAAACCGCGCTACGACCAGCTGCGGCGTGCGCGGGATGATAACCGCCGCGCCAATCCTGCCGCGATGCCGTCAGCGCTGTTCCGATCATGGGCTGCACTGCATCGATGAAACGAACGTTGATCGGCATATGTCGACAGGTGTTGCCAGGTAGTCCGCGCTGTATCTCGATCAGGCGCAAGGCGGTGCAGGCGCTGCGCGACGTGACCCATCGCCCCCATGTGCACTGCCGCCGGGCGGAACCTGGGCGCCGCACAGAACGCGACGCCGCGCAGCGACGCTGTGCCCTCGCCCGCCAGCGCAATGACCGGCAACGTCGCCCTGCCGTGGCGCGGTGCTCAGAACCCGTAGCGCAGAAAGCCGCCATCCACCGCGATGCATTCGCCGGTGATGTAGCTGGCCGCCGGCAGGCATAAGAAACCCACTGCGGCGGCCACTTCTTCGGGTTCGCCGATGCGGCGCATCGGGGTGCGCTCGATCACCTGCTCGTAGTAATCCGGATCCGACAACGGCCCGGAGGTGCGGCGCGTGCGGATGTACCACGGCGCGACGGCATTGACGCGGATGCCGTCTTCGGCCCATTCCACTGCCAGGTTGCGCGTCATCTGCTGCAGGGCAGCCTTGGTCATGCCATACGGCGCACCGCTACGCACATGGGTGATCCCGGACACGCTGCCGACGTTGACGATGGCCGATGCGGCGTGCCGGGTCAGCAACGGATGCGCATAGCGCGACAGTTCGAACGCCGAAAACACGTTGGTTTCGAAGATGCCGCGCCACTCGTCCTCGGTGTAGTCGATCGCGGCGCGGGTGATGTTGCCGCCGGCGTTGTTGATCAACACATGCAGGCCGTCGGCATGATCTTCCACCCAGTCCAGGATTGCCCGGCGCTCCTCATCGTCGGCCACGTCGGCCGCCAGGCCATGCAGTTCGCGCTCGGGAAATTCCTCGGCCAGTTCATCGCGCGCCTGCGCCAAGGCATCGGCATCGCGCGCCACCATCAGCAGATCCGCGCCAAAACCCAGCAGCTCGCGCGCAATGGCCAGACCGATGCCGGCACTGGCGCCGGTGATGAGCGCGGTCTGTCCATCCAGCCGCCAGCGATGCTGTGTCACGTGGGTGATCCTCTTCAAGACGCTGAGAAACGGCCGCTGCAGCGCAGTTGACGCGCATGCGTGGGCCGAGCGTTAGGATACCGCCACCCCGAGCGAGGTCACGACGATGAAGACGCATTGGATGCTTGCAGCCTGCCTGGCGGTGTCGCTGGGCGCCTGTCAGCGGCCGCAGCCCGCACCCACCGAACAGAAGCCCGAACCGCAGGCCACCGCCTTGCGCGACCACATCCAGCAACCGCTGAACAAGGCGCACGCAGTGCAGGCCGCGACCGATCGGGCCGCCGAAGACCAGCGCAAGGCGATCGACGCCGCCACGCAGTAGAAACAACAACGCCGGCACATGGCCGGCGTTGTCGATACAGCAATCGCTGTCCAAGCGCGACGGCTCAGAACCCGCAGAAGCAGTAGGCCAGCGCCTTGACCGGCGTGCCGCCCGCCTTGCTGTCGTGCACGGCGCTCTCGACGAAGCGCAGCTGCGTGTCCACTTCCGGCAACGAGCGGGCCAGCAATGCACGTGCCATGCCCGAGTCACCCAGCATCCACGCGCCCATGCGGCTGCCGGCGAACCCGCTCATGAACTGCGAAAACGGCGTCGCCGGTTTTTCCACATAGCGCACGCGGAACTTGCCACGGCCCAGCTTGGCGCGGTCGGCCGCATCGGCCACTGCGTCCTGCATGCCGCCGAACGCATCCACCAGGCCATGTTGCTTGGCCTGCGCCCCGCTCCACACGCGACCGCGCGCGACCTTGTCGATGGCCTCCACCGACTGGTGACGCGCCTGCGCCACCTTGCCGGTAAAGTCGGCATAACCCTTGTTGATCACGGCCTGGATCACCTGGCCGGCCGCCGGGTCCAGCGGACGGGTGATGTCGAACGCACCGGCAAACCGCGTGGTGCCCACGCCGTCGGTGTGCACGCCGATCTTGTCCAGCGCGCGGGTCAGGTTGGGCACCATGCCGAAGATGCCGATGGAGCCGCTGATGGTCGACGGGTCGGCGTAGATGCGATCGGCATTCATGCTGATCCAGTAACCGCCGGACGCGGCCAGGTCGCCCATCGACACCACCACCGGCTTGCCGGCCTGCTTGAGCGCAACCACTTCACGGCGGATCTGTTCGGAGGCGAACACTTCGCCGCCGGGCGAATCCACCCGCAGCACCACCGCCTTGACCTCGTCGTCGTCGCGCGCCTGGCGCAGCAACGCCGCGGTGGACTCGCCGCCGATGCGCCCGGCCGGCTGCTCGCCGCCACTGATTTCGCCGGCGGCCACCACCACGGCCACCTGCGGACGGCTGTCCATCGGCGAGCGCTGCGCCTGCAACTGGCTCAGGTAATCGTTGTAGCCGATGTTGCGGAAACCGCTGTCGGCATCGCTGTCGGCCACGCCGCGCTTGGTCAGCAGGGCATCGACGTCTTCGCGGGTCTTGAGCCCGTCGACCAGCTTCTGCTGCAGCGCAAACTTGGCCAGGTCGCCACCGGCGGCCACCACGCCCTCCGGCAGGGTGTCGATGCCGGCGGCCAGCTGCGCGGGCGTGAGCTTGCGCGCGGCGCCGACATCGGCCAGATAGCGCTGCCACACATCGTTCATCCAGAACAGGTCCGCTTCCTTGGCGTCGGCCGAGGCCGCGTCGAGGATGTAGGGCTCGGCTGCAGACTTGTATTCGCCGACGCGGAACAGGTGCACGTCCACGCCGAGCTTGTCCTGCAGGCCTTCGCGGAAATACTGGCGATAGCGGCCAAGCCCTTCCAGCAGCACGCTGCCCATCGGGTCCAGATAGACCTCGTTGGCCTGCGCGGCCAGCAGGTACTGGCCCTGGCTCATGCTTTCGCTGAAGGCCACGATCTGCTTGCCGGAGGCGCGCAGCTTCTGCAGCGCGGCGGCCACTTCGCGCTGCGAGGCGAAGCCGGCCGGCTGCAGCTTGTCCAGGTTCAACAGCACCCGCTCGATCTTGCGGTCCTTGCCGGCCGCCTCGATCACCCGCACCAGGTCGCGCAACTGCACTTCTTCGGCGCTCTTGTCACCCACCGCCTTGGCGAGCGACCGGCTCACTGGGTCGGCGCTGAACTGCTCGACCAGGGTGCCTTCAGGGTTGATCACCAGGGTGGTGCGCTCGGCCAGCGGTTTGGTCCCGTCGCCGCGCGCGATCGCCACCACGAACAGCAGCAACAGCAGGAACAGAAAGCCAAAGAACACCAGGTTGAAGATCAGGCGCCGGGTGAAATTCATCACGTCCCACAGGCCGACAAAGAAGCTGGCGATGGGATTGCGACGCACGGGGTGGTTCATGGAAAACTCCGTCGAAAAGACGCTGCGTACAGATGATGGTGTGCAGCATACCGGCTGCGCTGCGCGCGCGGCATGCGCTGAAAGTCAGGGGGCCACGCGGGCCGTCAATCGCCGGCTGGTATGGCGGAAGCGCAAGCCCATCAGGACCGACGCCACGGTCAGGCCCAGAATCAACCCGATCCACATGCCCTGCGGCCCCCAGCCCAGCCCCAGGCCGAGCCCGGCGCCGATCGGCATGCCCACGCCCCAGTACGACACCATCGCCAGGAACATCGGCACGCGGGTGTCCTTGAGCCCGCGCAGCGCGCCGGCCGACAGCACCTGGATGCCATCGGGAAACTGGAAGGTGGCGGCAAACAGCAGCAACACCGAGGCCAACGCGGCCACTGCCGCATCGTCGGTATAGACGCCAACGATGGCGTCGTGGCCCAGCAGCAGCGCGCTGGCCGACAGCGCCTGGGTGCCCAGCACGATGGCGTAACCGGCCCAGGTGGCGCGACGCATCGCCAGCGGGTCGCCGCGGCCGACCGCGTGGCCCACGCGCACGGTGGTGGCCTCGGCCACGCCCATCGGCACCATGAAGCACAGCTGCGCGACGTTGATGGCGATCTGGTGTGCGGCCGCTTCGGTGGAGCCCAGCCGGCCGATCAACAGGGCGGTGACGATGAACAGGCCGCCTTCCATCAACACGGTGATACCGATGGGCAGGCCGGTACGCAACAGATCGCCGATGGCGCGCCAACGCGGCCCTTCCAGGTGGGTGAACAATTCCAGATGCGCAAAGCGCCGCGCCCGCCACAGGTACAGCGCAAAGACACCGGCCTGCACCCACATGGTGATCGCCGAGGCCATGCCCAGCCCTTCGGCGCCGTGCTCGGCCAGGCCCCATTTGCCGTAGGTGAGCGCATAGCCCAGCGGCGCCAGCACCAGCAGCCCGCCAAACCCCAGCAGCATGGTCGGCAGCGTCCAGTGCATGCCTTCGCTGAGATAGCGCATGCAGAAATAGAACGTCAGCGCCGGCACGCCCCAGCGCACCGCATGCAGGAAGTCGGTGGCCCCCGGCACGATGTCCGGCGCAATGCCGAAGGTGGGCAGCAGCGGCGGCACCACGCTCAGAAACGCGAACATCAATGCGCTCAAGCCCAGCGACAGCCACAACGCCTGACGAAACAACGGGCCGATCTCGCGCTCGCGCCCGGCGCCGAGCAGTTGCGAGACCGAAGCGGTCAGCGAGATCAGCGTGCCGATCGGCACCAGCATCGGCAGCCACAGCAGCGAGGTCCCGATGGTGACCGCCGCCAGCGTGGCAGTGCCGTGGTGGCCGGCGATGACGTTGTCGGTGAAGCCGATCAGGCCGGTGGAGACGTGCCCGAGCACCAGCGGCAAGGCCAGCAGGCCGGTGGTGCGCACTTCCGCGGCGAAGCCTGGGGTCGCGGACGTGGGTGCAGAAGGAACAGACATGACAAACCGATCGCTGCGCGGACTACGGCCGTACCGGGAGGCGCTGGCACCGGGTCGCGTGGGGCCGCTATCTTACGCGCAGTTTTCGACAGCGGCCTGACGCGCGCCTGGGCACTGCCGCCGCGCTCGCTCGCGCAGGCGGGGCAACACAACGCGGCACGCCAATCCCGGCCAGCCGCGCGATCATGCTGTACCGTGCGCCCGACATGGCCCTTGGGGTGGCCGTGCCAGCCGCTACCCCCTTGCTGGTGCTGGTGCCGCTGTTTGCGTTGCTGTTACGGGTGTTTCACCTGCGCAGCGTGCGGGTGTATCTGCTGTGGATGCAGCGACGGGTGTACGGACAGTCGTGGCCGGTGACCGTGCTGAAGTATCTCGGCCTGGGCAGCGTGTACTCCGTCGTCCTCGCGCTGGCAGCCGCATTCCTGATGGTGGCGAGCCTGGCGCGCCTGTGTTCGAACACGGCATGCGTGACATCGCCATGGTGCTCCGGCTGCCCAAGGTCTGACGCAGTAACGGCGCGACCTGGCCGCGGACGGTTCCGAATGGCGAGCCGCGCATGGGCCGTACCGCCTCGGTGACACCCACCAAGCCGGGACAGCCCGCTGACTGTCATGCAGTCGCACCGCGCAGGGCGAGGCAGGGACGCGCCGCCTTCCGGTGTCCTGCGGCGATCAGCGCGCCAGTTGCCGCTTCAGCCAGGCACTGCGGGTGGCCGGGGCTTCGGCCAGCAAGGCCTCGCGCAGGCCATCGCGCTCCTGCGGCGGCGTGCGTTGTGCCAGCACCGCCAGCTGCTCCAGCTGGCCGGCATCCAGGCTGCGCAGGACCGCCAGCACACGCTCGCGCTGCGCCACCGGCACATAGCCGATCAGCGGCTGCAGCTGCGGGTAGAACGCCCCCAGCTGCGAGCCCAGACGCCAGCCGTCGCGGTGCAGGCGGTCCATCGCAGTGAACTGGGTCCGCAGTGCACGCTGCTGGTCGTCGGGCAGCCCATGCAGGCGCTCGCGCGCCTGCCGCAGCACCACCTTGTCGGTGGCGGTCAGATCCTTCCAGGCCCCGTAGCGCGCGCGCAGGTCGGCCTGTTGTGCCGGGGTCAGCGCCGCCCAACGGGCACGTTGCTGCGCAGCGCTGGGCGCGGCCGGGGCCGCCGCAGCACTGCCTTCGTCCAGTGCTGCGGGCAAGGCCTGCGCACAGGCAATGCCAGTCATCGCCAGCATCAACAAGCCAGACCACTTATTGATCGTCATCGACCGTCTCCAGTGGTGCAGAAGGCAGCTCGGCAGCGGTGGCATGCGCGCCGGACTCGTCCTTGGGGACCGGGTGGCCGGCGGCGTACCAGGCATAGAAGTCCGCCGAGCGCGCCAGCTCCAGGTCCGGGTCGGCCAGCATGGCCTGATCGCGCGGGTCCGGGCCGGCGGCCGCGGCGGAGTCCGGCAGGTCGGCGGCCGGAAGCTCCTCCACCAGGACTGGCGCGGCGTCGGTCACGTGGAGCACGCCGGCGGGCGCCTGCGAGACCGGCTCGGGCGGCAGCGCCGGCCGGCGGTGCGTCCACCACCAGCCCACCACCGCCAGCAGCAGGGCCAGTGCCAGCACGCCCAGGCCGATGCCGGCGTGGCGGCGGGTGACCTGCGGCCAACGCCACGACCGCTGTGCGCGCACACGCGACTGGCGCTCCACTGCTGGTGCGGTTTGTGCCGGTGTGGCCGGGGGCTGCAACGGCACCCCGGCCAGGGCTGCATCGCGCAACTGGCTGAGCCGGGTCAGCTGGGCTGGACCGAGCTCGCGCAGTTCCTGCTGCGCCGCTTCCGCCAATACCCGCCAGGCCTGCGCGTCCGGGTTGCCGGCCGCATCGCGCGGGCAGGCCCGCGCCAGCGACTGCCGGTAGTCGGCCGCCGCGATGCCCTGCACCTCGCTGGCGGCATCTTCTTCCAGCCCAGCGACGATCCGCAGCAACAACGCCAGGCGGTCGGTCGTCTGCATCCGGCCCAGCGCGGTGAACGGTGGCAGCCAGGTGCCGGGCATGGGTTCGCGGCGCAGCGGCGGCGCGGTGGCCAGCAGGCTCCAGAAGCGCATCGGCCAGCCAGCCATCGGGCGTCCCGCCGCCTGGCTGCTGAAGGCGCGCAAGGCGGCGGCCAGCGCTCGCTCGGCGGCGGCCAGGTCGCCACATTGCAACTGCGCCAGCACCAGACCCCGGCGTTCCACGCCCCGCAGGAAGGCTGACAGCGCGGCAGGTGTCACGGGGGCGTCGGGGACTACGGTCATGTGAACTCCAGCATCGGCCGGCATGATACCGACGCAGGTCCGCCACGCCGACCGCTTGACAGATCGCGCCGCCGTTGCTCCGGTCGCGACCGCTGGTCACACACGTTGTGCACAGCGGCAGGCATACCGATACGCCCCCGTCTGTCAACTGTTGTTTTTTCTTTGTTGCAATCGTGTTTCACGCCTAAGTGATTGATACATATTGCATTTCATCGGATGGCGAAAAAATGTCCAAGAGGTTGCCAAGGCAAGTGAATCCGCCTTCACGGCGTGGAGCACGCGGTTAATTCACAGGTTTATCCACAGGCAGTGTGGATAAACCCGTTTCTTGAGTCCTCACATAGGTTTACGTCGTATTTATCACTTGGGTCACAGAAAGACGCTGCAAGTGATCACGCGCCCTTCACGCCCCGAAGTGCGCGGGACAGGTCCGCTGGACACAGCCGGTAGACTTGGCGGATGCCTTCGACTGTGCCCACCTTGCGCGTCGCCCTGCCGGTGCCGCTGCCCCAGCTGTTCGATTACCTGCCCCCGGCCAACGTGCCAGGCGCCGATCCGGCGCGGGTCGGTTGCCGGCTGCGTGTGCCGTTCGGCTCGCGCGAGCTGATCGGGGTGGTGGTGGAAATCGGCCGGCAGCCGTCGGCCGAAGGCTTGCGCCCGGCACTGGCCTGGTGCGACGACACGCCGCTGCTGGTGAATGAACTGGCCCGCTCGCTGCAGTGGCTGGCCCGCTATACCCATGCCCCGCTCGGCGAGGCCCAGGCCAGCGCCCTGCCCGGCCCGCTGCGCCGCGGCGAGCCCCTGGCCGACACCCACGCCTGGGCCTGGCAGCTGACCGAAGCCGGGCACACCGCCGCCAGCAGCCTGCGCGCCGGCAGCCGGCCGGCGTTGCTGGCCGGCCGGCTGCAGGCCGGCGCCGTGGGCGAAGAGCAGCTGGACCCGTTGCTGCCGCAGTGGCGCGAGGCCGCCCGCACCCTGGCCAAACGTGAGCTTGCCGAACGCGTGGCAGTGCCGGCCAATGCCATCCCGGCCCGCCCCGGCAGCGGGCCGGCGCTCAACGACGAGCAACAGGCGGCCGCCGCTGCCGTCCGCGCGCAGACCGGCTTTGCCACCTACCTGCTCGACGGCGTCACCGGCAGCGGCAAGACCGAGGTCTACCTGCAGGCGATCGCAGACTGCCTGACGGCCGGCAGGCAGGCGCTGGTGCTGGTGCCGGAGATCGGCCTGACCCCGCAGACGCTGGGGCGCTTCCGCGCGCGCCTGGGCGTGCCGGTGCACGCGCTGCACTCGGGGCTCTCCGATGGCGAACGCGCCCGCGTCTGGGCTGCGGCCTGGCGCGGCGAGGCCAAGCTGATCGTGGGTACCCGCTCGGCGGTGTTCACCCCGCTGCCCAACGCCGGCCTGATCGTGATCGACGAAGAACACGACGGCAGCTACAAGCAGCAGGACGGCATCCGCTATCACGCCCGCGATTTCGCCCTGGTCCGCGGCAAGGCGCTGGACGTGCCGGTGATCCTGGGCAGCGCCACGCCATCGCTGGAAAGCCTGCACAACGCCTATTCCGGCCGCTACCGGCACCTGCGGCTGTCGCGGCGTGCCGGCGAGGCGCGCCCGCCGCGGGTCCGGGTGCTGGACGTGCGCAAGCGCCCGCTCAAGGACGGATTGTCGCCAGAGGTGCTGGCTGGCATCGGCGCCACCCTGACGCGTGGCGAGCAGGTGCTGGTGTTCAAGAACCGCCGCGGCTATGCACCGGTGCTGCTGTGCCACGACTGCGGCTGGACCGCCGCCTGCCAGCGCTGCAGCACGCCGCTGCACCAGACGCCCATGACCGTGCATGCCGGCGGCCGACGCCTGCAATGCCACCACTGCGGCGCGCGCCAACCCGCACCGCTGGCCTGCCCGGCCTGCGCCAGCCTGGCGCTGCAGCCGCAGGGCATCGGCACCGAGCGGCTGGAAGAGCGCCTGACCGAGGCCTTCCCGGATGTCCCGGTGGTGCGCATCGACCGCAGCACCACCCAGCGCCGCGACGCACTGGAGATCCAGCTCGCCCGGCTCGGCAGCGACGCCGGCATCCTGGTCGGCACCCAGATCCTGGCCAAGGGCCACGACCTGCCGCGGTTGACCATGGTGGTGGTGGTCGGCATCGACGAAGGCCTGTTCTCGGCCGACTTCCGTGCCGCCGAAAAGCTGTCCCAGCAGCTGATCCAGGTAGCCGGACGCGCCGGACGCGCCGATCGCCCCGGCGAGGTCTGGCTGCAGACCCATCACCCCGAACACCCCTTGCTGCAGACCCTGGTCAACGGCGGCTACCACGCCTTTGCCGATGCCGAACTGCAGCAGCGCGAGGCCGCCGGCTTTCCACCGTTTGCGCATCTGGCGCTGTTCCGCGCCGAAGCAAAGGATGTCGCCGCCGCTAATCAGTTCCTGCTGGCGGTACGCGGGCTGACCGCCGACGAGTGCTCGGCGCAGTCGCCGGCGTTTGCGGCTGTGGAATGCTATGGCCCGATGCCTGCCCCGATGCCACGCCGCGCCGGGTTCCAGCGCACCCAGTTGCTGCTGTCCGCCCAGCAACGCTCGGCGCTGCACCGGTTGCTCGACACCCAGTTGCCGGCGATCTACGCACTCCCGCAGGCACGCCGCGTGCGCTGGTCGCTGGATGTGGATCCGATCGATCTGTATTAGTGCAGGGCGTATCGCACATGGGGCAGCAGCCAAACCGAAGTTTTGCGCGGTGTGCCCAGGTCCTTGATCGCGCGTGGCGTGATCCTTTGTAGGAGCGCACCTGGGCGCGATGGGGCGTTACCGGGAATGCCATCGCGCCCGGTTGCGCTCCTACAACACCGCGAGCCAACAGGCCACAGGTGTCCTCACGTTTTTGTAGGAGCGCGCTTGCGCGCGATGGGGCGTTACTGGGAATGCCCTCGCGCACAAGTGCGCTCCTACAGAAAACGCGAGCTATTTGGTCGCGCGATGTACGAGGCCTGTGTCCTTGCAGCAACGTGCCGTGTCGGCAGCACGTGCGGCGCCTGCCATGGACCATGCTGGCCTGAGCGGAAACGCGAAACTCAGGTCAGCGCCGTCATCACGCCACGCTGGTAGGCCGGCCGCGCACGCAAGCGCTGGTACCACGCCTGCAGGTGCCGCAGCGCCGGTCGCTCGATCGGCATTTCGAACCAGGCGTAGATGAAGCTGCCCAACGGAATGTCGCCCATCGCAAAGCGCTCGCCGGACAGATATGGCTGCTGTGCCAATGCCGCATCGGCGCGTGCCAGCAGCTCGCCCGATTGCGCCAGTGCCGCGGCGATACGTGTGGCATCGCGCTCGGCCTCCGGTGTGCGCACAACGCCCCAGAACAAATCACGAAACACACTGGCAAACGTCGATGTAGTCCAGTCCATCCAGCGATCCCCCCGCGCGCGCTCGGCCGGTGATTGCGGGTACAGCGCCGGCGCGTACTGCGCCGCCAGATAGCGCACGATCGCATTGGATTCCCATACCACCAGCGTGCCGTCCTGCAAGGTCGGCACCACGCCATTCGGGTTCAATGCACTATACGCCGGCGTGTCGTTACCGCCGAATGCACCGCCAACCTCGATCGAGGCATAGGCCACGCCGGCTTCTTCCGCGCACCACAACACCTTGCGCACATTGCTTGAATTCCGACGTCCCCAAATCGTGATGGCGGGCATCGCGGCAGCGGGCCCATTTGCGTCATGCGTCATGCTCAGCCCCCTGCTGCAGGTTTGGCTGGCGCGCGCGCCGGGCGCTTGGCAGCAGCCGCCGGTTGCGCCGCCGCAGTGGCGGACTGCGTCGGTTTGCCGCGCCCACCCTTGGGCGTATCGCGCACCCACAATGCCTGCTCGTCTTGCTTGATCTCGAACAGGCCGATCGCGCGCACCAGGTCACTGAGTTTGCGGTAGCCGTAGTTGCGTGGATCGAACGAGGCCTGGTTGGCGACTTGCTTGCCCACCGCGCTCAGCAGCGCCCAGCCGTCGTCTTCGCAAGCGCTGACGATCGCATTGCGCAGCATCTGCACCAGCCGCGTGTCGCTGCGCAATGCAGTGGCGTCCTTGCGGCCGGCCGCGCTGTCGCTGGCGGCCGCAGCCTGCTCGCCCAGCGCTTCGACATAGGTGAACTTGGAACACGCATTGACGAACGGCGCCGGGGTTTTCTGCTCGCCAAAGCCATAGACCTTCATGCCGTCGGTCAGCAGACGCATCACCAATGGGGTGAAATCGGCATCGCTGGAGACGATCGCAAACCCATCCAGATTGCGTGCATACAACAGGTCCATCGCATCGATCACCATCGCCATGTCCGAGGCGTTCTTGCCGGAGCTGTAGGCAAATTGCTGGATCGGCCGGATCGCGTAATCGTGCAATGCCGCTTCCCAGCCTTTCAGGTGCGGGCTCTTCCAGTTGCCGTAGGCACGGCGCACGTTGGCCACGCCATAGCGCGCCACTTCTGCCAGCACCACATCGATCTTGCCGGCCGGCGCGTTGTCGGCATCGATCAGCAAGGCGATCCGCTTGTCGGGATTGTCGGTCATGCTCATGGCTCCACTATTGTCTCAGGGGCGGTGTCGCGTGCGGGATCGGTGTCCATTTCTGATGGGGCATCGGGTATCTCAACGTCTGTAGTCGCTGCCGCCGGCAAGGTGTACTCGGTGCCATCGCGCAAGGTGAGCAGCCCCTCGCTGAGAATCTCCTGATCGGCGCCGGCACTGGTCCAGGTCGCCGCGACGCGACCAGCGCCGCGATCGCCTTCCACGTCGAAGACGAACTCTTCGCCCTCCGCTGCCATCCCGGTGCGCAGCAGATCCACGCGCATGCTGCGGATCTGGCCGATGTGGTCCTGCACCACGGCGTCTTCCTGCAGCGCAGTGCGCGCCTGGTCAGCAAACATCGACCAGCCGGTGCCGACCAGCCACAGCCCCGCAGCAAGCACCACCATCCCGAACACGCTCGCACAGGCCAGGATGCCGATCAGGCCGATGGCCACGCCACTGCGTGGCTGTCTGACCGCAGTCGCAGGAGCAATGTTTGCTGCTGCGCTGTGCGCCGGGGCAGGCGGCAGCGGTGGCAGGGGCGGTGGCAGTGAAGACATGCAATGACCGTCGGCAGCAGATGCGACATGATGCCGCAGGCGTGCGACGCCCACGCGTCATGTTCATTGGCGATTTGGCATGCTGTCGCGCCCGCGTCGCACTCCATCGGACCTGACGATGACCTCTTCCCCCTCTCCTGCTCCCTTGCATCTGGTCGTGGTCGGCGGCGGTTTCGCCGGCTTGTGGGCGACCCGTGCACTCGACGACCCCGGCATCCGCATCACCCTGATCGATCGGCAGAACCACCATCTGTTCCAGCCGCTGTTGTATCAGGTGGCCACCGCCGGCCTGTCGGCACCGGACATCGCCGCACCGCTGCGGCACATCCTGCGCGAGCAGCGCAATGTCGAGGTGCTGCTCGGCGACGTCGCAGAGATTACGCCGACCCGCCGGGAAGTGGTGCTCGCCGATGGCACGTCGCTGGGCTACGACATGTTGCTGCTGGCCACCGGCGCCACACATGCCTATTTCGGCAACGACCAGTGGGCCGAACACGCGCCCGGCCTGAAGACCCTGTACGACGCGCTGGTGCTGCGGCGCAAGCTGCTGCTCGCCTTCGAGCGCGCCGAGGCCGAATCCGATCCGGCGGCGCGCGCCGCCTGGCTGAGCTTCGCAGTCGTCGGTGGCGGCCCGACCGGGGTCGAGCTGGCCGGCACACTGGCGGAGATCGCCCGCCACACGCTCAAGAAGGAATTCCGCCATATCGACCCACGTCAGGCACGGGTGCGCCTGGTCGAAGCCGGCCCGCGCGTGCTGCCCTCGTTTCCGGAAGATCTCACCGACAAGGCGCGCAAGCAGCTTGAGCGGCTGGGGGTGGAGGTGCACACCGGCACGCCGGTCAGCCATATCGATGCGCTGGGCTATCGGCTCGGCGACACCTTCGTGCCGGCGCGCACCGTGGTGTGGGCGGCCGGCGTCGCCGCCTCGCCGCTGGCGCGCACGCTCGGCGTGCCGCTGGATCGCGCCGGGCGCGTGCTGGTTGAGCCGGACCTGAGCGTGCCCGGGCATCCGGAGATCTTTGTCGGCGGCGACCTGGCGTCGGTGCAGCAGGGCGGCCGCCCGGTACCGGGTGTGGCACCGGCGGCCAAGCAGATGGGCAAGCACATCGCCAAGGCCATCCGCGCACGCCAGCGCGGCCAGGCTGCGGCCGCCTTCCGCTACCAGGACTTCGGCAACCTGGCCACCATCGGGCGCATGGCCGCCATCGTGCATGTCGGCAAGCTCAAGCTGTCCGGCATCGTCGCGTGGTGGTTCTGGCTGGCCGCGCACGTCTACTTCCTGATCGGCTTCCGCAACCGCTTCGTGGTGCTGGTGAACTGGGCAATGGCGTACTGGAGCTATCAGCGTGCCGCGCGGATCATCTTCGGCGGCGCCACCGACGACCCGCCGCCCAGCAGCAAGGACGGATGACAGCGCCGCAGGCCGTGCGATGCTGTGCGGCCTGATGCGACGACCTGACCGTGGCAACTGTCCTGTTCCTGCTGGATCTGCTCGGCACCTTCGTGTTCGCCCTGAGCGGCGCAACCGTGGCGGTGCGCAACCGCCTGGACCTGTTCGGCGTGCTGGTACTGTCCTGCGCAGCAGCCGTGTCCGGCGGCATCGTGCGCGACGTGCTGATCGGCGCCACCCCGCCGGCCGCATTGGTGCACCCGCAGTATCTGCTCACGGCCTGCCTGGCCGGCGTTGCCGGGTTCTATTGGCATGCAGCAGTGGAACGGTTGCGCAACCCGGTGCAGATCTTCGACGCGGCCGGGCTGGCGTTGTTTGCGGTCTACGGCACCAGCAAGGCGCTGGACTATCAGCTCAGCCCGCTCAGTGCCACGCTGCTGGGCATGCTCAGCGGCATCGGCGGTGGCATTGCGCGCGATCTGTTGGTCGCACGCACGCCAGTGGTGCTGCAGGCCGAGTTGTACGCCGTCGCCGCGCTCGCCGGTGGCGGCCTGGTGGCCATCGGCCATGTGCTCGGCGTGCCGCAGGCCTGGTCGCTGGCGATCGGCGCCGGCGTATGTTTCGGACTGCGCTTCATGGCGATCCGCTACGGCTGGCATCTGCCGGTGGCACGCCTGCCCGACTGACACATTGTCGCGCAGGCATGATCCTGGCAGCGGCGTCAGAGGGCCGCTCGCGCCCATAGACCCCCAATGCAAACGGCCCGGGTAACCGGGCCGTTTGTGCGACGGGAACTGCGAGAGCGAAGGATCAGGCGACGAACAGCGCCTTCATCTTCTTCAGCGCGTTCGCCTCGATCTGGCGAATCCGCTCGGCCGACACGCCGTACTCGTCGGCCAGCTCCTGCAGCGTCACCTTGGATTCGGAATCCAGCCAGCGACGCTTGACGATGTCGCGCGAGCGCGTGTCCAGGCCAGCCATGCCTTCGCGCAGCAACTGCAGCTGGTTGTCTTCGCTGTCGTGCCGCTCGTAGGCCTGCGACGGATCTTCGTCGTTGGCCACCAGGTAGCTCACCGGCGACGGCGGACCGTGGTCGTCGTCTTCGTCGGAAGACGCGTCGAAACCGATATCGCGACCGGACAGGCGCGACTCCATTTCCATCACTTCACGTTCGGAGACGTTCAGGTCCTTGGCGACCGCCGTCACCTCGGAGGCATTGAGCCAGCCCAGGCGGGTCTTGGACTTGCGCAGGTTGAAGAACAGCTTGCGCTGCGCCTTGGTCGTGGCGACCTTGACGATGCGCCAGTTCTTCAGGATGAACTCGTGCATTTCGGCACGGATCCAGTGCACTGCGAAGCTGACCAGGCGCACGCCCATATCCGGGTCGAAGCGCTTGACCGCCTTCATCAGGCCGATATTGCCTTCCTGGATCAGGTCGCCCAGCGGCAGGCCGTAGCCGTTGTAACCGCGGGCCACGTGCACCACGAAGCGCAGGTGGGAATGGACCAGTTCGCGCGCGGCGTCCAGATCGAGCTCATCGCGGAAGCGGCGGGCCAGATTCTGCTCCTCATCGACCGACAGCACCGGGATCTGGTGCACGGCACCGATGTAGGCGTCCAGCGAACCGAGCGCACTGGGAATCGGGAGATTGTTTGCCACAAGGGCAGTCGAAGTAGTCTGGTTCATAGGCACCATCTTAGCAGTCGAACTATTGGACTGCCGGGTATAGAAAGAGTTCCCAGCGTTCCATTTATAGGACGTTCGGGCTTCCGCGCTTGCCGGCGTTCTACCGTACAGCTCCCCGAATTCTGACGCCAAACTAGCACCCCACGCCTGCGCAGACCGTGACAAAACCCGCGACGATGCGGCGCCCGGCTAGGCTGTTCAGCCGGCGGCCGACGTTGTGTCCAACCCGTCGCGCGGAGGCAACGACCAGTCGATCGGAGGGAGACTCCGGCGCTGCAGATGCTCGTTGGTCTTGGAGAAATGCTTGCAGCCCAGGAAACCGCGATGCGCCGACAACGGCGACGGGTGCGGCGCCTTGAACACCCGATGGCGCGCCTGGTCGATAACCTTGCCCTTGGACTGGGCGTAACTGCCCCAGAGCAGGAACACCAGGCCCTCGCGCTCGCGGTTGAGGGTCTCCACGACGTGGTCGGTGAAGCCTTCCCAGCCCTTGTTCTGGTGTGCACCCGCCCGGCCCTGCTCCACCGTCAGCACCGCGTTGAGCAGCAGCACACCGCGGCGCGCCCACGGCATCAGATAGCCATGGTCCGGGCGCGGGATGCCCAGATCGTCCTGGATCTCCTTATAGATGTTGAGCAGCGACGGCGGCACCGGCACGCCGGGCAACACCGAAAAGCACAGCCCATGCGCCTGGCCTTCGCCGTGATACGGGTCCTGACCCAGGATCACCACCTTGACCTGATCGAACGGGGTCGCGTCGAAGGCGGCAAAGATCTGCGGCCCTGGCGGAAACACCCGCGCCCCGGCCGCCTTGCGCTGGCGCAGGAAGGCCGACAGCTCCTGCATCTCCGGGCGCAGCAGCCAATCGCCCACCTTTGCCTTCCACGACGGTTCCAGCTGGATGCGCCCTTCCACTTCACTCATAGCGTGACGGCCTGATCCTCAAGTCGCGCCAGGCGCAGCTGGAACAACACCTTGGTCACCAGCAAGCGCTCTTCGATGGGCTTTTGCACCAAGTCATTGGCGCCGGCGCGCAGCAGTTCTGACTGGTTGCGTGGATTGGTGTCGCCGGTCATCACCAGCACCGGCAGGCGGCGCTTGCCGTAGGCGAAATCGATGCGGATACGTTCGACCACATCGCGGCCGTTGAGCTCGCCTTTCAGGGTCACGTCGGTCAGCACCACGTCGATGCGACGCTCGGTCCGGCCCAGCGATTCGGCGGTCAGCAGCGCAAAGGCATCTTCGGCAGTCAGTACATGCACCACCTTCAGGCTCTGGCGCTCGAGCATGCGCTTGGTCGCCTCGGCCACCACGCGGCTGTCTTCGATATAGAGCACGGTCGCGCCGACCACCGGCTCGGGCTGCACATAGCCACGGATGAAGGTGGCCAGGGCCTCATGGCCCAGCGCCTTGTCGAAATAGTCGGTGACGTATTCGGTAAAGCGGCGCTCGACCAGGTGCTGCTGCGCATCACCGGACACCACGATGACCGGCACATACGCCTGCCCGGCCGCTTCGCGCACGCTGCGCGCCAGGGCCAGGCCATCGCCATCCGGCAGCGACAGCGAGGTCGTCACCAGATCCACCGCGCCGGCTTCCAGCGCATCGCGCGCTTCGGCGATGCTGGCGCAGCCGATTACCTGCACGTTTTGCAGCTCGCGCGTGAGCACGTCGGCAATGAGCTTGCGCACCAGTTTCGAACCATCGACGACCATCACGCGCGGTGCGTCGCTGATCAGGTGTTTGAGATCTGGTGGATGCATGGCAGGCCTCAGGTCTCGGTGGGACGGGTCTGGCGAAGGAAATGGCCGGTCACCAGCCAGGCGCCCAGCCAGCCCAGCACCAGGGTGCCGATGAGCACCATCACAGAATGCAGCAGATCCAGCCCGTGCAGCGTAAACGAACTGCCATAGCTGTCGGCCAGGGTCGCCAGCGGCGCACGCAACGCCAGTCCCGAAGCGGCAATCAACGCCAGCGCCACAGCGCCAGCGCCCAGCCCGTACCACGCGCCCAGGTACAGGAACGGGCGACGGATGAAGCCATCGCTGGCGCCGAGCAGCTGCAGCACGCCGATCTCTTCGCGCCGCGACTGGATGTCCAGCCGCACGGTGTTGCCGACCACCAGCACCGCACCGATGCCAAGCAGGGCCGACAGCACCTGTACCAGGCGCTCGCCGAAGTGCAGCCAGCCATCCAGGCGCTTGCGCCATAGCGCGTCGTGCTGCACCTGGTCGGTTTGCGGCAGGGCCTGCAGTGCGCCGGCCAGCTGCGCGTCGTCGGCCGTGTCGGCGGGCGTGACGATCAGCAGCGTGGGCAGCGGGTTTTCGCCCAGCGCTTCGGCAGCTTCATCGAGCTTGGCGCTCTCACGCAACTCGGCCAGACCCTGTTCGGGGGTGCGCAGCGTGACCTGCGCCACATCCGGGCGGGCTCGCAGCTCGGTGGCCAGCGCCTGCGCGGCCTCGGCCGCGACATCGACCTTCAGGAACAGATTGATCTCGCGCGATTGCTGCACGCTGCCGGCCAGCAGCTTGACGTTGTCCAGCGCGATCGACAGCCCCAACGGCAAGGCCAGCGCCAAGGCCATCACCACGATGGTCAGCAGCGTGGCCCACGGCTTGCGCATGGCGCGGCCCAGGCTGAAGGCGATGCTGTGCAGATGGTGGTCGATCCAGACGCCGAATCGCGACGGTGCCACCGCTTCGGTATTGGCAAGCTTGCTCATTCGGCCAGGTCCTGCGGCGAGATGTCGTCGACCAGGCGGCCATGGTCCAGGATCAGCACGCGCTTGCGCATCTGCTTGAGCAGTGCCAGGTCGTGGCTGACCACCAGCACGCTGGTGCCGCGCGCAGGAAGCTCGGCAAATAATTGCATGATTTCGGCCGCCAACGCCGGGTCGAGATTGCCGGTGGGCTCGTCGGCCACCAGCAGGCGCGGTTCGCCGACGATGGCGCGGGCGATGCCCACGCGTTGCTGCTCGCCTGCCGACAGTTGCGATGGCAGGGCTTTTTCGCGATGGGCCAGACCGATGCGTTCCAGCGCCGAGCGCACGCGCTTGCCGATCTCGGCGCGACGGGTGCCGCGCAGGATCAACGGCAACGCCACGTTCTCGGCAATGCTGCGGTCGTTGAGCAGGCGGTGGTCCTGGTAGACCGCACCCACCTGACGCCGATGCAGCGGAATCTGCCGGCCGCGCACCTTGAGCAGGTTGCGCTCACCCAGCAGCACCGCGCCCTGGCTGGGCCGCTCGCTGAGGTGGATCAATTTGAGCAAGGTACTTTTGCCGGCGCCGGAGTGGCCGGTCACGAACAGCATCTCGCCATCGGCCACCTCGAAGCTGACATCAGTCAGCGCCTGGTGGCCCCCGGCGTAGTGCTTGCTGACGTTGTCGAAACGCAGAACGGTCATCCGGCGATTATGCCGGAGCGCCCGTGCCTGCGTCGCATCGCCGCGTAACAGCGATGCGATTGCAGCGAAGCGATGGTCAGTTGCCCGAGACCAGCGACCGCAGGCGGCGACCGATGCGGCTCAGCAGCGACGGGCTGCCGGCCGGCTTGGCTGCGGCGCGCACCGGCTTGGCGACCACCTGGGTCGGCTTGCGCGGGGCAGCAGGTGCGGGCACCGGCGTGGACGCGACCGGCTCGGCACCGTCGACCGGACGGCCGTTGCGACGACGGCGACGCTTGCGCGGTGCACGCTCGGCATCGGCCGCGATGGTGGACGGCGCGTCCACCGCTGCAGCGGCAACCACCGGTGTTTCGCTCCGTGCAGCCGTCGCAGGCGTTTGCCCTTCCACACGCGGCTTGCGGCGCGGACGCGGCTTGCCGTCGGCACCGGCGCTGGCGCCATCGCGGCGACCGCCACCACTGCCGCTGCGCGAACCGCCGCCGGGACCACTGCGCCCGCCACCGCGACGCTGTTCTTCGGCGGCACGCTGCTCGCGCGCTTCGCGGAAGATCGTGCCCACGCTGTCGCCAGCGTCGTCGTCGGCCTCTTCGCCTTCCACCGGCACGCGTGCTGCACGCGGCAGCGGGGTCAACAGCTCGGTGGTCACCGGTTCGACCGGAATCTTCTGCTCGATGTAGGCCTCGATATCCGGCAGGCTCATCGCATAGCGCTCGCAGGCGAAGCTGATCGCATCGCCCTCCTCGCCCAGACGCGCGGTGCGGCCGATGCGGTGCACGTAGTCTTCGGCGTCGAACGGCAGGTCGTAGTTGTAGACGTACTTGACCCCGTCGATATGCAGGCCGCGCGCGGCCACGTCGGTGGCGACCAGGATTTCGAGCTGGCCCTTCTGAAAGCGGTTGAGCAGCGACTCGCGCTTCTTCTGCGGCACGTCGCCCGACAGCACACCAACGCGGTAGCCATGGCGCTCCAGGGTGCGCGCCACGCGCTCGACGAACGCCTTGGTGTTGACGAACACCATGGTGCGCGCGCCTTCGCTACGCGACAGCAGACCCAACAGCAGCGTCTGCTTCTCTTCGTCGGACGGGAAGTAGATGCGCTGGCGCACCCGCGCCGCGGTGATGGTCTCGGTCTCGACGACGAGCTTTTCCGGCTCGTTCATGTGCTCGTAGGCCAGCTCCAGCACGCGGTGGCTCAGCGTGGCCGAGAACAACAGCGTCTGACGGGTGCCGCGCTCGGGCATGCGCCGTAGCAGGAAGCGGATGTCCTTGATGAAGCCCAGGTCGAACATGCGGTCGGCTTCGTCCAGCACGCAGATCTCGCAGGCATGCAGCGACACCACCTTGTGCTGCTTGACGTAGTCGATCAGCCGGCCCGGCGTGGCGATGATCACGTCCACGCCCTGCTGCAGCAGCTCGCGCTGCTTGTCGTAGTCCACCCCGCCGTAGACCAGCGCAAAGCGCAGCCCCAGGTCGGCGCCGAACTTGACTGCGTCCTTGTGGATCTGGATCGCCAGCTCGCGGGTGGGCGCCAGGATCAGCGCGCGCGGGTCTTCCGGCTTGCGGTCGGCCAGCGCCGGGCGGATCAGTAGGCGGTTCATCACCGCCACCAGGAATGCCAGGGTCTTGCCGGTGCCGGTCTGGGCCTGGCCGGCGACATCGCCGCCCGGCAGCGCGACCGGCAGGGTCAGCGCCTGGATCGGGGTACAGCGGGTAAATCCGGCGCTCTCCAGCCCGGCGATCAGCGCCGGATGCAGGTCGAACGAGGAAAAGGTCAAATCGGTCAGCGGTTTGTCGCTCATTATTCCGTCTTCGTAAGGCGCCCTGGGCAGCCCGGGCGCGGCTTGCATCGATGCCGACAGCGTCGCAAACTGCGGCAGTTGTGGCGGACAGCGCGGCTTCAGGACTGACACTTGATTCAGTCGCGCAATGCCCCAGTTTAACGCAATGTGGCGGCCTGCCCGATCGGGTGGGCCGTTTGGTTTCCAGGAGACCCAACGTGAGCGACAAGGTTCAACATGTCGGCGATGCCGACTTCGAGACAGCTGTACTGCAATCCGGCGAACCGGTCCTGGTGGATTTCTGGGCCGAATGGTGTGGCCCGTGCAAGATGATCGCACCGGTGCTGGACGATCTGGCCGATACATACCAGGGTCGGCTCAAGGTTGCCAAGGTCAACGTGGACCAGAACCGCGCCCTGGCCATCAAGTACCACGTGCGCTCGATCCCGATGCTGTTGCTGTTCAAGGACGGAGAAGTCCAGGCCAGCCAGATCGGGGCGGTTGGCAAGGGCCAGCTGACCCAGATGATCGACAAGACCCTGGGCGGCGCGGCCGCCTGAGTGAGCGGGCGTCCAGCGATGGGCGCCTGCCGTGGTAGGCCGGCAGTTAAATCCGGCCAAGGCCGATGCTTGCGCGGTCGCGCGCCACGGTGATAGTGTCAGTTGGTCCGGCACACGTTCGTGCGCCGCCGTACCCCTCTAGAACCCTCTTCTAGACTCCCATCTACCAATAGTTCGCCCCCCAGCCGGGCGCTCGCACCTTAGCGAGGAATCACGCACTTGTCCGATCATCCTTCCTCCGATACCGGGAGCAGCGTCGACGCTCCCGTCGAGAAGCGCGTGCGCAAGCCGCGCGTGAGCAAGACCGCCGTCGCCCATGACGATGCCGGCGCGCAGCAGCCCAACCTGCCCTTGCCCGCCAGTCCCGCACCCGACGCGCCACGCCCTCCGCAGGCACCGTCGCCCGCTGCCGAATCGGCACCGGCGCAGACGTCCAGCGATGGCGCAGGCACCAGCAGCGCCTCCGGCGCCAGCCAGGGCAGCGACAGCCACGGCGAGCCCCGCGAGGGCGGCCAGTCGCAGCAGCAGCGCTTCAATCAGGCGCAGCAACAGCAGAACCAGAATCAGGCGCAAAGCCAGGGCCAGAACCAGGGCCAAGGTCAGAATCAGGGCGGCCAGAATCAGCAGGGTCAGGGGCAGAACCAGCAGGGCAATCGCCGCGACCGGTTCCGCAACCGTCGCGACCGCGGTCCGCGCGACCGCTTCGGTAATGAAGGCGGCGGCATGCCGTCCTCCGACGGTAGCAACGAGCCCTTCATCGCGCGTCCGCATCCGGCCGTGCCAGAAGGCTTCCCGGTCTATTCGCTGAGCGACCTCAAGCGGATGCCGGCGCAGAAGCTGCTGGATATCGCCGACCAGCTCAACATCCAGGAAGGCGTGGCGCGCGCGCGCAAGCAGGACGTGATCTTCGCCCTGCTCAAGGTGCTGACCCGTCATGGCGAAGGTGTTGCCGCCGACGGCGTGCTGGAAATCCTGCCCGACGGCTTCGGTTTCCTGCGTGCGGCCGAAGCCAGCTACCTGGCCGGCCCCGACGATACCTATATCTCGCCCAGCCAGATCCGCCGTTTCAACCTGCGTACCGGCGATCATCTGTCCGGCCGCATCCGCTTCCCCAAGGACGGCGAGCGCTATTTCGCGCTGTCGATCGTGGACACCATCAACGGTGAGCCGCTGGAAGCGAGCAAGAACAAGGTCCTGTTCGAGAACCTGACCCCGCTGTTCCCGCGTCGCCGCTTCCGTCTGGAGCGTGGCGATGGCTCCACCGAGGACATCACCGGCCGCATCCTGGATCTGATGGCGCCGCAGGGTAAGGGTCAGCGTGCGCTGATCGTCTCCCCGCCCAAGGCCGGTAAGACGATGATGATGCAGCAGGTGGCCACGGCCATCACCACCAATCATCCCGAAGTGCACATGATCGTGCTGCTGATCGACGAGCGCCCGGAAGAAGTGACCGAAATGCAGCGCACCGTGCGCGGCGAGGTCATCTCCTCCACGTTCGACGAGCCGGCTGCGCGCCACGTGCAGGTTGCCGAGATGGTGATCGAGCGGGCCAAGCGCCTGGTCGAGCACAAGAAGGACGTGGTGATCCTGCTGGACTCCATCACCCGCCTGGCGCGCGCCTATAACAACGTGGTGCCCAGCTCCGGCAAGGTGCTCACCGGTGGTGTGGACGCCAATGCGTTGCACCGCCCCAAGCGCTTCTTCGGTGCGGCACGTAACGTGGAAGAAGGCGGCTCGCTGACCATCATCGCCACGGCGCTGGTGGAAACCGGCAGCAAGATGGACGAGGTGATCTACGAAGAGTTCAAGGGCACCGGCAACAGCGAAGTGCATCTGAACCGCCGCATCACCGAAAAGCGCGTGTACCCGGCCATCGACATCAACCGCTCCGGCACGCGCCGCGAAGACCTGCTGATCGAGCCGGAGCTGCTGCAGAAGATCTGGATCCTGCGCAAGCTGCTGCACCCGATGGACGAAATCGCGGCGATGGAATTCCTGCTGGACAAGATGAAGACCACCAAGTCCAACGACGAGTTCTTCAGCTCGATGAAACGCTGATTCCGGTCTGCGTCAACGAGGAGAAAAGCCCCGCATTGCGGGGCTTTTTTGTGGGCGTGCTGCCATTGCGTGGCGACGACGAGCATCGACAATGCCCGCCCATTTCAGGACCGGTCGATGCAGACAGACGCATCACGCCAGCCTGCGCGACTCCGCGTAGGGCGGCGTGTCCGGGTAATCGTCTTCGCGCAGCCGGGCCTGCAGGTTGCGCCACCATTGCGGGTCGAACAGCTCGGGGTGGATGTGCTTGACCGCTTCCAGTTGCGAGGAGGGCAAGCCCATGAACAAGGCGAAACGTTCGGGGAAGACGTCGCGCGGGCCGACGTGGAACCAGGGCTCGGCGGCCATCTGTTCTTCGTAGGTGGTGGGCGCGGGCCAGTCGCGGAACGTGCATTCGGTGATCAGGCACAGCTCGTCGTAGTCATAGAACACCGCGCGCTGGTGCCGGGTGATGCCGAAGTTCTTCAGCAGCATGTCGCCGGGAAAGATGTTGTTGCGCGCCATGTCCTTGATCGCCTGGCCGTAGTCCAGTGCGGCCGCATGCGCGGCCTCGGGCAGCTGTTCGCGCAGGTACAGGTTGAGCGGGCGCAGGCGCCGTTGCACGTAGCACAACGCGATCAGCACATCGTCGCCATCTTCGCTCAGGCTCATCGCGCAGCTGGTCTGCAGCTCTTGCAGCAGCGCCGGTGAAAAGCGCGCTTTGGGAAACCGCAGAAACCGATATGGCTGCGCATCGAGCAGGCGGCCGATGCGGTCGAGCTGGAATACCAGCTCGTATTTGCCTTCCACCTGCGCGCGGCTCATGGTCTTGGGATAGGCAAAGCGGTCGCGAATGAGCTTGAACACCAGCGGATAACTGGGCAGCGTAAACACGACCATGACCATGCCGGGCGTGCCGTCGGCATGCACCAACTGCTCGGACGGCTGCGCCTGGAAATGACTGAAGAACGTGCGATAGCGTTCGGTCTTGCCCTGCTTGGCACGGCCCAGCATCGTGTACAGCTCGTCGACCGGCTTGTGGGTGAGCAGGCTGCGCAGGAATACCACCGCATCGCCTACCGTCGACAGGTCGGCCTGGAAATAGCTGCGCGAATTGCTGAACAATTGCGCGACATCGCTGCGCCGGGTCAGCACCGCTTCGGCGCGCAGGCCGGCATCGTCGTTGATCAAGGCGATGACGCACGGCGAAAAGCGATGTTCGCCGAAGACGCGCCCGACCAGATAGGCGCGGCGCTCGCGATAGAACACGGTCTCCAGCAGCTCCACGCTGCGTACCGGATGCTCGCCCCAGTGCGCAAGGTCGTCGAGCAGGCGCACTGCGATGGCGGCCGCGCAGCGGGTGCGATGCGCATACGGCACGGCGAACGCGTAGTCCCCCAGCACCCGCACCAGCATGTCGGTCAATCGGCCTGGCGAGACCGCATAGGTGTGCCGCGCCACCGGCACGGTAATGGCATCGGTGGGCTCGATATCCAGCGCAATGAACTCGATGTCGGCGTCCACGCCATGGGTGCCGAAGTAACGCCGGGTCAGGGTGTTGTAGAAGGTCTTGTACAACTCCTGATCGATCAACCCGCTCAGCAACGCGGCGTAATGATCGCGCGCGCGCATCCATAGCGCACGGTCGTGCGCCTGGCCCAGCAGTACTGCACGCAAACGCAGCATGCATTCGGCGATGTATTGATCGTAGAGCGCGATGCGTGCAACTGCGTCGTCGCGCGCGCCGCTCCAATCGCGGGTTTCGAACCGCTGTTTGGCGCGTGCGGTGATCCCGGAAAACCGCGCGTGATAGTCCTCGAACGCTTCATACACGGCCTGGGCGATCGCCAGCGCGCGGCGCTCGGATTGCGGCGGCAACGGTAGGTGGCTCATGGTTGCACTGTCCTTGTGCGCTTGCGGCCACGCGCGGCAAGTGGCGCGGCGGTGGCCTGTTGCGCGTGCGCGGCGTGCTCGCGCGCCTGGCCCTGTAGCCAGGTACGAAATGCGAGAAACCCGCCATGCGTACTGGAACGCGGCGGATACACCAGGTAATGCGACCAACTGGTCTTGAGCCGATGCGTGGACAGCGCCACCAGTTGGCCGGACGCCAGCAACAGGCGCGCACGCGTCACGCGACCCAAGGCAACGCCGACGCCATCCAGCGCAGCGCGGTGGTGCGCCTCCGATTCGTCGAGCACGGCGACATAGCGCCGCGGCGCATCACCGCCAAACGCGGCAAACCAGCGCAACCAGGCATCATCCGGATCGCCCAGCAATGGCCAGTGGTGCAATGGCGGCGCCTCCCCGCCGCCCATGCGCGCGATCAGTGCCGGGCTTGCCATCGGCACCAGCCATTCGTCGAACAAAGGTTCGGCGATGACGCCCGCCCATTGCCCGGCACCGATGCGCATGGCAGCATCCACCTGCTGCTGGCGTTCGAAATCCACCAGTCGCTCGCTCGACAGCAGGTTGATTTCGATGGTGGGATGGACCGCCAGGAATTCGCCCAGCCGCGGCACCAGCCAGGCCGACGCCATCGACGGCGTGATGCTGAGCGTCAGCGTGTCTTCGCGGCGCGCACCGAAGGGCTCGAACGCTTCGGCAATCGCATCCAGATGCGGTGCGATGCGATCGAGCAACTGCTGGCCCTGCGGTGTCGCGGTGACGCCACGCGCATGCCGCTGCAGCAGTGGATACCCCAGCCGTTGTTCAAGCGCGCGCATCTGATGACTGAGCGCGCTGACGGTGAGATGCATTGCGCTTGCGGCGCGCGACAGGTTGCCCAGGCGCACCGCGCTGACGAAACCCTGCAATGCGTGAAGCGGAGGACGCGCCATGGCCAACCCTTGAATAGGATTCAACACTCACTTGCAAAAGCATCGCTTTTACGCCCCCTAGCCTGCACCTACTGTGGGTTTCACTCAAGTGGAGGCCAGGGCATGCGCATCTTTACCGACTTGTTGTTCCAGCACGGCCACATTGCCGACGCGGCGCTCGCTCGATGCCTGGCAGAAGCCGACGCGCCAGTTGAATCGGTTGAATCGGTTGAGTCCGTGGAATCAACGACGCCCCTCGCGCCGATAGTGCAGGACACCCAGCTGACGGCCGAAGCACGACAGCGCCTCCGGCGCGAACGGCGTATGGCGCGGCTCAGCCGACGCCTGCTTCGCACCATGACGGCGCTGTCGCCGTTCCGTTGAAACGACAAAGCCCGCCTCTGACGAGACGGGCCTTGATGGCAGCGTGCTCCGCACCGACAGGCGGTGCGGGAACTCAGGCCTTCAGCGTCGCCAGCACATCGTTGAAGGTCCTGCTCGGGCGCATCGCTTCGCTGACCTTGGCCAGGTCCGGATGGTAATAACCGCCGATGTCCACCGGCTTGCCCTGCGCGCCGTTGAGCTCGGCCACGATGGTGGCTTCGTTCTCGGTCAGGGACTTGGCCAGCGGTGCGAACTTGGCTTGCAACGCGGTGTCTTCGGTCTGTGCGGCCAGGGCCTGAGCCCAGTACATCGCCAGATAGAAGTGGCTGCCGCGGTTGTCGAGCTCGCCCACCTTGCGTGCCGGCGACTTGTTGTTGTCCAGGAACTGCCCGTTGGCCACGTCCAGCGCCTTGGCCAACACCGTGGCCGACGGGTTGTCGTAGCGATTGCCCAGGTGTTCGAGCGAGGCCGCGAGCGCCAGGAACTCACCCAGCGAATCCCAACGCAGGCAGTTTTCTTCGACGAACTGCTGCACATGCTTGGGTGCCGAGCCGCCGGCGCCGGTTTCGAACAGGCCGCCGCCAGCCATCAACGGCACGATGGAGAGCATCTTGGCGCTGGTGCCCAGTTCCATGATCGGGAACAGGTCGGTGAGGTAATCGCGCAGCACGTTGCCGGTGACCGAGATGGTGTCCTGGCCCTTGCGGATGCGCTGCAACGAGAAGGTGGTCGCTTCCACCGGCGGCAGGATGCGGATATCCAGGCCGTTGGTGTCGTGATCCTTCAGATACGTCTCGACCTTGGCGATCACCTGCGCGTCGTGCGCGCGGGCCTTGTCCAGCCAGAACACGGCCGGCGTGTCGCTCAGGCGCGCGCGCTCCACGGCCAGCTTCACCCAGTCCTGGATTGGCGCGTCCTTGACCTGGCACATGCGCCACAGATCGCCGGCCTCCACTGCGTGCTCGAACACCGTCTTGCCATTGCCATCGGTGACCTTGACCGTGCCGGCAGCGGGGATCTGGAAGGTCTTGTCGTGCGAACCGTATTCTTCGGCTTTCTGCGCCATCAACCCCACGTTGGGTACCGAGCCCATGGTGGCCGGATCGAACGCGCCGTGCGCCTTGCAGTCGTCGATCACCGCCTGATACACGTCGGCGTAGCAGCGGTCCGGAATCACCGCCTTGGTGTCCTGCAGCTTGCCGTCGGCATTCCACATCTGGCCGGAATCGCGAATCATCGCTGGCATCGATGCGTCGACGATCACGTCGCTGGGAACATGCAGGTTGGTGATGCCCTTGTCCGAATTGACCATCGCCAGGCCTGGGCGCTGTGCGTATTCGGCCTGGATATCGGCTTTGATCTGCGCCTGCTGGTCTTCCGGCAGCGTGCCGATGCGTGCGTACAGATCGCCGATGCCGTTGTTGGGATCGAAGCCGACCGACTTGAGCGCATCGGCATGCTTGCTCAGCGTGTCCTTGTAGAACTCGCCGACCACCACGCCGAACAGCACCGGGTCGGAGACCTTCATCATGGTGGCCTTCAGATGCACCGAGAACAGCACGTTCTTGGCTTTGGCATCGGCAATCTGCGCGTCGATGAAGCTGGCCAGCGCGCGCTTGCTCAACACGGCGGCATCGACGATTTCGCCAGCCTTGACCGCCACCTTGTCTTTCAGCACGGTGCTGCTGCCATCGGCAGCGACGAATTCGATCTTCAGGCTGCCGGCCTCGGCCAACGTGGTGGACTGCTCGCTACCGAAGAAATCGCCGGAATCCATGTGCGAAACGTGCGACTTGGACTCGCCATTCCACTTGCCCATGCGGTGCGGATGCTTGCGGGCATAGTTCTTCACCGACAGCGGCGCGCGGCGGTCGGAATTGCCTTCGCGCAGCACCGGATTCACCGCGCTGCCCTTGACCTTGTCGTAGCGCGCCTTGATGTCTTTCTCCGCGGCATCCTTGGGCTCGTCCGGATACGCCGGCAGTGCATAGCCCTGCCCTTGCAGTTCCTTGATCGCGGCCTTGAGCTGCGGCACCGATGCGCTGATGTTGGGCAGCTTGATGATGTTGGCTTCCGGCGTGGTGGCCAGTTCGCCGAGCTCGGCGAGGTCGTCGGCGATTTTCTGCTGCTCGCTCAGGTGCTCGGGAAACAGCGCCAGGATACGGCCTGCCAGCGAGATGTCGCGCGTCTCGACCACGATCCCGGCGGTGTTGGTGTAGGCATCGATGATCGGCAGCAGCGACTGCGTGGCCAGAAAGGGAGCTTCGTCAGTGAGCGTGTAGAGGATCTTCGGTGTCTTCGACATGAGGTGCGATGGCTCTTATGGTCGGGAGGAGCGCCGACGTCCGGCGATGGCGAGGTTGGCGTGCGCAACGGGGGTCGGTGATGGCACGCCGATCGGCCAGCGCAATGAACGCGGCATTGGATCAGCACCGCATTGTCGCGTCTGAGCCGCGCCCGGGTAAAGCGACCACGGGCGGATGCTTCATCCCGTCACGTGGCCAATGGGATGGATGCAGCTGTAACGAATGCGCCGTGCATGGAAAAGGCGCGACCTTGCGGCCGCGCCCTGTCTGGTTGCCCTACAGAACCGGGTGCCTGCTACGAAGGTGTGCAATACAGCGCTGCACACCATCCGATGCCTCAACCAGCGCCGCTTACTTGACGGTGATGGTCTGCGGATTGCCGGCAGGCTTACCATCCACCATCACCTGCGCCGTGTAGGTGCCGGCCGGCCAGCCATCGGGCTTGCTGAAGCTGAGATTGGTGGTCTCGGCCCCGGACGTGGTCAAGGTGGCGTTCTGTTCGCCCGCCACCTGACCATCCTGATAGGTGAGCTTGGCCGATACCGGCACGTTGCTCGCACTGCCGTCGGTCTTGACCGAGACGATGATGGTGTCCTTGGTGCCGATGTTGGCAGATGGCATCACCGTCTTATCGGCGGCTGCCTTGGTTCCTACCGCAACGCTGGAAACGGTGACGGCAGCGCCGGCGCCCGCTGCGGTATCGGTGCTCGCAGCGCCGGTCGCGCTGCTCTGCCCGGCCTGGTCGCTGGCTGGCGGCGTCGCGGCCGGGCCCGGCATGGCGTCGGTGGCAGCGCCGGAGGTGGGATCCTTCGACACGTTGGAATCGTCGTTGGCTTCCTTACGGCAGCCCGACAAGGCCAGGACGCCGGCAAGGGCAAGCACGAGGGAGCTGGAAACGGCTTTGCTACGCATGGATCGTTCTCCAAAGAGCCAATGGTGGTGGCGAATGACTCGCCTTGTCTAAATCGAATGCATGAATGACACGGCAGCTGCTCAAGCCTTCGGTGGCAGGTGCAGCACCTGGCCCGGGAAGATCTTGTCCGGGTCCTTGAGCGTTTCGCGGTTGGCTTCGAAGATACGCGGCCACAATGCACCGTCACCCAGGTGACGTTTTGCGATGCTAGATAGCGTGTCGCCTGCCTGCACGGTGACCGACTCATCGACCAGCTGCGCAGTGCTTTGCACGCTGGTGCGCACGTTGGAAAAATCCGCTGCCGGGGTTACCTCGGCCGTGCTGTCGACCGATGCGGTGACATTGGAAAAATCTGCTTTTTTATCGGCGCTCATTGCTGCAACCCTTGTGCCTCACGATGGCTGCAGGGTGCGCGGGCGGCTGTTAAGCGTGGATCGCGCCACCGTGAAGCCGGCGCGATCCTGTGCAGACGCGACTTACTGGCGCAGGTCGCGGAAGATCGACAGCGGTGTTGGCACGCTGGGCGAGCTGCGCAGGGGGTTGATGTCCAACCCACCGCGACGGGTATAACGCGCTTCCACCACCAGCCATTCGGGTGCGCAACGGATCAGCACGTCATTGAAGATGCGCTCCACGCACTGCTCATGAAACTCGGCGTGGTCGCGGAAACTCACCAGATACCGCAGCAAGCCTTCGCGATCGATCGGCGCGCCGCGATAGCGCAGCGTGACGCTGGCCCAATCCGGCTGGCCGGTGACCGGGCAATTGGATTTGAGCAGCGCTGAGGTCAGCACTTCGTCCACCGCAGCGCCTGCGTGCGCACGCAGATAATCGGCATTGGGCGGGCCGTAGTCGTCGATGCTGACATCCAGCGTATCGATCGACTCACCCTCGCCCACCGCATCGATCGGCGGCAGCCCGAACTCCACCGATACATCGGCACCTGCGCGCGTGGACAGGTCGGTGGCGATGCGTGTGCGCACCGCTTCGGCGCTATTGAAGCGGGTGGCATTGAGGGAGTTGAGATACAGCTTGAGCGACTTGGATTCGATCAGCGATGGCGAATCGCAAGGCACATGCACGGTGGCCGTGGCCACGCACGGCTTGCCTTGCGCATCGAGCCAGCTCAACTCATAGGCATGCCAGCGATCACGGCCGATGAACGGCAGTGCGCCGGTCAGCCCGATCGCCTGGCGCCCGGCCGCACGCGGAATCGGAAACAGCAAGGACGGGTCGTAGCCGCTCGGGTAGGCAACCTCGCGACCAAGGGTGGAATCTTCTGGGGTATTCATGCCGTCATTTTAGGCCGCACGGGCTGGCCGTGAGGTGTATGGCGACACGCGGAACACAGCGAACGGGAAACCCGAAGATTACCGTTCATGCCCGCTCAACCCACCCGTCACCGAAGGTGGGAATCGCCCAGCCAAAGACGATTCCCCATTCCCCATTCCCGATTCAGCCCGCCTCACCCTGACGCAGATAATCCAGCGACACCTGCAACAGCGCACGCAAGCCCACATCCAGCGAGGACTCATCCAGCAGGAACTGCGGCGAATGGTTGCTGGGTGCGGTGGCCGGATCGATGCCCTTGGCGGTGGAGCCGACGAAGAAGAACATCGACGGCACCTGCTGGGCATAGAACGAGAAATCTTCCGCGCCCATCTGCAACGGCGGCTCGTACACATTCTCGGCGCCCACCACGGCCTGCAGGCTGGGCAGCATCCTGGCAGTCAGTGCGGGGTCGTTGACGGTGGCCGGGTTGCCGGGCTGGTCCGGCACCTGCGCCTGGACCTTGGCGCCGTGGGCAGCGGCGGTGTGTTCGGCCACGTTCTTGAGATCGGCAAAGATCTGCTGGCGCATGCCCTCGTCGAAGGTGCGGATGGTGCCGACCATGTCCACCTCGTCGGGGATGATGTTGTAGCGGATGCCGCCCTTGATCGCGCCGAAGCTGAGCACCGCCGGCTGCTTGGACAGGTTTGCGCGGCGGCTGATCACCGTCTGCGCGGCGCCGATCATGTCGGCGCTGGCCACGATCGGGTCGATGCCGTTCCAGGGCGCCGAGCCGTGGGTCTGGCGGCCGATCATCTTGATCGCAAACCGGTCCGAGGCCGCCATCAGCGGGCCGCTGCGCACCGCGATCTTGCCGGCCTGCACGCTGGAGAACACATGCAGGCCGAACACCGCCTGCGGCTTGAAGTCGGCGAACAGGCCTTCCTTGAGCATCAGCGAGGCGCCGCCTTCCTCGTTGCCGGGCGCGCCTTCTTCGGAGGGCTGGAAGATCAGCATCACTTCGCCGGGCAGTTGCTCGCGCATGCCCACCAGCGCCTCGGCCACGCCGAGCAGGATGGCGGTATGGGCATCGTGGCCGCAGGCGTGCATCACCCCGACCTGCTCGCCGCGGTACTCGGCGGTGGCCTTGGAGGCAAACGCCAGCCCGGTCTGCTCTTTCACCGGCAACGCGTCCATGTCCGCGCGCAGGGCGATCTTCGGGCCGGGCTTGCCACCCTTGATGATGGCCACCACGCCGTGATGGGCAATGCCGGTGCGCGGCTTGAGGCCCAGCTTGCGCAGCTGCGCGGCCACGGTGGCGGCGGTGCGCTCCTCGCGGTTGGACAGTTCCGGGTGCTGGTGGAAGTCGCGGCGCCATTGCACCACCTTGGCCTGCAGCGGGGCGGCGGCGGCCTGAACTTCGGGCCGTTGCGCAGTCTGCGCGGCGGCGAGCGTGGGCAGGGCGAGCAGCAGCGCGCTGGTCAGCAGGCGGGAGTGGCGCATCGGCAATCCTCTCAAGGTGGTTGCTTAATGTAGTGCAGGTGCGCGCCCGATGGGCTGCAGTGGGGCCCGATTCAGCCCGGCGGTCAACCGCCTCGGCCGTGGCGCGTTGCCGCTGCAGTGCCTCCATGACCGTTGCGGTCGTTTCGCCGGCCGAGCCGTTACTTCAGTAACGCTCAATTGGTGGAACGCAACGATATGCTGCGCACAGCCGCCCCACGGTCGCACCACGCGCCCGGCCCGCCATCAGGAGTTGTCGCATGTCGCGTTTTTGGAAAATCACACTGCTGGTTGTAGCGGTGCTTGTCGTGGTGTTCGTCGCAATGCGGATGATGGGTGGGGGCAACCAGGGCAAGCGCGCAGGCGCACCGGACGGCAATGGCACCGAAAACAGCGGCCCGGTGCCGGTGACGGTGGTGGCCGCCACCACCCAGGATGTGCCGGTGTATGCCAGCGCGCTGGGCACGGTGACCGCGCTCAACACGGTCACGGTCAGCCCGCAGGTGGGCGGCCAGCTGATGAGCCTGAACTTCAAGGAAGGCCAGGAAGTGAAGAAGGGCGAGGTGCTGGCGCAGATCGACCCGCGCACGCTGCAGGCCAGCTACGACCAGGCGCTGGCGGCCAAGCGCCAGAACCAGGCGCTGCTGGCGACCTCGCGGGTGAATTACCAGCGCTCCAATGACCCGGCCTACAAGCAATACGTCTCGCGCACCGATCTGGACACCCAGCGCAACCAGGTGGCGCAGTACGAGGCCGCCGTGGCCGCCAACGATGCGCAGATGCGCTCGGCGCAGGTGCAATTGCAGTTCACCCGCGTCACCGCGCCGATCGACGGCATCGCCGGCATCCGTGGCGTGGACGTGGGCAATATCGTCAGCACCAGCTCCACCATCGTGACGCTGACCCAGATCCGCCCGATCTACGTGTCCTTCAACCTGCCCGAGCGCGAGCTGCAGGCCGTGCGCAGCGGCCAGGCGGCGGCACCGCTGGGCGTGGCGGCGCTGGACCGTGGCGATGCGCATGTGATCAGCGGCGACGGCAAGCTGGATGTGATCGACAACCGCATCGCTGCCGACAGCGGCACCTTCGGTGCGCGCGCGATCTTCGACAACACCGACAACGCGCTATGGCCGGGCCAGTTCGTCAACGTGCGGTTGCAGCTGCGCACCATCTCCGGCGGCACCGTGGTCCCGACCCAGGCAGTGCAGCGCGGCCCGGATGGCGATTACGTCTACGTGGTCGGCAACGACAACACCGCACAGATGCGTACCGTGGTGCAGGGCGTGGAAGTGGACGACAGCCATGTGCAGCTCACCAAGGGGCTCAAGCCCGGCGAGCGGGTGGTGACCGAAGGCCAGTTCCGGCTCAAGCCAGGCAGCAAGGTCAGTGCGCTCAAGCCGGGCGAAACCCCGCCGGAGCCGACCGAAGCCGAGCTCAAGGCCGCCCAGAACAAGCAGGAGCGCGGCGGCGGCGGTGGCCGTCGCGGCGGCGGCCCGCGTTGATGCCGGCCTGACCGCTGGCGACGGGCCTGCCCCGTCGCCGGTGCGCGTCGGCGCCGTGTGCGCCGGCATCGATTGACGTCTTCAGCAAGGACACCCCCCGTGGGCTTTTCGACCATCTTCATCCGCCGCCCGATCGCCACCTCGTTGTTGATGGCGGGCGTCCTGCTGCTGGGCATCCTGGGCTACCGGCAGTTGCCGGTCTCGGCGTTGCCGGAAATCGACGCGCCCAGCCTGGTCGTGACCACCCAGTACCCCGGCGCCAACGCCACCACCATGGCCTCGCTGGTGACCACCCCGCTGGAGCGCCAGTTCGGGCAGATCTCCGGCCTGCAGATGATGACCTCCGACTCGTCGGCGGGGTTGTCCACGATCATCCTGCAGTTCTCGATGGACCGCGACATCGACATCGCCTCGCAGGACGTGCAGGCCGCGATCCGCCAGGCCACGCTGCCCTCGTCGCTGCCGTACCAGCCGGTCTACAACCGGGTCAATCCGGCCGATGCGGCGATCCTCACGCTCAAGCTCACCTCCGATTCGCTGCCGCTGCGCGAGGTCAACCGCTACGCCGATGCGATCCTGGCCCAGCGCCTGTCGCAGGTGCCGGGCGTGGGCCTGGTGTCGATCGCCGGCAACGTGCGCCCTGCGGTACGCATCCAGGTCAATCCGGCGCAGCTGTCGAACATGGGCCTGACCATGGAGTCGCTGCGCAGCGCGCTGACCCAGACCAACGTCAGCGCGCCCAAGGGCTCGCTCAACGGCAAGACCCAGTCCTACAGCATCGGCACCAACGACCAGCTGGTGGATGCCGCGCAATACCGCGACACCATCATCAGCTTCGCCAACGGCCGCCCGGTGCGGCTGGCCGATGTGGCCAAGGTGGTCGACGGGGTGGAGAACGACCAACTCGCCGCCTGGGCCGATGGCAAGCCGGCGGTGCTGCTGGAAATCCGCCGCCAGCCCGGCGCCAACATCGTGCAGACGGTGGAGCAGATCCGCAGCATCCTGCCGCAGTTGCAATCGGTGCTGCCGGCCGACGTGCATCTGGAGGTGTTCTCCGACCGCACCGAAACCATCCGCGCCTCGGTGCACGAGGTGAAGTTCACCCTGGTGCTGACCATCGCGCTGGTGGTGGCGGTGATTTTCGTGTTCCTGCGCCGGCTGTGGGCCACCATCATTCCGTCGGTGGCGGTGCCGTTGTCGCTGGCCGGCACCTTCGGGGTGATGGCATTTGCGGGCATGTCGCTGGACAACCTGTCGCTAATGGCGCTGGTGGTGGCCACCGGCTTCGTGGTCGACGATGCGATTGTGATGATCGAAAACATCGTGCGCTACATCGAGCAGGGCAAGAGCGGGCCGGAAGCGGCGGAGATCGGTGCCAAGCAGATCGGCTTTACCGTGCTGTCGCTGACCGTGTCGCTGGTGGCGGTGTTCCTGCCGCTGCTGCTGATGCCCGGTGTCACCGGCCGGCTATTCCACGAATTTGCGTGGGTGCTGTCGATTGCAGTGGTGATCTCGATGCTGGTGTCGCTGACGCTGACGCCGATGATGTGCGCCTACCTGCTCAAGCCCGATGCGCTGCCCGAAGGCGAAGACGCGCACGAGCGCGCCGCAGCCGCCGGCAAGACCAACCTGTGGACGCGCACCGTCGGCACCTACGAGCGCAGCCTGGACTGGGTGCTGGCGCATCAGCCGCTGACCCTGGCGGTGGCGATCGGCGCGGTGGCACTGACCGTGGTGCTGTATGTGGCCATTCCCAAGGGCTTGCTGCCCGAGCAGGACACCGGCCTGATCACCGGCGTGGTGCAGGCCGACCAGAACGTCGCGTTCCCGCAGATGGAGCAGCGCACCCAGGCGGTGGCCGCGGCGCTGCGCAAGGACCCGGCGGTGACCGGCGTGGCCGCTTTCATCGGTGCCGGCACCATGAATCCCACCATCAACCAGGGCCAGCTGTCGATCGTGCTGAAGACACGCGGCGACCGCGATGGGCTGGATGAGGTGCTGCCGCGCCTGCAGAACGCGGTGGCCGGCATCCCCGGCGTGGCGCTGTTCCTCAAGCCGGTGCAGGACGTCACCCTGGACACGCGCGTGGCGGCCACCGAATACCAGTATTCGATGTCGGATGTGGACAGTACCGAACTGGCCACCTGGGCCGGGCGCATGACCGAGGCGATGCGCAAGCTGCCCGAGCTGGCGGATGTCGACAACAACCTGGCCAACCAGGGGCGTGCACTGGAACTGAGCATCGACCGCGACAAGGCCAGCATGCTCGGCGTGCCGATGCAGACCATCGACGATACCTTGTACGACGCGTTCGGACAGCGCCAGATCTCCACCATCTTCACCGAGCTCAATCAGTACCGGGTGGTGCTGGAAGTGGCGCCGGAATTCCGCAGCAGCACCGCGTTGATGAACCAGCTGGCGGTGGCCAGCAATGGCAGCGGCGCGCTGACCGGCACCAATGCCACCAGCTTCGGCCAGGTGACCTCGTCCAACTCGTCCACGGCCACCGGCGTGGGCGCGCAGAACACCGGCATCGTGGTCGGCGCCGGCAACATCATTCCGCTGGCCGCGCTGGCCGAAGCCAAGGTCACCAACACGCCGTTGGTGGTGAGCCACCAGCAGCAGCTGCCGGCGGTGACCATCTCGTTCAACCTGGCGCCGGGGCATTCGCTGTCGCAAGCGGTGGCGGCAATCGAGAAGGCGCGCGAAACTCTCGAGATCCCCAGCCAGGTGCATGCGCAATTCGTCGGCAAGGCGGCCGAATTCACCGGCAGCCAGACCGACATCGTGTGGCTGCTGCTGGCGTCGATCGTGGTGATCTACATCGTGCTGGGCGTGCTGTACGAAAGCTACATCCACCCGCTCACCATCATCTCCACGCTGCCGCCGGCCGGCGTCGGTGCGTTGCTGGCCCTGATGATGTGCGGGCTGAGCCTGTCGGTGGACGGTATCGTCGGCATCGTGCTGCTGATCGGCATCGTCAAGAAGAACGCCATCATGATGATCGACTTCGCCATCGACGCACGCCGCGAAGGGGCGAACGCGCACGACGCGATCCGGCGCGCCTGCCTGCTGCGCTTCCGCCCGATCATGATGACCACCGCCGCTGCCATGCTGGGCGCGCTGCCGCTGGCGCTGGGCACGGGCATCGGCTCGGAACTGCGCCGCCCGCTCGGCATCGCGATTGTGGGTGGCCTGCTGCTCTCGCAGCTGGTGACGCTGTACACCACCCCGGTGATCTATCTGTACATGGAACGCGCCGGCGAGCGCATGCGTGCCTGGCGCGCGCGCCGTGCCGCACACCGTGATGGCCTCACCCCGGCATCCACCCCGGAGCGCTCGGCATGACGTCCGCTGGCGTCATCGCTGATCGGTCCGCCTGCCCGCGGCATCGCTTTCCTCCACGCACGCGTGGCAGCTGCCGTGGATTTGGCTTTGGCTTCGGCCTTTACCGAATCCCAAATCCCGAATCCCGACTCCCGGCCCCACACCCATGAACATCTCCGCGCCCTTCATCAAGCGCCCGATCGGCACCTCGCTGCTGGCGATCGGTTTGTTCGTGATCGGATTGATGTGCTACCTGCGGCTGGGCGTGGCGGCGTTGCCGAACATCCAGATTCCGGTGATCTTCGTGCACGCCACGCAGTCCGGTGCCGATGCCAGCACCATGGCCTCCACCGTCACCGCGCCGCTGGAACGCCACCTGGGCCAGTTGCCCGGCATCGACCACATGCGCTCCTCCAGTTCGGAGAGCAGCAGCATGGTGTTCATGGTGTTCCAGAGCAATCGCAACATCGATTCGGCAGCGCAGGACGTGCAGACCGCCATCAATGCGGCGCAATCGGATCTGCCGTCCGGGCTTGGCACGCCGATGTACTCCAAGGCCAATCCGAACGACGACCCGGTCATCGCCATTGCGCTCACCTCGGACACGCAATCGGCCGATGAGCTGTACAACGTGGCCGACTCGTTGCTGGCGCAACGGCTGCGCCAGATTACCGGCATCAGTTCGGTCGACATCGCAGGCGCCTCCACCCCTGCAGTACGCGTGGACGTGGACCTGCGTGCGCTCAACGCGCTGGGGCTGACCCCGGACGACCTGCGCAACGCGGTGCGCGCGGCCAACGTGACCTCGCCCACCGGGTTCCTGTCCGATGGCAACACCACCATGGCCATCATCGCCAACGATGCGGTGGCCAAGGCAGCCGACTTTGCGCAGCTGGCGATCTCCACCCAGTCCAACGGACGCATCGTGCGGCTGGGCGATGTGGCCACCGTCTACGACGGCCAGCAGGATGCGTATCAGGCAGCCTGGTTCGACGGCAAGCCGGCGGTGGTGATGTACGCCTTCACCCGCGCCGGGGCCAACATCGTCGAAACCGTGGACCAGGTCAAAGCGCAGATTCCCGAGCTGCGCAACTACCTGCAACCCGGAACCCGGCTCACGCCCTACTTCGACCGCACGCCCACCATTCGCGCGTCGTTGCACGAGGTGCAGGCCACGCTGATGATCAGCCTGGCGATGGTGGTGCTGACCATGGCGCTGTTCCTGCGCCGGCTGGCGCCGACCTTGATTGCCGCGGTGACCGTGCCGTTGTCGCTGGCCGGTTCGGCGCTGGTGATGTACGTCCTTGGCTTCACCTTGAACAACCTCAGCCTGCTGGCGCTGGTGATCGCCATTGGGTTCGTGGTCGACGATGCGATCGTGGTGATCGAAAACATCATGCGTCATCTCGATGAAGGCATGCCGCGCCTGGACGCGGCACTGGCCGGTGCGCGCGAGATCGGTTTCACCATCGTCTCGATCACCGCCTCGCTGGTGGCGGTGTTCATCCCGATGCTGTTTGCCAGCGGCATGATCGGCGCGTTCTTCCGCGAGTTCACCGTGACCCTGGTGGCGGCAATCGTGGTGTCGATGCTGGTGTCGCTGACCTTGACGCCGGCGCTGTGCAGCCGCTTCCTGTCCGCGCATACCGAGCCGGAAAAACCCGGGCGTTTCGGCGCGTGGCTGGACCGCATGCACGCGCGCATGCTCGCGGTGTACACGGTGGCACTGGATTTCTCGCTGCGGCACGCCTTGCTGCTGTCGCTGACGCCGCTGCTGCTGATCGCCGCCACCATCTTCCTGGGTGGCGCGGTCAAGAAGGGGTCGTTCCCGCCGCAGGACACCGGCTTGATCTGGGGGCGCGCCAATTCCAGCGCTACGGTGTCGTTTGCCGACATGGTCAGCCGCCAGCGCCGCATCACCGACATGCTGATGGCCGACCCGGCCGTGAAGACCGTCGGCGCGCGCCTGGGCTCCGGCCGTCAGGGCTCCAGCGCATCGTTCAATATCGAGCTGAAAAAGCGCGACGAGGGCCGCCGCGATACCACCGCACAGGTGGTCGCGCGCCTGAGCGCCAAGGCCGACCGTTACCCGGACCTGGACCTGCGCCTGCGCGCGATCCAGGACCTGCCCAGCGACGGTGGCGGTGGCACCAGCCAGGGCGCGCAGTACAAGGTGTCGCTGCAGGGCAACGACCTGGCGCAGCTGCAGGAATGGCTGCCCAAGGTGCAGGCCGCGCTGAAGAAGAACCCGCGTCTGCGCGATGTGGGCACAGACGTGGACACCTCGGGCCTGCGCCAGAACATCGTGATCGACCGCGCCAGGGCAGCACGCCTGGGCATCTCGGTGGGCGCCATCGACGGCGCGCTGTACGGCGCGTTCGGCCAGCGCTCCATTTCCACCATCTATTCCGATCTCAACCAGTACAGCGTGGTGGTCAATGCACTGCCCTCGCAGACCGCCACACCCAAGGCGCTGGATCAGGTCTTCGTGCCCAACCGTGCCGGCCAGATGGTGCCGATCACTGCGGTCGCCACCCAGCTGCCCGGGCTGGCGCCGCCACAGATCACGCACGACAACCAGTACACCACGATGGACCTAAGCTACAACCTCGCACCGGGCGTGAGCACCGGCGAAGCGGACCTGATCATCAAGAACACTGTGGAAGGCCTGCGCCTGCCGGACGGCATCCGCATCAGCGACGGCGGCGGATTCAATGTGCAGCTGAGCCCCAATTCGATGGGCGTGTTGCTGCTGGCCGCGGTGCTCACCGTCTACATCGTGCTGGGCATGCTCTACGAGAGCCTGATCCACCCGGTGACCATCCTATCCACGTTGCCGGCCGCCGGCGTCGGTGCGCTGCTGGCGTTGTTCCTGAGCAACACCGAGCTGTCGGTGATCTCGATGATCGCATTGGTGCTGCTGATCGGCATCGTCAAGAAGAACGCCATCATGATGATCGACTTTGCGCTGGTGGCGCAGCGCGTGCACGGCATGGATGCACGCGCGGCCGCACGCGAAGCCTCGATCGTGCGCTTCCGCCCCATCATGATGACCACCATGGTGGCGATCCTGGCCGCGGTGCCGCTGGCAGTGGGCCTGGGCGAAGGCTCGGAGCTGCGCCGGCCGCTCGGCATCGCGATGATCGGCGGGCTGGTGTTCTCGCAAGGCCTGACCCTGCTCAGCACGCCGGCGTTGTACGTGATCTTCTCGTGCCTGAGCGAACGCTGGAAGGCGCGACGCGCACGTGCGCGTGCACGCCGGGCAGAGCGCGCGGCAGCACGGCGCCCGGCCGCGTCGTCGGCGCACTGAAGCGGCGCAGCACACCAGGAGCCGCCGCGCCACGCGACGACGTACGCGGGTTCAGGCCACCAAGGCCTGCAGCGAGGCGCGCTCCAGCTGCGCGTACAACGCGAACTCGTCGTGCACCTGGGCGCCCAGGGCCTGTTCGAAGCTGCGCTTGCTCGAATGCGCGGCATAGGCGCGCTGCTCGGCCCCACCCAGGTTGGACTGGAAGATGCCGGCCGCGCTGACCGGCAGGAAGTCTTCGTAGATGATCGGGTCGGCACTCACCAGCCCCAGCGCGATCGCAGTTTCTGCCGGCATCGCGGCCACCTGCGCCGGATCGGCACGCCCTGCCTCGGTCAGCGTGTAGCGGAAATAGCCCAGCCCTTCCTGGCGCAGCAGCGCCTCGTCATCGGGAAAGGCCACAAATGCGGTCTGCAGGCGGGTGGCGTAATCGCTGCCCGTGCTGCCGGCACCGTCGGCATCGCGCGCCTGCGCCAGCAACGCGTCGTACAGCGCGCGTCCCTTGGGCGTCAGCGCAAGCCCGCGTTGCTCGATCTCGCCAAAGCGCGCGGTATGCGTGCCGTGTTCGGGCTGCCCGCCATCGCCGACAAACCGCACCGGCTCTTCCAGTGCCTTGAAACTGGTCTGGCGCAGCAGGATCGGCACGCGTCGACGCGGCGGGCCTTCGATCACCGCCTTCGCATCGATGCCGGCGCGCTGCATCTGCGCCTGCGCCGCATCGATATCCAGCGTACGCGGAGTCAGATGGTTGATGTGCGGGCCGTGGAAGCTCACCACATCGGCAATCAACTTGTGCGCCTCGCTCAGCGCGCGATAGGTCGGCAGCGACACCGTGGCATCGCCATGCCAGCGGAAGGTCTCCAGCGCTTCGGCGACGAACTGCTGCGCCTGTGCCGCGTCCAGGCCGCCCGCCTGTTCGCAGTGGTCGATCAGCTCCAGCGCACCTGCAGTAAAGATCTGCCGTTGCTGCAGGATCTGCGCGGCCTGCGCGCGCAGCGCGGCATCCTCGATCAACTCCAGGCGCAGCAGCGAGGTGAACACGCGGAACGGGTTGGCCGACAGCGCCGCATCGTCGATCGGACGGAACGCGGTGGAATGCACCGGCACGCCGGCCACTGACAGGTCGTAATACCCCACCGGGTGCATGCCCATCACCGCAAACAGCCGACGCAAGGTGGCCAGTTCTGCGGCCGTGCCGACCCGGATGGCGCCATGCCGCTCCAGATCCAGCCGTGCCCGCTCGTCGTTGCGCTGCAGCCGCGTCGCCAGCGCAGGATCGGCCTGCAACGTCTGCGCGTTGACCTGCGCCACCAGCGTCATCAGGTCGCCGTACAACGGCACCTCGGCGCGATACATGTCCGACATTGCCTGGGCGAACAGGCTGCGGATGTGATCGGGAGAGACAAACACGGTATCGCGCATGGGCTGGTCTTGGCAGAGGCCGGCCAACGCCGGCGTTGGTCGCATTCTCGCCGACCGTGCCCTGCGGCGACCAGCTGCACGGCAGCATCGCGTACGCGCGTTGGCAGTGCAGACAGCCTTGCAAGACGTGTGCGCGCGCCGCCGGCGTTACAACCCGGCCTGCGCCGCCGCCTCGGCCGCTTCGCTGGCCTGACGTGCGGCCTCCAGCCGCTGCGCATGGTCGCCGAGCTGGCGACGCAACAGTGCGTCCAGGGTGATCGGCCGCGCCCATCGGTCGTAGCTGGCAACGATGGCGTGCCGCAACGCGCGCATGTGGGCATTGTCCGGCGCCACCGCCAGCCGCGTGATCACGCCTTGCCACCCATCGTGATGATCGCGGCTATAGGCCCGCACGCTGTCGCGACACGACAGCTGCACCGTCTGCGCCCACACGCAGGCGAAGTAGATGTCCCCCGCGTGCCAGCCATGCACCTGCAGCAGCGCCTGCACGTAACCGCGCGGCGTGCCGGTGTAACGCGCCACCTCGTCGATGAAGCTGTCCGGGTAGCGTTGCGCGTAGCTGCCCATGTCGGCCAGATGCTGGTCCACCCACGCATCGCCGGTCCCCGGCATCACCGCAGGCACTGCCGCGTCCTGCGCGCCGCCGGCTACCGGCGCAGCGGCAGCCTGGGCAAGCGCCAGCGACGGAACCAGCAACGCGGCCAGCAAAGGCAGCGATCGCAACAGCAAGTAGCGCAAGGCAGACATGTCGCGATGATGCCGCATGCCCGTGCCGGTGTCAGGCATGCAGAGCAGGTCAGCGCAGGTCGTAGATGCCCAGGTAGTGCACCTCGCGGCAGCCGTTCAGATCGCAGGCGCCCACATAGCCGGGCCCGAGATAACGCTGGCGTGCATCGCGGTTATGCGGGCTGCTGTACGGATCCGGGCCATACAGGCCGTTGCCGTAATAGATCTGGCCGTAGGGGCGGTTGCGCGACGCGCCCAGTCGCAGTGCGGAGCCGTACCCGTAGCCGCTGTAGGCACCGACATACCCCCCGTCGAGGTCGCCCACGAACGCAGTGCCGCGGTCACTTGCCCTTGGTCGCGACTGCAGGGTGGCGATGCTCTGCCCCTGCGCATCCACATAGCCTTGTTCGCGATCGAAGCGCACCGTGCGGAAATACACCACGTCATCGCCCACCTGCCGCGTGTGCAGGCGGACATGCTGGCCTGCATCGTCGTAATACGGCTGGCCATTGCGAAAGATCACCTCGCTGGGGTTGATGACTTCTTCTTCCAGTTCGGCAGCCGCCAGCGGCGCGACGCCCATCAGCGCACCCAGCGCGACGGCCAGCCCTGCACGACGGATCACGGACAACATGTTCATGGGCATTCCCTCCAAGGTCGGCCATGCGTGCTGGCCGGAACGTCCTGTTACCAGGCGCCGTCGGGCGCCCGCATCGTCACTACATCAGCAATGGGCACTTCGCGCCAGAGCCGCCGGCCAGGCGCCAGTCTTGCGCGGCCGGTCCGCCGACGTTGCACCTTGCCAGGCCGGCGCGCAGGTAGCCGATGAAGACCACAGGCGTGGACATGCCGGCCCTGCCTCGGCCGCCTGACGCAGCCGCCGCAGCCCTCAGCGTGGCAGCTGCTGCCGCGCCACCGCATCCAGCGCCTGCACCGCCGCCGGCCAGCCCGACGCATCGGGCACCTCGCGCATGCGCGGCTCGTCTGCAGCGACACCGTGCTCCTGCTCATGCGCCCAGGTCACCGCGTACGGTGTGTAAATCCCCCAGCCACCGATCGCCAGCACCGGCTCCACATCCGAGCGCAACGAGTTGCCGATCATCACGAAGCGCTGTGCCGGCAGGTCGAATTCGCCCAGCACGCGTGCGTAGGTCTTGGGGTCCTTTTCGGACACCACCTCGACCCGCGGAAACAGGTCGGCCAGACCGGACTGCTCGATCTTCTGCTCCTGGTGAAACAGGTCGCCCTTGGTGATCAACACCACCGCACAGTGGGCGGCAATGGCGCCAACCGCCTCGCGCACACCGGCAATCACCTCCACCGGGTGCTGCAAGGTGGCGCGGCCGATCTCCACGATGCGCTGGATGTCGCGCGCATCGATGCGCGCGTCGGTGAGTTCGATGGCGGTTTCGATCATCGACAGCGTCATGCCCTTGGCACCGTAGCCGAACACCTTGAGGTTGCGCCGTTCCACCGCCAGCAGATGCTGCTGCATGCGACTGTCGCCCAGGTCGAGATAGCGGGCCAGGATCGCTTCGAAATCCGCTTCTGCGGTGCGGTAGTAGTCCTCGCTTTTCCAGAGGGTATCGTCGCCGTCGAAGCCGACCAGTTGGATCGCCTGGCCGTCGCGCTGTGCAAGAGAAGTCATTGCGCAAGTCTAGCAGCGCGCTGAAGCGCAGCTGCAGTCAGTCGCCTGCCGCGTCGCCGGGGCCGGGCTGATAGCTGGCAAATTCGTCACGCGACAGGCGCCCGTCGCCGTTGCTGTCGAAGCCGGCAAAGTTCTCGCGCAGGATCGGGTCGGCGCCGGCTTCGGCCGGCGTCAGCGAGCCGTCGGCATCGCTGTCCAGGCTGTCGAAGCTGCGCGGCGCCAACGTGCCGGCGGTGGGCGCCCCCGACGGCGCAGCGCCCCCCTTGCCGCGGGACGGCCCGGACGGGTCGGCGGGCAACAACGGGGTGGTGGCAGGTGGCGGCGGCTCGATGGGCAAGGGCGCCATGCCCGCAGCGTTGGTGCCGCCGGTGAACGGTGCTGCCGTCTGCTGGGTGGCGGGCGGCAACTCCGGTGGCGCGGCAGACGCGAGCAGTGGACTGCACAGGACGGCGAGCAAGCTGAGGCGCGTTTGCAGCATGAAGACAGGACCAGAAGCGAATGGCGTCACCGTAACGCGCGCCACGTAAAGAAAACGGGAGCGGCCCTGGCAGGCCGCTCCCGTGTGTCCATCCTGATCAGTCACGCGTGCCTGGCATGCAGACGCGCACTGTGGCGGTGCCAAGCCCTCCGCAGGTCCGTGTCCGGAGCACTACGGACGGCGACGGCTTTCAAAACACTCGATCAGTTACCTTGCGACCCCGTCGCGCCGCCGCTCTGCTGCTTGGCGACAAACGCCTTGTATTCGTCCGGGGTCAGCTTGCCGTCGGTGTCGCCGTCGGCCTGGTCGAAAATCTGGACCAGCCCGGCGTTGACCTGCGCTTCCTGCTTGCTGATGGCGCCGTCGCTGTCGGTATCCACGCTGGCCCAGGTCTGCCCGCCGCCGGAGCTGGCACCGCCCTGGGCAGAGGTCGCAGAACTTCCCGACTGTGCCGAGGAAGCAGGACTGCCCGTTGGCGCTGCGGCGTCCTGCGAGGTGCTCTGCGCCATGGCCGGCAGCGCCAGGGCGGCGGCAAGAGCGGCGGTGGCAGCGAGCAGCGAGGTGCGGTTGCGATTCTTCATTTGGGTGGTCTCCTTGGGCGTTGGAATGCACGGTGTCACCGCACATGGCACTACCGTACCGATCGCAAATGAACGCCCAACCCGGCGCAATTTCCTGCAAAACGTCCTCTTAACCACAACCGGCAACGTTGCCGCTAGCCGGGTGTTAGGCATGGGTGAGTCAAACAGAAGCAGAGCATTCAACATGGAAATTTATGCGAACCACGCCGCTTTTTTTCGGCGATGGCTACGCGCCGGGCGCCTCATCGTCCCAGCTTCCGGAACTGAACAGTTTCCAACCTACCACCACCCCTGCAAGTGCGCCGGCAATCTCGAGGATGACGCGCGAGCCCAGTTCGTTGGGGTCATGGATCCTGGCCAGTGCCAGACGTGCATACAACGGCGATTCCAGTCGCACGATGCTGGTGTACACCAGGTGCCAGATGTCGTAACCGGCGCCGATCGCCACCGCCAACAGACAGGCAATCCCCAGGGTGTGGCCATGGGTGAAGTGCAGACGCCGCCCGACATGTTCGATGACGGCGAAGATCAGGACACCGAGCACCAGCGCAATCAGGCCGGCCTCCAGCGAACCGAGCAGGCCGAAGTGCAGGGGCAGATTCATCGTGTTGATCCGGGCAGCTGGCGTGCCAGTCTAGCCGCTACGGCCATGGATCCGGCTGCAATCCAGATCGACACACGAAGGCGCGAATAGGCCAGCCGCCCTGGTCGCGCCCACCGCCGCACGGCCAACGCTCACGCCGGGGAACGAGCGCTGCACCATGTGCGTGCAATCAACTGGAGACCGTGAGGCGCGCCCTAGTCGTCCTGCCCGCGCGCAGTCACCTGCGCCTCGCCCTCTTCATCCCAGCCTACGTTGACCGAGATCGGCTTGCAGCACACCTGGCAATCCTCGATGTACTGCTGATCACCGCCGCTCAGATCCAGTGTCAGCGTGATCCACTCCCCGCAGTACGGGCAGGCGACATCCACAAAGCGTTCCGGATCGGACATGGGGGTTCCTCGGCAGCGGGCAGACCGGATCGGATGCGCCAGATCGGCAATCACGACACGGGAGCGCAAGTGTACGAGCGTTCGGGCAGGTGCAGGCATCGGGCGCACGCACCTTTCAATGCGGGCAGGCAAGGCCGCCGCGATCACTCCACCGGCACATCGTAGGCGGTGTCCGGCGTGGGCTTCGGCCGGAAGGTGAAGTGCCACCACTCCATCGGATAATTGGCGAATCCCTCGGCCGCCATGGCGCGCAGCAGGCGCCTGCGCTGGGCACGCTGCGCGTCGGTGATCTCGGGTGCATCGGTGTGTGCCCGGGTATCGAAAAAATCGAACGCGGTGCCCATGTCCACCGCCGCACAGGCGCCGTGCCGGCAGTCCAGCAGCCCAAGATCCAGCGTCGCGCCGCGGCTATGCCCGGACGTTTCGGCGATGTAGTCGCCCAACAGCGCGCGCTTGTCCACGCGCGGGTAATACTGGGCCTTGGTCGATTGATCGCCCGGGTCCGCCGCCCAGGCCACGAACGCCTGCACGGCCCGCACCGGCCGGTAGCAGTCGAACACCTGCAAGCGGTAGCCATCGGCTTGAAGCCGCTGCGCCACCCGCGCGAGCGCTTCGGCAGCGGGACGCAGCAGATAGCACCGCGGCGCAAGATATCCAGGCACCACGCGCCCGGTAAAGTTGTTGCTGCCCGCGTAGCGCAGGTCCACTGCGAGGTTGGGTGCAAGGCGCTGCACATCGATCAGCCCCGCTTGTGCAGCGGTCGTTGCGGGTGAGACATGCGGCTGTGCCGCGCCCACGCCCGACAGCAGCATGGCCAGAAGCACCACGGCGGCGCGGGCACTGGAGCGCGGCAGCTCAGCTGCACGCCGGTTCTGGTGAATGTGATGCATGGCTGCTCCTCTATCGGGCCAGACACTCTTGCCGTCGTGGCGCTACGGGCTTTCGCCCTCGCCTGACGCCACATTACCGGGTGGCGTCGAGGGCTGCAGTGGCCCGGTCAACGCATGCAGGATCCGCAGATCCTCGGCATCCAGCGTGCTGGCGCTGTTGCCGCGATAGTGATGGTGGAAGGCCTGCAGGGTGGCGGTAGGGTCGTCGAGGCCGTAGCCGAGCAGGGCAAGCGCCTGCCAGGGATCGAAGCCTTCCGGTGCGGGCGGCGCATCGGCAGCCGGCCAGCGGCCAAAACCGGCGTCGGCCAGGCGCTTCCAGGGAAAGCGCGGGCCGGGGTCGTTCTTGCGTGTCGGAGCCACGTCTTCATGGCCGACGATCTGCGTGCGTGGAATCCGCAGGCGCGTGCACAGGTCTTCCAGCAGGACGAGCAGGCTGTCGATCTGCGCCGGTGCGAACGGTTCGCTGCCGTCGTTGTCCAGCTCGATGCCGATCGAGGCCGAGTTGATATCGGTGATGGTGCCCCAGCGGCCGGCGCCGCCATGCCAGGCGCGCTGCTCGTCGCTGACCAGCTGGTAGCGACGACCGTCCTCGCCGATCAGGTAATGCGCGCTCACGCGCCCCCCGCTGTTGCGCCCACGCAGCGTGCCCAGACTTTGCCGGACCGAGTGCTGGTCGGTGAAGTGCAGCACGATCAGGATCGGGCGCCGGGCATCGAAGTTCGGCGACGGCACCCACTCGGCCAGGGCGTTGCGCTGCGGCGCATGGGCGCAGGCACCCAGCGACAACGCCACCGCGCAGAGGGCTGCGCGCAGCCAGGCGGACGGGCGTAGAGGGAAGCTGGACAGCATCGTTGTCTCCTGGAGGATCGCGCGGCCCGCGCCGTCGCTGTTGGCCGCGCTAGGTCCGGCGCGGCCATTATCTGCCCAGTGTCGCCGCTGTGGCCGGCAACGCGCGGCCTGCGCGAGGCGACGCTGCAACGCGCCGATTGCGCCGCACCCGCATCGCCGTTGATGGCGTGGCCGTGCACTGCGTCGGGATATCGGCCAGCGGGGTCGGCGCCCGCATCCGCCTGCGCTGCGTTCGCAGCGCCAGGCACCCCGCGTACACTGCGCCATGGTCGCCACCGCACAATGCGGCCGTGCTGCCGCTTGCGTCACGTGCCTTGCAGTTCGCCCACGCCTGCCCTGATCCCGAGCTCTTCATGTTCCTGCCGCGCTGCCTGCTGACGTTGCTGTCGATCGCCCTTGCCCTGCCCTGCGGCGCAGCGACCACGCGTGCCAGCGTGCAGGCGCCGGCTGCACCGTTTGCGGTCAGCGATGCGCAGCTGACGCCCGACCACTGGATCCGGCGCAGCCCCGACGCGCAGCGGCCGCATCTGAACGCCGCACAGATCGACGCGTTCACCACACGCTTGCTGCGCGACGATGCCTCCATGCGCGATCTGGCGCAGCTGCCCGCGCTGCTGACCGGCGCGACGGTGCGCGCGCAGATCGAGGAACTGTCGGCGCCACCGACACGCACGCTTTACGCTGCAGACGGGCAGCTGATCCAGCCAGCGCAGTTGACGGAGCTGCGCCGCCTGCTCGCACTGGACACGCTCCCGGCCCAGGTCACGCCACGCTTTGCGCTGGTGGTGAAGCGCGCCGCGTTACGGACCTTCCCCAGCACGCTGCGCGTGTTCAGCGGCCCCGACGAGCATGACATCGACCGCTTCCAGGAATCGGCGCTCTACCCCGGCACGCCGGTCGCGGTCCTGCACGGCAGTGCCGATGGCGCATGGGCGTTCGTGCTTGCGGCCAACTACGCCGCATGGGTCGCCAGCGACCAGATTGCCGAAGGCCCGCGCGCGGACGTGTTGCAGTACGCGCAGCGCCGCCCACGCCTGATGGTGACCGGCGCACGCGTACAGACGGCCTACACGCCGGAGCTGCCGGCCGTCTCTGCCCTGTCGCTGGACATGGGCACCAGCCTGCCCTTGCAGCGCACCTGGCCACCGCAGCAGCCGGTCAACGGGCAGCTACCGCTGGCCGCCTATGTCGTGCAGCTGCCGCTGCGTGGCAGCGATGGCCGCTTGCAGTTGGTCCCTGCGCTGGTGCCGCGCGGTGCCGACGTGCGCATGGGTCCATTGCCGGCCACCGATGAGGCATTGCTGCGCCAGGCGTTCAAATTCCTTGGCGAGCGTTATGGCTGGGGCAACGATTACCACGCGCGCGATTGCAGCGGGTTCGTGCTGGATGTCTATCGCAGCGTGGGCATTGCGCTGCCGCGCAACACCGGCGACCAGGCACGCAGCCGCGCCCTGCGCGGCGTCGCGTTCACCGCCGACGCACCGCTGGAACAGCGGCTGCAACAGCTGGCGCAGTTGCGTATCGGCGACCTGATCTATATTCCCGGCCACGTGATGATGGTGATCGGGCACGCAGACGGTGCGCCCTGGGTGATTCACGATGTCGCCGGTGCCAGCTACCGCGCAGCCGACGGCAGCGTGCAGCGCGCGCGCCTGAATGGCGTGTCGGTGACGCCGCTGCTGCCCCTGCTGGCCACCGACGGCACCGCCTTCATCGACCACATCACCCGCATCCAGCGCATCGCACCGATCGATTCCCCATGAAGATCACCGGCTTCACCCTCGGCATGCTGCGCGTGCCGCTGCACACCCCGTTCAAGACCGCGCTGCGCACCGTGCACGCAATCGAGGACGTGGTGGTGCTGCTGCAGACCGATGGCGGCCAGATCGGCTACGGTTCCGCTCCGGCCACTGCTGCGATCACCGGCGAAACGCACGGCAGCATCGTCGCCGCGATCCGGCAGTGCATCGCCCCGCGCCTGATCGGCCAGGACGTGGCCGATTTGAATCGCCTGTGCGGGCTGGTGCAGCACGCACTGGAACGCAACACCAGCGCCAAGGCTGCAGTGGAGATCGCGCTGTACGACCTGTGGGCGCAGGCCTATGGCGCCCCGCTCTACCAGTTGCTGGGTGGCGGCACGCCACACATCACCACCGACCTCACCATCAGCGCCGATGCCATCGACATCATGGTCGCGCAGGCGCAGCAGGCGCTTGCACGTGGCTACCGGGCGCTGAAGATCAAGGTCGGCAAGGACAGCGCCTCGGATGTCGAACGTATCAAGGCGATCCATGCGGCCGTCGATGGCCGCGCGACCTTGCGCCTGGATGCCAACCAGGGTTGGACGCCCAAGCAGGCAGTGCGCAGCATGCGGACGCTGGAAGACGCCGGCATCGCGCTGGAGCTGCTCGAGCAGCCGGTCAAGGCAGCCGACGTCGACGGGCTCGCGTTCGTCACCGCGCGCATCGACACCCCGGTGATGGCCGACGAAAGCGTGTTCTCGCCATCGCAGGTGATCGACCTGATCCAGCGCCGCGCCGCCGATATCGTCAACATCAAACTGATGAAGACCGGCGGCCTGTCCAACGCGATGCGCATCGCCGATATCGCGGCCGTGTACGACGTGCCGTGCATGATCGGCTGCATGATCGAATCCAGTGTCAGCGTGGCCGCCGCCGTGCATCTGGCCGTGGCCAAGGCCCACAGCATCACCCTGGCCGACCTGGACGCGCCGGCACTTGGCCAGTTCGACCCCACTGATGGCGGCGTCCGGTTCGACCACGCGCAGATCCACATCGACGATTCGCCGGGGCTGGGCATCCGCCGCATCCGCGGGCTGGAGCTGTTGCCGGACTAAGCGCGTCCTCGGCGAGGGTCGGTCATGCCGATACCGACGCCCATGAGCCACCAGCGCGGGCAGAGGGCAAGGTGGGGCCGTGCCAGCGGCGTGCCCGCCTGTCGCCGCAAACCATGCGTGCACGATGCACGGGCGTGCGCCACGCGGCCGCATTGCTGGGTACAGTAGCGACCATCGGCACCTGCCCTACGCGGTCTCTGCCTCGCGCCACCACATGGCGATCGGCACGGACGCACCGCGTTCGTTTCAGCTCACCCCCAGCCTCCGGAGCCTGCATGCGTCTTGCCATCCTGTTGCGATCCACCCTGTTGATGGCGTTGACAGTGTGCGGCAGCGCCCATGCCGATGAACCGATGCAGGCGCTTCAGCAGGCACGTGCGCTGATCGTGGTGACCACTCCCGATTGGAACAGCACCCAGGCGCGCCTGCAGACCTTTACGCGAGTGGACGGTGGATGGGCACCGGCCGCGCCGGCATTCGCGGTGGCGCTCGGCCGGCACGGCAGCGCTTGGGGCGATGGCCTGCACCCCGCCCAGCCGCAGGGCCCGCAGAAGCGCGAAGGCGATGGCCGCAGCCCGGCCGGCGTTTTCGCCATCGGCCCGGCATTCGGTGATGCGGCCCGTATCGACAGCGCCATGCCGTATCAGGCGATGAGCGCCACCCATTACTGCATGGATGTGCCCGACTCGCCGCTGTACAACCGCATCGTCGATGCCGCGCAGGTCGGCGAACGCGCCGTCGCCGGTTCCACCGAGCCGATGCGGCTGGACCTGCGGCAACCCGGCGATGTGCGCTACCGCGAGGGCTTCGTCATTGCGCACAACCCCGGCAATGTACCCGGCCGCGGCAGCTGCATCTTTGCGCATCTGTGGCGCACGCCGGGCCAGTTCACCGCCGGCTGCACTGCGATGGCGCCTGCCGACATGCAGCGTCTGCTGGCGTGGTTGAAACCGGAAGACCACCCGCTGTTCGTGTTGTTGCCGCGCGCCGACTACACACGCCTGCAGGCGCAGTGGCAGCTTCCCGTGCTGGCCGAGGACGCACCATGAGCACGCCGCCCCCCGCACCCGATGCCACCGGCCTGGTACGGGTGGTCAGCCGTTGGCAGATCGTCGGCTTGTCGATCAACGACGTCATCGGCAGTGGCATCTATCTGTTGCCCGCGGCCACGGCCGCGCTGCTCGGTCCGATGAGCCTGTGGGCGGTGATGCTGGCCGGCCTGGCGGTCGCGCTGCTGGTGTTGTGCTACGCGCAGGCGGCGAGCTATTTCGATACGCCCGGCGGCAGCTATCTCTACACACGTGAAGCCTTCGGCCCATTCGTCGGCTTTCAGATCGGCTGGATGATCTGGCTGACCCGCATCAGTTCGGCGGCAGCACTGAGCAATGGATTGGCTGATGCGGTCGCGCGGTTCTGGCCGACCGCGTCCACCGAGACCTGGGCGCGCACGCTGGTGGTGGTCGGCTCGCTGGGCGTGCTGACCGCGATCAACGTCATTGGCGTCAAATCGGCCGCGCGCACCGGGATCGCCCTGGTGATCGGCAAGCTGGTGCCGTTGCTGCTGTTCGTGGCCATCGGCCTGTTCTATGTGGACTGGTCGTGGGCGTTTGCCGGCACTGCGCCGGATCTGCGCGACATGGGCAATCTCGGCGAGGCCGCATTGCTGCTGCTGTTTGCCTATGCCGGCTTCGAGAACATCCCCGCCGCAGCGGGCGAATACCGCAACCCGCGCCGCGACGTCCCGTTCGCCCTGATCACCATGATCGTCACGGTCACCTTGATCTACGCCGCCGTGCAGGTGGTGGCGCAAGGTACGCTGCCCAACCTGGCCGCTTCGCCCACGCCGTTGGCCGATGCGGCCAGCGGCTTCGGTGGCGAGGCACTGGCGCTGATCCTTACCGTGGGCGCCACCATTTCCATCCTGGGCACCACCAGCAACACGGTGATGCTGGGCCCGCGCTTTCTGTTTGCGCTTGCGCAGGACGGGTATGGGCCGGCATTTCTTGCCCGTGTGCACCCGCGCTTCCACACCCCGGCGGCGGCCGTGCTCACCCAGGGCGTGCTGTCGCTGGCACTGGCGTTGTCGGGCTCATTCACGCAGCTGGCGCTGTTGTCGATGGTCACGCGCCTGTTCGCCTACATCGGCACTGCCGCTGCCGTCATCGTGCTGGCGCGTCGCTATCGGCACCGCACCGACACCTTGCGCTTGCCGGGTGGCCCGCTCATTCCCGTCGCCGCGCTGGTGCTCTCGCTTGGGCTGCTGGCCAGCGCCAGCTGGCAGAATCTGGCTGCGGCCGGTGTGGCAGTGCTGGTGGGAGGGGCGTTTTATCTGTTCCCGCGCACACCTGCCTGACAGCTTCGCAATACACTCGCGCCACGCTCACGCACGCCTAACCGCGCACGCCCAACGCTGCGGCTCTCACCTGCCTGGGAGCTTGCGATGAAACTGCGCCGCGTCTACAGCACACCCGATCTTGAAAGCGCGCAGCGCGTGCTGCAGTCAGCGCGCAGTGCCGGCATCGATAACGACGCGCTGTCGCTGATCGCGCGTGCCGATATCGAACTGCATGATGTCCCGGACGAGCGCAAGGACGCCAAGACCGATTTCGTTCCGGCTGCGGCACGTGGCGCTGCAACCGGTGGTGCTGCCGGTCTGGTGGCGGGGCTGGTGGCGGTCGCCGTGCCGCCGATCGGTTTGACCCTGGCCGGCGTAGGGGTCATGGCATTGGCGGGCGCACTGGTGGGCAGCTGGTCGTCGGCGCTGGTCGGTGCCACCGTGCCCGACCCGGTACGGCGCCAATTCGAAGATGAAATCGAATCCGGCCGTGTGTTGGTGGTCATCGACGCCGACGAGCAGACCCTCCACGCGTCCGAGCCAGCGCTGCTGACCGCCGGAGCAACTCCCCTGCCGTATGAAGCGGCGTCTGCTGCGGTCTGACGCCGATGCCGGAGCTGGGCTGGCAACAAGGTGGCGGCTGTCGCCTGCAGGGCATCGCTGCCTTGATCCCGTCGTCACCTGGCGTGCCGCGCTGTTAACACCTCGCTGCCTAAGTTGACTGCACATTCGCATTGATGGAGACGAGCATGAACGTGCCGTATCAGATTCCGGGCCGCGCACCGGACGAAGACCGCAGCCAGAACGTATCCAACTATTGGCGCGAGCGCTTCACCGAAGAACCGTATTACACCGAAGGCGACCGTTACGAAGATTATGAGGGCGCCTATTTGGCCGGGCACGAAGCGCGAATTCGCGAAAATGCCCGCGCCTATGATCAGGTGGAAGCCGAACTGCACCGTGATTGGGAAGCCAAGCGCGGCACCGAAGGCCTGAGTTGGAGCAAGGCCCGTCACGCGGTCAAGCGTGCCTGGGAAAACGCAGCCGACTTCGTCACCGGCGACAAGTCAAAACCGTAGACGAACACCGCCACCGTCGAGGTGGCGTTGTTTTTTGGCGTGTAAGAGCACCTCAGTGTCGGGGGCGCCACAGGTGAGTTGCACGTGGCGCCGCCGACTTCGATTGCATCGCATTGCATATGTCGTTATGCACTGTCACTGACGCGAACGGACTCGGCACATATGCAGTGCAGCAAATCCTTTTCTGCTAGGCAGCAAGATCGCATTGAGCGCATATCGCAGCGGCACCCGCGAGATGCTCAGTGAACCAGCAATCGCAGGACGCAGCGGGAGTGTTGGGATTGCGTCACACGAGCACTCGTTACTGCTGCAATACAGGAGCACATAGGCCGAACCAGCATTGGACAAGGCCATGGGTTTTTGGCCATGCAACGCTAAGCATTCCCATGCGGACCGGGTCGGCAGCGTGATCGCGCAACGCGACCAGCCGGATGGTGACGACGCATACAGGTTTGTACCGCCGTCAGAACCGCTTCATGAACTATCCGTTCGTGAACAACGATATGCGACGTGCCTGCCCTGCAGAGAGTGATCTGCGACAAGGGTGTGGTGCGCAGCGTCGTGTAAGGTAATGAAAACCCGACGCGGAACACGTTGCGGGAGGGCTGCAGCGTGACCGTCCCATCCCCTGGAGGACCTCATGTCTATCCGTCGTCTGCTTGCCTTGGCCTGCTCGGCCACCCTGTTGACCTCCGGCGCCGCGCTGGCTGCGCCTGCCGCCGCACCGGCAGCATCCATTCCCAAGGCGCAATGGCCATTCCAGGCCGCCACCGTTGCCGACTTCGACGAGCCCTGGGCGATGACCTTCCTGCCCGATGGCACGCTGCTGGTCAGTGAAAAACGCGGCGCGTTGATGCGGTTCGATCCAAAGACCAAGCGCAAGAGCGCGGTCACCGGCGTGCCTGCGGTTGCCTATGGCGGTCAGGGCGGATTTGGCGATGTGCTCGCGCACCCGCGCTTTGCTAAAAACGGCCTGGTCTATGTGAGTTATGCCGAACCGGGCCAGGGCGACACGCGCGGAGCGGCGGTTGCGCGTGCCAAGCTCACGCTGGATGCCACTGGTGGCGGCACCTTGTCCGGCCTGAAGGTGATCTGGCGACAGGAGCCCAAGGTTTCCGGCAACGGTCACTTCGGTCATCGGCTTGCGTTCGACTCGAACGGAAAGCTGTGGATCACCTCCAGCGAGCGGCAGAAGTTCGATCCTGCGCAGGACATGAAGGCCAATCTCGGCAAGCTGATCCGCCTCAACGACGACGGCAGCGTGCCGGCCGACAATCCGTTCGCCGCGCAGGGCGGTGTGGCTGCGCAGGTCTGGTCGCTGGGTCACCGCAATATCCTGGGCATTGCCTTCGACAGCAAGGGCCGCCTGTGGGAACACGAGATGGGCCCGGCCGGCGGCGATGAGCTCAACCTGATCCAGCGCGGTGCCAACTATGGCTATCCGATCGTTTCCAATGGCGACCATTACGACGGCACGCCGATCCCCGACCACAACACCCGCCCGGAATTTGCCGCGCCCAAGATCAGCTGGACACCGGTGATCTCGCCGGCCGGCTTTGTGATCTACAGCGGCAAGCAATTCCCCGCGTGGCGCGGCAATGGCTTCATCGGTGGCTTGTCATCGATGGCGCTGGTGCAGGTCTCGTTGGGCGACCAGCCACGCGAGGTTGCCCGCTACGACATGGGCGCACGCATCCGCGAAGTGGAACAGGGACCGGACGGTGCCCTGTGGTTGCTGGAGGACGAAGCCAGCGGCAGTACCGGGCGCCTGCTCAAGTTGACCCCCAAGAGCAAGGCAGCAGTCGAAAACGACGCGTAAGCGTGGTGGGGTGCGGCCGTGCGACGTGCACCGCGCGCATCCAGGAGTGCCTTGCAGCATCACCAGCGCTCGATGAGCGCTGGTGATGCCGATGCAGGCGCGTACACCTGCGTCAGTTGACGCGCCTCAGGCGTCCAGCAGCTCGAACGTGACCGCGTCGCCGCTGATAGCCGATGCACAAACCCACACATCGAACTGACCCGGCTCTGCGCCGAACACGCCCTTGTGATTGGTAAATGCCAGCGCATCGCGCGTCAGCGTAAATGCCACGTCCACGCTCTCACCCGGCTGCAGCAATACCTTGCGGAAGCCCTTGAGCTCGCGCACTGGCCGCACCCGGCTGGCCACGCGATCGTGCACGTACAGCTGCACCACTTCCTCGCCTGCCACCGCACCGGTGTTGGTCACCCGGGTGGTGATGGTCAGCGTGTCGTCCCAGCCCAGTTTCACGGCGCTCAGCTGCGGCTGCGCGTAGGCAAAGGTGGTGTAGCTCACGCCATGCCCGAACGGATACAAGGGCTCATTGGGCATCTCGCGCCAACGCGCCTTGTACTCGGACAACGTCGGCAACTCCGGGCGGCCGGTGCGCAGATGGTTGTAGAAGTACGGCTGCTGGCCGGTCACCTGCGGAAAGCTGATCGGCAGCCGCGCCGACGGGTTGTAGTCGCCGAACAAGACATCAGCCACGGCGGTGCCGGTCTGGGTACCCAGATACCAGGTCACGGCAATTGCATCGGCGTCGCGCACGGCACCGCTCAGCGCCAGCGCGCGGCCGTTGCGCAGCAACACCACCACCGGCGTACCGGTCGCGGCCACCGCTTCTGCCAACGCCTGCTGCGCGGGCGGCAGGGTGATCTCGGTCCGCGACTGCGCCTCGCCGCTGAAACGCTGCGGCTCGCCCAGGGCCAGCACCACCACGTCGGCGGCCTGTGCAGCATCGATCGCGGCGGAAATGCCACCCGGCAGTGCTTCTTCCAGGCCGCAGCCCGCCACCACGCTCAGATCTTCGGTGCCGACCACTGCACGCACGCCCTGCTCCAGGGTCACGTAGCGTTCCTTGTCGCCGAACAGGGTCCAGCAGCCCTCGATGTTTTCGCGGTCCTGCACGAACGGGCCGATCAGCGCGATGCGCTGGCCGCTCTTCTTCAGCGGCAGCACATCGCCTTGGTTTTTCAACAACACGATCGAGCGGCGCGCCGCATCGCGCGACAGTGCGTCGTGGGCCGGCAGATGCGCGGTGTCGGCTTCGCGTGCCGGGTCCAGCGAGCGGTACGGATTGTCGAACAGACCAATCGCCTCCTTGAGCTGCAGGATGCGGCGCACGCTGGCATCCAGGGTGGCCATCGGCACCTCGCCGCTGTCCACCAGCGACGGCAGATGCGCGGCATAGAACCCGCTCTGCATGCTCAGGTCCAGCCCGGCCAGGAATGCCTTCTTGGTGGCATCGCGCTCATCGGCGGCGTAGCCGTGCGCGATCAGTTCCATGTCGGCGGTGTAGTCGGAAATCACCACGCCGGGGAACTGCCATTCGCCGCGCAGGATCTCGGTCAGCAACTCGTGGTTGGCGCTGGCCGGAACGCCATTGATGTCGTTGAAGGACGACATCACGGTCAATGCGCCGGCATCGAAGGCCGCCTTGAATGGCGGCAGATGCACATCGCGCAGGGTCTGCGGCGCGATATCGACGGTGTTGTATTCCATGCCTGCGGCCACTGCGCCATAGGCGGCAAAGTGCTTGGGCGTGGCCAGCAACGCATCGTCGGCGGTGAGGTCGCTGCCCTGAAAACCGCGCACACGCGCGGCGGCAAACGCCGCGCCCAGCACCACGTCTTCGCCGGCACCTTCGGCACCGCGGCCCCAGCGCTGGTCGCGCGCGATGTCCACGGCCGGTGCGTAAGTCCAATGCAGGCCGGCGGCGGTCGCTTCGATCGCGGTGGCGCGCGCGGTGCGCTCGGCCAGCTCCGGCTCGAAGCTGGCTGCCTCGCCCAGCGGGATCGGGAACACCGTACGCATGCCGTGGATCACGTCCGCCGCCAGGATCACCGGGATGCCCAGCCGGCTTTCTTCCACGGCGACTTTCTGGATCTGCACGCCCAGCGCGGCGCCCACGCCATTGAACAGCGAGCCGACCCGGCCCTCGCGCACCTGCTGCAACACCTCGTCGGCATTGCGCACATTGGCTTCGGGATTCACGTCCGGCGCAAACGGCCGCACCATGTCGGCGAACACACCCAACTGTCCGACCTTCTCTTCGACGGTCATCCGGGCAATCAGGGTTTCGATGCGATCAGCAGCCATGAGATCCTTGAGAAAACGTTTACATGGCCGGCAATTCTAGCCTGACGCGGCTGCGGGAGGGCAAGTTTTGCAGGCCGGGATTCGAGATTGGGGATTTGTAGAGGCCGGTTGCACGGCATGTTGCCGTCGGAGCGGCAATGGCGCAGCGCCTGGTCCGCCGCAACCTTCGATACTCCGGGATCCAGGCATGCAAGCCAGGTGGGCGGTTCGCGACACTCAGGCGGCGCGTCCCCGCTCGATGATCACGCCCACTGCCTGCGCCCCGCGCACAGCACCGGGCTTGCTCAGCTTCAGCCGCAGCCACTGCACGCCGAATTCGTCCAGCACGATCGCCGCGCAGCGCTCGGCCAGGGTTTCGACCAGCCCGAAATCCGACGCCTGCACGAACTCGATCAGCCGCTTGCTCACCGCCTTGTAGTTCAGCGTGTCGGCGATGTCGTCGCTGGCAGCCGGGATGCGGTTGTCGAACCCCATCTCCAGATCGAACCGCAGCGTCTGGCGAATGCGCCGCTCCCAATCGTAGATGCCGATCAGCGCATCGATGTCGAGACCTTCAATAAACACTTTATCCATGGGAGCCGAGATTTGGGATTGGGGAGTCGGGATTCGCAAGAGCGCAACAGAAAGCAGGTGAAAGGGCTAGCTTCTACGAATCCCCAATCCCCACTCCCGAATCCCGCGCCGCCGCCAACAGCGGCAAGCTCGCCATATCCCAACGCGGCGTCACCTGCACCGCCGCGTCGGCCCGTTCGCCGGCCTCCAGGCGCAGCGCGCCGGCGAAGGCGATCATGGCGCCGTTGTCGGTGCACAAGGCCGGGCGCGGGAAGCAGACCCTGCCCCCGCGGCGCTGCGCGGCCTCCTGCAGCTGCGCACGCAGGCGCTTGTTGGCGCCCACCCCGCCGGCCACCACCAGGGTGTCGCAGCCGGCCGCATCCAGCGCGCGCAGGCATTTGATGGCCAGCGTCTCCACCACCGCGTCCTCGAAGCCGCGCGCGATGTCCGCCCGGGTAGTGTCTGACTGATCGCTGTTGCGCCAGGCCAGCAGCACCTGGGTCTTGAGCCCGCTGAAACTGAAATCCAGCCCGGGCCGGTCGGTCATCGGCCGCGCAAACCTGTAGCGCCCCGGCGTGCCGGTTTCGGCCAGCGCCGCCAGCTGCGGGCCACCGGGATACGGCAGGCCCATCATCTTGGCGGTCTTGTCGAAGGCCTCGCCGGCCGCATCGTCCAGCGTCTCGCCCAGCACCTCGTAGCTGCCCAGCGCCTTCACCGACACCAATTGGGTATGCCCGCCCGACACCAGCAAGGCCACGAACGGCGGCTGCGGTGGGTCGTCTTCCATCAGCGGCGCCAGCAGATGACCTTCCATGTGATGCACGCCGATCGCCGGCACGTCCAGCGCCCAGGCCAGCGACCGCGCCACCCCGGCACCGACCAGCAGCGCGCCGACCAACCCCGGCCCGGCCGTGTAGGCCACGCCATCCAGTTCGTCGATCCGCAGCCCGGCCTCACCCAGGGTCTGGCGGATCAGCGGCAGCAGCTTGCGCACGTGGTCGCGGCTGGCCAGCTCCGGCACCACGCCGCCATACTCGGCATGCAGCGCAATCTGGCTGTAGACCGCGTGGGCGCGCAGCGCCGGCACGCCGGACAAGGCAGTGTCATAGACCGCCACGCCGGTCTCATCGCACGATGATTCGATCCCAAGGACTTTCACGGCAACTCGGCAGACAAGGAACAGGCCCGCATTTTCGCAGCTTTTGGGTTGCGCAGATGCGCCGACCCGCAGGTGCGCAGCCGCCGCGTCGGCTGCCGGGAAACGCGCGCCGACGCACGCTCTGCCGCACCGTTCCCGGCAATTTTCACCCGGGGCTTGCAGGCCGCTTGCAAGTCGTTATAATGCGCGGCTCGCCGGGGCAACCCGGAAATTCCGTCACGCGAGTCCGCTCGCACCCGCCCGGGGCTCCCGGACGGAAATCCCATTTTCTGGAGAACACATGCCCAGCGTTAAAGTCCGCGAGAACGAGCCCTTCGAATTTGCGCTCCGCCGTTTCAAGCGCACCTGCGAAAAGGCCGGCGTGCTGGCCGAGACCCGCAAGCGCGAGTTCTATGAAAAGCCGACCCAGGAGCGTAAGCGCAAGGCTGCCGCTGCCGTGAAGCGTCAGCTGCGTCGTTCCTCGCGCGACGTCACCAAGCGCCAGCGCTTGTACTGATCGAACGCGGTTCCTTGCCGCCGGGCATGCGCTGTAGGCGCGGCCCAGCGGGATTGAACCCAAGAGCCGGCACGCGCAAGCGTCGCCGGCTTTTTGTATTGGCCTGCAGCCGTCCCGCCAGGTACTCAGCGCCGGACCAGACGCCGCCGCCCCATTCCCTCTATGCCGACGCAGGCGCCCGACAGCACGCGTCGACACCTCTCACCTGCCACCCAGGAGTCACCCCATGCCCCTCAAGCAGCAGCTCACCGATGACATGAAGGCCGCGATGAAGTCCGGCGACAAGCACAGCTTGGGCGTGATCCGGCTGATCAACGCCGCGATCAAGCAGAAGGAAGTGGACGAGCGCATCGAGATGGACGATGCCGCCGTCATCGCCGTGCTCGACAAGATGGTCAAACAGCGCAAGGACTCGGTCACCCAATACGAAGGCGCCGCGCGCGAAGACCTGGCGCAGATCGAGCGCGAGGAAATCGTGGTGATCGAGCGTTACCTGCCGGCCAAGATGGGCGAAGCCGAGATCGTGGCGGCCATCCAGGCCGCCATCGCCGAAACCGGCGCCAGCAGCCCGGCCGATATCGGCAAGCTGATGGGTGCGCTCAAGCCCAAGCTCGCCGGACAGGCCGACATGGGCCTGGTCTCCACGCTGGTCAAGCAACAGCTGGCCGGCTGAGCCATGCCGTGTCGTGGTCGTTCGGCCGCGACACGGCACGATCGCCGCGACATTCGCCGGACGGTTGCAGGGTGCGTCTGCAATTGATGCGCAAGGCGTGATGCGCAGTGCACCTCTGCAGCTGATGCACGTGCCGTTGTAGCTGAGTGCCGGCAACCTGCGCGCAGTCCACCGGCAGGCACAGCGCAGTGTTGCCCCGCGGCAACGTGCAGCGTTGCGCAGATCGCTTGCAGACTCCATCACGGCTCATCCAGAGCCGCCCCATCGCGACAGTGCAGGCGCAGTGCAGCGGATCGACGCTGCCGTCTGCACGCGCCACAGCCGCGACGTGCAACAGGCAGGTATCAGGCATGCTTGCGTACGCCCACAGCAACACCACTGCCGGCGCTTTCACCAGACCTTCGATAGTGCCCTGTTAGAACGGGTCGCCAGCGCAGACGCGGGCGAGGCATGCCGCACCCGGGACTGCCTGACGACCTCTGTGCGCATGACCGTCTGCCTCAAGGACCCTCGCCGGTGACGAAGCTCTCGACCGAACACCTGCAGAAACATCTGGGCCGCCTGCAACGCAGTCTGCCGATGGCGCTGCTCAATCGCTTTCTCGAAATCGACGTGATGACGCAGGCCGCGTCGCTGTCGTTCTATGCCTTGTTGTCGCTGGCACCGCTGCTGGTGCTGCTGTTGTGGCTGACCGCATCGCTGTATCCGCCGGCGCAGGAAGCGCTGGTGCAGCAGATCGCGCAATTGGCCGGCGGCAGCGCCGCCGAGGTGGCCGATACGGTGATCCGCAACGCCACCGATCAACCCGGGGTCGGATCGTTGGCGGGTCTGTGGAGCACGCTGTTGCTGTTCGTCGGTGCAACTGCGGTATTCGCGCAGCTGCAGAACGCCCTGAACCTGATCTTCCGTACCGACAAGCAGCGCCTGGAAGGGCTCATGGCGTGGCTGAAGAAGCGCGTCTTTTCGTTCGGCGTGATCCTGGCGCTGGGCTTCCTGTTGATCGTGTCGATGATTGCGACCACCGCATTGCAGGTGGTGTTCGCGCGGCTGCCCTCGGTGCTGCCTGCGGTGGGGTATGTCACCACGCTGGCGCTGTACTCGCTGGCCTTTGCGTTCCTGTATCGCTACCTGCCCGATCGCACCGTGAACTGGCGACAGGCCTTTGTCGGTGGCGTCATCACGGCCTTGTTGTTTGCGCTGGGCCGCTATGCCATCGGCGTGTACATCGCCAAGGCAGCGCCCGGCAGCGCCTACGGGTCGATGGGCACGCTGGTGATCCTGCTGGTGTGGATGTACTACGCCTCGGTGGTGTTCTTCGTCGGCGCATTGCTGACCGCGGTGATCGACGAGCGCGTGCGCTCGCATCGCAAGCTGCGCGAGGCGGGGGTCGACCCGGAGCATCCGCCGCAGGTCATTGCAACGCCGGATGCCGTGGTGCCGCCGAACCCGCCACAGGCAGCGCCACGCCCCTGAGACCGCGCCGCACGCTGCCTCACGCCTGACTGCTGCGCCACCGGTAGACCGCTGGCGCCAGCCGGTGCCAGCTGCTGGGATATCCTAGCGGGATGGCCCGCATCCCCGACGCATTTATCGACGAACTGCTCGCACGCACCGACATCGTCGAGGTGGTGGGCGGCCGGGTGCCGCTCAAGCGCCAGGGCAAGGAATACTCGGCGCGCTGCCCGTTCCATGACGAGCGCTCGGCGTCGTTCACGGTCTCGCCCACCAAGCAGTTCTACCACTGCTTCGGCTGCGGCGCGCACGGCACTGCCATTAGTTTTCTGATGAATTACGACCGCCTCGAGTTTCTCGATGCGGTCGACGAGCTGGCCAAGCGTGCCGGCATGGACATCCCGCGCGACACCCAGCAGCGCACGCCGCAACAGCAGGACGACAGCCGCGAGCTGTATTCGGCACTGGAAGCGGCCACCAAGTTCTTTCAGCGCCAGCTCGAAGGCAGCGACCGCGCCCGCGATTACCTGGACGGGCGCGGCGTGGATGCCGACAACCAGGCACGCTTCCAGATCGGCTACGCCCCCGACGGCTACAGCGCTTTGAAGGACACCCTGGGCACCGATGCGCGACGCATGAGCGTGCTCGAACGCGCCGGGCTGTTTTCCAAGAACGATCGCGGCCACGTCTACGACAAGTTCCGCGACCGGGTGATGTTCCCGATCTTCGACCGCCGCGGCCGCGTGATCGCCTTCGGCGGCCGCATCATGGGCGCGCCGGCCGACGGCCGCGACCCGGGCCCGAAGTACCTCAACTCGCCGGAAACCGCACTATTCCACAAGGGCCGCGAGCTGTATGGCCTGTGGCAGGTGCGCCAGGCCAATCAGAAGATCGAACGGCTGATCGTGGTCGAGGGCTACATGGACGTGGTCTCGCTGTTCCAGTTCGGCGTCACCCAGGCGGTGGCCACGCTGGGCACCGCCACCACGCCCGAACATGCCGAGCTGCTGTTCCGCAACGCGCCGGATGTGTACTTCTGTTTCGACGGCGACAACGCCGGGCGCAAGGCCGGCTGGCGTGCGCTCGAATCGGTGCTGCCGCGCATGAAGGACGGCCGCCAGGCGTTCTTCCTGTTCCTGCCCGATGGCGAGGACCCCGACACCATCGTGCGCAAGGAAGGCGCGCAGGCCTTCGATCAGCGCCTGAAACAGGCCACCCCGCTGTCGCAGTTCTTCTTCGACGAGATGTCGCGCGAGATCAACCTGCACACGCTGGACGGCAAGGCACGCCTGGCCGAACGCGCACGTCCGATGCTGGCGCAGATCCCGGAAGGCGCATTCGGCGATCTGATGAAGCAGGAACTGGCGCGCATGACCGGCGTTGGCGCGAGCACCGCTGCGCAACAATCCCCGGCCAAAGCGCGGCCACCCGCGCGCATGGTGGCCCCCACGCAGAAACGCAGCCTGGTGCGTGCATCGATCGCGATCCTGCTGCAGCAACCATCGCTGGCGATGAGCCTGGAAGGCGACCACGATTTTTCCGGCCTGCGCCTGCCCGGCATCGAGTTGTTGATGGAGCTGCTGGCGCTGGTGCGGCAACGCCCGGAAATCAGCACCGGAGCGCTGCTGGAGCATTTCACCGACCGCGACGAGCTGCCGGCCCTGCAGAAACTGGCCGCGCAGGAGCTGCCCGGCGACGAGCACAGCTGGGCGATCGAACTGCACGACGTCGTTGCCCAGCTCGACAAGCAATTGCTGCGTCAGCGGGTGGAAGAACTGCAGGCCAAACAGCGCGCGCAAGGCCTGGACCACACCGATAAATACGAAATGCGCGAGTTGCTCAAGGCGCTCGCCGCACTGTGATGTCGTGGCTGCCGGCGTCGCGGCAGGCGACGCAGGGCGCATCACTGCACTGGCGCGCGTAGACGATGCTGACGCGGCGACACAGGCTGCGCCCGCACGCGTCGTAGAATGGCCCGCTCCAGGCGCGTGATCGCGCGACACCTCCCACCTCGATGAAGAAGCTGCTGGCGCGGTTGCGCATTGATCCGTTCACCCTCGCGCTGCTGTGCACGGTCACGCTCGCCTCGTTCCTCCCGGTCTCGGGCACGGCCGCGGCGGTCATGGACGATGTCACCGATGTGGCCATCGCCGCGCTGTTCTTCCTGCATGGCGCGCGGTTGTCGCGCGAAGCGGTCAAGGCCGGCGCGCTGCACTGGCGGCTGCATCTGGTGATCCTGGCCTGCACGTTTGTGCTGTTTCCGCTACTGGGGCTGCTGTTCAAGCCGTTGGCACATCTTGCGCTGACGCCGGAGCTGTACATCGGCGTGCTGTTCCTGTGCGCGTTGCCGTCCACGGTGCAATCGTCGATCGCCTTCACCTCGATGGCGCGCGGCAATGTGCCCGCCGCGGTCTGTGCGGCCTCGCTGTCCAGCCTGCTGGGCGTGTTCTTCACGCCCTTGCTGATGGGCGCGCTGGTCGGCAGCCAAGGGGCCATGGCGCATCCCGCCGAAGCCATCGGCAAGATCCTGCTGCAGTTGCTGGTGCCGTTTCTGGCCGGCCATTTCCTGCGCCCGTGGATCGGTGGCTGGGTCGAGCGGCATCGCGCCGTACTGCGCTACACCGATCAGGGCACCATCCTGCTGGTGGTCTACACCGCCTTCAGTGCATCGGTGAATGAAGGGCTGTGGCAGAAGACCCCGCTACCGGCATTGCTCGCCGTCCTGGGCGCCGCCGCGCTGCTGCTGGCGGTGGCGATGCTGTCGATCACCTTCATCGCACGGCGCCTGCGCTTCAACCGCGCGGACGAAATCGCCATCGTCTTCTGCGGCTCGAAAAAGAGCCTGGCCACCGGCGTGCCGATGGCCAAGGTGATGTTTGCCGGCGGCGGTCTGGGAGCCATCGTGCTGCCGATCATGCTCTACCACCAGTTGCAGCTGATCGTGTGCGCCTTCGTGGCCGCCCGCTATGCGCGTACCGCGCCGGACGCCGCGCAGGGCCAGGCCGGCCATCATTGAGGATGGTGGGCGTGGCCCACTGCGCATTGCATGACACCGGTTCGCCTGGCCGGCTGCTGCCGGTTGTCAGCACAGATACAACGGTTATGACGCCCACGCGTCAGCGTGCGCTAGCGTAGGCGATCGACATTTGCCAACCCCACGGTGACTGCCATGACGTTGTCGTTCCCACGCCCTTCCCCGCGCGCGACCGCGCTGCTGGCAGCGCTGGCGCTCCTGGCCGGCTGCAACAAGCCCGCGCCCCCGGCGGCACCGGCGACAGCGCCCAAGGCAGCCGCAACGCCTGTTCCCGCGTCCAGCATCGCCTGGCGCGAGGGCGACGTGGACGATGCCTTCGCCGAGGCCAGGGAGAGCGGCAAGCCGGTCCTGCTGTACTGGGGCGCAGCCTGGTGCCCGCCCTGCAATCGCCTCAAGGCCACCTTGTTCAAGGACCCGGCGTTCATTGCGCGCACCCAACAATTCGTTGCCGTGCACCTGGATGGCGATTCGGAAGGCGCGCAGGCCTGGGGCGAGCGTTTCGGCATCAAGGGCTATCCCACCATCATCGTGCTGCGCCCTGACCGCAGCGAGATCACCCGCCTGGCCGGCGACGCCGACACTGCCCGCCTGGTCGACGTATTGCGCGTGGCTGCCCGCAGCACGAGTACCGCCAGACAGCTGCTGGACACCGCACTGCATGCGCCACAGACCCTGACTCCAGACGACTGGTCGGTGCTCGGCAACTACGCCTGGGGCACTGACGACCGTCTGCTCAAGCGCGAGGAGGCAGCGGACGTGCTGACCCGGTTGTCCAAGGTGGCGCCACAGCCGGCGCTGCAGCGCAGCTTTGCGCTGGCGGCACTCACTGCCGCCAAGGACCCGCCCGCCCCCGCTCCGGGCTATCGCACGTTGCTCGAGTCGGTGCTGGCCGATCCGGCAGAGGTGCGCGCCAATCTCGGCACGCTGAACTACATGCCGGCACGCCTGGTCGCTGCCGCCAGCGCCGATGCCGGCGAACGCGCCACCCTGTCCGCTGAGGTGGTCAACGCCCTGGACAAGGCCTACGCCGACCCCTCGCTGCCGGTCTCCGACAGGCTCGGCACCGCGTTCGCACGCATCCAGCTGGCCCGCCTGGCGCAGGGCCAGCCAACCGAGACCGAGCCCAAAGATCCGCCGCCGCTTCCGCAGGAGCTCGTCGATACCGTTCGCCAGCGCGTGCAGTGGGCCAGCGAAACCGCCAGGACCGATGAAGAACGTCAGTCCACCATCAGCACGGCTGCGGCCCTGTTGAGCGAGGTGGGCGACCACAGCGGCGCCGAGCAGCTGCTGCTGGCAGAGCTCTCGCGGACCCGGACGCCGTACTACTACATGCCCGAACTGGCAGATCTGGCCGAACACCGTGGCGACAAGAAAACCGCGCTGGCATGGCTCAGGAAGGCCTATGAGGGCGCGCAGGGCCCGGCCACCCGCGTGCAATGGGGCGTGCAGTATGTCGATGGGCTGATCCGGCTCAGCCCGGACGACACGGCAGCCATCGAAACCGCCGCCACGCAGGTGATCGGCGAGCTGGCCGGGCAGCCGGATGGCTACCGCCAACGAACCCGGCAACGGTTCGACACGCTCGCCGCTGCCCTGAAAGGCTGGAGCAAGCAGCACCACCGGGACGGCAGCGCGGTCCTGGCCAGGTTGCAGAAGAAGATGCAGTCCAGCTGCGACAGCAAGAATGCCAGCGACTGCGCCGGCTGGCTGAGCTGAGAGCGGACGCCTGCAACAGCCTGCTGCCTGCCGCAGGCAGGCTGCAGGCCTGGCGCATGCCCTTTAGCGCACCCAGGGCAGCAGCAGGTGATCGACCATCAGAAACGCGAACAGCGCCATCAGGTAGACGATGGAATACCCGAACATCTTCATCGAAAACAGCTCGTCCGGTGGGTCCAGCATGCGCCACGCATACCAGAGGAACACCGCGTTGAGCACCACCGCCCCGCCGAGATAGAACACCCCGCTCATGCCCACCGCCACCGGCAGCAGAGTCACGATGGCCAGCAGCACCGTGTAGACCAGGATCTGCTTGCGCGTGTGCGGCACGCCGTGGGTCACCGGCAACATCGGAATCGCGGCCTTGGCGTAATCGGCGCGCCGGAAGATCGCCAGCGCCCAGAAATGCGGCGGCGTCCAGATGAAGATGATCAGCACCAGCAACGCGGAGTTGATCCAGTCGGCGCTCGTCGGCAGCCCGGTCACCGCCGCCCAGCCCAGCATCGGCGGCGTGGCACCCGCCAGCCCGCCGATCACGATGTTCTGCGAGGTCGCCCGCTTCAGGTAGACGGTGTAGATCACCGCGTAACCGATCATCGACGCAAAGGTCAGCACCGCAGTGATGACGTTCACCCACACCACCAGAATGGTCATGGAGATCACGATCAGCACGCCGGCGAAGACCAGCACCTGCCACGGCCGCACCTTGCCCACCACCAGCGGCCGCCACGAGGTGCGCGCCATCTGTGCATCGATCTTGGCATCGAGCAGCTGGTTGATCGCCGCTGCCGCCGAGGCGGCAAGCCAGATGCCGAGAAAACCCAACGTTCCGGCACGCACCTGCGCCCAGGTGGGCAAGCCGGGAATGGCCAGGAACATGCCGACCAACGCGGTGAACACGATCAGTGCCACCACCTTTGGCTTGGTCAGATCCCAGTAATCGCGTGCACTGACAGCCATGCTCACTCCGGCGCGCGCAGCCGCGCCAGCAGCGACACCAGCACGAACAGCAAGGCCACTGCGCCGCCGTTGTGCAGCACCGACACTTCCAGTGGCAGCGCCAGCTTGACGTTGAGCATGCCCAGCGTCACCTGCACGGCCACCAGCACCGCCAGCGCGCTGGCCCACACCCGCATCCCCGGCGAGCGCGACAGACGCCACGCCAGCCACCACAGGTACAGCGCGGTCGCAATCGCCCATAGCCGGTGCGCCATCTGGATGGCAATCCGCGCCGCGCCATCGAGCACGCCGCCTTCGTAATCCACGCCGATGCCGCGCCACAGCGTGAAGCCCTCGCGGAAGTCATGCGGTGGCCACCATTGGCTGACACAGCGCGGGAAGTTGTCGGCCGACCAGCTTCCGCCACCGCAGGCCAGCGCCGCATAGTTGGCACTGACCCAGCCGCCCAGCGCGATCTGCAGGCCCAGCACTGCCACACCCAGGCGCAGCAGCCATTTCAAGCGCGACGCGTCGGCCAACGTGATCGGCAGGTGCGTTGCGCGCCACGCCATCCACACCAGCAGCGAAAACATCAGCATGCCGCCGAGCAGATGGCCCATCACCACGATGGGCTTGAGCAGCAAAGTCACCGTCCACATGCCCAGCAGCGCCTGGAAGATCACCACCGCCAGCGTCAGCACGGCCGCGCGCGCCAGATCGATATTGCTCCAGCGCAGGGCCGCCAGCAGCAGGATCGCCTCACCGGCAATCGCCACGCCCATCGCCGGGATGTGCCAGCCGGACATGTACAACGGGATCGACAGCGCCACCAGCACCGCGGCCGAGACCACCTGGGCGATGCCCATGCGACGTCGGCGCGCGGCCAGCAGCGACAGCACCAGCACCTCCACACCCAGCGCACCGGCCAGGAAGCGGTGCACCTGCTCACGCCAGGCCTTGTGCGATTCCAGCGGGCGGATCTTGCTGGCCACGTGGGTGTTGGCTTCGTCGGTGGTCTGCGGCCAGGTCACGCGGCCGTAGCAGGTCGGCCAGTCCGGGCAACTCATGCCGGCATCGGACAGGCGCACGAATGACCCGAACAGGATCGTGCTCGCGGTGAACAACGCCGCCAGCCAGGCCATGCGGTGGAAGTGGCGGAACAACGCCGGTGGCGCAAACAGATTCATCGGGCTCACATCAGTTTCAGCAGCTTGACCAGATCCGCGCGCAAGCCGGCCGGGGCGAACCCGGGGGCATAGCGCAGGATCACGAAGCCATTGGGGTCGATCACATACACCGGCACGCCGGCGACATCGTTGGCGCGCGGCAGCGCTTGCCGCAAGCCCGCGTCATTGCGCAGTTCACGCAGGGCGGGCATCGGCGGCAGGCCAGCCGGTGGCGCGCCGATCCACAGCACCTCGACCTTGTCGGCGCGATGCCCGAGCAATTGCCACACCTTGTCCAGCTCGGCGGCCAGCGCCACGCAGCGCTGCGCACAATCTGCCGGCGGTGCCAGCGCAATCCGCCAGATGCGCTCGCCCGGCGCCCACAGGTACGGCTGCCCGTCCGCACGCAACGGCGTCATCGCCCGCAGGTCGGCAGGCGGATGCAGCAGTTCGCCATTGTTGCGCATCGCCGCTGGCTGCCAACCGGAGAAGCGCAGCACGCCGGCCAGCAACATCGAGCCGAAGAACAGCACTGCCAGGGCAATCAGCATCCTGCGGCCGCGTTTGACCGAGTGCGGCGTGGCCGATGTAGAAGAGGTCATGGCGGCGATTTTCTCATGCCGCAGGCGTTAGTGCCCGCGCCGACGGCGGCGTCGCGCACGCCATGTCAGCAGCGTGGCCGTGGCCAGCACGGCAGCCGCCAACCCGAACCATTGCACCGCGTAACCCAAGTGCCGCGCGGGTGGCAGCGTGTTTGGCAGCACGTCCAGATCGCGCACGTAGCCCACCGGCAACGCCGGATCCAGGCGCAGGACCTGCGACGAAATGTCGCGCCTGCCCAACGCATCGCGCAGCGCCTGCGTATCCAGGCGCGTGGCCAGCCAGGTGTGCGCTGTCGCGGTGGGCGCCAGTGCAGGACCGATGGCCAGGCCCGCCGATGGCGGCGCGCTCAACAGACCCTGCACTGCCTGCACACCCTCATGTGCCGCGATGGGCGGCAACTGCCGATCGGCCCGCAGCGGCAGCCAGCCCAGATCGACCAGCAGCGTGCTGGCGGTGCCCTCCACTGCGGCCAGCTGATAGACGCGCAGGCCGGCACGCCCCGCATGTAACTGGTTGTCCAGCAACACCTGCGCCGGCAAAAACCGCACCCGACCGCTTACCCAGCACAACCCGGGCTGAGCCTGCACGGCCTGGCGCAGGGTCAGCGGCCTTTCGCGGACATGCGCGGCACGTTCCAGCAGTGCTTCCTTGCCGTGCATGCGTTGCAGCTGCCACTGCCCGAGCGCTGCGAATCCGGCACTCAGCAGCAGCGCCAGCACCCACCCGATCGCGGCGGTGTGCTTGCGCGTCATGACAAGCGGCGCAAAAAGGCGTGCAATGCCCACACCACGCCGACGACTCCCGGGGCTGCTGTGAACGATTCGCTCAAGACGCTGCTGATTGTCGCCTTCCTGATCGTGATCCTGTGGAACCTGGGTGCCGGTCTCTACTACCTGTTGACCGACCGCGGCCAGACCAAGCGCACCGTCAACGCACTCACCTGGCGCATCGGCTTATCGGTCGCATTGATCGCCATCGTGATCATCGGCATCTACACCGGCTGGATCAAGCCGCATGGCGTCGGCCGCTGAGGAGCCGGGATTGGCGATTCGGCATTGGGGATTCGTAAAAACTAAAGCCTGCCGCTTTTACGAATCCCGAATCACCAATCCCCAATCGCCGCCCTCAAAGTACATACACGAACAGGAACAGCGCCAGCCACACCACGTCGACGAAGTGCCAGTACCAGGCAGCCGCTTCGAATGCGAAATGGTTGTCGCGGCTGAAGTGTCCCTTGGCGGCGCGCAGCCACATCACCGCCAGCATGATCGTGCCCAGCAGCACGTGCATGCCGTGGAATCCGGTGAGCATGAAGAAGGTCGAGCCGTAGATGCCCGAACCCAGCGTGAGATTGAGTTCGGTATAGGCGTGGATGTATTCCTCGGCCTGCAGGAACAGGAACACGCAGCCCAGCAGCACGGTCAGGCCCAGCCACAGCAACAGCGCCCCACGCCGCCCACCTTTGAGTGCGTGATGGGCGATGGTCAAGGTCACGCCGGAGCTCAGCAGGATCAGCGTATTGATCAGCGGCAGGCCCCAGGCCGGAATGGTCTGGAATTGCCCGCCGATCGTGCCCGGGCCGTTGGTCGGCCATGCAGCGGAGTAGCCGTTCCACAACAACTCATTGGTCATCACGCCATCGCCTTCGCCACCCAACCAGGGCAGCGTCAGCACGCGTGTGTAGAACAAGGCGCCGAAGAAGGCGCCAAAGAACATCACCTCGGAAAAAATGAACCACACCATTCCCATGCGGAACGAACCGTCCACCTGGCGGTTGTAGTTGCCGGCGTTGGACTCGCGAATGACATCGCCAAACCACATGAACAAGGTCGCCAGCAACATCGCCATGCCGACGAAAAAGGTCCAGCGTCCCCAGGCCGCATCGTTGAGCCAACTGGCCACGCCAATCATCATCACGAACATCGCAATCGAGCCGACAAAGGGCCATTTGCTTTGCGTCGGGACGAAATACGCATCGGCGTTGGGACTGTGATCGGCCATGGCGTTGCTTCCGTGTCGTGGAGCGGTGGATGAAGGTTACGGCGCCGCGCGCGGCGCAGCGGATGCGCCGCCGCCCGGCAATTGCGAAGTCAGCGCGTCGTTGCGGTAGAACGTGTACGACAAGGTGATCGTGGTGACTTCCGGCGGCAACGCAGGGTCGACGATGAACCGCAGCGGCATGTCGCGCGTTTCACCGGCCTGCAGGGTTTGCGCGGTAAAGCAGAAACATTCGGTCTTGTTGAAATACCCGGACGCACGCGCAGGCGCCACCGACGGCACCGCGCTGCCGACCACCGCCCGCTTGCTGTCGTTGCGCGCGAAATACAACGCCTCGTTGAGTTCGCCGGGCACCACATCCATCGTCATCTGCTCGGGATGGAAGGTCCACGGCAACTTCGAGTTGACCCCCGCATCGAACTCCACGCGCACCGTGCGCCTGCCCGGCACCGCCACTGCACCACCTGCGCCAGCAGCACTCGCGCGCGTACTGCCCGGCGCACGCTCCATGCGGATACCGAACACCTTCTCGCAGGCGATGCGGTACAGCGGCACCAACGAGAAGGTCAGCACGAATACGCCCAGCACCACGCCGAGGAGCTTGAACAAGCCCGCTGTTGGCGCAGGTGCTGGCACGCGCGCATTCATCGCCCGATGACTCCCGACGCGATGAAGCCCGCGTAGATCAGCAACGCGATGATCCCCACCGTGATGGCAGTCCGTCGCACGGCACGGCGTTGCTGCGCCTGTCGTTCGGCAGCCGACAGCAGGCGCGTCACCGCCGGCTCCGATGCAGAGTCAGTGACCGATGTCTTCATGCGCAAGATCTCCAGGCTTGATCACCGGCGGCACGGTGAAGGTATGCGCCGGCGCCGGCGATGGCACCGTCCATTCCAGCCCCTTGGCACCTTCCCACGCACGCGCATCGGCGCGGGCACCGCTGCGCAGCGAAGCGAACAAGATCGCCGCCATCAGGAACGGGGTGGCGAACATGCCGAACGCACCGATCGAGCTGACCAGGTTCCAGTCGGCAAACACCACGTTGTAATCGGGAATACGCCGCGGCATGCCGGCCAGGCCCAGGAAGTGCTGCGGGAAGAACAACAGGTTGACGAAAATCATCGTCCACCAGAAATGCACCTTGGCCCAGGTCTCGTTGTACATCCGGCCGGTCCATTTCGGCCACCAGTAGTACACCGCCGCGATCAACGCGAACACCGCGCCGGTCACCAGCACGTAGTGGAAATGCGCGACCACGAAATAGGTGTCGTGATACTGGAAGTCGGCCGGAACGATTGCCAGCATCAGACCGGAGAACCCACCGATACTGAAGAGGATCACGAACGCCACTGCCCACAGCATCGGCGATTCGAACGTCAGCGAGCCCTTCCACATCGTGCTGACCCAGTTGAACACCTTCACTCCGGTCGGAATGGAGATCAGCATGGTGGCGAACATGAAATAGATCTCGCCGCCCAGCGGCATGCCCACCGTGAACATGTGGTGCGCCCACACGATGAAGCTCAGGAACGCGATCGCCGCGATCGCATACACCATCGCCTGGTACCCGAACAGCGGCTTGCGGCTGAAGGTAGGAATGATTTCGCTGACCACGCCGAACGCCGGCAGGATCATGATGTAGACCTCCGGGTGCCCGAAGAACCAGAAGATGTGCTGGTACATCACTGGGTCGCCGCCGCCGGCCGCGTTGAAGAAGCTGGTGCCGAAGAACTTGTCGGTCAGCAACATGGTCACCGCACCGGCCAGTACCGGCATCACCGCAATCAGCAGGAAGGCGGTGATCAGCCAGGCCCAGCAGAAGATCGGCATCTTCAGCAGATCGATGCCCGGCGCACGCATATTGAGCACGGTGGCGATGATGTTGATCGCGCCCATGATCGAACTGACACCGGCCACGTGGATCGCAAACACGCTGAAGGCCACGTTGTAGCCGCCCTGCAGCGACAGCGGCGGATACAAGGTCCAGCCACCGGCTGGCGCACCACCCGGCAAAAACAGCGTCAGCAACAGCAGGGTAAAGGCGACGGGCAGCAGCCAGAACGACCAGTTGTTCATGCGCGGCAGCGCCATGTCCGGCGCGCCGATCTGCAGCGGGATCATCCAGTTGGCCAGACCGACGAACGCCGGCATCACGCCGCCGAAGATCATCACCAACGCATGCACGGTGGTCATCTGGTTGAAGAATTCCGGCTTGACGAACTGCAACCCGGGTTGCATCAGTTCGGCGCGGATCACCACGCTCATCGCCGCGCCGATGATGAACATCACGAAGGAAAACAGCAGGTACAGCGTGCCGATGTCCTTGTGATTGGTCGAAAAGAACCAGCGCTCGACGAAGCCGGGCTGGTGGTGTCCGTGGTGATCGACTGCGGTGTGCGCCATGACGGAACGGCCTCTGCGAAGCGGTGCGGTTGCGAGCGGTGTTAGAGAGCGGCGGTCGGTGCGGCAGGTTGCGCTGCCGGCGCTGCGGCAGGCGCGGCTTCACCAGCAGGGGCGGCCGCTGGTGCCGGGGCGCCCGCGGGCACGGGCGCCGCCGCGGGTGCGGTACCAGCAGCGCGGCGCGCCGCTAGCCAACGCTGGAATTCGGCCTTGGGCAACGCCTCGACCACGATGGGCATGAAGCCATGATCCTTGCCGCACAATTCGGCGCACTGGCCGCGATACACGCCCGGTTGCTCGATATTGGTCCAGGCCTCGTTGACGATGCCCGGGATCGCATCCTGCTTCCAGCCAAGCGCCGGCACCCACCAGGCATGAATCACGTCGTCGGCGGTGATGACAAAGCGGATCTTGGTGTTGACTGGCAGCACCAGCCGATTGTCGACGTCCAACAGGTAGTGCGGCTGCGAAGCGACTGTGGGCCGCTCGCCGCTCTGGCGGATGCGGTCCGACTCACGCGCCAGGCGGCTGGTGAATTCCACCCCCTGGCCCAGATATTCGTACTTCCACATCCACTGGTAACCGGTCACCTTGACGGTCATTTCCGATTCGCGGGTGTCGTACATCGCAATCAACTTGGCGGTCGCCGGCCACGCCATCGCAATCAGCACCAGCACCGGAATCACGGTCCACAATACTTCGGCCTGCGTGTTGTGACTGAACTGCGCAGCGACGGCCCCCTTGGACTTGCGGAACTTGAACATCGCATAGCCCATCGCCGCGAACACCAGCGCGCCGATCACCACGCACACCCACAGCGCCACCATGTGCGCCTCGTAGGCCATGCGCGCAGTCTGGGTGACACCGCGCCCCATATTGAGCTGCCACTCCTTCGGATCGGCCGACTGCGCCCACACGGCGGGTGCGCACGACAGCGCCGCCATCGCCAGGCCAAAGCGTGAATACGTCGACTTCCAGCTGCTGCGTTGCGTCATTGCCTAGACCCTTACGTCATCGGTGACGGCCATTGGCGGCCGCGAGCAAGCGTTTCAGCGTATCTGCCAGTTCCACACGTTCGGCCGGCCCGAGAAAGCTTCCGATCTCGATCTGCCTGCCGCTGCTCACCAGCAGCACCCTGTCGTCGCGCTCCATGCATAGCCGCACCCAGTGCGGATGTGCCTGAAACGCTGGTGGCGCCTGTCCGGACGGAAACACCTCAACGACGGTCTCCCCCACCCGGATCGCTTCTTCGCGCTCGCCACTTCGCCACAACTGACGTAGCGCCAGCGCCACCACACCACTGTGCAACAGGGCGAATACCGGCGCGAATGCATTGCCGGTCCACCACCCCAGGCCCGCAAACAACCACATCGTTCCTGCCAGCACCGCAAACAGCATCACGAACTGCCTGGCCGACAGCGCCCGCGGAGGCCGCAACCGCAATTGCGTCCCGACCCCTTCGGACATCAACGGCAGTACTTCGATCATGGCAACACGCAGCGGACTGCGGGAACAGCCCGATGGTAGACCCGCGCGAACGCATGCGGCAAGCATTTCCGGCGATCAAAAATTTGCTGCAGTGCAGCTAAAAACACGCGTAAATCAATCACTTCCGAAAACCCGCGACGGCACAACCCGAGGACTGGGCCTGCCGTCACAGGCGATGGCGACCTGCACAAAACGGCGGGAAAGCTGCCGCTTCCACACAAGTGCGCGCGCGCCTTCGCTCTCTAGAATGGGCATGGATCTCCAGGCATCTTTCGCATGAACGCTCAGCTCGACCCACTTGCCTCCGCCGCCGTTCCACATCCGCTGCTCGCGCCGGAATTGCCGGCCGCATCCGGCGCCTTGCGCGCCGCCATCACCGCTGCCTGGCTCAAGGACGAGACCGAACATGTACGCGAACTGCTCGACCAGGCGCGCCTGCCCGCCGCCGAGCAGGCCAAGGTGCAGGCGCTGGCCGCCGATCTGGTCACCCGCGTGCGTGCACGTGCGCAGGACCAGGGCGCGATCGAAGCCTTCATGCGGCAGTACGATCTCGGCAGCGAGGAAGGCGTGCTGCTCATGTGCGTCGCCGAAGCGCTGCTGCGCATTCCGGACCAGGAGACCGCAGACAAGCTGATCCGCGACAAGCTCGGCGATGCGGACTGGAAAAAGCACATGGGCGGCAGCGATTCGGTGCTGGTCAATGCTTCGACCTGGGGACTGATGCTGACCGGCAGGCTGGTGCAGCTCAACGACCTCACCCGCGCCGATGTGCCCGGTGCCTTCAAGCGCTTGATCGGCCGCGTCGGCGAGCCGGTGATCCGCCTGGCAGTGCGCCAGGCAATGAAGATCATGGGCCACCAGTTCGTCATGGGCCGCACCATCGGCGAGGCGCTGTCGCGTTCGCGCAAGGGCGACAACGCCGACTACCGCTATTCGTTCGACATGCTCGGCGAAGGCGCACTCACCATGAAGGATGCACAGCGCTACCTGCAGGCATATCGCGATGCCATCCATGCGATCGGCCGCAGCGGCAGCTTTGTCGGCACCGATGTGTTCGCCGCTCCCAGCATCTCCATCAAGCTTTCCGCGCTCTACCCGCGCTACGAACACGCCAAGCGCGCGCGTGTCATGGCCGAACTGGTGCCCGGCGTGCTGGAACTCGCGCAGCTGGCCAAGTCCTTCGGCATCGGCTACACCGTCGACGCCGAAGAGGCCGACCGTCTGGAGCTGTCGCTGGACATCATCGAAGCTACCTTCTCCGACCCGTCGCTGGAGGGCTGGGAAGGGTATGGCCTGGCGGTGCAGGCGTATCAGAAACGCACGCCGTACACGATCGATTTCCTGGCCGACCTGGCGCGTCGTGTCGGGCGCCGCATCCCGGTACGGCTGGTCAAGGGCGCGTACTGGGATGCGGAGATCAAGCGCGCCCAGATCGAGGGGCACCCCGGCTATCCCGTGTTTACCCGCAAGCAGAACACCGACGTGTCCTACCTGGCCTGCGCACGTCGCATGTTTGCGCATAGCGACGCGCTGTACCCGATGTTCGCCACGCATAACGCGCAGACGATTGCCGCCGTGCGCGCCATTTCCGCCGGCAAGACCTACGAGCACCAGAAGCTGCACGGCATGGGCGACGACCTGTATGCCGAAGTGATCCCGGCCGATCGCCTGGGCCTGCCGTGCCGTGTGTACGCGCCGGTCGGCTCGCACGAGGATCTGCTGCCTTACCTGGTCCGTCGCCTGCTCGAGAACGGCGCTAACTCCAGCTTCGTCAATCGGATTACCGATGAAGACGTTGCCATCGAAGACCTGATCCGCGATCCGGTCGAGGCTGTCGCGTCGTTCGCATCCATCCCGCATCCAAAGATCCCGCTGCCGACCGATCTGCTGCGCAGCCAGAACCAGAACAGGAAAAACTCCATGGGCGCCAACCTCGCCAACGACAACGATCTGCGGCAGCTGGCCGAGCAACTCAACGCCGCAATCAAGCCATGGACAGCCGCACCACTGGTTCCCGGTGCGGTAATGAGCACGCCGCGCGAAGCCGTGCTCAATCCCGCAGATCGCCGCGAGACGGTGGGTCACTGGCAGCCAGCCGATCCGGCCACGGTACAGAAGGCACTTGCTGCGGCCGCGGCTGCACAACCCGGGTGGAACCGCACGCCCGCAGCCAGCCGCGCCACCATCCTGGAGCACGCCGCCGACCTGCTGGAAGCGCGCATGCCCGAGTTCATGGCCATCTGCGTCAAGGAAGCGGGCAAGACCCTGCCCGATGCCGTGGCCGAAGTGCGTGAGGCGGTCGACTTCTTGCGTTACTACGCCGGCCAGGCGCGCGCGCAATTCGGCGCGCCCGAACGCCTGCCCGGACCGACCGGTGAATCCAACGAGCTGCAATTGCATGGCCGCGGCGTCTTCGTCTGCATCAGTCCCTGGAATTTCCCGCTCGCGATCTTCCTCGGCCAGGTGGCGGCCGCGTTGGCGGCCGGCAACAGCGTGATCGCCAAGCCCGCCGAACAGACCAATCTGATCGGCTATGCGGCAGTGAAGTTGCTGCACGACGCTGGGGTCCCGGAAGCCGCAGTGCAGTTCCTGCCTGGAGATGGCGCCACCGTGGGTGCAGCCCTGACCAACGACCCCCGGGTGGCTGGCGTGGCATTCACCGGCTCCACCGAGACCGCGCGCATCATCAATCGCACCCTGGCCGCGCGCGATGCGGCCATCGGCGTGTTGATTGCCGAGACCGGCGGGCAGAACGCCTTTATTGCCGATTCCTCCTCGCTGCCCGAAGCCGTGGTGAAAGACGCCATTTCCAGCGCGTTCATCTCAGCTGGACAGCGTTGCTCGGCCGCACGCGTCCTGTTCGTCCAGGACGACATCGCCGACAAGGTCATGACCATGCTGGCCGGTGCCATGGGCGAGCTGAAGATCGGCGACCCCGGCCTGCTCTCAACCGACGTTGGACCGGTGATCGACGCCGATGCGCTCAGGATCCTCGACGATCACGCAGCACGCATGGACCGTGAGGCGCGCCTGATCGGAAGTACCAAGCTGGATGACGCTACCGCCCACGGCAGCTTCTTCGCCCCGCGCGCCTACGAGCTGGGCTCGCTGGCCCAGCTGCAACGCGAGATTTTCGGGCCGGTCTTGCATGTCATCCGCTGGAAGGCCGACCAACTCGATGCTGTCATCGATCAGATCAACGCGACTGGTTACGGCCTGACCCTGGGCGTGCATTCGCGCATTGATGAGACCATCGAGCGCATCACCTCGCGGGTTGCAGTCGGCAACGTCTATGTCAACCGCAACCAGATCGGCGCCGTCGTCGGCGTCCAGCCGTTCGGGGGCCAAGGCCTGTCAGGTACCGGCCCCAAGGCCGGCGGCCCGCATTACCTGCTGCGCTTTGCGACCGAAAAGGTCGTCACCGTGAATACCACCGCAGCAGGTGGTAATGCATCGTTACTGACCCTGGGCGATTGATCAAAAAAAAGCCCCACACAAAAACCCCGCCTGGTGCGGGGTTTTTTGTGCGCGCGTGGCGGCGTGGACTCCGATTGACTGATCAAAACCCGCTCCGCCGTCGAACTCGGTCAGGCACCGGCAGACACCGATAGTGCCAACAAGCGCTGCATTGATCCAGGCGCGATGCCCGACGTTGCTTAGCGCCGCCTTTCAACATCAGCCGCTTTGGTGCCCGCGGAGGCGGCTGTCGCTGTTTTAGCGGATGTCGCGCACCGGACGAAGCATCGTAGATGCGTATCAACTTGCTGCAACTGCCTCTATCTAGCTAGAGAGATGGCCGCGGCAAACAAGCGGCGGGCTGCGGTAGGCGCGGAGGGCGATGCACGGGCGATCAGGCGTCCGTTGGACGCTGCGGCGTCGACTTGATGGCTCACATGTCGCAGCTGCCGTAGTGCGCTACAAACTCA
>NZ_JBEGFC010000027.1:0-554 GCF_040202405.1 Xanthomonas sp. WHRI 6106 | reverse complement strand
TCGATACGACCGGTCACCACGGTGCCGCGGCCGGAGATCGAGAACACGTCTTCGACCGGCATCAGGAACGGACGGTCGACGTCACGGGTCGGCTCCGGAATGAAGCTATCCAGGGCATCGACCAGCTTCAGGATGGCCGGCACACCGATCTCGCTCTGATCACCGTCCAGCGCCAGACGGGCCGAACCGTGGATGATCGGGGTATCGTCGCCCGGGAAGTCGTACTTGCTGAGCAGCTCGCGCACTTCCATCTCGACCAGCTCGAGCAGCTCGGCGTCGTCGACCATGTCCGCCTTGTTCAGGAACACGACGATGTGCGGCACACCGACCTGACGCGAGAGCAGGATGTGCTCGCGGGTCTGCGGCATCGGGCCGTCAGCGGCCGAACACACCAGGATCGCGCCGTCCATCTGCGCCGCACCGGTGATCATGTTCTTGACGTAGTCGGCGTGGCCGGGGCAGTCAACGTGTGCGTAGTGGCGGGTCGGGGATTCGTATTCGACGTGCGCGGTCGAAATCGTGATGCCGCGCGCCTTTTCTTCCGGCGCTGCGTC
>NZ_JBEGFC010000026.1:0-1117 GCF_040202405.1 Xanthomonas sp. WHRI 6106 | reverse complement strand
GACATGCGGTTCCCAGGGCAGCGGTTTGATGCGGCCAGCGGGTTCAATCAGAACTACTTCCGCGATTACGATGCGGCGACAGGTCGGTATGGGCAGAGTGATCCAATTGGGCTTAGTGGTGGTATAGCTACATACGAGTACTCATCCAGCTCGCCAGTTCTGGTCTCCGACTCGCAAGGCTTGCAGGGCAGAAGGGCTATCCCAGCTCGCCCCATGACCACTCAAGAGATCTTCGCGCGTGTCGAAGTTCCATATTTAGTTCGCCAAATACAGAATTATGAGCCTACTTTCCGCTATCAAACGGTCGGCCCCGTCGGTTACAGGTACAACAATCAAGATGCGAGTTTTTTGAGGGATATCTTGCGGCAGCACGAACAAAGGCAATCTCAGCAATGTCCAGGGCGAATAAATTACGGGTCTACTCCGAGCGGGATTCCGCTTAGTCGTCATTATTCAACGGAAAGAGTGGATCGTAATATTCCAATTAGTTTGGTGGATTATATCGCTAATAATGTTCCTGGCAGGCCGGATCGTGGGGCAATGAACCATTATGATCCTATTAATGATGTAACGGTAATCATAGGTAGAAATGGTGTAATTACGTCCCATCGAGGTGAATAAATGAATGGCTCATACTTGAAAGAAAATTTAAATTTCACTAGAGGTCAGGCGTGTTCGGAAAAGCACGAGTCAGTTATTTTGGATCTAAATGACGAGGGTGAAATTATTAATATTGAGATATTCGGATATTCACATATAGCGGGGCGCCCGCCGAATAATTGTGAAATAGAATGGCTTGTGTCTCAATCGATTGATGTTATTTTCTCGCCTGATGACGATGTCATGTCGATAACAACGAAATTCGGAGAAAATTGCATGCAAAGGACTTCGGTTGCCAAGTTTGGGTTTGATGAGCGCGGTAATTTGGTAGTAATTTCAATCAATTAGAATAATTTAATTAAATCTAAATTAAATTTAGGAATTATTTAGATGTTACAAGACAGCGGTGCTACGGCGTGCTGTAAGTAGTCGGCCGCCTTCGGTCGATGGTCTACCCGGACGGCACCACGGTCGATTATGTCCGCAACGCGCAAGGCCAGACGACCGAGGTTGGGGT
>NZ_JBEGFC010000025.1:0-1203 GCF_040202405.1 Xanthomonas sp. WHRI 6106 | reverse complement strand
CGACGTCCCCCCAATTTTGAGTAGCACGCCAGTTTGGAGTCCAATTCCCTAACCGAAGGAGATTGGACGTGAAGAAGCGCTTTTCCGAAGAACAGATCATTGGTTTCCTGCGCGAAGCCGAAGCGGGCGTGGCGATCAAGGACCTGTGCCGGCGCCATGGCTTCAGCGAGGCCTCTTACTACCTGTGGCGCAGCAAGTTCGGCGGGATGAGCGTGCCCGATGCCAAGCGGCTCAAGGACCTGGAGTCCGAGAATGCGCGGCTGAAGAAGTTGCTGGCCGAGCAGCTGTTTGAGAACGATCTGATCAAGGATGCGCTGCGAAAAAAGTGGTGAGCGCGCCGGCGCGTCGTGCGCTGGTGCGCGAGTGGACGGGGCGCGGTGCCAGCGAGCGCCGCGCCTTGGCCGCGATCGGCATGAGCGCCAGCGCGCTGCGCTACTGCCCGCGCGAAGATCGCAACGTTGAGCTGCGCGAGCGCATCGGTGCGTTGGCGCATCGCCATCGCCGTTATGGCGTGGGCATGATCTATCTCAAACTGCGACAGGAAGGCCGCATCGTGAACTACAAGCGTGTGGAGCGGTTGTACCGCGAGCAGCAGTTGCAAGTCCGCCGCCGCAAGCGCAAGAAAGTCTCGGTAGGCGAGCGTCAGCCGCTATTGCGGCCGGCACAGGCCAACCAGGTATGGTCGATGGACTTCGTGTTCGACCGCACCGCCGACGGTCGGGTGATCAAGTGTCTGGTGATCGTGGATGATGCAACCCACGAAGCGGTCGCCATTGAGGTGGAGCGCGCAATAGCGGGCCACGGCGTGACGCGTGTGCTGGATCGGCTCGCCATCCGCCGCGGCTTGCCGCAGGTGATCCGCACGGACAACGGCAAGGAGTTTTGCGGCAAGGCGATGGTGGCCTGGGCGCATGCGCGTGGCGTGCAGTTGCGACTCATCCAACCCGGCAAGCCGAATCAGAACGCCTACGTTGAATCGTTTAACGGCCGCCTGCGCGACGAATGCCTCAACGAACACTGGTTCCCGACACTGCTGCATGCACGCACCGAGATCGAGCGCTGGCGCCGCGAATACAACGAGGAGCGACCCAAGAAAGCAATTGGCGGCATGACGCCCTCCGCGTATGCCCAACAGCTGGCCAACATCGATATCATCAACCCCGGACTCTAAACCTGGCCGCTACTCAGGGCGGGGGGACGTCG
>NZ_JBEGFC010000024.1:0-1260 GCF_040202405.1 Xanthomonas sp. WHRI 6106 | reverse complement strand
AGCAACTGTGTTGATCAGGATCTCGATCCGCGAGCTCTGATCGGTTTCCTTCAGACGTGTTCATCCATAGGTGGCGGCCGCTGGCCGGCACGCTTTTGCGTCTGCTCATGGCCGTCGAGCATGCTCAGGCTGGCTGCGTGGCGGCTCTTTCATCGCGCACGCGCGCATTGAGGATGACCAGCATCTTGCGCATCACCGCCACGATCGCGACCTTGCCTTCCTTGCCGCGTGTCCGTAACGCTCTATAAAAATCACGCAGGCGGGGCTCGTGACGCGCCGAGGACATCGCCGCCATGTACAGCGCTTGCCGGATATCGGCACGGCCTCCGCCGATCTCTCGTTTCCCACGCATCTTGCCGCTGTCGCGCGATAGCGGGGCAACCCCCACCAATCGGGAGATCTGCTTTCCGTTGAGCGTCCCAAGCTCCGGCAACCGGCACGCCAACACGGCCAGCAATACCGGACCGACCCCTTTGAGCGTCTTCAACGCCGCCAGGTGCGGTTGCTCGATGAGCAGCGTCTTTAGCTGCCCGGCGATCAGTTCATCCAGCCGCGCCACACTGCGCACGAGCTGGTTCACGTTGGCCTGCAGCAGCTTGCGTAGCGGTTTGTCCGCCACCTGCAACAGCTGTTGTTTGGCCGTCTTCAGCAGATCGATGAGCTGGCGGCGGGCGCGGACATGCTCGCCCAGATGACGCTGCCACGGCGGCAGTGGAACATAGGGATGAAGCTCCATCTTCTCGGCCATACACGCCAGCATGCCCGCGTCCAGCCGATCGGTTTTTGCCAGTCCCAAGCCGTTGGCCAGGTGACGCGCCCGAGACGCATTGGCGCGTGCCACCGGGACTCCCGCCTGATGCAGCGCGTCCAGCGCGGCCAGCTCGTAGCCACCGGTCGCCTCCAGCACCACCTGCCTAACTGGCAGTGTCCTCAGCCAGTGGACGAGCTTGCAGTGCCCGCTTGCCGTGTTACTGAACTGGCGGGCCTCACCTTGAAAGACAGCCGCATCCAGGGACTTCTTACACACATCGATCCCGATTCCGCTCATGGGAGATCTCCGCTAGGCTGGAAATGTCGAGAGCTCCCTCGCCTGCCCAGTCTTATCGTTTCGAGTGTCACCTCGGGCAACTGTTCGGGCGAAACAAGGGAGATTCCGGCGTGGGTGCCAAGCTCCAAGGCGATCGCTCAGATCCAGGCTCATACGGCAGCCCACGCCGGCTCTCGACACCTACGCTGCCACATTCCGAACAGATAAGGCTC
>NZ_JBEGFC010000023.1:0-1289 GCF_040202405.1 Xanthomonas sp. WHRI 6106 | reverse complement strand
GGACCCTTGGCGGCATGGATGCCGCCACGGAGCCTTATCTGTTGGAATTCTGCCAGTGTGGGTGTCGAGAGCCGACGTGGGCCACCGTGAGAGCCTAGATCCTTGCCGATCGTCTTGTAGCAGGGTGCCCACGTCGGTATCTCCCCTGTGTCGCCCGAACAGTTGCCAGAGTTGACGCTCGTAGACGTAAGGCTGGGCAGGCAGGGGAACTCTCGACTCTTCAAGCCTAACGGAGTTCGCTATGAATGGCATCGGGATCGATGTGTCCAAGGCCATGTTGGATGTGGCTGTCCATCGCGGCCCTTTCGCACGGTTTCACAACACCCCTGCCGGTCACAGAAGGCTGTTGTCCTGGCTGGCCAGGCGGGAAGCTGGCCAGATTGTACTGGAGGCCTCTGGCGGTTATGAGCAGCGGGTGCTGGATGCCCTGTTCGACGCCGGTCACCAGGTCGTGCGGGCCGATGCGCGGCGCTGCCACGCCTTCGCTGCTGCCACCGGTGTGTCGGCAAAAACAGATCGCCTGGATGCGGCCAATCTGGCCTGCATGGCCGCCACGCTGGAGCTGCGTCCCTATCAGCCGATGGAACCTTGGCGGCGAAAGCTACGCGAGTTCGTGCGCGCACGACAGCAGCTCGTGGACCTGACGATGAGCGCAGAAAACCAGTTGGAACACGTAACAGAGACGACGTTGCGCCGCGCATTGCAGGCCAACATCAACCAGATGAAAAAGAACTGCCTGCGATTGGAAAAGCACATTGCCGAACAGGTCCGCCAGCAACCGCAATTGGAGGCGATGCGCGCGTTCAAAGGCGTGGGAGCGACCCTGCAAGCAGTGATCGCCAGCTATTTGCCAGAGCTAGGAACCCTCGATGGCAAGGCCATTGCCAAACTGGTCGGCGTCGCCCCCATCGCCCACGACAGCGGGAGCATGCGCGGCATGCGCCGGATCTGCGGCGGGCGCATAGAGGTGCGCAACGTGCTGTACATGGCGTGCCTGTCGGCCATCCAGCACGAGCCACGGATCCGGGAGTTTTATCGGTCCCTGCGAGCACGCGGCAAGCCAGGCAAGGTCGCCGTCGTGGCGGCGATGCGCAAGATGCTGGTCATCCTCAACGCCCGCGCCAGAGACACTCTAGCTGGAGTGGCCCAAGCCATTCCGACCTGAGTGTCCATGCGCTGGACGGGGCGACGGCTGCCGACCAGCGGCCGGTACCACCGTGCCCGGCTTATGGACTAGCCAAAGCCACTCCAACAACACAGTTGCTACAGGGATGTACTTGCGGCGTGTC
>NZ_JBEGFC010000022.1:0-3773 GCF_040202405.1 Xanthomonas sp. WHRI 6106 | reverse complement strand
GCCCAACAGCTGGCCAACATCGATATCATCAACCCCGGACTCTAAACCTGGCCGCTACTCAGGGCGGGGGGACGTCGCCGCATCGCCCACAAGGTGATGCTGAAGCATTGGCGCACGCGCCACCGCCGCCACGCCAACGTCCACGTCGCATTGGACCTGATCGCACCACTGGCCGCGAACGGCGCCCACGTCGACCAGATCGCCGACGCTCGCCGCATCCTGCAGCACCTATACACCCACATGCTGCCCGCACTACCGCCCAAATGCCGCCAGGCCTCATCCTCAACCGCATCGACGGCCGCAAATAGCTGCAGCCATGGGCATCTCGATCAAGACGGTGGAAAAGCACATCAGCCGCGCCGTGGCCGCGTGCAGGAATGCTTTCTAGTTGACGCCGATCAATAAGGCTTGACGAAGACAATTTCTGCGGGAGATGATAACGACGATTTTTAGCTGCGGCATCTTGATGCCGTCTGCAGCGTCGCCAGCTGCCAAAACTTGAAGGAATAGGACATGGAAGTTCTGAAGCCCCTGCGGCTGCGTCGTTACGCTTGCGCGTTGTTGCTGACCACTGTCTGCGGAGTCTACGCACAGGAGATCAAGCAAGAGTGGACGCTTGCTGCCAAGCATCCAGAAATTCCGACGACAACTATTGGCGCTTTCGACAATCAACATCGTGCAACTGAGGCCATGGCGCAGATCGCTGGCCCCAGCGATGCAGAGTATGCGTATCGTTTAGCTACGCACGTGAAAGAAACAAAAACAAACGAAGACCAGACAGTCACGCTCACATACTGGCTTGGTAACGATCAACCTTCCGATCCCGAATGGACGTTCTCTGCAGTAGATGGCTCTTACGCAACTGAAGCTGAGATGGTTGCACGTCTTCAGTCCTTCTATGGTGAATTGAATGAATGTGGCAAGGTTTCGCTGAAACCTGCAGGCGAATGGACGCCATATTCAGCTGAGTTCGAGGGTCGTTACGAGTCAAGAAATTTTGACATCACATCGAATGTAATTCTTTATGACGGAACGTGTTTCCCCATAGAGCACGCTGGGATCGGTAATCGCACTCGCAGGCTATTGTGTCCCGTGTATACAAACTGGAATGACGATTATCAGGCCTGTGTAAATCTGGAGATATTTGCCTATTTGACTGGACCCTCCTTGGAGGACACGTGTTCGGTTGGTAACCCTTGCGACGTAAAGACTGGAGAAAAGTCGCAGCCTGAACAGGACTTCGATCTTGGATGGATACGTCTCGTTCGAACGTTCCGGTCCTCGCAGGTTGGACGGCGATCGAACCTTGGGGCGGGCTGGTTCAACTCACATGAAATCAGTGTTTCTTCAAGTGGCTCTCACGCAATACTTGCTGAAGGAAACGGGCTTCAACGTAATTTCAAATCAGTCGGAAATTCTTTTATTGCTTCCGATGGCTCTGGGGATCGGCTTGAGAAAATAGCCAACGGGTGGAAGCTTTTTAGGTCGGATGCGGTTTCGGAATTTGATGCTACAGGCGCGTTGGGCTTGGTGTCGAAGGACGACGGTACTTATCTTCGATACGCGTACGATCGATCCTCGAGGTTGGAATCGATCACGCACTCGACCGGACGCAAGTTGGTTTTTAACTACGCTGATGGCTCCCGTTATGCCCAGCTTATTCGAGTTGCGCTGGACGGAGTTGCGTTGGCTACCTACGCTTACTCTGACACTTTCCCGGACAGCGCGGTGCTGCAGAGCGTGACCTACGCGGACGGCCGGGTCAGGTCGTATCTGTATGAAGACGTCAATTTTTACCGTTATCTGACTGGCGTAGTTGCGGAAGATGGAATGCGCTACAGCACATTCGCCTACAACGCTACGGGGCGTGTTGCGTCGAGCCAGCATCACGACGGCGCAGACGGTGTGACGCTTGATTACACCGATGGCGCCACCGTTGTAACCGACGCGTTGGGAAAACAGACGACATATACGCTGGGCCAGCGTTCCGCAGGTCCTAGAAAAATAGATGACGTCACCGACAGCGCAGGTACCCTCAGCAGCGACTATCTGGACGCAGGTGTTGATTTTCGTCGGCGCTTGAGAGCATCCACCGATCGTGCCGGGGTGATCACGCAACACGCATATGCCGAACTTGCGGATGCTGGCGTGCAAGTCAATGTGCATACGATTACCGAGGCGGCTGGTTTACCCAGTCAGCGAATCACAAGTACGCGCACCGCTGTCGACAGCAATCGATTGATGTCAGTTCAATCAAGTGACAGGAAAGTAGGCTATGTCCGAAATGCGCGACTGCAACCGCAGCAAGTCATCACGACCGACGTCGCAAGTGGTCAGACTAGAGTTCTCAGTATGAACTACTGCGAGGCAGCCGACGTGACTGCCGGTAGTGACTGTCCCGTACTTGGCTTACTAAAGTCCATCGATGGCCCGCGCACGGATATCGACGACCGTACGACCTACAACTACTACCCCATCGATGCCGCTGGGTGCCAGACCGGCACCGGACCGTGCCTGTACCGTAAGGGCGACCTCAAGCAAACCATCAACGCCCGCGGCCAGATCCGGGAGAATCTGAGCTATGACGCAGCGGGCCGCGTTCTTTCTGCCGTTGACGAAAACGGGGTGCTGACCGATTACAGCTACCACCCGCGTGGTTGGCTGGCATCGACCACGGTGCATGGCGCTGCTTCTGCGCAGAATCGCGTCACCACGTTCGAGTATTGGCCCAGCGGCTTGGTCAAGCGCATCACCCAGCCCGATGGCAGCTACGCCACGTTTGTCTACGACCAGGCCCAACGCCTCACCGATGTCACCGATACGCTGGGCAACACCCTCCATTACGTACTCGATAAGGCTGGCAATCGTCTGGAAGAGCAGACCAAGGACACGCAGGGTGCGCTCAAGCGCAGCTTGAGCCGTATTTACAATCAATTGGGCCAACTGGAAACGCAGGCGGATGCGGCCGCAAATCCCACCGACTATGCGTACGATGCAAACGGCAACCTGCGCTTGATCACCGACGCATTTGGCCGTAGCACGCTGCAAGAGCATGATCCGCTCGGTCGGCTTGCGCGCACGTTGCAGGATGTCGATGGCATCAAGGCCGAAACCAACGTGGGTTACGACACGCAGGATCGCCCGTTGCAGGTCAAGGACCCTAAACGTTTGGACACGCGCTACACGTACAACGGCTTTGGCGACACCCTGAAACTGACCAGCCCGGACACCGGCGTCACCAGCTATACCTACGACAGCGCCGGCAACCGCGCCACCCAGACCGATGCACGCGGTGTCACGGCCACCTACGCCTACGATGCGCTCAACCGTGTCCTGAGCATCAGCTACCCAACCGCCGCCTTCAATGTCAGCTATACCTATGACGTCACGCAGAGCGTGTGCGCCAGCGGTGAGACGTTCACCGTCGGGCGCCTGGCCAGGCTCCAGGATGGCAGCGGTACCACCCAGTACTGCTACAACCGCTTCGGCGAGGTGATGCGCAAGGTGCAGACGGTCAATGGCAAGGTGTTGGTGTTGCGCTACGACTACACACCTGGCGGCCGCCTGCGGTCGATGGTCTACCCGGACGGCACCACGGTCGATTATGTCCGCAACGCGCAAGGCCAGACGACCGAGGTTGGGGTGACTGCACAAGGCGGCAGCCGCCAACGTCTGCTAAGCGGAGCGACCTACCACCCGTTTGGGCCATCCTCCGGCTGGACGTATGGCAACGGCCGCAAACTGGCGCGCATGTACGATCTTGACTACCGCCC
>NZ_JBEGFC010000021.1:2500-5770 GCF_040202405.1 Xanthomonas sp. WHRI 6106 | reverse complement strand
ATCAGGCGTCCGTTGGACGCTGCGGCGTCGACTTGATGGCTCACATGTCGCAGCTGCCGTAGTGCGCTACAAACTCAGGCTATGCCCACCATCCGGGCAAAAAGAAACCCTCAGTCCTTGTGGACTGAGGGTTTCGGGTAAAGCCCCTGGCGATGACCTACTCTCGCATGGCTTGAGCCACACTACCATCGGCGCAGCTGCGTTTCACTTCCGAGTTCGGGATGGGATCGGGTGGTTCCACAGCGCTAATTTCACCAGGGAGACGGTTGGAGCGTCGCCATCCAAGAAACGGATTAAGGCGCCCAGTCTCGCATAGTTAACTTGTGACGTAGCTTGCATTTGATGATCTACCAACGTTCGTTGGGACCAAGGCAACTTGAGGTTATATGGTCAAGCCGCACGGATCATTAGTATCAGTTAGCTCAATACATTGCTGTACTTACACACCTGACCTATCAACCACGTAGTCTACATGGTTCCTTTAGGGGGCTTGTGCCCCGGGAAGTCTCATCTTGAGGCGCGCTTCCCGCTTAGATGCTTTCAGCGGTTATCGCTTCCGAACATAGCTACCCGGCAATGCCACTGGCGTGACAACCGGAACACCAGAGGTTCGTCCACTCCGGTCCTCTCGTACTAGGAGCAGCCCCTCTCAAACTTCCAACGCCCATGGCAGATAGGGACCGAACTGTCTCACGACGTTCTGAACCCAGCTCGCGTACCACTTTAAATGGCGAACAGCCATACCCTTGGGACCGACTACAGCCCCAGGATGTGATGAGCCGACATCGAGGTGCCAAACACCGCCGTCGATATGAACTCTTGGGCGGTATCAGCCTGTTATCCCCGGAGTACCTTTTATCCGTTGAGCGATGGCCCTTCCATACAGAACCACCGGATCACTAAGACCTACTTTCGTACCTGCTTGATCCGTCGATCTTGCAGTCAAGCACGCTTATGCCTTTGCACACAGTGCGCGATGTCCGACCGCGCTGAGCGTACCTTCGTGCTCCTCCGTTACTCTTTAGGAGGAGACCGCCCCAGTCAAACTACCCACCATACACGGTCCCTGATCCGGATAACGGACCTAGGTTAGAACGTCAAGCACGACAGGGTGGTATTTCAAGGATGGCTCCGCTGCAGCTAGCGCCACAGTTTCATAGCCTCCCACCTATCCTACACAGACGAACTCAACGTTCAGTGTAAAGCTATAGTAAAGGTTCACGGGGTCTTTCCGTCTTGCCACGGGAACGCTGCATCTTCACAGCGATTTCAATTTCACTGAGTCTCGGGTGGAGACAGCGCCGCTGTCGTTACGCCATTCGTGCAGGTCGGAACTTACCCGACAAGGAATTTCGCTACCTTAGGACCGTTATAGTTACGGCCGCCGTTTACTGGGGCTTCGATCAAGAGCTTCGCCTTGCGGCTGACCCCATCAATTAACCTTCCAGCACCGGGCAGGCGTCACACCCTATACGTCCACTTTCGTGTTTGCAGAGTGCTGTGTTTTTGATAAACAGTCGCAGCGGCCTGGTTTCTGCGACCCTCTTCAGCTATAGCTCGCATGAGCCACCAAAAAGGGTGCACCTTCTCCCGAAGTTACGGTGCCATGTTGCCTAGTTCCTTCACCCGAGTTCTCTCAAGCGCCTGAGAATTCTCATCCTACCCACCTGTGTCGGTTTACGGTACGGTCTTCGTGAGCTGAAGCTTAGGAGCTTTTCCTGGAAGCGTGGTATCAGTGACTTCGCCATAAAGGCTCGTCTCGGTGCTCGGTCTTAAAGAATCCCGGATTTGCCAAAGATTCAAACCTACCGCCTTTCCCCGGGACAACCAACGCCCGGTACACCTAACCTTCTCCGTCCCTCCATCGCACTCACGCGAGGTGCAGGAATATTAACCTGCTTCCCATCGACTACGGCTTTCGCCCTCGCCTTAGGGACCGACTAACCCTGCGTCGATTAACGTTGCGCAAGGAAACCTTGGGCTTTCGGCGTGCGGGCTTTTCACCCGCATTATCGTTACTCATGTCAGCATTCGCACTTCCGATACCTCCAGCAGACTTCTCAATCCACCTTCGCAGGCTTACGGAACGCTCCTCTACCGCGCATAAAACAAGTTTTATGCACCCCAAGCTTCGGTTCACTGCTTAGCCCCGTTAAATCTTCCGCGCAGACCGACTCGACCAGTGAGCTATTACGCTTTCTTTAAAGGGTGGCTGCTTCTAAGCCAACCTCCTGGCTGTCTATGCCTTTCCACATCGTTTTCCACTTAGCAGTGAATTTGGGACCTTAGCTGTGGGTCTGGGTTGTTTCCCTTTTCACGACGGACGTTAGCACCCGCCGTGTGTCTCCCGGATAGTACGTACTGGTATTCGGAGTTTGCAATGGTTTGGTAAGTCGCGATGACCCCCTAGCCATAACAGTGCTCTACCCCCAGTAGTATTCGTCCGAGGCGCTACCTAAATAGCTTTCGAGGAGAACCAGCTATCTCCGGGTTCGATTAGCTTTTCACTCCTAATCACAGCTCATCCCCGTCTTTTGCAACAGACGTGGGTTCGGGCCTCCAGTACCTGTTACGGCACCTTCACCCTGGCCATGACTAGATCACCCGGTTTCGGGTCTACTGCCCGCGACTATGCGCCCTTATCAGACTCGGTTTCCCTTCGCCTCCCCTATACGGTTAAGCTTGCCACGAACAGTAAGTCGCTGACCCATTATACAAAAGGTACGCAGTCACTCTTGCGAGCTCCTACTGCTTGTACGCACACGGTTTCAGGATCTATTTCACTCCCCTCTCCGGGGTTCTTTTCGCCTTTCCCTCACGGTACTGGTTCACTATCGGTCGGTCAGGAGTATTTAGCCTTGGAGGATGGTCCCCCCATATTCAGACAGGGTTTCACGTGCCCCGCCCTACTCGTCTTCACTGGAGTGGCCCTTTTAAATACAGGGCTATCACCTTCTATGGCCAATCTTTCCAGATTGTTTTTCTAAAGCCATTCCAGCTTAAGGGCTGTTCCCCGTTCGCTCGTCACTACTCAGGGAATCTCGGTTGATTTCTTTTCCTCCGGTTACTTAGATATTTCAGTTCACCGGGTTCGCTTCCAGCAGCTATGAATTCACTGCAGGATACTGCCGAAGCAGTGGGTTTCCCCATTCGGATATTGCCGGATCAAAGCTTGTTGCCAGCTCCCCGACACTTTTCGCAGGCTACCACGTCCTTCATCGCCTCTGACCGCCTAGGCATCCACCGTGTGCGCTTATTCGCTTGACCATA
>NZ_JBEGFC010000020.1:0-16381 GCF_040202405.1 Xanthomonas sp. WHRI 6106 | reverse complement strand
TTCGCAATCCGTGAAGGTGGCCGCACCGTCGGCGCCGGCGTGGTTGCCAAGGTCATCAAGTAAGCAGTGCCTGCAGTTCGGCGACTTCGGTCGCCGATTTGCGCGAATGGCGGGCCGGCTGAACCTCGGTCCGCCTTCGTTGTCTTGGGGTTTGCGGTAAACGAGTACATACGCCAGTAGCTCAATTGGCAGAGCAGCGGTCTCCAAAACCGCAGGTTGGGGGTTCGAGTCCCTCCTGGCGTGCCACTCCTCTTTCCGGCCCAGCGATTCGGGTCAGATCGGTAACTAGAGCCGGATGAATAGCAAAATCGAGCCTTCCAAAAGCGCGTCTGCTGCCAGCGCTGATATCGTGAAATATGTGATCTCTGCGATCCTGGTGGTTGCGGGGCTGTTTGTGTGGTTCTGGTTTTCCGCTCCCGAGCGCGCGACCCAGTTGGGCGCCTGGACGCCGCAGTTGCGCGCGCTGGCAGTCATCGTCGGGTTGGTGGCGGGTGCGTTTGTGTTTCTGGGGACCGGCAAGGGCCGTGAAACCCGTGAATTCATGTCCGAATCCAGGTTTGAGCTGCGTAAGGTGGTCTGGCCGACGCGCCAGGAAGCCATTCGCACCACCTGGGTCGTGATTGTTGTTGTGATCATTCTGAGTTTGCTGTTGGGCGGCTTCGACTTCGTCATCCAGAAGCTCACGCAGTGGTTCCTGGCTCGTTGAGGAGAATCAAGCAGTGAAGCGTTGGTACGTCGTTCACGCCTATTCAGGCTTTGAAAAATCCGTCGCGCAGGCATTGCGCGACCGCATCGTCCGCACCGAGATGGAAGACCGTTTCGGTGAGGTGCTGGTGCCGACCGAAGAAGTCATCGAGATGCGCGCCGGCCAGAAGCGTCGCTCCGAGCGCAAGTTCTTCCCCGGCTACGTGCTGGTGCAGATCGAGACACATGAAGAGGCCGGTATTCCGCGCATCGACAACGAAAGCTGGCACCTGGTGAAGGAGACTTCGAAGGTGATGGGCTTCATCGGTGGTACGGCGGACCGTCCTTTACCGATCCGCGACGAAGAGGCAGATGCCATTCTGCAGCGTGTGCAGGACGGTGTTGAAAAGCCCCGCCCGAAGGTGCTGTTCGAACCGGGGCAGATGGTGCGCGTCACCGACGGTCCGTTCAACGACTTCAATGGCGTCGTCGAGGAAGTCAATTACGAGAAGAGCAGGCTGCGCGTTGCCGTGCTCATCTTTGGTCGCTCCACACCGGTCGAGCTCGAGTTCGGGCAGGTCGAGAAGGGTTGACCCTCGGCGGGTGCCGGCTAGGCGCCTGACTCAGATGCTGTTATAGTGCGCGGCTCGCTGACCTGGCGACCGCCGGGAAATATTGGCTGCCGCAAGGCGGCCATCTGCGTGTAATGACAACGCGAAGCCGGGACGCGTGATTCTCCCGGTCCGATGGGGAGCCTGCCGTGCAGGCGCTGGCACCCGGAGAGCATCGAAATGGCTAAGAAGATAGTTGCGTACATCAAGCTGCAGGTGAAGGCCGGTCAGGCCAATCCTGCACCGCCGGTCGGCCCTGCACTGGGTCAGCGCGGTCTGAACATCATGGAGTTCTGCAAGGCGTTCAATGCAGCGACTTCCAAGCTGGAACCGGGCCTGCCGACGCCGGTGATCATCACCGCGTATTCGGACCGCACCTTCACCTTCATCACCAAGAGCACCCCGGCCAGCGTGCTGCTCAAGAAGGCTGCAGGCGTCACGTCCGGCTCGAAGCGTCCCAACACCGACAAGGTGGGCAAGGTCACGCGCAAGCAGCTGGAAGAGATCGCCAAGACCAAGGAAGCCGATCTGACGGCAGCCGAGCTCGAAGCGTCGGTTCGCACGATTGCGGGTACTGCCCGCAGCATGGGTTTGACGGTGGAGGGTTAAGACATGGCACAGACCAAGCGCGTTAAGGCCATTGCGGCCGCTGTCGTTCCGGGCAAGACCTATGCCTTCGAAGACGCAATCAAGATCCTGAAGACCACCACCAAGGCCAAGTTCGTCGAGTCCATCGACGTTGCCGTCCGCCTGGGCGTGGACGCCAAGAAGTCCGACCAGCAGGTGCGCGGTTCCACCGTGCTGCCGGCAGGTACCGGCAAGAGCGTGCGCGTTGCCGTGTTCGCACCGGCCGGTGCCAAGGCTGACGAAGCCCTGGCTGCTGGTGCCGAGGCAGTGGGCATGGACGACCTGGCCGAGAAGATGCAGGCCGGCGACCTGAGCTACGACGTGGTCATTGCCACCCCGGACGCCATGCGCGTCGTCGGTAAGCTGGGCACCCTGCTGGGCCCGCGCGGCCTGATGCCGAACCCGAAGGTCGGCACTGTGTCGGCGAACCCGGGCGAAGCGGTCAAGAACGCCAAGTCGGGCCAGGTGCGCTACCGCACCGACAAGGCCGGCATCATCCACTGCACGATCGGCAAGGCCAGCTTCGATGACGAAGCGCTGAAGTCGAACCTGCAGGCCCTGCTGGCCGATCTGCTGAAGGCCAAGCCGGCGACCTCCAAGGGGACCTACCTGCAGAAGGTGTCGGTCAGCTCGACCATGGGTCCGGGCGTGACGGTCGACCAGTCGAGCCTGTCGCTGAAGTAATCGAATGCGTCAGGCGTCATGCGCCTGACGTGTTTGTGGAGTAGAGCATTGTTTTTCCGGCCCGGGTGACCGTGTGCTGGGAGTCCGTTCCCTCCTTTGGGGTAACGGACATTTTGAAGGCGATCGCCGGCGTGTCCGGCGGTAGCCGTCAAAGACCGCAGGCGCGGTCAGCGCAGGTCGACGACGGGCACGGATGCTCGCACTGGCAGGGAGTCGCCGTCGACGTAGCGGGGTCGCTTAATCGGTTCGTTTTCGAACTGGCCGGCGTAGATGGTGTCGCCCTTCTGGAGCTTTCTGGTTTACGCGCGTCTGGGACATCCCGGATCGAGTCCACTCCAGGTCTAGAACGGCCACCAACGGAACATCGGTCGATGTTCCCGGCTTCCAGGATGGAGGCTGCCCTGGACCGCAACCGGCAGGAGCCGCGAGCGGAGTAGTTTGAAGCGGGGATTAGCGATTCGGCACTTGGGATTGGCAACGGCGGCGTGATCGCTGTGACGAATCCCGAATCACCAATCCCGAATCCCGGCTTTAACGGAGGAGTGCAATGGCTCTCAATCTGTCCCAGAAGCAAGACGTAGTCGCCGAGCTGGCAGACATCGCCGCCAAGGCCCACTCCCTGATCGCCGCCGAATACGCTGGCACCACGGTCTCCCAGATGACCGCGATGCGCAAGCAGGCCCGCGAGACCGGTGTGTTCTTGAAAGTTGTCAAGAACACCCTGGCCGTGCGTGCCGTCGAAGGTACCGAATTTGCTGTCGCGTCCGACAAGCTGGTTGGTCCTTTGGTGTATGCGTTTTCGATGGAGGAACCCGGCGCTGCCGGACGCCTGATCAAGGAATTCGCCAAGAGCAACGAGAAGCTGCAGGCCAAGGTTGTGGCAATTGGCGGGGAACTGTTCCCGGCTAGCCACGTCGATGTGTTGGCCTCGCTGCCGACCCGTGACCAGGCCCTGGCCATGCTGGCTCGCGTGCTGTCCGAACCGGCTGCGATGTTCGCCCGTGCCGTCAAGGCCGTCGGCGACAAGCAGGGTGGTGGCGACGAAGCCGCCGCGCCGGCTGCCGAGACTGCCGAAGCTTGATGTCCTAGCGTTTGCTAGAACCCAATCCAGAATCAACTCTTAAAGGTAATCACAATGTCCCTTACCAACGAACAGATCGTCGACGCCATCGCCGAGAAGTCCCTGATGGAAGTGATGGAGCTGGTCAAGGCCATCGAAGAGAAGTTCGGCGTCTCCGCCGCCGCCCCGGTCGCAGCCGCTGCTGCTGGCCCGGCCGCCGTGGTCGAAGAGCAGACCGAGTTCACCGTGGTGCTGACCAGCGCCGGCACCAACAAGGTTGCCGCGATTAAGGCTGTCCGTGGCGTGACCGGCCTGGGTCTGAAGGAAGCCAAGGATCTGACCGAAGCCGGTGGCACGCTGAAGGAAGGCGCCACCAAGGACGAAGCCGAGAAGATCAAGAAGGAACTGACCGAAGCTGGCGCGACGGTCGAAATCAAGTAAGCAACACCTTGCATCGCCAGCGTTTCATGGTGATGCACTGAAGGCTGGGGGCGTAAAGCCCCCGGCCTTTGGCCGTTTCGGAAGTGAGTCGGAGTGAGGGTCGGAAAGTCGCAACTGCAAGGTGTGCGCTCTTACGATTCCCGAATCCCCATTCCCGATTCCCGGCCTTACCGAGTTGGTAGTTGGAAGTAGCGGGAGAAGGCGTGCTGGTGCCGGCAATACCAGCGACTTCCAACTGACAATTTTGTTATTTCAGGGCCGCCGCGACGTGGCCCCCGCAGCCTAGGGTGAAGACCTCATGACGTCTTATTCGTTCACCGAAAAAAAGCGTATCCGCAAGGACTTCGGCAAGCAGCGCTCGATTCTCGAAGTGCCGTTCCTGCTTGCCATCCAGGTGGATTCCTATCGCGAATTCCTGCAGGAAGACGTGGAGCCGACCAAGCGCAAGGACCTCGGTCTGCATGCCGCTCTGAAGTCGGTGTTCCCGATCTCCAGCTACAGCGGTAACGCTGCGCTCGAGTACGTGGGCTACAAGTTGGGTCAGCCGGTGTTTGACGAGCGTGAATGCCGTCAGCGTGGCATGAGCTATGGCGCGCCGCTGCGCGTGACCGTGCGCCTGGTGATCTACGACCGCGAGTCGTCGACCAAGGCCATCAAGTACGTGAAGGAGCAGGAGGTCTACCTCGGCGAAATTCCGCTGATGACCGGCAACGGTACCTTCATCGTCAATGGCACCGAGCGCGTGATCGTCTCGCAGCTGCACCGCTCGCCGGGCGTGTTCTTCGACCACGACCGTGGCAAGACCCACAGCTCGGGCAAGCTGCTGTACAGCGCCCGCATCATTCCGTACCGCGGCTCCTGGTTGGACTTCGAGTTCGACCCGAAGGATGCGCTGTTCACCCGTATCGACCGTCGCCGCAAGCTGCCGGTGTCGATCCTGCTGCGTGCGCTTGGCTACAGCAACGAAGAGATGCTGGCCGAGTTCTTCGAGATCAACACGTTCCACATCAATCCGGACGAAGGCGTGCAGCTGGAGCTGGTGCCGGAGCGCCTGCGTGGTGAAACGCTGAACTTCGATCTGGCCGATGGCGACAAGGTCATCGTGGAAGCGGGTAAGCGCATCACTGCGCGTCACGTCAAGCAGCTGGAAGCTGCCGGCGTTGCCGCGCTGGCCGTGCCGGACGACTACCTGGTCGGCCGCATCCTGTCGCACGACGTGGTCGATGGTTCCACCGGTGAGCTGCTGGCCAACGCCAATGACGAAATCAGCGAAGACCAGCTGGCCGCGTTCCGCAAGGCCGGCGTCGACGCGGTCGGCACCCTGTGGGTGAACGATCTGGATCGTGGCCCGTACCTGTCCAACACCTTGCGCATCGACCCGACCAAGACGCAGCTGGAAGCGCTGGTGGAAATCTACCGCATGATGCGTCCGGGCGAGCCGCCGACCAAGGAAGCTGCGCAGAACCTGTTCCACAACCTGTTCTTCACCTTCGAGCGCTACGACCTGTCGACGGTCGGCCGCATGAAGTTCAACCGCCGCGTCGGCCGCAAGGACGTGCTGGGCGAATCGGTGCTGTACGACAAGAAGTACTTCGCCGAGCGCAATGACGAAGAATCCAAGCGCCTGGTCGCCGAGCACACCGATACTTCCGACATCCTGGAAGTGATCAAGGTGCTCACCGAAATCCGCAACGGTCGCGGCGTGGTCGATGACATCGATCACCTGGGTAACCGTCGCGTGCGTTCGGTCGGCGAAATGGCCGAGAACGTGTTCCGCGTGGGCCTGGTCCGCGTCGAGCGCGCGGTCAAGGAGCGGTTGTCGATGGCCGAGTCCGAAGGCCTGACCCCGCAGGAACTGATCAACGCCAAGCCGGTGGCTGCCGCGATCAAGGAATTCTTCGGTTCCTCGCAGCTGTCACAGTTCATGGACCAGAACAACCCGCTGTCGGAAGTGACGCACAAGCGCCGCGTCTCCGCACTGGGCCCGGGCGGTCTGACCCGTGAACGCGCAGGCTTCGAAGTGCGCGACGTGCATCCGACCCACTACGGCCGCGTCTGCACCATCGAAACGCCGGAAGGCCCGAACATCGGCCTGATCAACTCGCTGGCCGTGTTCGCCCGCACCAACCAGTACGGCTTCCTCGAGACGCCGTACCGTAAGGTGCTGGACGGCAAGGTCTCCGACGATGTCGAGTACCTGTCGGCAATCGAAGAAAACGAGTACGTGATCGCCCAGGCGAACGCGCTGACCGATGCCAAGAACATGCTCACCGAGCAGTTCGTGCCGTGCCGGTTCCAGGGCGAATCGCTGTTGAAGCCGCCGTCCGAAGTGCACTTCATGGACGTCTCGCCGATGCAGACCGTGTCGGTCGCTGCGGCGCTGGTGCCGTTCCTGGAACACGACGACGCCAACCGCGCACTGATGGGCGCCAACATGCAGCGCCAGGCCGTGCCGACGCTGCGTTCGCAGAAGCCGCTGGTTGGTACAGGTATCGAGCGTGCAGTTGCGCGCGACTCGGGCGTGACCGTGAATGCGTTGCGTGGTGGCGTGATCGAGCAGATCGACGCGGCCCGCATCGTGGTCAAGGTCAACGAGGCAGAAATCGGCGGCGGCACCGATGCCGGCGTGGATATCTACAACCTGATCAAGTACACCCGCTCCAACCAGAACACCTGCATCAACCAGCGTCCGCTGGTGAACGTGGGCGACGTGATCGCGCGCGGCGACGTGCTGGCCGACGGCCCGTCCACCGACATCGGTGAACTGGCGCTGGGTCAGAACATGCTGATCGCCTTCATGCCGTGGAACGGCTACAACTTCGAAGACTCCATCCTGCTCTCCGAGCGCGTGGTGGAAGAAGATCGTTACACCACGATTCACATCGAAGAACTGACCTGCGTTGCACGCGACACCAAGCTGGGGCCGGAGGAAATTTCCGCCGACATCCCGAACGTGTCCGAGCAGGCGTTGAACCGTCTGGACGAGAGCGGCGTGGTGTATATCGGTGCAGAAGTGCGCGCCGGCGACATCATGGTCGGCAAGGTCACGCCGAAGGGCGAAAGCCAGCTGACCCCGGAAGAAAAGCTGCTGCGTGCGATCTTCGGCGAGAAGGCGTCCGACGTGAAGGACAGCTCGCTGCGCGTGCCTCCGGGCATGGACGGCACCGTCATCGACGTGCAGGTCTTCACCCGCGACGGGATCGAGAAGGACAAGCGTGCGCGTCAGATCGAAGAGTCCGAAATCAAGCGCGTCAAGAAGGACTTCGACGACCAGTTCCGCATCCTGGAAGCGGCCATCTACGCACGTCTGCGCTCGCAGATCGTGGGTAAGGTCGCCAACGGCGGCACGAACCTGAAGAAGGGCGACAACGTCACCGACGCATATCTGGACGGGCTGAAGAAGTCCGATTGGTTCCAGCTGCGCATGAAGGACGAAGACGCTGCCGACGCCATCGAACGCGCACAGAAGCAGATCCAGGCGCACGAGAAGGAATTCGAAGCACGCTTTGCCGACAAGCGCGGCAAGATCACCCAGGGCGATGACCTCGCACCGGGCGTGCTGAAGATGGTCAAGGTGTTCCTGGCCGTGAAGCGCCGCATCCAGCCGGGCGACAAGATGGCGGGCCGCCACGGCAACAAGGGTGTGGTTTCCAATGTCGTGCCGGTGGAAGACATGCCGTACATGGCGACCGGCGAGCCGGTGGACATCGTGCTCAACCCGCTCGGCGTGCCGTCGCGTATGAACATCGGCCAGATTCTGGAAGTGCATCTGGGCTGGGCGGCCAAGGGCCTGGGTCGCAAGATCCAGCGCATGCTCGAAGCACAGGCGGCGGTGAGCGAGCTGCGCAAGTTCCTCAACGACATCTACAACCACGACGGCGCGATCAGTGCCGAGCGCGTGGACCTGTCGCAGTTCAGCGATGAGGAATTGCTCAACCTGGGCAAGAACCTGATCGACGGCGTGCCGATGGCTACCCCGGTGTTCGATGGCGCCAGCGAAGCCGAGATCAAGCGCATGCTGGAACTGGCCGACCTGCCGCAGAGCGGTCAGACCCAGCTGTACGACGGTCGCACCGGCGAGGCGTTCGATCGCAAGACCACGGTTGGCTACATGCACTACCTGAAGTTGAACCACTTGGTCGACGACAAGATGCATGCCCGTTCGACCGGCCCGTACTCGCTCGTGACCCAGCAGCCGCTGGGCGGCAAGGCGCAGTTCGGTGGTCAGCGCTTCGGCGAAATGGAAGTCTGGGCGCTGGAAGCCTACGGCGCGGCCTACACCCTGCAGGAAATGCTGACGGTGAAGTCCGACGACGTGCAGGGCCGCAACCAGATGTACAAGAACATCGTCGATGGTGAGCACGAGATGGTCGCGGGCATGCCGGAATCCTTCAACGTGTTGGTGAAGGAAATCCGCTCGCTGGCGATCAACATGGAACTGGAAGAGTGATGAACCGGGACTCGGGACCCGGGACCGGGGACACGGAAAAGCAGGGGCTTCGCGCTTCTCGTTTTTCCGGGTCCCGGGTCCCGGGTCCAGGTCCCGAGATCACGCGTTTCCCGCCCATCTCAGATACGAAATTCCTCCGACCCGGAGATATCAAATGAAAGACCTGCTCAACCTCTTCAATCAGCAGCGCCAGACGCTGGATTTCGACGCGATCAAGATCGCGCTGGCGTCGCCGGACCTGATCCGTTCGTGGTCCTACGGCGAAGTGAAGAAGCCCGAAACCATCAACTACCGGACCTTCAAGCCCGAGCGTGACGGCCTGTTCTGCGCCGCCATCTTCGGACCGATCAAGGACTATGAGTGCCTGTGCGGCAAGTACAAGCGCATGAAGCATCGCGGCGTGGTCTGCGAAAAGTGTGGCACCGAAGTCACCCTGGCCAAGGTGCGTCGCGAGCGCATGGGCCACATCGACCTGGCCTCGCCGGTCGCGCACATCTGGTTCCTCAAGTCGCTGCCCTCGCGCATCGGCCTGATGCTGGACATGACCCTGCGTGACATCGAGCGCGTGCTGTACTTCGAAGCCTATGTCGTCACCGAGCCGGGCCTGACCCCGCTCGAGCGCCGCCAGCTGCTGACCGAAGAGCAGTACCTGACCGCACGCCAGGAGTACAACGACGACTTCGACGCCGCCATGGGCGCCGAGGCCGTGTACGAGCTGCTGCGCACGATCGACCTGCAGTCGGAAATGACCCGCCTGCGCGAAGAGATCGCCAGCACCGGTTCGGAAACCAAGCTCAAGCGTCTCACCAAGCGCATCAAGCTGATCGAAGCCTTCCTGGAATCGGGTAACCGTCCGGAGTGGATGGTCATGACCGTGCTGCCGGTGCTGCCGCCGGACCTGCGTCCGCTGGTGCCGCTGGATGGTGGCCGCTTCGCGACCTCGGATCTGAACGATCTGTACCGCCGCGTGATCAACCGCAACAACCGTCTGCGTCGCCTGCTCGAGCTCAATGCGCCCGACATCATCGTGCGCAACGAAAAGCGCATGCTGCAGGAATCGGTCGATGCGCTGCTGGACAACGGCCGTCGCGGCCGTGCCATCACCGGCACCAACAAGCGTCCGCTGAAGTCGCTGGCCGACATGATCAAGGGCAAGCAGGGCCGGTTCCGTCAGAACCTGCTCGGCAAGCGCGTGGACTACTCCGGCCGTTCGGTCATCACGGTCGGTCCGTACCTCAAGCTGCACCAGTGCGGCCTGCCGAAGAAGATGGCGCTGGAGCTGTTCAAGCCGTTCGTGTTTGCCAAGCTGCAGCGTCGCGGTCTGGCTACCACCATCAAGGCCGCCAAGAAGCTGGTCGAGCGCGAAGAAGCCGAAGTCTGGGACATCCTGGAAGAGGTCATCCGCGAGCATCCGGTGCTGTTGAATCGTGCGCCGACCCTGCACCGTCTGGGCATCCAGGCGTTCGAGCCGGTGTTGATCGAAGGCAAGGCCATCCAGCTGCATCCGCTGGTGTGTACTGCGTTCAACGCCGACTTCGACGGTGACCAGATGGCCGTCCACGTGCCGCTCTCGCTGGAAGCCCAGCTGGAAGCGCGTGCGCTGATGATGTCCACCAACAACATCCTGTCGCCGGCCAACGGCGAGCCGATCATCGTGCCGTCGCAGGACGTGGTGTTGGGTCTGTACTACATGAGCCGTGCCCTCGAGAACAAGAAAGGCGAGGGCATGGTGTTTGCGAACACCAGCGAAGTGAAGCGCGCCTACGACAACCGCGTGGTGGAACTGCACGCCAAGGTCAAGGTCCGCATCACCCAGGTGGACGTGGACGCGGTGGACGGCAAGCGCACCAGCGGCACCTCGATCGTGGATACCACGGTCGGTCGTGCGCTGCTGAGCGAAATCCTGCCCGAAGGCCTGCCGTTCCAGCTGGCCAACACCGAGATGACCAAGAAGAACATCTCGCGTCTGATCAACTCCAGCTACCGTCTGCTGGGCTTGAAGGACACCGTCGTGTTCGCCGACAAGCTGATGTACACCGGCTATGCCTACGCCACCCGTGCAGGCGTGTCGATCGGCATCGACGACATGCTGATCCCGGACGAAAAGAAGGGCATCCTCACCGAGGCAGAAGCCGAAGTGCTGGAAATCCAGGAGCAGTACCAGTCGGGTCTGGTCACCGCCGGCGAGCGCTACAACAAGGTCGTGGACATCTGGTCGCGTACCAGCGAGCGCATCGCCAAGGCGATGATGGACACCATCGGTACCGAAAAGGTCGAAAACGCCAAGGGTGAGACTATCGACCAGAAGTCGATGAACTCGCTGTACATCATGGCCGACTCCGGTGCCCGTGGTAGCCAGGCGCAGATCCGTCAGCTGGCCGGTATGCGCGGCCTGATGGCGCGTCCGGACGGCTCGATCATCGAGACGCCCATCAAGGCGAACTTCCGCGAAGGCCTGAACGTGCAGGAGTACTTCAACTCCACCCACGGCGCGCGTAAGGGTCTGGCCGATACCGCGCTCAAGACCGCGAACTCGGGTTACCTGACCCGTCGTCTGGTCGACGTGGCGCAGGACGTGGTGATCACCGAAGTCGATTGCGGCACCACCGAAGGGCTGATCATGACGCCCATCGTGGAAGGCGGCGACGTGGTGGAGCCGTTGAAGGAGCGCGTGCTGGGTCGTGTGGTGGCCGAGGACGTGTACCTGCCGGGCAACGATGAAGAACCGATCGTCACCCGCAACACGCTGCTCGACGAAGCCTGGGTCGCCAAGCTCGAAGACGCCAGCGTGCAGTCGGTGAAGGTGCGTTCGACCATCAGCTGCGAATCCTCGTTCGGCGTGTGCGCACGTTGCTACGGTCGCGATCTCGCACGCGGTCACCAGGTCAACATCGGTGAAGCGGTCGGCGTCATCGCCGCCCAGTCGATCGGTGAGCCGGGTACCCAGCTGACCATGCGTACGTTCCACATCGGTGGTGCGGCGTCGCGTGCGGCGGCCGTGGACAACATCACGGTCAAGACCACCGGTTCGATCAAGTTCAACAACTTGAAGTCGGTCGAGCATGCCAATGGTTCGCTGGTCGCGGTGTCGCGTTCGGGCGAGCTGTCGGTGCTCGACGGCCACGGTCGCGAGCGCGAGCGTTACAAGCTGCCGTACGGCGCCACCATCACTGCCAAGGACGGTGATGCAGTCAAGGCCGGGCAGGGCGTGGCCAACTGGGATCCGCATAACCACCCGATCGTGTCGGAAGTGGCCGGTTTCATCCGCTTCATCGACTTCGTCGACGGCGTCACCGTCATCGAGAAGACCGACGAGCTGACCGGTCTGGCTTCGCGTGAAATCACTGACCCGAAGCGTCGCGGTGCACAGGCCAAGGAACTGCGCCCGATCGTGCGCATCGTCGACGGCAAGGGCAACGACCTGACCATCCCGAACACGGACCTGCCGGCCCAGTACCTGCTGCCGCCGCGCTCCATCGTCAACCTGCAGGACGGCGCTGCCGTCGGCGTGGGCGACGTGGTGGCAAAGATTCCGCAGGAAGCGTCCAAGACCCGCGATATCACCGGTGGTCTGCCGCGCGTTGCCGACTTGTTCGAGGCACGCAAGCCGAAGGATCCGGCGATCCTGGCCGAGCGTTCGGGCATCATCAGCTTCGGTAAGGACACCAAGGGCAAGCAGCGCCTGATCATCAAGGACACCGATGGTTCGGAACACGAAGAGCTGATCCCGAAGTACCGCCAGATCATCGTGTTCGAAGGCGAGCACGTGACCAAGGGCGAAACCGTGGTGGACGGCGAGCCGAGCCCGCAGGACATCCTGCGTCTGCTGGGCGTTGAGCCGCTGGCCGCGTACCTGGTCAAGGAAATCCAGGACGTGTATCGCCTGCAGGGCGTGAAGATCAACGACAAGCACATCGAAGTGATCACCCGCCAGATGTTGCGCAAGGTCGAGATCGTCGACCAGGGCAACAGCAAGTTCCTCAACGGCGAGCAGGTCGAGCGCCAGCGCGTCATCGAGGAAAATGCACGTCTGACCACGCGCAACGAGTTGCCGGCCAAGTACGATCCGGTGTTGCTGGGTATCACCAAGGCCTCGCTGGCCACCGAGTCGTTCATCTCGGCGGCGTCGTTCCAGGAGACCACCCGCGTGTTGACCGAGGCGGCCGTTCGCGGTACCCGCGACAACCTGCGCGGTCTGAAGGAAAACGTGATCGTGGGTCGCCTGATTCCGGCCGGTACCGGCCTGGCGTATCACGCCAGCCGTCGCAAGGCGTCGGGTCTGACCGACTCTGAAATGGAAACGCTGTCGGGCAAGCCCGCAGTGGCCGAACCGGTCGCAGCCGTGGCCGACGCTGGCGCGGACGAGGAGTAAGCGCTCCGACGGCGGTCGCAAGGCCGCCGTAAGCCAAGCGAAAAGGAGGGCAGGAGGCCCTCCGTTTTCCGGTCCTGGAAGGACCAGCAGGGTTAGCTTTCCGTGAAGTTGACGGAGTTTTGCCCTGCCAGCTATACTTCTCTGTCTCGGTGGGCCGTTTCACGGCCTGCCTTCGTTTTCATGCAAGGCCGTTTCGGCCTCCAATCAGAAGAATCGACTGATGGCAACGATCAATCAGCTGGTCCGCAAGCCCCGGCAAGCGACCACCTACAAGAGTGCCTCTCCGGCACTGGACAAGTGTCCGCAGCGCCGCGGCGTCTGCACACGCGTCTACACCACTACCCCGAAAAAGCCGAACTCGGCCCTGCGTAAGGTCGCCAAAGTGCGTCTGACGAACCAGGAAGAGGTCATCAGCTACATCGGTGGTGAAGGCCACAACCTGCAGGAGCACTCCGTGGTCCTGATTCGCGGTGGTCGCGTCAAGGATCTTCCCGGTGTGCGTTATCACACCGTCCGTGGTTCGCTGGACGCCGCCGGCGTCGCAAAGCGCCGTCAAGGTCGTTCCAAGTACGGCGCCAAGCGCCCGAAGAGCTAAGGAAATACTCTAATGTCCCGTAAAGGTTCTACTCCGCAGCGCACCGTCCTGCCTGATCCCAAGCATGGCAGCGAAACCATTGCCCGCTTCATCAACATGGTGATGCAAAGTGGCAAGAAGTCGGTTGCTGAGAAAATTGTCTATGGCGCAATGGACGTCATTGGCGAAAAGAATCCGAATGCCATCGAGCTGGTGCAGAAAGCACTGGACAATGTGGCCCCGGCTGTCGAAGTCAAATCGCGTCGCGTCGGTGGTGCTACCTATCAGGTGCCCGTCGAAGTGCGCTCCTCCCGTCGCATGGCGCTGGCAATGCGCTGGTTGATCGACTCCGCGCGCAAGCGTGGTGAGAACACCATGCCGCGCAAGCTGGCTGCCGAACTGTTGGACGCTGCGGAAAGCCGTGGCGGCGCGATCAAGAAGCGCGAAGAGACCCACCGTATGGCGGAAGCGAACAAGGCGTTCGCACACTACCGCTGGTGACCTCGGGGGCCTTGGTAACGGGGCCCTTCAGCACCATATGAGTGCTGTTTGCGACGCCTCTGGCGTCGCTACCAATCCGAAGGCCGCCGAAAGGCGGCGTTCGGCCATCCGAAATCCAAGAAATTGAGAGGCTCCCCGTGGCCCGCACCACCCCTATCGAGCGTTACCGCAACTTCGGCATCATGGCCCACATCGATGCCGGCAAAACCACCACCTCCGAACGCATCCTGTTCTACACCGGTGTGAGTCACAAGATCGGCGAAGTCCATGACGGCGCGGCAGTGATGGACTGGATGGAGCAGGAGCAGGAGCGTGGTATCACCATCACCTCCGCAGCAACCACTGCGTTCTGGTCGGGCATGGACAAGTCCATGCAGCAGCATCGCTTCAACATCATCGACACCCCCGGGCACGTCGACTTCACCATCGAAGTGGAGCGCTCCTTGCGCGTGCTTGACGGTGCGGTGTTCGTGCTGTGTGCGGTCGGTGGCGTGCAGCCGCAGTCCGAGACCGTGTGGCGTCAGGCCAATAAGTATTCCGTGCCGCGCATGGCCTTCGTCAACAAGATGGACCGTACCGGTGCCAACTTCGACAAGGTCGTGGAGCAGCTGAAGGCCCGTCTGGGTGCATACGCTGTGCCGATGCAGGTGCCGATCGGCGCCGAAGACGGCTTTGAAGGCGTGGTCGACCTGCTCAAGATGAAGGCGATCCACTGGGATTCCGCATCGCAGGGCACCACCTTCGAATACCGCGACATCCCGGCCGATCTGGTCGATGTGGCGACCGAGGCGCGTTCGTTCATGATCGAGGCGGCTGCAGAAGCCAGCGAAGATCTGATGGACAAGTACCTCAACGAAGGCGATCTGACCGAAGAAGAGATCCTGCAGGGTCTGCGCGAGCGCACCCTGAAGGTCGAGATCGTGCCGGTGTTCTGCGGTTCGGCGTTCAAGAACAAGGGCGTGCAGGCGATGCTCGACGGCGTCGTGCACCTGCTGCCGTCGCCGGCCGACCGTCCGCCAGTGCAGGGCATCGACGAGGACGAGAAGGAAGACACGCGCGCGGCGAGCGATACCGCGCCGTTCTCGGCGTTGGCGTTCAAGATCATGACCGACCCGTTCGTGGGCTCGCTCACGTTCTTCCGCGTCTACTCGGGCACGCTGAATTCCGGCGACCAGGTCTATAACCCGGTCAAGTCGAAGAAGGAGCGTGTGGGCCGCATCCTGCAGATGCACTCCAACAATCGCGAAGAGATCAAAGAAGTGCGCGCTGGCGACATCGCCGCTGCCGTGGGTCTGAAGGACGTCACCACCGGTGACACCCTGTGTGCGCAGGACAAGATCATCACCCTGGAGCGCATGGTGTTCCCGGAGCCGGTGATTTCGATGGCGGTCGAGCCGAAGACCAAGTCGGACCAGGAAAAGATGGGTATGGCCCTGGGCCGTCTGGCGCAGGAAGATCCCTCGTTCCGCGTCAAGACCGACGAAGAATCCGGCCAGACCATCATCTCGGGCATGGGCGAGTTGCACCTGGACATCATCGTCGACCGTATGCGTCGCGAGTTCAATGTCGAGGCCAACGTCGGCAAGCCGCAGGTGGCCTACCGCGAGACGATCCGCAAGTCCGACGTCAAGTCCGACTACAAGCACGCCAAGCAGTCCGGTGGTAAGGGTCAGTACGGTCACGTGGTGATCGAGCTGTCGCCGATGACCGAGGAAGATCGCAAGAGCGACAACGTCAAGGACGATTTCCTCTTCATCAACGACATCACCGGCGGCATCATTCCGAAGGAATTCATTCCCTCGGTCGAAAAGGGTCTGCGCGAAACGATCACCAGCGGCCCGATCGCCGGCTTCCCGGTGGTGGGCGTGAAGGTCAAGCTGGTGTTCGGCTCGTACCACGACGTCGACTCCTCGGAAATGGCGTTCAAGCTGGCCGCGTCGATGGCGTTCAAGCAGGGCTTTGCGAAAGCCAGCCCGGTGTTGCTGGAGCCGATCATGAAGGTCGAGATCGTCAGCCCGGAGGATTACCTGGGTGACGTGATGGGCGACGTGAGCCGCCGTCGTGGCGTGTTGCAGGGTCAGGACGACAGCCCGTCGGGCAAGATCATCAACGCGATGATTCCGCTGGGTGAAATGTTCGGCTACGCGACCTCGCTGCGCTCCATGAGCCAGGGGCGTGCGACGTTCTCGATGGAATTCGACCACTACGAAGAGGCACCGGCCAACATCGCCGACGCCGTCACCAAGAAGGGCTGAGTTCGCTCAGCCGCTTCAAAAATTTTTCAATTAGAGGTAGCAAGTCATGGCAAAAGCTAAATTCGAGCGCACCAAGCCGCACGTGAACGTCGGCACCATCGGTCACGTCGACCATGGCAAGA
>NZ_JBEGFC010000002.1:382834-539514 GCF_040202405.1 Xanthomonas sp. WHRI 6106 | reverse complement strand
CTCAGATCCAGGCTCATACGGCAGCCCACGCCGGCTCTCGACACCTACGCTGCCACATTCCGAACAGATAAGGCTCTGGCGCGGCATCCATGCCGCTCAAGGTCCCGCGACGGTGGGCGGGCAAGGACCAGTGAAGTTGGTCGGTGCGCATGGCTTTCGATCAAACAGCCAGCAAAATTTCTGGTGCGGTGAGTTCTTTTTCAATAAAGCCGCCAGCCAACTATCTGGTGCGGTGAGGGCACCGCGCCCTCGACGCTGCGAGTTTGCTGCAGGGCCCTTGCCCGCCCACCATCGCAGGACACGCTGCAAGTACGTCCTTGTAGCTCTGGGGCGGCATCCATGCCGCTCAAGGTCCCGCGACGGTGAGCGGGCAGGACCAGTGGAGATGGTCGGCGTGCAAAGTTTTCAACACGCAGCGAGTAGTGGTCTGGCGCGGCGCCTCTGTTCTTCAATAAACCACCAGCCAACTGTCTGGTGCGGTGTCCTCGCCGATTGCGGGATCGTTGGCGGCATGGGTGCCGCCACCGAGCCCCCATGGACGGGTTAACGGCGTGTCCCGCGAGCGGTGAGGGCACCGCGCACTCGATACACCAGGCTTTCGACCTGAGGCATCTGACGACATAGGAGGCGCCGCTACGACTTGAGATTTCCGTTGCCGCGCAGGTGGGAACAGTCAGGTGCAAAGCGAGTTTCAACGCTTGCATCAACCAAGATTGAGAAGCGCACCTACCCGCATCAGGCGCGCAGGAACACCCGGGTGGGTGGCCGCACCCTTGGCGTTTGTTAAGCTCCGGCCTTTGTGTCCAGAACAAGGCCGACCAGATGACTGCATCCCCAGCCGCGCGCCGCCCGGGCCTGCCCCTGCATTGGAAGATGGGGATCGGCTTCGCCGTCGGCCTGTTGTTGGGTCTTGCGGTCTATTACCTGGCCGGCAGCGACGCCGAGTGGGTGCGTTTGGTGACCAAGTACGTCACCACGCCGTTCTCGCAGGTGTTTCTCAATCTGATCTTCATGCTGATCGTGCCGCTGCTGTTTTCGGCGCTGGTCATGGGCATTTCCGAGATGGGCGACATCCGTGCCCTTGGACGGGTGGGCTGGCGCACCCTGGGCTATACCGTGGTGCTGTCCGGCGTCGCGGTGTTGCTGGGCCTGGTGCTGGTCAACGTGCTCAAGCCCGGCGCCGGCGTGGACCCGCAGCTGGCCAACCAGCTGATCCAGGAAAACGCCGACCGCACCCGCGAAATCATCTCCAGCTCCGGCACCCAGCCGCAGGGCATGGACATGCTGCTGTCGATCGTGCCCAACAACGTGATTGCCGCCGCGTCGAGCAATGGTGCGATCCTGTCGCTGATGTTCTTCGCGGTGATGTTCGGTGTGGGCATGGTGCTGACCGCCGACGAAAAGGTCGCCACGCTCAAGCGCGGCATCGAGGGGATCTTCGAAATTTCGATGACCTTGATCGGGCTGGTGATCCGCCTGGCGCCGTATGCGGTGGCCTGCTTCATGTTCAACCTGGCGGCGTTGTTCGGCTTCGATCTGTTGATCCGCCTAGGCGCCTACGTGGGCGTGGTGGTGCTGGCGCTGGGCCTGCACATGGTGGTGAGCTACGGGCTGGCGGTGAAGTTTGCCGGGCGCTCGCCGCTGGGCTTCTTCAAGCAGACCCAGGCGGCCACGATGATGGCGTTCTCCACCGCGTCGAGTAACGCCACCCTGCCGACTGCGCTGCGCGTGGCCGACGAGATGGGCCTGCCGCCGCGCGTATCGCGCTTCGTGTTGACCGTGGGTGCCACGGCCAACCAGAACGGCACCGCGCTGTTCGAAGGCGTGACGGTGATCTTCCTGGCGCAGTTCTTCAACGTGGACCTGAGCCTGGGCCAGCAGTTCATGGTGATGCTGGTGTGCATCCTGGGCGGCATCGGCACCGCAGGCGTGCCGTCGGGCTCGCTGCCGGTGGTGGCGCTGATCTGCGCAATGGTCGGGGTCAACCCGGTCGGCATCGGCATGATCCTGGGCGTCAATCACTTCCTGGACATGTGCCGCACGGCATTGAATGTGACCGGGGATCTGGCGCTGACGACGTTGGTGGCCAAGGGCGAGGAATAGGGAATCGGGAATCGTTAAAGCGGGCTGTTGCGAGGGTAAGGAGTGATGCGTGGTTTTGCCGCGTCGCCGGAGCGGCCCGGCCCGGTGCGGAGGGGAGTCCATCGACCAACCCGCAACGCTGCATCCGATTCCCCATTCCCGACTCCCGATTCCCATAACGCCGTGTATGGGAGAATAGGTGTCTCCGCTTCCAGCGGTGTTCCCCTCCGCTTCCATAGACGCCCATGACCCAGCCCACCCGCCGCCAGCTGGCCAACGCCATCCGTTTTCTTGCCGCAGACGCGGTCGAAGCCGCCAAGTCCGGTCACCCCGGCATGCCGATGGGCATGGCCGATATCGCCGAAGTGCTGTGGAACGATTATTTCCGGCACAACCCGAACAACCCGCAGTGGTTCAACCGTGACCGTTTCGTGCTGTCCAACGGGCATGGCTCGATGCTGCAGTACGCGCTGCTGCACCTGTCCGGTTACGACCTGCCGATCGAGCAGCTCAAGCAGTTCCGTCAGTTGCACAGCAAGACCGCCGGCCACCCCGAGCGCAGCGAAACCCCCGGCGTGGAGACCACCACCGGTCCGCTTGGGCAGGGCTTTGCCAATGCGGTCGGGTTTGCGCTGGCCGAGAAGTTGCTGGCGCAGCGCTACAACCGCCCGGAACTGGAGATCGTCGATCACCGTACCTGGGTGTTCATGGGCGATGGCTGCCTGATGGAAGGCATTTCGCACGAAGCCGCCTCGCTGGCTGGCACCTGGGGCCTGGGCAAGCTGGTCGCGTTCTGGGACAACAACCAGATCTCCATCGACGGCAACACTGCCGGCTGGTTCAGCGACAACACCCCGGCACGCTTCGAGGCTTATGGCTGGCACGTCATCCGTGACGTGGACGGGCATGACGCCGACAAGATCAAGGCCGCCATCGAGGCCGCGCTGGAAAACAGCGACAAGCCCACGCTGATCTGCTGCTGCACCAAGATCGGTTTCGGTGCGCCCAGCAAGGCCGGCAAGGAATCCTCGCACGGCGCGCCGCTGGGCAAGGAAGAACTGGAAGGCGCCCGCAAGGCGCTCGACTGGCCATACGGCCCGTTCGAAATTCCTGAAGAAATCTATGCCGGCTGGCGCGCCGGCGGCACCGGCACCCTGCGTCAGGCCGAATGGGAGCAGCTGTTCGACAAGTACAGCAAGCAGTACGCCAGCGAAGCCGACGAGCTGACCCGTCGCTCGCACGGCGAACTGCCGGACGACTTCATCGCCAAGGCCGATGCCTACATCGCCAAGGCGCAGGAAGACGGCCAGACCATCGCCTCACGCAAGGCCTCGCAGCTGGCGATCGAAGCGTTTGCGCCGCTGCTGCCGGAGTTGATCGGCGGCTCGGCCGATCTGGCGCATTCCAACCTGACTCTGTGGAAGGCCAGCAAGTCGGTCGCCACCGACGACCCGGACGCCAACTACGTGTATTACGGCGTGCGCGAGTTCGGCATGACCGCCATTGCCAATGGCCTGGCGCTGCATGGCGGCTTCATTCCGTTCGACGCCACCTTCCTGGTGTTCAGCGATTACGCGCGCAACGGCGTGCGTATGAGTGCATTGAACCCGGCACATGCCATCCACGTGTACACGCACGACTCGATCGGCCTGGGCGAAGACGGCCCGACCCACCAGCCGGTGGAACACCTGGCCTCGCTGCGTTACATCCCCAACAACGATGTGTGGCGCCCGGGCGATGCGGTGGAGTCGGCGGTGAGCTGGAAGGCCGCCATCACCCGCAAGGACGGCCCGAGCTGCCTGATCTTCAGCCGCCAGAACCTGCAGCACCAGCCGCGCAGCGCCGAGCAGATCAAGCTGATCGAACGCGGTGGCTACGTGCTGGCCGATGCCGAAGGCGGCACGCCGGACGTGATCCTGATCGGTACCGGGTCGGAAGTGGGTCTTGCGGTGGAAGCCAAGAAGACCCTGGATGCCGCGGGTCTGAAGACGCGCGTGGTGTCGATGCCGTCCACCGATGTGTTCGACCGCCAGGATGCGGCGTACCGCGAATCCGTGCTGCCGAAGGCAGTGCGCAAGCGCGTGGCGGTGGAAGCCGGTGTGACCGGTTTCTGGCGCAAGTACGTGGGCCTGGACGGCGATGTGATCGGGATCGATACCTTCGGTGCCTCGGCGCCGGCCGATCAGTTGTATGCGTACTTCAAGATCACTGCCGAGCACGTGGTGAACGCGGCGAAGGCGCTGTAAATCCGCGCAGTGTGGCATTGAAAAACGCCGGCGTTTGCCGGCGTTTTTTGTTGATTACCTCAGCGCGTCGCGTGTCCTGTGCGGGCATTGCCATGGGCCGATGACACCGAGCGTGTGCATGCAGGAGCGCTTGAATACATGCCGCGTGTGCGCGCGCGCGCGCGGGGCAGGGAGGTGTCGGTGCGGGCGCACGTGGGCTTGCCAGGAACGCTGAAGCGCCAACTACGGCTACGTCGCAGTCAGGCAGGTGCAGGCGACACTTCCCCAGCACGGTACAGCGTGCATGGAGTACACCCGGTCACTGGCCGCGCATGCCCGAGCTGCCGGCGCACTAGCCGCCAGCAAACATAGATCGAAGATCCGGGCATCGACAGGCTGGTGCCGCCAGTCGCGGACCCGGGTGAAATCTCCCCTCGGCAAACGGGACGCAGGGAGCTTGCTGTCGCGGTCGCCTCTGCGCCGGAGACGTCGGCACGGGTGGACCTGATGGGTCCGGTCGCGGTGCCAGACGGCGTCCTCACAGGGGTAAACCTTGGCCCGGCAAAGGCCTGCGCGGCCCGAAATCCTGCTGAAGCGTTCGCTTCGACGCGCAGCCGCGCCAGGAGATGCGCACTGCCTGTTTAAAATGTGAATCATTCCCATTAAAATGCGGCGCTGCCACGATTCCGTGGCGTGTCCTTCCCCCTTGTCTGCCGCCGCACATCCTGCGGCGGGCCGCCCTCGATTGTCTGCGCCGGAGCTGTGATGAACCGTCCTACCGTAATGCGTCTTCTTCCCATCGCGCGGCGCCCGCGCGCGCTGTCGCATGCGGTGTTCGCTGCGCTGTGCACACTGGCCGCCGGCCAGGCACTTGCCGAAACGCCGGCCGGCGAAGCCGAGGTCACCACCCTGGACCGGCTCAACGTGCAGGGTGAGCAGGCCAAGGGCTACACCGTGGAAAAGACCACCGCCGGTACGCGCATGAACCTGGCGCTGCGCGAGATTCCGCAGTCGGTCACCGTGATCACGCGCGACCGCATGGACGACCAGAACCTGCAGAGCATCACCGACGTGCTCAACAACGTCACCGGCATCTCAGTGGCGCAGAGCGACAGCGAGCGGCTGGAGTTCTTCGCGCGCGGTTTCTACATCGACAACTACCAGTTCGACGGCATCCCGGCCTACATGGAGCAGGCCTGGAGCTACGGCGATTCGGCACTGGACGTGGCGCTGTACGACCGTGTGGAAGTGGTGCGCGGCGCCACCGGCCTGCTCACCGGTTCGGGCAATCCGTCGGCGTCGATCAACCTGGTGCGCAAGCATGCGGTGAGCCGCGACTTCACCGGCACCGTGTCGGTGGGCGGCGGCGACTTCAACAAGACCCGCAGCGTGGCCGATGTCACCGTGCCGCTGAGCCCCGAAGGCACCGTGCGCGCGCGCGTGGTAGGCGTGTATCAGGACGGCGAGTCCGACATGGACCGCTACAACCTGCGCAAGAAGATCGGTTCGGCCATCATCGATGCCGACCTCACCGACAGCACCTTGCTGAGCGTGGGCTACGAATACCAGAAGAAGGAATCGGACGATGTCACCTGGGGCGGCTTCCCGCTGTTCTACAGCGATGGCACGCGCACCAACTACGACCGCTCGTTTAACCCGGCCGCCGATTGGACGTTCTGGGACACGCGCCTGCAGCGCACCTTCGCCAGCCTGCAGCAGAGCTTCGACAGCGGCTGGACCCTCAAGGCCAACGTGAGCCACGAGAAGACCGAAGCGGCCAACCACCTGTTCTACCCGTTCTATACGATCTTCGGCTTCGACCGCGCCACCGGCGGCGGTGTGGTGCCGTATTCGGGCAACTACCTGACCGAGCGCAAGGCCGATGGCGCCGATGTGTACGCGGAAGGCCCGTTCCAGCTGTTTGGCCGTGAGCATCACCTGGTGGCCGGCGCCAGCTACAACCGCCGCGAGTACGTCAACAACGGCACCTTCGATTTCCCGGCGCCGCTGGACAGCTACTTCGGTTGGACCGGAGCCTATCCGGAGCCCAACTGGAGCCCGCGCTCGGTGCAGAGCGACGGCACCATCACGCAGAAGGCCGCTTACGTGGCCGCACGTTTCTCGCTGGCCGACCCGCTGACGCTGCTGGTGGGCGCGCGCTATACCGACTGGCAGATCGATGGCCGCAACGTCGATGCGGTGCAGGGGCTTGTACCGTTCTCCGACACGCAGACCGAAGTCACCCCGTACGCCGGGCTGGTGTACGACATCGACGATGTGTGGTCGACCTACGTCAGCTACACCGAAATCTTCAACCCGCAGACGCTGCGCGATGCCAATGGCGGCTACCTGGACCCGTTGAGCGGCAAGGGCTACGAAGCCGGCGTCAAGGCCGCATGGTTCGACGATCAGCTCAATGCTTCGTTGGCCCTGTTCCGCATCGAGCAGGACAACCTGGGCGTGGCCACCGGTGGTTTCGTGCCGGGCAGCAGCGAGTCCGCATTCGTGGCTGCCAGCGGCGTGGTCAGCGAAGGCTTCGACTTCGAGCTCTCCGGTCGCCTGACCCAGGGTTGGAACGCCACCTTCGGCGCCTCGCACTACACCGCGCGCGACGACAGCGGCACCTCGATCAACACCCACCTGCCGCGCACCACCATCAAGCTGTTCAGCAGCTACACCCCGCAGGGTGCGTGGAGCGATCTCACCGTCGGTGGTGGCGTCAACTGGCAGAACCGTGCGTACTACGTGGACCCGGTCTACGGCACCTTCCAGCAGAGCGCCTATGCCTTGGTGAGCGCATTCGCACGCTACCGTCTGTCGCCGCAGTTTTCCGTGCAACTCAACGTCGACAACCTGCTCGACAAGCGTTACTACGCGCAGTTCAACGGCGGCTATGGCGCATGGGGTGCATCGCGCAACGGCATGCTGACCTTCAACTACACGTTCTGATCCACGGCCACGCCGGGCGCCCTGCTGCCCGGTCTTGTCGCGCAAAAACACAGGCAGCCGGAACGGTGCCTGTGTTTTTTATGTCCGTCCACGCAGTGACGGGAATGGCGGGTCTGCCGTGGAGCGAAGCGTTTTGTCAGTGGCAGCCCTTGGCTGTCGCGCTGGAACGGCGTGGTGCGGCCGGGAACGCGCACGACCCGGTTGGCATGACCGCGGTGCGGCGTCTGCAGCGCGCCATGCCTGCAGCCCCCAACGACACTGCGCCGCATCGCTGCGGTGACCATCGCTCAACGCACCACCGGTTCCAGTTGCGGTGCCAGCACCTGCGCCACCCATTCCATGAAGGCGCTGACGCGCTGCGGCAGATGGCGGCGCTGCGCATACAACAACGTCACCGGCATTGGTTCGGCGGGGTGGTCGGCAAGCACGACACGCAGCGCGCCGCTGTCCAGATACGGGCGCAACGGGCTGGCCGGCGCCTGGATGATGCCCAGCCCTGCGAGCGCGGCGGCAAGATAGGCATCACCGTTGTTCACCGTCACCGGGCCCTGCATCGGCAGCAGCTGATAGCGCTGCCCGTCGTGATATTCGAAGCCGGGCGAGCGCTGCCCCAGCGTTGGCACGTAATGCACCAGGTCGTGCTGGGCGAGATCGTCCAGGCAGCTTGGCGTGCCGCGGCGGGCAAGATAGTCGGCGCTGGCGCAGCTGACGATGCGGACCGCACCCAGCGGGCGCGCGACCAGGCTGGTGTCTTCAAGCGTGCCCACGCGCAGCACGCAATCGAAGCCTTCGCGCACCACATCGACGCGACGGTCGGTGCTGCTGATCTCGACGTCCAGCTGCGGATGCCGGGCCAGAAACGACGGCAGCGCCGGGATCACGAAGTTGCGGGCGATGCCGGACGACATATCCACCCGCAGGCGACCGCGCAGCTGGCCGCGTTCGTGCTGAAACATGCCGTGCAACTCCTCCATGTCGTCGAGAAGGTCGCGGGCGCGTTGCGAGAACGCGGTGCCATCGCCGGTGAGCTGCACGCGTCGCGTGGTGCGATGCAGGAGCTGGGTACCGAGCGAAGCTTCCAGCCGTTGCACGGCGGTCGAGACGCTGGCCTTGGGCAGGCCCAGGGTGTCGGCGGCACGGGTGAAACTGCCCAGCTCGGCAACGCGCAGGAAGGCGCGCAACGACTCCATGGTGTCCATCGATTGGTCGGCGATCTTGAACGGTGAAGTCAGATTGAGCTGATTTATGCAGCACGGCAAGCGCACTAGCCTGGGCGCGTTCGTAACGCATTGCGCGGTTGCCTTATCTGATCGTCGCCACGCCACCTATCACCGTCATCACCAGGAGTTTGCCCATGTCGACCACCACCACACCCATCACCGTGATCACCGGCGGCAGCCGCGGGCTGGGGCGCAATGCCGCGCTTGCGCTCGCTGCCGATGGCAACGACATCGTGCTGACCTACCGCAGCCAGGCCGACGAAGCCACAGCGGTGGTGGCGCAGATTCAAGCGTTGGGCCGGCGCGCGCACGCGTTGCAGCTGGATGTCGCCAAGGCCGATGACTTTGCCGGATTCGCCGCGCAGCTGAAGGCGGTGCTGGCCGGGTGGGGGTGCACCCAGTTCGATGCGCTGGTCAACAACGCGGGCACCGGCCTGCATGCCGCCATCGCCGACACCACGCCGGCGCAGTTCGACGCGCTGGTCGACACCCATCTCAAGGGGCCGTACTTCCTGACCCAGGCGTTGTTGCCACTGATCGCCGACGGTGGGCGCATCCTCAACGTTTCCAGCGGGCTGGCGCGTTTCGCGCTGCCGGGTTCCTCCGCCTACGCGATGATGAAGGGCGGGGTGGAAGTGTTTACCCGCTATCTCGCCAAGGAGCTGGGTGCACGCGGCATCCGTGCCAACACGTTGGCGCCGGGAGCGATCGAGACCGATTTCAACGGCGGCACGGTGCGCGACAACGCGCAGGTCAATGCGATGGTGGCTTCGGTCACCGCATTGGGCCGGACGGGCCTGCCGGACGATATCGGGCCGGTGGTGGCGGCCTTGCTGGCACCGGGCACGGGCTGGATCAACGCGCAGCGCATCGAGGTCTCCGGCGGGATGCTGATCTGAGGCGTCTGCGCAATGCGGCGATGTCGTTGGTCAAAACGCCATCGCCGCGTGCGGCAGGTCCAGCTGCAATGACGCTGCACTCCGGTACGAGGGCGCAGCGTCAGGGGAATCACTGCAGTGGCTGGTCGCCATGCAGGATGGGATAGGGATTGAGCACATCGCCTTTCCACCACTGCTTTTCCGGGCCCAGGCGGTGGATTTCGAAATGCAGATGCGGCGCGGCCGGATTTGCGTTGCCGGTGCTGCCTACATAGCCGATGACCTGGCCACGCTGGATGGATTGCGTCTCTGCCAGCCCATCGGCATAGCGTTCCAGGTGGGCGTAGTAATAGCAGTACGTGCCACCCGGCGCGAACTGATACACGGTCAGACCACCACGTTCGCTGTTGAACAGCTTTTCCACTGTCCCGTCGGCGACCGCAAGTACAGGTGTGCCGCTCGGCGCCAGGATATCGATGGCGTCATGCACCCGGCCTTCGCTGCGCGCATCGGTGAAGGTGTCCTGCAACTGGTCGCGGCCAATGCCTTGCACCGGAATCAGCAGGCCGGAGCCCGCCGCCGACGCATCGGCTGTCGGGGCTGAGGCGGCAGGCGCCGGGGCAGCGCTCACGGGCTCTGCCGCGGCCGCGACAGTGGGTGCGGGTGCGGGCGCAGCTTTCGACACGGCCGCAGTTGCCGTGGACGGCGCTGCAACGGCCGGTGCAGCGCTCGCTGGCGACGGCACCTGCGCCTCTGGCGCGCTGCGCTCCAGCCACCAATAGCCGCCTGCGCCGATCGCCACGCCCGCGATCAAGATCATCAGCAGTTTCATGCTTACTCCTGCATCACCACCGGCAGGGACGGACCGACCACACTGGCCAGATTGACCACATCCCAGTTGGTCAGGCGCACGCAACCATGCGATTCGGTCTTGCCCACATGGCCCGGTTCCGGCGTGCCGTGCAGGCCGTAGTGCGGCTTGGACAGATCGATCCACACGCGCCCGACCGGGTTGTTCGGGCCTGCCGGCAACGTGGCCTTCTTATCGTCTTTCTTCGCGTCCCAGAACAACTTGGGGTTGTACTTGAACACCGGGTCGCGCGCGACGCCCAGCACCTTCCAGCGGCCGATCGGCAGCGGATCGTGCTTGCTGCCGGAAGACACCGGGAACTGTGCATACACCTTGCCGTCGGCATCGAACAGGCGCAGCGTCGATTCGGACTTGTCCACCACCAGCTTGGCCGGCTTGGCCAGGGGCGCGACGCCGTCGATGTTCGGCACCTGGATGACGCTGCCGGCCTTGCCCAGATCCACGCCGGGGTTGAGCTGGCGCAGCAGTTCCGGCGCGGCATGGAAACGTTCGCCCAGCGCCTCGTCCACCGATGCGTAGCCCAGCGCAGACAACGTGGCCTGCTCGGCCGGGCCTTTGGGAATCGGCTGGAAGGGGCCGGCAACGTCGGCGTCGGTCAGCGTGTACTGCACCAGCGCCGGCGTGCTGTCGGCCTGCAGCGCCTGCCAGGTGGCGTCATCCAGCTCGCCGGTCACCTTGATCTTGTGTGCAGCCTGAAAGCCGGACACCGCCCGCTTCTGGTTGGAGCCACGTTCGCCATCGATCTGGCCCGGCGAAAAATGCGCGCGGTCCAGCAGCACCTGCGCATGCAGATCCGATCGCGGCCCGGTGTCCACCGGCTTGGCGGGGGGCGCCGCTGCCGGCGCCGGCGCAGCGGCCGCGGCAGGTTGCGGTACCTGCGCCAGCGCAGACAGCGACGCGCTCAGCGCCAGGGCAAGCAAGCAGACACGAGCGAAGGAGCGTGATGGCATGTGCAGATCCAGGGGAGACATGCGCGCACCTTGCCGCAGCCGCCTGCGTCTTCTGCGTGAAATGGCTGCACCGGAACTGAGCAGTTGGGCAGGCGGTTTGGCTTCGACACGGCATGGCTGGCGGGAATGGGGAATCGGGAATCGGGAATCGTGAGAGCGGGGGATTGCGCCGGCGGATGCGTTGCAGGGAATCAGGCACGGTGGCGTATGGCCACCTGTGCTGTTCAAGAGCTACTGCTGCTTGGTATTGCGGCGCGCGCGTCAATGCGCGCGCCGCAATACCGCTCAGTAGGTGTAGCCCAGCGTCAGCATGTAGACGCGCCCGGTCTGCACATAGGCACCGTCGGCGCCGGGATCGTAGGCCATGTAGCGCCTGGACTTGCCCTGGGTCTCGTAGAAGGTGGCGGCGTTGAGCAGGTTCTTGGCCGACACGCCCACATCCACATGGTGCGGCAGGTGATAGGTGGCATTGAAGTCCAGCGACTTCACCGGCTGCAGGTAGTAGTTGAGCCGGTCGGTGGTCAGACCCAGCAATTGCAGGCCGGTGTAGTTGTAGCTCAGGTCGGTGCGCAGGTGCGTGTCGTCGTAGAACAGGTCCAGGTTGTAAAGGCGCTCGGGCGCACGTGGGAGCCAGGTCTTTTCCGGCTGATCGCTGCGTCTGCTGTCTGCCTGGCTATGTTGCAGCGTGAGGTTGGCGGTGACGCCCAGGTTGCCCAAGATTCCCGGCAACTGCTGCAGCCGTTTGCTCGCTGCCAACTCAAGGCCGTAGAGCGTTGCGGTGCCGCCGTTCTGCGGCATGGTCACCGGCACGCCGTTTTCGAAGGTGGTACCGGTCGGCACCAGGCCGCCCAGCGTGTTGTCGTTGCTGGTGGCCGATTGCGAGGTATAGATGAAGCCGGAGATGCGCTTGTAGTAGGTGGAGGCGCTGAGCACACCGCCGCTGTGGTCGTAGAACTCGGCAGACAGATCGGCATTGTCGGCCTTGCTTGGCTGCAGATCCGGATTGGGCTTGGAGATGCCGACCACCTGTTGCGTGTCGTCGATGGAATACACGGTTTGCCCGGAAATCAGGCCGAATGCCGGGCGGCTGAAACTGCGCCGGAACGAGGCGCGATACACGGTGAGATCGTCTGGACGATAGTTGATGCTCACACCCGGCAGCCATTGCCCATAGGTGCTGCCGGTCCCGACAAAGCGGCCGGTGACGCCATCGCCGCTGGACTGCCACGCATCGGCCGAGTAGCGGGTCAGTTCGTAACGCACGCCGGGCAGGATGCTCACCGAACCAAGATGCAAGGCGGCCATCGCATAACCGGCGTAGATCGCCTCGGTGCTGGAGGTGGTGTTGGCGTTGTAGTCGTTGGCGGTGTAGCGGCCGGCGCCGTTCGGATCGTCGATGTATTTGTACGGCACGGCCTGGGCGCGCATCCAGCGGCGATCCAGCAGCTTGAACGGGCCGGCATAGTGGCCGTCGAATGCGTTGTAGGTCAGCCGCCCGGGGATCGCGCTCAGTGGCGGGCCGCCGGCGGTGGGAAATGCGTAATTGGACCCGCCGAAATAGGGACCGTTGGTGACGAAGTTGCCGTCCTTGTGGAAGAACGGATGATCGTACGCCTCCCGTGCCGAATGATCGGCCGACAGGCCCAGCTTGACGCTGTCCAGCACCGGGCCGTCGGTGCGATAGGTGATGTCGGTGTGCGCATTGGCGCGATTATCGTGGCTGCCGGCATCGTGGCCCTGCACCTTCCACAGCAATGACGAATCCAGGTCGTAGAAGAATTCCGTCAAGGCCGGCGTGCTCGGGCCAATGCTCGGGTAGGTGGGGTCGCTGAGGTCGAAGGCGAAGCTGCCGGGGGTAAAGCCATACAGGCTGGCCGATACATAGTCCGGCCGATTGCGGGTGCCGCGACCGAACGAGCTGCCGTAGTCCAGGCGCAGACGATCCAGGGTGGTCTGTCCGCCCAGCTGCAGCGTCGCCAGGGTCTCGTCGATGTCGTGGGTGTTGAAGTAGCCGCCGCGCACGGCGGTGGGCTGGGTGCGAATGGTCTCCAGGCGCGCGCTGGACTGATCCTGCTGGCCGGTGACGCCGTAGCTGCCATAGATGGCACGCGCATACAGCGCGCTGGTGTCGCCTTGCCAGTCCAGCGAGAGGCTGCCGCCGTAACGCTCGATCTGGCTGGTATAGAGGCTGTATTTGTAGCGGGTGCTGATCAACGGGCCGACGTTGCGCAGGTCGGTGGCGTCGGCAAGCGCCGGGTCGGCCGGAACGTATTTGCTGTTGGGCGCCGGGGCCTGCGCCATGTTGTTGTTCCTGCCGTAATACGCCGAGGCATACAGCCCGAACGCGTGCCCGTCGCCGAACATCCAGGCCAGCTCCTGTTGCACGGTGCCGCCGCCATCGGAACCGCCCAGATGCGAGGCCAATGCATTGAGCTGGCCGCGCGCGGTGGTCCTGGCATAGAGATCCTGCGCGAAATCGAAGGCATTCGGCGTGCGCATGTCGATGGCGCCGCCGATGGAATCGCCCGGCATATCGGGCGTGGGCGATTTGGACACCTGTACCGACTGGATGCCGAACGGTGCGAGCATGTTCAACGAGATCGCGCGCGTGGACGAGTCGGTTTCCGGCATGGCGAAGCCATTGAGCGTGTACGCGTTATAGCTGGCGTCCATGCCGCGGATGCTGACGTAGGCATTTTCGCCGGTGGTGGCCTGGCCCAGATGCATGTCGCTGTAGGCCGACAGGCCCGGCATGTGCGAGACCACATCGGCGATGCCCCCGGAAGGAATCGCGTCGATCTGCTGCTTGCTCATCACGCTGTTGACGCTGTTGGACAGGCGCTGCTCATTCAGCGATCCCGGCGCCGCGGCGTGGGTGGCTTGCACGTTGACCGAATCCAACGTGGTGGTCAGCTCTGCAGCGTGTGCAAACGCTGGTGCGGAAAGCACCACGGCAATGGCACAGCTCAGGCGATGGAAGGGACGGAAAGACTGCATGCTGAGGGCTCGCGGAAGTGGGAAGGAGTGCCCGCATCCGGTGAACGGGCGCGGGCTTAGATCGCCGACGCCTTCCATTGCGACAGGTCTGATGCGTGGGGCAGCTGGCGCGTGTATGCGCGGCCCTGCGCTCAGTGGCGCAGGTCGAGGCCGCTGCAGTGCACGCGCGGTCGCTGCGGATTACAGCGCGCCACCGCAGCGTGATCGAAGTGCACCACGTAGCCGTTATCGGCCGGCTCATTGATCGGGAAATCGGTACTGAGCAATTGCGCGCCGCTGGCCAGCATGGCATCGCGCCGGGAGGTGTCGTTGCGCTGCGCTTCTTTCAGGTCGGCATCGGTACGCGTACGCACCAGATAACCGGCCTTGACCAACTGCGCGATGTCATCGACGGGGCCGTCGTTACGCTCGACAAATGCCGCATCGTCCTCGCCCGGTACCGCGTTGGTGAAACACACGCGGCCGCGCAGCGATGGATGGCCGGGCAGGTAGCTGGCGCCTGCAACGCGTTGGTCGAGCAGAAACACCACTTTGCCGCGCGCTTGATTCAACGACGGCCAGCCATGCGCGAGCACGCCTGCATTGAGGGTACGCGCGCTGCCCCGCACCTGATCGGGGCTGATGTACTCACCGGGCTGGGACACCGAGCGTAGTTCGGTATCCAGCGCATCCATCGCTTTTGTGTCGAACGGTTCGGGTTGCGTGGTGGGGAATGCCAGCGCTATCGGCGTCTGCTTGGTTTCCAGCAGGATGAAGATCGGCACATGACCCGGGTGCTGCTTCGACCAGGTGCGGATGTCCTGCAGGCAGGCAATCAACGGTTGGCAATTGCTGCGCTGGTCAAGATCCTGCACATGCATGACCTTGAAGCCCGGCGTCTCCATCACCCCGGCCGGCGCGCTTGCCGGTGCGGCCGGTAGTCCGGCTTTGGCGATCTGCGCGACGATGGACGGGTGCGCATAGCGCCCGCCCTGTGCATCGGCGAAGACGTCCAGCTCGAGTTGGCGCACGCCAGCGTCGAGTTGTTGCGTCAATGCGGGATGGCGGTAATCCAGTGCAGCAAACAGTGCCGGGTCCATTTGCTTCAACACAGCCGCTTCGCTGGGTGCAAGGCCGGCGTGGTAGCTGTTGTGGCTGCCGATATACTGCAGATCGGTGAGACGCGGCGCAGCTTGCACGGGAACATTGCTCAGCACCAGCGCGGTGAAGCAGACGATACACGTGGTGGTTCTTCGCTTCGCGCGCACCAGCTTCGGTTTGCGGGTGATGCCTGACGTGACAGCAGTAAAAGCGCCAAAAAGATGCATGCAGCACAGCCGGAAAGCGACGAGGTCGCCATCATCGCGGCCCAGCTTGACGCATCTCTTTCCGCAGTGTGTCCGTGATGCGTCAGGTCTTACTGCAATCGGTATCGTGTCGTTTGCAACATCGTGGCACTGTTTTTCATGACGGGGCGGTCTGTTGCAGCGCATAGGTCAGCAACCGCGCCTGCACGCGGTCGCCCAGGCTGCGTGGCGCACGCAGCGCCATGCGTTGCAGGCAGGCAATATCATTCGCATCCGACGCTTTGCGTGCGAGCAGTGCGCGGCACACCGTGGCGATTTTTCCGCCGGTGCCAGCTGTTGCGCATTTGAGCCAGCTCAATGCACGCAGCAGACGTTGCTCGATCTCGGTGAAATCGCTGCCGAGCGGGTAATCGGGTAGGCTGCCGTCGCGTCGAAACGGCGCCAGCGCCTGTTCCAGTGCCTGTGGCGTGTTGCGTTGCGCACGCGCCGGCAGCACCGGGTCGGTGCGCAGCTTGCGCGACTGTTTCGCCTGGGCAAGCAGCTCGTCCTGGAAGCGCGCATCGCAAATGCCGGCCATTTCCAGCACGCAGTCCTGATCGGTCTTGTGGCGCAGATCGGCGATGCCGTATTCGGTGATGTAGACATCGCGCAGGTGGCGCGGAATGGTGGTGTGGCCGTAATTCCAGCGCACATTGCTGTCCACATGTGCGCCGGTCTCGCGGGTGGCACGCAGCATCAACGTACTGCGTGCCTGCGGCAAGGCATGCGCCATCGCCACGAAGTTGTACTGCCCGCCCACGCCGGAGACCACGCGTCCATCGTCCAGGCCGTCGGACACCGCCGCGCCCAGCGCGGTGGCCATCATGCAGGAATTGAAGAAGCGCGCATCGTGGCGCTGCAAGCGCTCCAGCGCTTCATTGCCGCCGTAGAGCTGGTTGATCTGGCTGATGCGGCGCATGCCGATGGCAGCGCGCGTGGCGGGCGGAAGGTCGCGCAGCCATTGATAGAAGTCCGGCGAGCCAAGATAGAACGCGCCATGCAGGAACTCGCCCTCCTGCGCCAGCCGCGCGTGGTCGGCAGCGTCGGCGCGGCCGTCGGCCATGCGCTGCATCAGCGCTAGATCGTCGTGCACCTTGCGGCGGATCACGCCACTGTCCACCAGTTGTTTGAAGCCTTCGTTGAGCATTTCGCTGCAGCCGTACAGGCCCACATCAAACGGCGCCAGGCCACCGCTGGCGCGTACGGCAGGGTGCTGTTCCAGATCCGGGTCCAGCGCCTGCAGCACACGCCGATAGGTGGCGTTGTCGGTATGCCGCAGGACCAGCGCATGGCTCAGCGCGTCGGCCAGGGTGCCGATGCCGATCTGCAGCGTGCCGCCATCGCGTACCAGCGTGCTCGCATACAGGCCGATGGCGTAATCGACGCTGGTCACCGGCTGCCGCGGCAGTCCGAACAGCCGCGGCGACGGGCCGGGCAGGTCGATGACCAGGTCGAAGAACGCCGCATCCACCGCCGCCGTGCCGCCGATCCACGGCAGCTGCGGGTCCACTTCGGCTACCAGCAATGGACGCGGCAGGCCCAGCGCCTGCACCGCGTCCAGGGTGTCCTGGGTGATGTCGTTGTTGCACGACAACGACAGCCGCGCGCCGCCGGGTTCGCGTGCGACCTTCTGCACGATCAGGTTCGGCGCACGCTGTGCCACTGCCGCGGCGGCGTGGGTGTAATTGAGGCTGGTGTAGTCGGCCTGGGCCTGGCTGGAATGCAGCAACCCGCCGGACTGCATGTAGAACTCTTCCACCTGCACATGCGCGGGCAAGGCGTCGCGCAGCATCGCGTCCACATACGCCAGACGCGGGAACTCCTCGCCGAAGTGACGCGCTATGAACGGTGCGGCAAAACGGCCCTCCATCCCCGCGCCCGGCCTGGGCGGGTTGAGCGAGAGCGCGGTGTACAGCGCCAGCGGCCGTGACGGGGTGTCCTTGAGTTGCGCGTACAGCGCGTTCAACAACCGGTGCGGTTTGCCGATGCCCAGGGGCGCGCCCACCCGGAGCGGGCCATCGATGCGCTGCAGGATCCGCTCCACGGCGGTGGACAGGCTGGTGAGGTGTTCGGTCATCGGTGCAGGGTAGCCGAGCCGATGGGAGAGCGCGTGTTGCAGAGCCGGCGCGACGACCGTGCACGATGGGCCTTGGTCAGCGCTTGACATGCTTTTCGTTTACGCGCGTAATCGCAAAAAATGACGGGTGTCATTGCATGGCGATCAGCGACGCAGAGGCAGTGGTGATGCAGGTGCTGTGGGACCGGGCACCTCGGACCGCAGAGGAGGTGGTGGCGGCACTGGCAAGCACCGACTGGGCCGAGCCGACCATCAAGACCTTGCTCAACCGCCTGCTCACCAAGGGCGCCATCGCGGCGCAGAAGGACGGACGCAAATACCGTTACACCCCGGTGTTGCAGCGCGAGCACTGGGTGCAGCAGCAAAGCGAAGGATTGCTGCAACGGTTGTTCGGTGGACGGGTGGCGCCGCTGGTGGCGCACTTCAGCGAGCGTGGAAAGCTCAGCGCGTCCGACATTGCCGAATTGAGGCGGCTGCTCAAGGAGTTGGACGATGAGTCTTGATCCCGTGCTGTGGCTGCGCGCCGCGCTCTACACCACCGCAGCGCTGCTGGCCTGCCTACTACTGCGCCGGCCGCTGCGTGGCCGGCTCGGGGCAGGGGCCGCCTATGCACTCTGGGGCGCGGTGCCGCTGGCCCTGGTGGCGGGGTTGCTGCCAGGTCCCCCGATGGAGATCACGCTGTTGAAGATGCCGGCGCTGGTGCCCGTGCCGGTTGCGGCGCATCCGGTCGGGCAGGGCGCCGGCTGGCAGCGCATGCTGCTCGCCGTGTGGCTGGCCGGTGCGCTGCTGACCGGCCTTTCCCTCTGGCGTGGACAGCGGCGTTTCGTGCGCAGCCTCGGGCCCTTGCGTGCGCTGGACAGTACCGTGTGGGTGGCCACGCACGACGGCGGCCTTCCGGCGTCGCTGGGCATCTGGCGTCCGCGGATCGTGCTGCCGGGCGATTTCACCACGCGTTACAGCGCCGGGGAGCGTGCGTTGATCCTGGCGCACGAGCGCCTGCATCTGCGCCGCGGCGATCTGCATGCCAATCTGCTGGCCAGCGCGCTGCTCTGCCTTGGCTGGTTCCACCCGTTATTGCATCTGGCATGGCGCGCGTTTCGCCTGGATCAGGAGCTGGCCTGCGATGCAGCGGTTCTGGCACGCCATCCGGGCCAGCGCCGCCGCTATGCCGGTGCGATGCTCAAATGTCAGTTCGCCGGCAGCACCTCGCCGCTGGCCTGCCACTGGGCGGCGAGGCCTGCATTGTTGCAGCGGCTGGCGGCCGTGCATGCGCCAGCGCCGGATGCGCGGCGTGCACGCCGGAACCTGCGCAGCGTGGTGGCGCTGACGCTTCTGGTCAGCGTCGGCGGCTGGTTGCTCCAGCCTGCGCCTGTGCAGGCCACGCACGGCTCGGCGGCTGCCTTCGACTACAGGACGATGCAGGCGCCGCGGTACCCGGCGAACGCGATCGCCGCCAATCTCGGTGGCGTTGTCGAACTGCAGATTGCGGTGAGCCCGCGTGGCGCGCCCGACCACATCGCCATCGTGCACAGCCGGCCCGCCGGCGTATTCGATCAGGTGGTGCTGGAGGCCGCGCGTCACTGGCGCTTCCAGCCCGCGCTGGTGGATGGGCAGCCAGTGGCCGCGCAGATACGCGTGCCGGTGCGGTTCGATCCGGACCCGCCGGAACCGCTGGCCACTGACGCCGGTGCCGGTGGTGATGGTCGGCATGCTCCAGCGTCCGGGCGCCTTGCCGCCTGCGCGACAACCGGATGCGTACCGCAGGAGATGCTGCAATGAACGACCGGCGTGGGTGGTGGATTGTGGGTGTGCTGTTGATCAGCGGATGCGCCAGCCAGCGCGTGGCCGAGCCGCAGCGCCACCAGCGCGAGGATTCGGTGGATCAGCGCATGCTGCCGTCGCAGCCGGGTGCGGGGAGCGCTTCCACCGCCTCCTACACGCTGTCGCAGACGCAGCGCTTCCGCATGCCACGCGCGCTGCGCAGCGAAACGCCGGCGCTGCCGCCGGACTCGCCACGCCAGACCCTGCCGCCAACCACCGTGTGCGCGCATGTGATCCTGTCCGCTGACGGCGCCGTGCAACGCGTGGACCCGATGTCCGATCGCGGCGAGTGCGCCGCCGGGCTGTTGCCGAGCAATGCGGATCTGATGCAGGCCGTACGCAGCACGGTGCAGCACTGGCAGTTCGTCCCGGCGGCCCTGTGTACGTACGCGCCCGGCGCGGCGCAGCCGTCCGCCCCTGATGACTGCACCGGGGCGACTCGGCAGGAACCAGTGCCGGTCACGCTATCGTTTGCGTTCACCTTCGAGGTGCGGCAGGGCAAGGTGAGCGTGCGTACCGGCAAGGTTGCGCGGTGACGGCAACTTTTTGCAGGCCTGCGTCAGCCCGTGTTGCGTCGGTCTTCGGTAGGCGGATGGATTACGCCGTCCTGCAACGGGTGGGTCTCCAGCCGGGGGCGCTCACGCCAGCACGTGCACGCTGTCGGCAATGCGCTGCACTTCGTCCGGGTTGTGGCTGACGTAGAGCATCGGCAGGCGGATTTCATCGCGCACGCGCTGCAGGTAAGGAATCAGCTCTTCGCGACGTGCCTGGTCCAGCGCCGACAACGGTTCGTCGAACAACAGGATGGCCGGTTGCGACAGCAACGCACGCCCGATCGCCACCCGTTGCGCCTCGCCGCCGGACAGGTTGCGCGGCCGGCGCTGCAGCAGCGGCGCGATGCCGAGCAGGGCCACCACATCGTCGAACCCGAATGGCGCCGCCCCCCGCGCATGCCGGCCGTAGCGCAGGTTGCGCCGCACATCCAGGTGCGGGAACAGCCGCGCATCCTGGAATACGTAGCCGATCCGGCGTTTGTGCGTGGGCAGGTCCACGCCGTGCCGGTCGTCGAACAGGCAGCGTCCATCGATGCGGATATGCCCGGCATGCGGGCGCACCAAGCCTGCGATCGCATTGAGCACGGTGGTCTTCCCGGCGCCGGACGGCCCCACCAGTGCCACCACCCGCGCCGCATCCTGGATGAGGATGTGCCGCCGGAACTGGCCGCGCTGCAGCTGCAGATCGATCTCCAGCATCAGTCCTCCTCACGCGGGTGCGGCCGCCGCACCAGCCATTCGGACAGCAGCAAGGCCGCCAGCGAAATCGCCAGCGCCACGCCGGCAAGACGCCACACGCCCGATTCCATGCCCGGCACCTGCATCAAGCCGTAGATGGCCGACGACAGCGTCTGCGTCTGGCCCGGGATATTGGAAACGAAGGTGATGGTGGCACCGAACTCACCCAGCGCCTTGGCAAAGGCCAGCACCATGCCGGCCACCAGGCCGGGCCAGGCCAGCGGCAAGGTGATGCTGAAGAACACCCGCCACGGGCCGGCACCCAGCGTGGCGGCCGCCGCTTCCAGGCGGCGATCGGTAGCTTCGATCGACAGCCGGATCGCGCGCACCATCAACGGAAATCCCATCACCGCGCAGGCCAGCGCCGCACCGGTCCAGCGGAACGCGAACTGCACGCCGAAGTGTTCCAGCAACCAGCTGCCGACCGGCCCCTGCGTGCCCAGCAGGACCAGCAGCGCATACCCGGTCACCACCGGTGGCATCACCAACGGCAGATGCAACACCGCGTCCAGCACTGCCTTGCCCGGGAAACGCCGCCGTGCCAGCAGCCAGCCACAGGCAATCCCTGCCGGCAGGCTGGCCAGCGCGGCCACGCCAGCCACCTTCAGACTCAGGGCGATGGCGGTCAGCTCTTCCGGGGTGAACATCGACAAACGGTGCGCCTCAATCCTTCGGCAAGAAGCCGCGACGGGTGAAGATCGCCCGGGCAGGTGCGCTGCGCAGCCACTGCACGAACGCTGCCGTCTGCGGGTTGCGGCTGTTCTTCAGCGCGGCCACCGGATACACGATCGGCGCATGACTGGCAGCGGGAAAGGTGGCCACCACGCGCACCTTGGGGTCGGCGCGCGCGTCCGAGCCATAGACGATGCCCAGCGGCGCCTCGCCGCGCGAGACCAGCATCAGTGCTGCCCGCACACTCTCCGACTCGGCCAGGTGCGCACGCAATACGTCCCACTGGCCGAGCGTGCGCAGCGCGGCGGCCGCGTATTTGCCGGCCGGCACGCTGGTGGTTTGGCCGACCGCCATGCGCCCGTCCTTGCCCAACGCCTTGGCAATGCTGCCCGGCGGACCCAGATCCAGCTGCAACTTGCTGGCGGCCGGTGCGATCAGTACCAGCGTGTTGCCGAGCAGATCGTGGCGTTGCGCCGGCGCGACCAGGCCGCGCTGTTGCAGATAGTCCATCCATTCCAGATCCGCGGAAAAAAACACATCCGCTGGCGCGCCCTGTTCGATCTGACGCGCCAACGCCGAGCTCGCCGCGTACGACACGCGCACCGGCGTGCCGGTGGCCTTCTCGAACGCGGCCGCGGCCTCGTCCATCGATTCCTTCAGACTGGCCGCCGCAAACACCGTCACCGGCGCAGCTTGCGCAACGGCCAGTACGGGCAGGGCAAGCATCAGCACGCACAACGCGCGCTGCCAGAAACCGATCGTGCGCATGGGCAACTCCAGCAGGGGCAGACACCGATCATAGCGGCTGCACCGTGACCGGCGTGGCGAACGCCAGCGAATGCTACCGAGCCAGGTCGTCGCAGCGGCCGGCCTGCAGGTTGGCCTGCAAGGCCGGGCGGATCAGTCTGGGCTCCGGCAAGGTGGCATCGCGGGCCTGGCGCTGGGCCACGAAACTCTCGATGTCCACGCCGTCGCGCACATGGATGTTGCTGCGCCGCTGCACGCCGATGGTGGTCTCATGCGCCACGGCCCGACCACCGGGGCCATAGTCGTGGCAGACGAACACCCGCGTGTCGTCCGCCAACGCGTACAGCCGCTGGATCGATGCATACAGTTGCCGTGCGTCGCCGCCGGGGAAGTCGCAGCGTGCGGTTCCCGCGTCGGGCATGAACAGCGAGTCGCCGGGAAACAGCGCGTCGCCGATCAGGTACGCGATGCTGTCGCTGGTGTGCCCGGGCACGGCAATGACGCGTGCGGCGATGCCGCCGAGCATGAAACGCTCGTCATCGGCAAACAGATGATCGAACTGCGAGCCATCGGCACGGAAGTGCTGCGGCAGTGCGTAGCGTGGTGCAAGCGCCTGCTGCACCTGGCGGATGCCTTCGCCGATCGCGATGCGCGCCTGCGGCCAGTGCTGCTTCAGCCACTGCGCTGCCGACAGGTGATCGGCATGTGCATGGGTTTCCAGCAGCCAGTGCAGGTGCCAGCCGCGCTGCCGGATGGCATCGGCGATGGCCTGCGCGGCACGGGTTTCGATGACGCCGCTGTCGGCTGCATAGTCCAGTGCCGGATCGATCACCGCGGCCGCGCCGGACGCCGGATCGGCGACCACGTAGGTGAAGGTGTTGCTCTCGGCATGGAAGAACGCAAGCACCTCAGGCTGCATCGGTGTCTCCAGGTCAGGGGGTGGCCAGTGCTGCGTTGAGCACGGCGGCCAGTCGGTCGCCGGCCAGGCGCAGCTGTGTCTCGGCCATCGGTCGATAGGTGGCGATGTAGCTGGCCGGCAGGACGTGCGTGGCCGGATACACGCCCGGTGTCACGGCGATCCTGCACGAAGCCTGCGCCCAGGCGGCGGCGGGCGGCGGCAGGACCGGCGACACGGCGGAGGCCGCCGGCAGGGCCAGCAGCCGTTGCAGGTAGTCCGCGTCGCCGAGGTGACGGTCGTTGAGCATGCCGCTGTCCCACAGCGCATGCAGGTTGCTGCCCTTGCCATCGACCTGCAGCTGGAAGTCGTTGCCGCCCTTGTCGTGCGCGTAGCCGGCGTGCATGGGCTGATGGATGTCGCCGACAAAATGCACCACGAACTTCAACGCCTGACGACGCACCTCCAGCGGCTGGCTGCGGTCGGCCAGCAGGGCGGTCTGCCGATCGAGAGCGGCGATCACGCAGTTGCCATCCGGGCAGTCGCGCGGCGGCGCATAGCTGCAGTCGTGTTCGCCCAGGTTGACGTAATGCCACGGCCCGGAACGCTTGCCCAGGTCCGGGTCATGCTCGCGCAATTCATCGGCCCAGGTCGCGACGCCATGCAAGGTCGCATCGGGCTCGCCGGCAAGCAACTGCGCCACCTGCGCGCGTGCCTGCGGGCTCAGCTCGGTCTCGGCCACGCGTGCTACCAGGCGGTGCCCCTGCGGGCCCCAGGCGAACGCGGTGATGGGCTGGATCGCCGCGGTCAGCGCCACGGCAAGGACAACGAAAGCGGGGGAGAAGGTCTTCATCCCCCGATTGTACGCAACCGCCCGGGACGGTTTGATGGCGGTTGCAGTCATGTCGCCGCCGCGCAATGGCGACGGCCCGCACGATCAGTAATAGACCAGGTAGGAGATGCCATAGGTCAGTGGATCGACCCGGGCCTTGCCCAGCCGTGCGCCGTTGACATCGACGTTGCTGCGCGAGTCGGTCCAGCGTGCGTCGATGCGCAGGCCGCTGCGCTCATCGAAGATGAAGTCCACACCGACGTGCGCAGTCGCGCCCACCGAATCACCGAAGCGCAACTCGCCGTTGCCGATGCCTTGCGCGGTGTCTTCGCCCACGAAGGCGGTGTAGTTGATGCCGATGCCCACGAACGGGGACACCGTGCCATAGCCGTTGATGTGGTACTGCAACAGCACGCTGGGCGGCACCGACCAGTAACTGCCCACCTTGCCGGCACCTTCCAGCTCGATGTCGTGCTTGCCTGCCACCGCCGCATGCACTTCGATTCCCAGATTGTTGCGCAGGAAGTATTCGTAGGTGAACGACAGCGCAGGCGCGCCCTTGATCTCCCCGCGTGCACCGCCGAAGGTGCCGCTGTCTGACTTCGGCGAGACATAGCCGGCGCCGTAGCCGGTCGTCCAATGGCCGGCCGACTGTGCAAGAGCGGGAGCGGCCGAAGCGGCCAGTGCGATGGCGAGGGCGGTGCGGATGAACGTGCTCATGGAATCCCCGGTAGGTCGGACAGGCGTTCGACGTGACCGACCTGTCCGCAACTCCGGCGGTGGATGCACGTCCCTGGATCGCCAGTGTGCCAGAGATGCACCGCGCTTGCCGCTGTGACTCAGAAGCGGTGCACGTACGCCGCGCCATAGACCAGCGGATCGATGTTGACCGTGCCGATCCGGGTGCCATTGAGGCGGGCCTCGCTGTCGATGTCGATCCAGCGCACATTCACGCGCAGGGACCCGCGTTCGCTGAGTTTGACGTCCAGGCCCGCGTGCAGGGCCAGGCCCCATGAATCGTCCAGCTCCAACTCGCTGCCGGCCAGCGCGCCGCGGGTGTCGGTGCTGAAGAAACGGGTGTAGTTGATGCCCGCGCCGAGGAAGGGCGACACTTTGCCCTGGCTGTTGAAGTGATACTGCAGCGATACCACCGGCGGCAGGTGCTTGGTGCTGCCGACGCGGCCCAGTCCACGCAGCGCGATGTCGTGCTCGAACGGCAGCGCGGCCAGGACCTCGATGCCGAGGTTGTCGGCGATGAAGTATTCGGCGGTGAAGGTCGGCTTGATGTCCTTGCCTACGTCTGCTTCCAGCGTGCCGCCAACCAGGCGGCCATTATCGGATTTGGGAGCGACCTGGTGGGCGCCGACGGCAACGGTCCAGTCGCCTTTGGATTGAGCCAGTGCGGGGACGCTGGCGAACGTGGCGGCCAGACCGGCGAGCAGGAGGGTAGAGCGCATGCGCATGGAAACTCTCGTTGTGTGCAGGGGATGGACGAAGTCTTGTGGGTTTGGCCCGGCGACGCCTTGATCCTGATCAAACCAGGGCCGGTTGCGTGCGATGGATGCGCGCGTTGCCAGCGGTCAGGCACCGGCTGCTGCGCTGCGTCGCAGGTGTGGCAGCAGCGCTCGCCCTGGAGGAGATCAAGCGCGCGCGGCGCATCGGGTGCGGCGTGCGCCGCGGGTCGCGCCACCGTCGGCAGGGGAGGTGTGCTGACGGTGACGCGCGCCAGGGCGCAGTCAGCGGGTGGCGTGTCGCGATGCGACCGCACTCACTTGGCCCTGGCGACCTTCGGTGTATCCACTTCCGGCATCGCCGAGCTGTGGTGGTTGATGATCAGCCACTTGCCGTCGCGCTTTTCGTACACGAAGGTGTAGCGCGCCTGCACGTCGCTCTTCTTGCCGTCCTTGTCGGTGAGCGTGAAGGTGTAGACACCGGCGTCCACGGCGCTGTCGTCATCGAGCACGCGCACGGTGCGGTAATTGACCACGCCCTTGGGCTTTTTGGCCAGGAACATCTCGAAGTACTTTTCGATCTGCGAGCGTGACGCGCGGACTTCGTTGGAGACCGTCGGCAGCAATACGCCATCGGGGGCATACAGGTCGGCCACCTTGTGCGGGTTGCCCGAGGCCAGGGCCGCGTTCCAGGTGTCGAACAGCGCAGCGACTTCGCGCGCTTCACCGTCGGCGGGCAGCGAAGCCTTTTCGGTGTAATGCATCACGCCAGCGGCCAGCGCCGGGGTGGCGGCCAATGCCAAAGCGACAGAGAACAGGGTGCGACGCATGGGGAATCTCCGTGTGAGTGAGTGGGTGCCTCAGCAGGCAGGGCCAGTATCGAAATCCACGGAGTGCCGAAATGCTGCTGGTCGGCATATGCCTGAATACGCTTCTCGGCATAGTTGGTTGAAAGGTAAGTTATTGGAAAACAAAGTAGACCGGTGCGTGGCGTAGTGCGCCCGCGCCTGCGTTGGTCATGCAAGCGGGCATCGTCAGGCCTGCTTGGCAGGCAGGTGGCCCGTCACCAACCGCATCGCGCGCCGGACCGTGCCGATCTCTACCGAACCAGAGCAGGCGTTGCCACCTCTTCTGCGGCTCTCCTTCCGTCTCCCCCCTTCGCACTGCCAGCGTTGACGCGGGTGCACGGCCGCACCAGAAGGACGCTGCTAGAATGGCAGCCCCTTTCCATCCGCCGCGCTGTCGCGGCCGCAGGAGCTTGTGAACATGGCAATCAAGGTTGGCATCAACGGATTCGGTCGCATCGGACGCAACGTGCTGCGCTCTGCGGTGCAGAACTTCGCCAATGACATCGAGATCGTGGCCATCAATGACCTGCTCGAGCCCGACTACCTGGCCTACATGCTGCAGTACGACTCGGTACACGGCCGCTTCAAGGCCGAGGTCTCGGTCGATGGCAACACGCTCATCGTCAACGGCAAGAAGATCCGCCTGACCCAGGAACGCGACCCGGCCAACCTCAAGTGGGACGCTGTCGGCGCCGACGTGGTGATCGAGTCCACCGGCCTGTTCCTGACCAAGGACACCGCGCAGAAGCACATCGATGCCGGCGCCAAGAAGGTGATCCTGTCGGCGCCGTCCAAGGACGACACCCCGATGTTCGTCTACGGCGTCAACGACAAGACCTACAACGGCGAAGCCATCGTCTCCAATGCCTCGTGCACCACCAACTGCCTGGCGCCGTTGGCCAAGGTCATCAACGACAAGTGGGGCATCAAGCGCGGCCTGATGACCACCGTGCATGCGGCGACCGCAACCCAGAAGACCGTGGACGGCCCGTCCAACAAGGATTGGCGTGGCGGCCGCGGCATCCTGGAGAACATCATTCCTTCTTCCACCGGCGCGGCCAAGGCCGTGGGCGTGGTGATTCCCGAGCTCAACAAGAAGCTCACCGGCATGAGCTTCCGCGTGCCGACCTCCGACGTTTCGGTGGTCGACCTCACCGTCGAGCTGGAAAAGCCGGCCACCTACGCCGAGATCTGCGCCGAAGTGAAGGCACAGAGCGAAGGCGCGCTGAAGGGCGTGCTGGGGTATACCGAAGACAAGGTCGTGGCGACCGATTTCCGCGGCGAAACCTGCACCTCGGTATTCGACGCCGACGCCGGCATCGCGCTGGACTCCACCTTCGTCAAGCTGGTGTCCTGGTACGACAACGAGTGGGGCTATTCCAACAAGTGCCTGGAAATGGTGCGGGTGGTTGCCAAGTAAGTTTTTGGCTTGAAATAAAAGGGCCCCGGCATGCCGGGGCTTTTTTTTGAGGCCACGAATTTTCGTGTGTCCTGCATTGTCGCCCTTTGCCTGGCTGCTCAGAAGTGGACTTTGACCGACTCACGTGCGCTAATTCACCCGCACGGCGGCCGTTCCCGTGTCGTGTACGAAGGATCGGGGAACTCCATGGATCGAGAGAATGACGATGAATAAATTTCTTGCGGGCGCACTGGCGTTCGGTGTGGTCATTGCGGTTTCAGCTCCGCTGGACAGCTGGGCGGCCAAGAAGCAGACCGGTACGCCGGCCTGGATGAATGCCGATGGTGAGGTGATCAAATCGTCCGATGTCGAAGCCGGCTACGGCGAGACGGTCAAGGGCGTCAACGATTACGAAGGCGAGATCACCGGCAAGCCGGCACCGGACAGCAAGTTCACCCAGTTGAAGATCGGGATGCCGATGAAGCAGGTGACCGATCTGATCGGGCAGCCAACCGACCAGGGTTCGTATGTCACCGGCAAGGCCTTTATCCCGTTTTTCTATGGTGGCGACCGCTATCGCCATGAGATGGCCTACAAGGGTCAGGGGCGTCTGGTCTTCGCTGGCAAGTCGATGGATACCGGCGGCAACCTGATCTGGATCATCCATAACAAGAACGACAGCGGCTACCGCGAATAAGTGTTCAAAGCGCCCGGTTCTCCGGGCGTTTTCTTATGCAAGGTGCCACTGCAGCCACGCGTAACGCCGCTGCTTGTCCACTCTCCAACCAGCGGCATGATCTGCAGATTGCTGCCCAGCCGCGGCCCGAGGCTGTATGGTTCGCGCATTCGGCTGGACGCCGGCTCGGGGATTGCTGCGTTGGAAACGATGATCGTGTTGGTGGCCCTGGTGCTGCTTGCCGTGCCGGTGGGTGTGGTGGTCGCGCTGGTGTGGATTGCCGGGCTGCGGCGCCGGGTGGAGACGCTGGAGCAGCGGCTGGCGCAGTGGCAAGCCGGGACTGGCGAGGGCGCGGATGCGCGAACGGATGCGTCCGTGGACGCGCAGGGCAGGGCGTGGGAGCAGCCTGGTGCAGCGCCCGATCTCGATTCCACTCTGAGTGCTGGTGCCTACACGGATGCACCTGGGTTCGGTAGGTCTGGCGCTGTTCGACAGGGCGACGGCGGGAACCTGCCTGCCGTTGCACATCCGCCTGCGGATCAGGGCGTGATTGATGCGGCTTCCAGGGCGGTGCCGCCCCCATTGCCTGCGCAGGCCCCTGCAGATGTGACGGCACGCGGTGCTCACGCTGCGTCGGCGTTGCCAAACCAGCACGCTCAGGCAACCCGGTCTCAACCTGCGCAACCGCAACCGCCGCAGTCACCCCCCACCCCGGCCGAGCCGGGCGCCATCACGCGCGCGGCCAGTGCGTTGAAGCGCTGGTTCACCGAGGGCAACGTACCGGTCAAGGTCGGCATGCTGGTATTGCTGGCCGGCGTGGCGTCGCTGCTGAAGTACGCCAGCGATCAGGGCTGGATGCGCATGCCGATCGAACTGCGCTTGGCCGGCATCAGCGTGCTTGCCTTGGCCGGTCTGGTCTTCGGCTGGAAGCAACGCGGGCAGCGGCCGGGTTTTGCACTGGCACTGCAGGGCGGGTCGATCGGCGGTTTGTTGTTGACCGTGTTCGCCGCGTTCAAATTGTATGGATTGCTCGGCGCAGGCCTGGCGATGGGCATCAGCGTGGTGCTGATTGCCGGCATGTGCGTGCTGGCGGTGCTGCAGGAGTCGCGCACGCTGGCCGTGCTGGGTGTGCTGGCCGGCTTCCTCGCGCCGATCTGGTTGTCCACCGGCAGTGGCAACCATGTCGCGCTGTTTTCGTACTACGCCGTGCTCAACGCCGGCATCGTGGCGATTGCATGGGCGCGGCCGTGGCGGGTGCTCAACCTGCTCGGATTCGCCTTCACCTTCGGCATCGCGACGTTGTGGGGCGCGCTGCAGTACACCCCGGCAAAGTTCGCCAGCACCGAGCCGTTCCTGCTGCTGTTCTTTGCCATCTACGTGGCCATTCCGGTGCTGCATGCGCGGCGTGGCGATGGCAGTGCGGGCAGGCTCATCGATGGCAGCCTGTTGTTCGGAACGCCGTTGGTCGCCTTCGCGATGCAGGCACGCCTGCTGGATGGCGAGCGCCTGACACTGGCGTTGTGCGCGGTGGCGGTGGCCGGCATGTACGCCGCTCTGGCAACGTGGTTGCTGCGTCGTGCATCCACGCGCCTGCTTGGCGAGGCGCACGCGATGCTGGCGGTCGGGTTTGCGACATTGGCCGTGCCGTTGGCGTTGTCTGCGCGCGTCACTGCTAGCGTGTTTGCGCTAGAAGGCGCCGGGCTGTTGTGGTTGGGCCTGCGTCAGCGGCGGCGCATCTCGCAGGTCAGTGGCGTGGCGTTGCAACTGCTGGCCGCCGTTGGCGTGGCCTTCGGCGTGGACGCGTGGCGTAACGACGCCATGGCGGTGGCCAACGCCACCTGCATGAGCACCATGCTGCTGGCGGTTGCCGGCTGGGCCAGTGCCTGGTTCCTGCGCGATGCAGGACATCCGCGGCGTGCGCTGGTGGCGTATCTGTGGGGCCTGGGATGGTGGGTGCTGTGCGGCGTGCACGAGATCCTGCGCTTTGCCGACGACCTGCGCAGCGAGCCGGACCTGCTGCTCGGCTTTGTCGCGCTCAGCGTGTGGCTGGCGGCCGAGGTGCACCGCCGTCGTCCGGCAGCGGCGCTGGTGTGGACGGTCATGGCCGGCCTGGCGCTGGCCGCGCCGCTGGCACTGTGGCAGGAGCATGCACACACGCAGCCGTTTGCGCACTGGGGTGCACTGGCCTGGTTGGGGTTTGCGCTGGCCGGCACGCGCGCGTTGTGGTGTCTGCGCATGCAGCCGGGCGCCGGCGCGATGCTCGCGCAGTTCATCTGGTGGTTGCTGTGGCCGATGGTGGCGTCGTTGGGTATTGCCTGGCTGGCCGATGCCTTCGCGCTCGCCAATGGCTGGCGGTGCGCGTTGCTGGCAGCGCCATGGCTGGCGGTGGCGGCGACCGCTCTGCTGCGCTGGCGCTGGCTGGCATGGCCACAAGGCGTGCGTTTCGATGCGGCCCGCACTGCCTTGCTGGGCTGCGTCCTTGCGGTGCTGGGGGTCGGCTGGTTGCTCGCATTGGTCGATCCGGTGAGCGCTGCGCCGCTGCCATGGGTGCCGTTGCTCAACCCGGCCGAACTTGCACAGCTGGCGGTGCTCGCGCTGGTTGCGCGCTGGGCATGGTCGGCCGCTGCGCCGTCGATGCTGCAGGCGCGGCGCGTCACTGCGCTCGGTGTATTGGGCTGGGTGTTGATCACCGGCAGTACGCTGCACAGCGTGCATCACTGGGGCGCGGTGCCGTGGGATGCCGCGCTGCTGGGTGCGACGGTGTCGCAGACCAGCCTCACCATCGTGTGGAGCGTACTGGGTGTGCTGGGCTGGGTGATCGGCTCGCGTCGCGGGCAGCGCGGGTTGTGGCTGGGCGGTGCGTTGTTGATGGGGCTGGTGCTGGCCAAGCTGGTGCTGGTCGATCGCCAGCATCTGGGCAATCTGCTCGGCATCGGTTCGTTCATGGCCTATGGCCTGTTGTGTACGGTGGTGGGGTATCTGGCGCCGGCGCCACCACGTCTGGTGGTCGAGGAACGCACCGTCGACAACGCTGACGCGGCAAGGGATCAGGCATGAGTACCAAACGGTGGGGATGGGTGTTGCTGGTGCCGCTGATGGCGCAGGCGGCCGATGTGCGGCAGGACTATCGTCAGCAGTGGCCGTTGCAGGTGGCCGGCTCCGACGCCGGGCTGTACCAGGTGAGGTTGAACGAGGCGGTGTATCGCAGTGCCGTCGACGCCGGGCTGCGCGATGTCGCGGTGATCGATGCACGTGGCGAAGAAATGCCGACCGCGCCGCTGGCCGCCGACGCCGTGCCGGCCGCAGCGCCACGTCGGCAGGGGTTGCCGTTGTTCGCGTTGCCCGAAGGTGCAGCGGCGGCCAATGGCGACCTGCAGCTCATCGCCGAGCGCGATGCCAGCGGTGCGGTGCGGCGGCTGGAGGGCCGCTTCGCCACCGGTGCGCCTGCGGCGCCCGGCAGTGGCGGCAGTTGGTTGCTCGATGCCAGCGCACTGCGCGACCGGCCGCGCGCGCTCTGGCTGGACTGGGCGGGCGAGCCGCCGGTGCAGGCCCGTCTGCGCGTGGAGGGCAGCGACGATCTGCGCACTTGGCGCGTGCTGGCCTCCGATGCCACCGTCATGGCGCTGGACAACCAGGCGCAGCGGCTGCAGCAACGCCGCATCGCGCTGGAGCAGGGCGCACGCTACCTGCGTCTGGTGCCCGTGTCCGGCGCATTGCCGACACTTCGCAATGTCGAGGCAGAACTGGACGGGCGTACCGCACCCACCCCGCTGTCGTGGCTGGAGCTGCCGGGCACCGCACAGGACACGGGCGTGACCTACCGCATGCCCGGCCGCTTTCCCGTCACGCAGCTGGATGTCGGCGCGGGTCAGGCCGAGGCCGTGGAATGGACGGCGGACAGCCGCGATGCCGACGCCGCCGCCTGGCTGAGGCGGGCAGGGCCGTGGCTGGCGTATCGGCTTGGCACTGGCGCGTCGCCGCCGCAGCGGTTGTCCGCGCCGGTACGCGATCGTCAATGGCGCCTGGTGGCGGCACAGGGGCGCAGCCCGGCGGTTCCGAGCTTGCGGGTGGGCTATCAGCCGGAGCGGCTGATGTTTCTCGCCCAGGGCCAGCCCCCGTATGCGCTGGTGGCCGGCAGCGCACGCGTGCGACGCGGCGACGCACCGTTGGCGTCCATGCTGCAGGCGCTACGACGTGCACGCGGCGCACAGTGGCAGCCGGCCACGGTGCGCCTGGCTGCAGAGGCGCAGCCATTGGCAGGCGACGCAGCGCTGCAGCCCGCCACCACCCCGCGCGACTGGAAGCGCTGGCTGCTGTGGGCGCTGTTGATCGGCGGCGCATTGCTGGTGGGCGGTCTGGCGATGAGCCTGCTGCGCACATCCGGCACCGATCGGCCGGCCTGATCCTTTGGCCGGATGCGGTTGCCGGCCGCGTCCGGGGATGCGGGTTTGCCGCATCGGGGCGAAGGCCGGACAATGGGCATCCCCCGTCGCCAAGGCAGCCGCATTGCCCGTCGTGTTCGACCGACCAGAGTTTGCGCCCTCCTCAGTTGCGGTGGCGCCCGCCCAGCGCACCGCCGGGTTGCGGTGCGGCGTGCCGATGCCGAGCCCTGATTGCCCGATCCCCGCCGCCAAGGCAGTCGCCTTGCCCGTGGTCTCCGAGCCACTGCCGTCGGCGTCTGCCGCAGGTGCAATGGCGGCATTGTTGTGAACGACGGCGCCACGCCAAGCTGGCGCAGTAGCGCCATTCCTCCGCGCAGAGCATGTGCCAACGCGCGGCGCCGGGTACCAATCCCCAATCCCGATTCCCTAATCCCCAGACTCAGCGAGCCAAGCCCATGTCCATCGTCCGTATGACCGACCTCGATCTCTCCGGCAAGCGCGTGCTGATCCGCCAGGATCTCAACGTGCCGATCGACAACGGCCAGATCACCTCCGAACAGCGCATCACTGCCTCGGTGCCCACCATCAAGCTGGCGCTGGAAAAGGGCGCCGCGGTCATGGTCACCTCGCATCTGGGCCGGCCCAAGGAAGGCAGCTGGACCGAAGACGATTCGCTCGCGCCGGTGGCCGCGCGCTTGACCGCGCTGCTCGGCGTGGACGTGCCGCTGGTGCGCGACTGGGTCGATGGGGTGGAGGTGGCGCCGGGCCAGGTGGTGTTGCTGGAAAACTGCCGCATGAACGTCGGCGAGGGCAAGGACGACGAGACCCTGGCGCGCAAGTACGCCGCGCTATGCGATGTGTTCGTGATGGATGCCTTCGGCACCGCGCATCGCGCGCAGGCCTCCACGCATGGCGTGATCCGCTTCGCGCCGGTCGCCGCCGGTGGCCCGTTGCTGATGGCCGAACTGGACGCGCTGGCCAAGGCGCTGGACAACCCGGCCAAGCCGTTGCTGGCGATCGTGGCCGGCAGCAAGGTCTCCACCAAGCTGGAGTTGTTGTCCAACCTGGTCAACAAGGTCGACCAGTTGATCGTCGGCGGCGGCATCGCCAACACCTTCATCGCCGCCGCCGGGCATGACGTGGGCAAGTCGTTGAACGAACCGGACCTGATCCCGACCGCCAACCAGATCGTGGCCGATGCCAAGACACGTGGCGCAGAGATTCCGCTGCCCACCGATGTGGTCGTTGCCAAGCAGTTCCTGCCCGATGCCGAGGCCAGCGTGAAGTCGCTCGATGCGGTGGATGCGGACGATCTGATCCTGGACATCGGCCCGCAGACCGCGCAGCGCTACGCCGAGCTGATCGCCAATGCCGGCACCGTGGTGTGGAACGGGCCGGTGGGCGTGTTCGAATTCGAGCCCTTCAGCCACGGCACCGAAACGCTGGCACGTGCGATTGCCGGCTCCAAGGCGTTCTCGATCGCCGGCGGCGGCGACACCCTGGCGGCAGTGGACAAATACGACATCGCCCGGGACGTCACCTACATCTCCACCGGTGGCGGCGCGTTCCTGGAGTTCCTCGAAGGCAAGACCCTGCCGGCCGTGGCCGCGCTCGAGGCCCGCGGCAAGTGAGTGCAGCCACGCTGTTCTTCGATCTGGACGGCACCCTGGTTGATTCGGAGCCGGGCATCGTCGCCAGCATCGTGCATGCCTTCGATGAGATCGGGCAGCCGCGTCCCTCTGCGCAGACCTTGCGCGCCTGGATCGGCCCACCGCTGCGCGACAGTTTTACCGAGTGCTTTCCGGATGACCCGGCGCTGGTGCAGCGCGCGCTGGGCCTCTACCGCGCGCGCTACGACGCGGTGGGCTGGACCGAACTCAGCGTGTTCGACGGCATCGGCGATGTGGTCACCGGCCTGCATCGCGGCGGTCATCGGTTGGCCGTGGTGACCTCGAAGAACGAACGCTACGCGCGGCGCATCGTCGAGCATCTGCCGTTCGGTGCGTGCTTCGACAACGTGATCGGCGCCAGCGAGGATGGCGAGCGCCGCTTCAAGCCCGACCTCATCGCCGAAGCGCTGCGCCGCCTGCAGATCGACAAGACCGGCTGCGTGATGATCGGCGACCGCCGGATGGATATCGAGGGCGCCAACCACCACGGCATTCACAGCATCGGCGTGTTGTGGGGCTTCGGCGACGAGGCCGAACTGCGTACTGCAGGTGCCGGCGCGATCGCGCAGACACCGGCACAACTGCGGCAGTTGATCGGCGCGTGATCCGTGCGCATCGGCCGTCGCGTTCGCTTGGTCGTTGCCGGCGCCTTGCGTGGCGCGACCCGGCACGCGGCTCTTCACCGCCACCGGGTTAGGGTGGCGACCGCACACGTTGCCAGGCGCAACGTGTGCGTAGACGTACGTACTGTCCCGCACTGTCTGTAAGACATGCCGGAATAGAAGGGTGGCTATGCCGCAATGCCATCCTTGGTGCGTGACGTGTGTGTTAAGTTTCGCGGCTTCTACAGGGAGGCCATCATGAAAGAACGTCAACGCCGCACCAAGATCCTCGCCACCCTCGGACCGGCAACGGATGCGCCCGGGGTGCTGGATAAGCTGTTCAAGGCGGGCGTCAACGTGGTGCGCCTCAACTTCAGTCATGGCGATCCGTCCGGCCAGGCCAAGCGTGCTGCCGAAGTGCGTGCCGCCGCGGCGCGCGCCGGTGCCGAGGTCGGCATCCTGGCCGACCTGCCGGGCCCGAAGATCCGCATCGAGCGCTTTGCCGAAGGCAAGATCAAGCTGACCATGGGCGATCGCTTCGACCTGGTGGCCGATGCCAATGCACCGGCCGGTGATCAGCAGCAGGTGGGCGTCAGCTACCTGGGTCTGCCGCAGGACGTGACTGCAGGCGACGTGCTGCTGCTCGACGATGGCCTGGTGCAGTTGCAGGTCACCGACGTGCAGGGCGCGCGCATCGTCACCACCGTGCTCAACGACGGCGTGCTGTCCGATCGCAAGGGCCTCAACAAGCAGGGCGGCGGCCTGTCGCTGGGCGCGTTGACCGAGCGCGACAAGGAGCTGATCGGCATCGTTGCCAAGATCGGCGTGGACTTCATCGCGGTGTCGTTCTGCCGTAACGCGCAGGACATGCACGACGCGCGGCAGATCGCCCAGCAGCACGGCTGCGATGCGCAGCTGGTCTCCAAGATCGAGCGCACCGAAGCGATCGAAAACCTGGTCGAAATCGTCGAAGCCTCCGACGTGGTGATGGTGGCGCGCGGCGATCTGGGCGTGGAAATCGGCGATGCCGAATTGCCGGGCCTGCAGAAGAAGATCATTCGCGAATCGCTGGCGCAGAACAAGGTGGTGATCACGGCCACCCAGATGCTGCAGTCGATGGTCGAAAGCCCGATCCCGACCCGCGCCGAAGTGCTGGACGTGGCCAACGCAGTCATCGACGGCACCGATGCGGTGATGCTGTCGGCCGAAACCGCCGCCGGTGCCTATCCGGTGCGTGCGGTGGAAGCGATGGCGCGCATCTGCCTGGGTGCCGAGCATCAGTTCGAGTTCGATACCGATTTCGAAGCAGCGCAACGCAACCTGCAGCGTGCCGACCAGGCCATCGCCATGGCGACCATGTTCCTGTCCGAGCACATCGGCCTGGGCGGCGTGGTGGCGTTGACCGAATCCGGCGGCACGCCGCGCTTCCTGTCGCGCTTTCGTTCCAACATGCCGATCTACGCCTTCACCCGTCATGATGGCGCGCGTCGCCAGATGGCGATGATGCGCGGCGTGTTCCCGATCAGCTTCGACAGCCGCGGCCTGACCCCGCGCGAAGCCGCGCGTGCGGCGATCCGCCTGCTGGTGGAAAACGAGCGCATGGGGCCCGGCGACCGCGTGGTGTTCACCAGTGGCGAGCACATGGAAATGCACGGCGCCACCAACACGCTGCGCCTGCTGGAAGTAGGCGAAGACGGCCGCGCCACCGGCCTGGGCGAGCTGTAACGCCTGCTGACGCCTTCCAGCGCATGATCTAAGCCGGAAGACGCGACACACGGCGGCGGCCCCAGGGCCGCCGTCGTGCTGTGTGGAGATGCCGGGCGCGGGTAAGTGCTTGGCCTGGGTCGGCGGGTTGCTCGACGGCCGGATCCGGCGACTGCCCGGCCAGCGCACGATCGCCGCCGCGCTGCGTCACGGTGTTGATATGACGCGGCATAAGTTTCACAAGGCGATGCATGCCCACGACGGAGATTCCGCTTTCCCCGCTCATCGACGCAACGGAGCGAAGGTGAACGACGCGCGGGATGACCGGATAGGTGACGAAGAGGAAGGGCCGCGTCGTGACGTGAGTAGCCCATGCCGCAGGCCGCTTCATGCAACAGGCCAACACCCATAACGCAATCAACGCCTGCGTGGTGCAGGTTCGGCAGCGCCGCCGCACGTTGTGGGTGCCACGCATCACAGCAAAGCAAGCAACAAGCTGCACGACATGCTCAGCTTCAACGATTCCCGATTCCCGATTCCCGATTCCCGATTCCCGATTCCCGATTCCCGATTCCCGATTCCCGCATGCGAGCGGCGCCACACATCCCGTCATGCGCGCATGGTGTAATCGGTTGCAGGCATTCCGTGAAGGAATGTGTACGACTTTCGTCGCTATACTTTCGTTCTCCCCCGCAGCTGCCACAGGAACTACATGAGCATCGAACAGCTTGCCGAAACCGCCCAGGCCATGGTCGCCCCGGGCAAGGGCATCATCGCCATCGACGAGTCGACCAGCACGATCGCCAAGCGTTTTGCCAGCGTCGGCATCGAGAACATCGAAGAAAACCGTCGCGCCTATCGCGAACTGCTGCTGACCACGCCCAAGCTGAGCGATTACATCTCCGGCGCCATCCTGTTCGACGAGACCATCCGTCAGAAGACCAAGGACGGCGTGCCGTTCGCCAAGTACATGGCCGAGCACGGCATCATCCCGGGCATCAAGGTCGACAAGGGCGCGCAGCCGCTGGCCGGCATGCCGGGCGAACTGGTGACCGAAGGTCTGGATGGCCTGCGCGCACGTCTGGAGGAGTACTACACGCTGGGTGCACGTTTCGCCAAGTGGCGTGCGGTCATCAACATCGGCGAAGACATCCCCTCCGGCACCTGCATCGAGGCCAACTCGCATGCGTTGGCGCGTTATGCAGCGCTGTGTCAGGAACAGGGCCTGGTGCCGATGGTCGAGCCGGAAGTGATCATGGACGGCGACCACGACATCGAGACCTGCTACGAAGTGACCGAAGCCACGCTGCGCTCGCTGTTCGGCGCGCTGTATGAGCAGAACGTCGTGCTCGAAGGCACCATCCTGAAGGCCTCGATGGTCATCTCCGGCAAGGGCTGCGAAGAGCAGGCCAGTGTCGAGGAAGTGGCCGAATCCACCGTGATGTGCCTGAAGTCGACCGTGCCGGCGATCCTGCCGGGCATCGTGTTCCTGTCCGGTGGTCAGACCGACGAGCAATCCACCGCGCACCTCAACGAGATGCACCAGCTCGGCAACCTGCCGTGGCCGCTGAGCTTCTCCTACGGTCGCGCCATGCAGCAGGCGGCACTGAAGCTGTGGGCCAAGGACATGACCGGCAACTTCGCCAAGGCGCAGCAGATCATTTATGAGCGCGCCAAGGAAAACGGCCTGGCTGCACTGGGCAAGTGGAAGGGCTGATCGGCTGATCGCGGCTGCAAGGCCGGGTCAAACCCAGGCATGAAGACGCCGGCAGCGATGCCGGCGTTTTTTATTGGGCGTCGATGGCAATGCATCGGCTGGTCGGGTGAGCAGGCCGCGCAGCGGCGGTGCTTCAAATGCGGCGGCGTGACCGGCGCGAAGCATTGGCGTGCCGAGCATCCGCCGCCGGCCGGGCTTCCAGCCTGATGCAGTGGCTCAAACGCAACGGGCGCCTTGCGGCGCCCGTCAGTGCAATGCGCGGCTCGTGGCGTCAGGCCGCTGCGGTCTCCTGCGTTGCCAATGCCTGCTGATAGGCCTTGTAGGTGGCGTCGTTATAGGCCACCAGCACGATGTGCTTGGGCACCTTGTGCGAGCGCTGCCAGTCGCGTGTCTCGGTGACCGCGATGCGTGCGGCCTGATGCAGCGGATAGCCGTAGATGCCGCAGCTGATCGCCGGGAATGCGATCGAGTGCAGCAGCATCTGCTCGGCAAGCTTGAGCGACTGCCAATAGCAGTTGGCCAGCTGCTCCGGTTCGTTGTGCTTGCCGTCGCGCCACACCGGGCCCACGGTATGAAACACGTGACGCGCCTTCAGGTTGAAACCGTCGGTGACGCGGATTTCGCCGGTAGGGCAGCGCACGCCCGGGCGTACCTGCGGCAGGGCTTCGCAGGCCTGCAGCAAACCCGGGCCGGCAGCGCGATGGATGGCGCCGTCCACGCCACCACCGCCCAGCAGTGATTCGTTGGCGGCGTTGACGATGACGTCAACGTCGAGTTCGGTGATGTCGCCTTGCCAGACTTCGATTTTCATGGCGAGATAGTTATGGGATTTGAATGATGAACGCGTGATGGGGTCAGGCGTTGCGGAGCCTCACGCTAGCGGCCATTCATCTCATCTGCTGCGACCACGCCGGACCTCGCGAACCCTACGGCGGGCGCCCGCGAAATCGGGCGATCCAGGCGGCTTTGCGCTGCCGCCGATTGGAACAATTTATCGCCGATGCGCGACGATCCGGGATCTGCACGATTGCCCGGCGAGGGGAGGACGCGGCTACCCGCAAGCCTGCGTGCTGCTGTTCAGAGCCAGCGGCGGACGCGCGCGCAATAGTCAGTGTAATGGCGGCCGAATTCTGCGCGCAGACGCGCCTCTTCGAACGGAATGACATACAGCCGCAGCGCAAGCCAGGGCAGTGGCACCAGCGCGACCGCCCACAGCAGCCCAAGCTGCAGGCACAGGCCGACGTAGCTCAGCACCAGCGCCAGGTACATCGGGTTGCGGGTGAAGCGATATGGGCCGTCAAGCACCAGGCGCGATGGATGGCCGCTCGGCATGATGGTGGTGCGCCGACGCGCGAACAGGATGAAGCAGCTCACCGCCAGCGCAAGGCCGAGGCAGGCGATGACGCCGCCGGCCAGTTCGATCCATGCCAGTGGCGTGGGAGCGGGCAGGGGGAGCTCCAGCGCGTCCTGCAGCCATGCGCCCAGACCCAGGGCGAGCGCGAAGTGCACCGGCGAGGTCATCTTCACCAGCCATGGCGCCCGCGAGGCGCGGGTGTCGCTGTGTCCATACGGCTGGTTGCTCACGCATCTCTCCCTACATCACGGCCGTCATCCTAACGTTTCCTTGACATGGACGGGAGTGCGGGCAGTCGAAGCTGTGACCCAGAAAGCCAGACGGTCGATCCAACGAGAAGATCGCATACGTCGACGCCTTTTACTGTCCCGGTTTCCCGGTTTCCCGGTTTCCCGGTTTCCCGGTCCCACGGTTCCCCCCGTTCCCCGTTCCCCGAGTCCCGAGTCCCGAGTCCCGAGTCCCCGAAAAAAGAAGGCCGCGCATCCGCGCGGCCTCCACATCGCGACCCTCTCGTGACCGATCAGGGCAGGCCAGCCAGCCAGTCGTCGTCGGAGCCTTCGTTGATGTCGGCGAACAGCGGCGTGGAGAAATAGCGCTCGCCGGTGTCGGGCAGCATGGCCAGGATCACCGCGCCGGGCACCGCGCCTTCGGCCACGCGCAGTGCAGTGGCAACGGTGGCGCCGCCGGAGATGCCGGTGAAGATGCCTTCTTCGGCGGCCAGGCGGCGCGCCACGGTGATGGCGTCGGTGTCTTCCACGCTGAGCACCTCGTGGGCGACCTCGCGGTTGAGCACCTCGGGCACGAAGTCGGGCGTCCAGCCCTGGATCTTGTGCGGCTTCCAGTCCTGGCCCTGCAGCAGCGCCGCGCCGGCCGGCTCGGTGGCGGTGATGCGCACTTCCGGGCGGGCCACGCGCAGCACTTCGCCCACGCCGGTAAGGGTGCCACCGGTGCCCCAGCCGGTGACGAAGTGGTCGAGCCGGTGGCCGGCGAAGTCGCGCAGGATTTCCGCGGCGGTGGTATTGCGGTGGTAAGCCGGGTTGGCCGGATTGGCGAACTGGCTGGCCAGGAACCAGCCGTGCTGTTCGGCCAGTTCCTTCGCTTTACGCACCATGCCGCTGCCGCGCTCGGCGGCGGGGGTCAGGATCACCTTGGCGCCATAGGCGCGCATCAGCTTGCGGCGCTCGATGGAGAAGGTTTCCACCATGGTGGCGACGAACTTGTAGCCGCGTGCGGCGGCCACCATGGCCAACGCCACGCCGGTGTTGCCGGAAGTGGCTTCGACGATCGTGTCGCCGGGCTTGAGCAGGCCGCGCTGCTCGGCGTCCAGGATGATGGCCAGCGCCAGGCGGTCCTTGACCGAGCCGCCCGGATTGAACGATTCCACCTTGACGTAGAGGGTGACGTTGTCCGGAGCGAGGCGGTTGAGTTTGACCACCGGGGTGCGGCCGATGGTGTCGAGGATGTTGTCGTACAGGGCCATGGGGTCTCCGTCGGAATCAGGCTGCGTGGGCCAGTGTGGGCGTATCGGGCGTTGCGATGGGTGAGTGCGGCGGCGCGGCGTGCAGCGGGGCGCCGCCGTACCAGTGCAGGGACTGCGCCAGCGCGGTGACCTCGCCTAGGATCAGCAGGGCCGGAGCCTGCACGGTGTACTGCCGTGCGGTGGCGGCCAGGGTGGCGAGCGACCCGGTGATCACCCGCTGCTGCGGGCGCGAGCCATTCTCGACCAGGGCAAATGGCGTGCCCGGCGCGCGGCCGGCCTGCAGCAGGCGCTGCTGGATGCCTTCCAGGCCGGCCACGCCCATGTAGAAGGCCAGGGTCTGGCGCTCCTGGCCCAGCGCCTGCCAGTCCAGGGTGTCCAGCGAATCCTTGCAGTGGGCGGTGATCAGGCGCAGCGACTGTGCATGGTCGCGGTGGGTGAGCGGAATGCCCGCGTAGGCGGCGCAGGCGAGCGCGGCGGTGATGCCGGGCACCACCTGGAAGCCGATGCCGTGGTCGCGCAGGAATTCCAGCTCTTCGCCGCCGCGGCCGAACACGAACGGGTCGCCGCCCTTCAGGCGGACCACCCGCCGCCCCGCGCGGGCGTGCTCCAGCATCAGCGCGTGGATCTGCTCCTGCCGGGTGCTATGGCCTTGCGCAGCCTTGCCGACCTCCACGCGCAGCGCATCGCGACGGGCCAGGCGCAGGATCTGCGGGCTGACCAGGCGGTCATACAGCACCACCTCGGCCTGCCGGAGCGCGCGCAGGGCATTGCGGGTGAGCAGGCCGGGGTCGCCGGGGCCGGCACCTACCAGCGTCACGCTGCCGGGGGACGGCGTGGCAGGGCGGGTGGGCTGCACCGGGGACGGTGCCGGGGGGGACGCGGACGCGGCGGGCACCACGCGGTGGGTCAGCAGCCGGTGGCTGCTGGCCGCTGCGCACAATGCCGCGTTGAGCTCCGGCAGGTCGCTGGCGGCAATGGTGAGCCACAGCGGGGCGGTGTCGGGCTGCAACAGCCAGGCCGGGTCGAACGGGCCGGGCAGCCAGCGGATCCGGCCGGCGCGCGTCCACTGCTGCAACTGCGGGGTCAGTTGCGGCGCACCCACCAACGGCAAGGCGCCGGCCTGCAACAGCTGGGCGGTGGCACGTTCGGCATCGACGCCGCCGCCAACCACCAGGACGGCACGGCCACGCAGGTCGGCAAGGAGCGGGAACGCAGAGGTCACGGCCGGGGTATCGAAGGGGAGGGCCAGACCGTAACGCCGGCATATAGCCGTCGGAAATGACTTCATACACCCTGAAAATAGCGTTCGGTTATAAGCTGGCCCCCGGAACTCCTCTACAGTCGAAGTCCTTGTAGCGCCTCGCGCTTTTTTGGATATAAGCCCATGACGCTGACCCAACTTCGCTACCTGGTGGCCATTGCCGATGCCGAGCTGAACATCACGCTGGCCGCCGCGCGCGTGCACGCGACCCAGCCCGGTCTGTCCAAGCAACTCAAGCAGCTGGAAGACGAGCTCGGTTTTTTGTTGTTCGTGCGCAAGGGGCGCAGCCTGGACGCGGTCACGCCGGCCGGGGTGGAAGTGATCGAGCGCGCGCGCGCGGTGCTGTCGGAGGCCAACAACATCCGCACCTATGCCGCCAACCAGCGCCGCGAGAGCCAGGGCCAGCTGACCTTGACCACCACCCACACCCAGGCGCGCTTCGTGCTGCCGCCGGCGGTGGCGCAGATCAAGCACGCCTACCCGCAGGTGAGCGTGCACCTGCAGCAGGCCGCCGAGAGCGCGGCGCTGGACTTGCTCAGCCAGGGCGATGCGGATATCGCGGTGGTCAGCACCGCCGGCGGCGAGCCCAGTGCCGGCATTGCGGTGCCGCTGTACCGCTGGCGGCGGCTGGTAGTGGTGCCGCGCGGGCATGCACTGGACAACCCGCGTACTGCGCCGGACATGCAGGCGCTGTCCGCGCATCCGTTGATCAGTTACGAGTCTTCCACCCGGCCGGGCTCGTCGCTGCAGCGGGCGTTTGCGCAGGTGGGGCTGGAACCGAGCATCGCGCTGACTGCGCTGGATGCCGACCTGATCAAGACCTATGTGCGCGCCGGGCTGGGTGTGGGCCTGGTGGCGGAAATGGCAGTCAACGCCTTCGACGAAGATTTGCGCGCCTGGCCGGCGCCTGCGCCGATCGCCGAATGCATCGCCTGGGCGGTCTTGCCGCGCGACCGGGTGCTGCGCGACTACGCGCTGGACCTGGTGCACGTGTTGGCGCCGCAGATCGACAAGCGCGATTTGCGCCGCGTGCTGGACGGCAACCAGGCGCCCAACTGGCCGCTGCCGCCAACCTGGGAATCGCTGACCCAGACCATCACCAGTTGAGCCGCGCGCGATGAGCGAGCCCGTGCGTCCCCCGCTCAGCAGACTGTGGTCGCCCGACCCGGACGGCGGCATGTCGCTGCAAGTCTCGGCCAACATCGACGGCCGCGAGCATGCGGCGTTGACGGTGCTGGCCGACCCGCAGGACGAATCGCTGTGGGTGGCGCTGCAGGTTGACGGCAGGACCGTGCAGATCCCGCTGGCGGCGCTGCGTCAGGTGCTGGAAGTGGCGGCAGACGAGGTGCATTCGGCGCAGTGGTTTGCCGACCAGGACGATGTGGATCCGTTCGGGGTTTGAAGGCGCAGTCAGGCAGTCCGGGCCGATGGAGCCCGTGCCGCATCCGCTCGTTTGCGGACGCGTTATACCCCGTTGTTGTTGTGCTCGCCACATGCGAATGCGTGCTGCATTGCAGCGTGGGCCGGAACCGATTTATTCAATCGAATCAGGGCGATACGCGAGCGACTCGACGCAGTGCCTCGCGCGCTGTCGGTGATTCTCCCTACACGTGTCAGGGCCGTCTGGCCGGCGTCGCTGGCCTCCATCAAGTTGGGCGTGGCGCTGTCGTAAACAGTGATAGCAACCATGTCACGACACCTCCGGACGTCTAGGGGTGGACGGCGCAGGACCGGCGATGCAGACCTCGCCTCACCGGTTCGACTCAGCGGTGTCGTCGATGGGTTGCTAGCGCTGTCGCATCACTGTTGCGTGAGGCTGCGCACACAGCGGCTGGCGCACCCGGGTCCCTGGGGAGAGACCTGGCGTGTTTGGCGGCGGATCCGGGTCGGGAGCTCGGGTCCGCCTTTTTTTGCCAGGCCAGCGGAACGCGCATCGCGCGGCGCGTAATGCGTCAGGCCAGCGGAATGCGCACCGAGAAACAGGTGCCGCCTTCCGAGCGCGGGCGCACCGTCACCTCGCAGCCCAGCGCCTCGGCGGTGCGATGCACGATCCACAACCCGATGCCCAGCCCGTCGCTACGCGGGTCGGCCTGGCGGAACGCCTGAAACACCTGCTCTGGCTGCTCCAGATTCAGGCCGATGCCGCTGTCGATGATTTCCACAACCGCGTAACCGGGGCGGCGACGGGCGCCGACCAGCACGCGTCCGCGCTCGGTGTACTTGATGGCATTGCCGACCAGGTTGCCGATCAGGGTGGTCAGCAGGGTCGGGTGGCTGCGCACGCGCAGCGAGGTCGGCACGTGACGCAGCGCCAGGCACTTGTCGCTGGCCTGCTGGCGCCACACGCCCAGCACCGAGTGCAGCACGTCTTCCAGCTGCAACGCCTGCAGATCCGGCATCGCTGCCTTGCTGGCGGCGGCCAGCGTGGCCAGTTCGTCCAGGCTGCGCCCGACCAGGCTGATCGCATCGCGGGCGGTCACCAGGGTGGGGATGGAATCGACGTTGGCGTGCCGGCGCATCTTGTCGATGGCGTAGGCGGCGGTGCGCAGCGGGGTCTTCAGATCGTGCCCGGCAATGGCCATCAGCCGGCTGCGGTAGCGGTCGGATTCTTCGGCAACCAGCAGCGCACGGCGCAGTTCCAGCTGCGCCATAGTCTGACGCGCAAGCGCACGCAGCGCTTCGACCTGTTCGTCGGTGAGCTCGCGCGGTTGCCGGTCGAGCACGCAGACCGTGCCCAGCGGCAGGCCATCGGGCGTCTTCAACAAGGCACCCGCATAGAAGTACAGCGGGGCGTCGCCGGTAACCAGCGGGTTGCGCGCAAAGCGCGTGTCCTGGCGCGTGTCGGGCACCACCAGTACGTCGTTGTCGAGCAGCGCATGCGCGCACATCGACTTGAACAAGGGGGTCTCGCGCTCGCCCATGCCGAGCTCGCTCTTGAACCACTGGCGGTCGGCGTCGACCAGGCTGATCAGCGCGATCGGGGTCTGGCAGATGATCGACGCCAGCCGGGTGATGTCCTCGAAGGCCGCTTCGCGTGGCGTATCGAGAATGCCGTAGCTGCGTAGCGCCTGGAGCCGAAGCGCTTCGCTCGGCGGCTTGGGCGCGCAGGGGAGTGGCTCAGCCGCTGGTTCGGACAGGACGGTACTCATGCGCGCGCGGGATGAATGGGATGACACGCAAGCATAGGGCATGGCCGTGCGCAGCACGCATCGCCGGCGCGCTGCACCGGCAAAATTGTGACTGCCGGCCTGGACAAGGCGGCGCGTGTGAGCATTGGGTGAGGGCCGCGCCGGCTGGGCCGGCATTGGCGTGCTGGTTCCCGGAGTGCCGACCCCTGCGGGTCAGTGCAGCGGCTGGGGCCCAGGATCGCGCGATGCACGTCCTGGCGGCACGGGCATCACAAGGGGTGCGACATCCGGTCGCGCACCGGCCGCCACCATCGCTCCCGGAGTGAGGGCGGCTTACACTGCGGCGATGCTGCATACCGTCCGTCGTCATCGCCTGTTGCACCTGCTTGCCTGCCTGGCGGTGGCACTGATGCTGGTGGCTCCGCTGGTCAGCCGCTGGAACCAGGCGCGAGCCTCCGAGCCGATGTGCACCAGCGGACCGGCGCTCGATACTGTCGCGGCGCAGCATGCCGGCCATCTGCCGGCCCAACACGCCGGCCACTCGCAGCACGGCTCTGCAGCCAGCCATCGGGTGGGAGACCAGGATGCCGGCCTGCATGGCGAAGCCTGCGACTACTGCGTGCTGGCGGCTCGCCTGCTGCCCTGGCTGGCGCTGTTGGTGCTCTGCCTGCTGCGGGTTCTGCCATCGCCCACGCCGGGGCACACCCGCCTGTGGGCATGGTCGGCATTGCGCTGGACAGCGCTTGGGGCACGCGGGCCGCCGCTGTCCGCATGAGCCCGGGAGCAACTGACGCCGCCTAACGGATCGACGTCAGGTCTACGCGCCGAGTGCGTCAACGATGCTGGGTTGCCCGCTCGCGGCGAGTCCGGTTCGCGCGCCAGCCAGCATCAAACGCAGGCGTGTCGTCGGGTTGCTCCCCACCCATTGCGGATCTTCGTTGTGCTGTGTCTTGCAGGCAGCGTTGTGCGCCCACGCGCACCCGACGGAGCACGCGTCCTCATTGAATGAAGCCGGTGCCCGCCGCCTTGCGGCGGCGCGCGGCTGCAGTGCCGTGGTGTCACGGCGAAGGGTTGGTCATGCAATTGCGATTGTTGAAGACGTTCTGGTATGTGCCGTCATTGGCGCTGGTGTGGGCGCCTGCCTGCGATGCGCAAGCGCAGGATGCGGCATTGACGCTGGGCCAGGTGCAGGTGCGCGAACACGCCCAGCGCACCCCGGGTACGGCGCGCGTGCTGAGTTCGGTGGATGTGATCGGCGGTGAGCTGCTGCACGATCAGCACGTGGATTACAGCTGGGAGCTGCTGATGCGCGGGCCCGGTGTGCAGGTCACCCAGTTCCGCATGGGCACCGATGCGGGGCGGTTTTCGTTCCGGGGCTTCAATGGCGAAGGGCGGATCAATGCGGTCAAGCTGCTGATCGACGGCATTCCCAGCAACGACAACGCCGGTGGCATGCCGTATCTGGATGCGGTGTTTCCGCAGGACATCAGCGCCATCGAGATCGTGCGCGGCACCAACGACGCGCGCTACGGATTGAACGCGATTGCCGGCAGCGTGGACGTGCTGACCCGCACCGGTGGCAACGATGGCCGTCTGAGCATCACCGGCGGCGGCTTCGGTGCGCGCGAGGTCCAGCTGGGCAAAGGCATCGAGCGTGGTGCCTGGAGCCAGAACTACGTACTGGCCTGGCGCGACTCCGACGGGTATCGCGATCATGCCGATGCGCGCAAACGCAGCGTGGCCGGCAAGTGGTTCTACACCGACCCGGACGGCGCAGTCCGTGCCGGGCTCACCACGCGCTACTACGACAACCAGGCGCTGGAAGCCGGCTACCTGGACGCCGCCACCGCACGTGCGGCGCCGCGCAGTTCGCCGGGCTATGCGCAGGACGACCGTAGCGAGCGTCGCGTTCGTCAGACCGCGTTGCACGCCGACGGTGAGCTCGGCGCGCAGGCGCAGTGGAGCGCCAAGGCCTACCAGAACGACTACCGCAACCAGCGCTGGGTGCGGTTTTCCGCTGCCGGCCTGCAACAGGAGCGCGATACCGATGAAACCCATCGCGGCCTGCTGCTGCGGGGCAACTGGCAGCCTGAGGGGGGCGTGTGGAACGCTGCATTGGAAGCCGGGGCGGACGCGCAGTGGCAGGACAATCAGTCGCAGCGGTATCGCACCGTGGCCCGCGTACGCGGCGCGCAGTTGCGCAACTGGGATTACGACCTGCGCACACATGGTGCGTATGTGCAGGCGGTGCTGACGCCGGTAGCGCGCTTGCATCTGGTGCCGGGGTATCGCATCGATCGCGTCGATGGGCAGTTGCATGACGTGCTTGCCGGGGTCGTCGCGCCCACCTACGACTACGGCACCATCAAGCAACCCAAGTTCAGTGCCAGCTACCGCGTGGGTAAGCAGAGCAGTGTGTATGCGAACTGGGGGCGCACCTTCCAGGTCGGCAGCGGCGATGGCGCTTACCGTCGCCATCCCGGCAATCTGGGGCCGTCGATCAACGACGGCTGGGAGACCGGCTTCAAGTTCGCACCGTCGGCGATCCTGGACGGGCGCCTGGCGTATTGGGAGCAACGCGCCTCCGGTGAGGTTGCGACCATTCTGGGTGTGAATGGCGTGGCGGGTGTCGGCGATGTGGCCAACGTCGGTCGCACGCTGCGGCGCGGTTGGGATGCCCAGCTCAACCTGCAGCCGGCCGAACACTGGCGCGCGTGGGTGTCGTATTCGCGCCAGAAGGCCAGCATCGCCACGCCCGATCCGAGTGCGCCTGCCACGCGCGGCAAGGAGATCGAGAACGTGCCGCACTGGTTGGCCACCGCCGGGCTGGAGTGGCAGGTCAGTGCGGCTGTGCAGTTGAGCGCCTGGGCCAATGCGCAGGGCGACTACTACCTGGAGCGCAGCAACACCCTGGGCCGTACCGGTGGCTACGCCTTGCTCAATCTGGGCGCGCGCTGGACTGTGGACGCCCGTAATGCGCTCAGCCTGCAGCTGCGCAATGCCACCGATCGCGCGTACGTGTATGCGTGGTACGACAGCGGCAGCTCCGGCTACTCGCCGGGCGATGGTCGTGTGCTGTCGCTGTCATGGGACTGGAGCTTCTGATGCATGCACCCACGGCTGGTGGCGACGTGATCGAGGCGCGCAAGGACCGCCGCTGGCGCTTCTATCGCGCAGTGTGGCGATGGCATTTCTATGCCGGACTGCTGGTGCTGCCTTTCATCATCTGGCTGGCGCTGACTGGCGCTGCGTTTTTGTATCAGGAGGCGATCGATCGCAGCGTGCACCATGATCTGAAGGTGGTTGCGGTCGGCGCTGCGCGCAAGCCTGCACAGCAGCTGGTTGCTGCTGCACGAGACCGCTACGGCGGCAGGTTGTTCGTGTACACCACGCCCACGCGGGCAGATGCCAGTGCCGAGGTCGGCTTGGTGGATGCGCGCGGCGTGCGGCAGGTGGTGTATGTCGATCCATATCGTGCACGCGTGCTGGGCGCCTTGCCGGAGCACGGCACGCTGAGCTGGACGATCCGCCGGTTGCACAGCCTTGCGTTGGTCGGGCCGTTAGCGCGTGGAGTGATCGAAATGGCCGCCGGTTGGGCGATCGTGCTGGTGCTCACCGGCATCTATCTGTGGTGGCCGCGTGGGCGCCGCAGTGGCGTGATCAGTGTGCGTGGCAAGCCCAGGCAACGGCTGTTCTGGCGTGACCTGCATGCGGTGACCGGTGCGGGCGTTGGCGCAGTGCTGTTGTTTCTGGCGCTGACCGGCATGCCGTGGTCGTGGCTATGGGGCGCGCAGGTCAATCGCTGGGCCAATGGGCATGATTTCGGCTATCCGGCCGGGCTGCGCGTGCAGCAGCCGATGTCGCAGCAGCGGCTTACCGACAGTGGCGACACCGCGTGGTCGCTGCGGCAGGCGCGTGTGCCGGAATCGGTGTTGCCCCAGCAAGGCTCCGCCGGACTGGACAAGGGGATGCAACACGCGTACTCGGCTGACAGCGAGCATGCAGCTCACGGCGGCGCGGGCAGTGTAGCTGCGCCCGGGCACAGGGCGATCGGGTTGGACGCGGCAATGGCGCGCTTCGACGCACGCGGCATCGCGCCGGGTTACAGCGTGGCGCCTCCGCGGGGTGCCACCGGTGTGTACACCGCCTCGGTGTATCCGGCCGATCTGCAGCGGCAGCGGGTGATTCACCTGGATCAGTACAGCGGTGCGGTACTGCTGGACATGCGCTATCGCGACTACGGGCCGCTGGCCAAGCTGCTGGAATGGGGCATCAATGTGCACCTGGGGCAACAGTACGGCACTGCCAACCAGCTGATCCTGTTGGCTGCCTGCATCGCGATCGTGTTGTTATGCGTCAGCGCGGCAGTGATGTGGTGGAAGCGTCGCCCTAGCGGTGGGTTGGGCGTGCCACCGTTGCCGGCCGATCCCCGCACACTGCGCGGCGTGATGGTGCTGCTGGTGGTGTGCGGACTGATCTTCCCGTTGGTCGGGCTGTCGTTGCTGTTGATGTGGCTGTTCGACCGTTATTGGATGCAGCGCGATCACAGACCTTTTACGGCGCCATGAGGAGTCCCGCGCCACTGTCATGGTGCTGCGTAGTGGCTCACGCGCAAACGCACTCCATGACGTGTCCACCGAAAGAGTGCAGACGGCGTAGCGCCTGCAACCTGCAGAACACGGCGTGATTGCGCGGAGCTCAGATATCCTCGTGGATGCCGCACTCGCGCTTGAGTCCGAAGAAGCGGGTGTCTTCCTGGCGCATGCCCGGTTCCCAGCGACGGGTGGTGTGGAAGTCGCCGATCGACACGTAACCCTGCTCCCACAATGGGTGATACGGCAGGTCGTGCGCCTGCAGGTATTGCCACACGTCGCGGTCGGTCCAGTCGGCGATCGGGCTGACCTTGTAGCGCTCGCCGCGTTTCTGCACGATCGGCGTCTGCGCGCGGCCGCCGGACTGGCTGCGGCGCAGGCCGGTGAACCAGGTGCCCACATTGAGTTCGTCCAAGGCGCGGCGCATCGGTTCGACCTTGCGCAGATTATTGTATTGGTCGATGCCGACCATGCCCTGTTCCCACAAGCGGCCATGACGGGCTTCCATCCAGGCGCGGCTGACCAGCGGGCGATAGACCTTGAGGTTGAGCTTGAGCCGGTCGGTCAGGGCATCGGCAAAACGGTAGGTCTCCGGGAACAGGTAACCGGTATCGATCAGGATCACCGGGATGTCCGGGCGCTGCTGGGTCAGCAGATGCAGCGTGACCGCCGATTGCGCGCCAAAGCTCGACGACAGCGCCGCCTCCTGCGGGCCGTGCTGCAACGCCCAGGCTACGCGCTCGTCGGCACGCAGGCCTTCCAGTTGTACGTTGAGCGTGTCCAGGTCGTCCAACGCGGAAGACATGTTCGATGCGGCAGGTAGCGCAGTCATGCGAGTAATTCCAGGTCGAGGTGACGGTGCGTGGGGTAGGGCGGCAAGGCGATCAGGCCGCTGCGGTGCAGGAAATCGCCGAAGCCTTCATCGTTGGATTGGTCGCGTTCGGCGGCGTAGCGCGCCAGCAACGGGTCCAAGGCGGCCAGGATGTCTGCTTCGGTGATGTTTTCGCGGTACAAGGTGTTGAGACGCTGGCCACGGCGGTCGCCACCCAGCATCAGGTTGTAGCGGTCGGGTGCCTTGCCTACCAGCGCGATCTCGGCCAGATACGGGCGCGAGCAGCCGTTGGGGCAACCGGAGAGACGCAGCACGATCGGTGTCTGGGTCAGCCCGTGTTGTTGCAGCAGCGGCAGCAATGCAGCGCTGAAATCGGGCAGATAGCGCTCGGCCTCGGCCATCGCCAGGCCACAGGTGGGCAGCGCCACGCAGGCCATCGCGCCGCGCGCCAGGGCGCTGGCGGCCTGGTTGCCGGCATCCAGCGCGTACTGCGCCACCAACGCGTCGACGCGTGCGCGCTCGCTGGCCAGCACGCCGGCGATCACCAGGTTCTGGTTGGGCGTCATGCGGAACTCGCCAACGCTCAATTGCGCAATCGCACGCAGCCCGCTCAGATGCGCTGCCGTTTCGGTATCGGCAATGCGGCCGGCCGGCAGCGACAGGGTCAGGTGCCACAGCCCGTCTTCGCCCTCGACCCAGCCATAGCGGTCGCCGTTGTGGTCGAACGCAAACGGCTGCGCCGGCTGTAGCGCAAAGCCGGCGCGGCGTTCGATCTCGGCCACGATGGTGTCCAGGCCATGATCGTCGATGGTGTACTTGAAGCGTGCGCGCTTGCGCACGGCGCGGTTGCCGAGGTCCCGTTGTGTGGTGACCACTGCGGTAGCGATATCGAGCAATTGATCGCGGGTCACAAAGCCAATCACGTTGGCCACGCGAGGCCAGGTCTCGGTGTCGCCGTGCGAGGCGCCCATGCCGCCGCCGATGCTCACGTTATAGCCCAGCAACTGCCCATCGCGCAGGATGGCGATAAAGCCCAGATCGTTGGCGAACACGTCCACATCGTTGAGCGGCGGCGCGGCGAAGCCGATCTTGAATTTGCGCGGCAGGTAACGGTCGCCATAGATCGGCTCGTCCTCACTGCCGGAGCCGGACACGCGCTCTTCGTCCAGCCAGATTTCGTAGTACGCGCGGGTGTTGGGCAACAGATGCTCGGACACGCGCGCGGCATCGGCGTACAGCGTGGCGTGCGCCTTTGAGAGCAGCGGGTTGGCCGCCACCTGCACATTGCGATTGACGTCGCCGCAAGCCGCCAGCGTATCGATCAAGGTGGCATTGATGGCCTGCATGGTGGCCTTGAGCTCGCGCTTGATCACGCCATGGAACTGGAACGCCTGGCGCGTGGTGATGCGCAGCGAATGATTGGCATACCGGGTGGCGATGCCGTCCAGTGCCAGCCACTGCGTGGGCGAAATCACCCCACCCGGCGTGCGCGTGCGGATCATGAACTGATACGCCGGCTCGAGCTTCTGCCGCCGCCGCTCGTCACGGATATCGCGGTCGTCCTGCTGGTAGCTGCCGTGATACTTGATCAGGGTCTGATCGTCCTCACGCAACGCCCCGGTCACCGTATCGGCCAGACTCTGCTCCAACGACCCACGCAGGCGACGGCTTTCGGATTTGATGTCTTCGACGGAGTGAGTCATGGGAATCGGGAGTCGCGAATGGGGAATCGTAGAAGGCCGGTCGGTCTGCCAGGAGAGCTCAGTTGCGGGCAGTACCGAATCCCGATTCCGCAATCCCGATTCCCGACATTAATAGACATCGCGCGCATAGCGCCCCTCCACCTGTAGTTGCGTGAGGTACGCGGCGGCGTCCTCGGCGCTGCGTGCGCCGTGGGTGGTGACGATGTCCAGCAGCGTGGCGTGGACGTCCTTGCCCATGCCGATGGCGCCGCAGACATACAGATGTGCGCCGCCCTGCAGCCAGGCATAGACCTCGGCGCCGCGCGCGCGCAGGCGGTGCTGCACATAGACCTTTTCGACCTGGTCGCGCGAGAACGCCAGGTCCAGGGCGTGCAGCTCACCGCGTTGCAGCGCCTGCTGCCACTCGGCCTGATACAGGAAATCGGTATTGAAATGCTGGGCGCCGAAGAACAACCAGTTACGGCCCCGGACGCCGGTTTCGGCGCGTTCCTGCACAAAGGCGCGGAAGGGCGCCACGCCGGTGCCCGGGCCGATCATCAGGATGTCGCGATCGGTGTCGGCCGGCACGCGGAAGCGTTCGTTGGGTTCGATATAGACCGGCGCGGTCTCACCCTCGGCGAGCGCAGCGAGAAAGCCGCTGGCCGATCCCAGATGCGCATGCCCATGGGCCTGGTAGTTGAGTTCGTCCACGGCCAGATGCACTTCATCGCCCACGCGCTTGCGGCTGGAGGCGATGGAATACAGGCGCGGGGCGAGTGGACGCAACGCGGCCAGCAGGCCGGCGTGGTCCCAATCCGCCGGCCAGCGCCGCAGCACGTCGATCACTTGATGATTGGAGAGCAACGACGCCAGGCCGGCAGTCTGGGTGGGGGCCAGCAGCGCCAGCAGGTCAGCTGCAGCGGCGCGCTCGGCATGGGCGGTGAGGAATGGCCGCGACAGCTTGGTCAGTTCGCGTCGGGTGGTCAGCCACTCGTGCAAGGCCAGCGTCTCGTCGCCGACGGTGACGGATGCACCACCGTCCAGCTGCAGGCTGTGCAGTAGCGCATCCACCAGCGCCGGCGGATTGCGGTGGACGATGCCCACGGCATCGCCGGGCTCGTAACTCAGGCCGCTGCCGTCCAGCGAGAACTCCAGATGCCGCACGCGCTTGCCCGGCTGCGCATAGACACGAAAGCCCGGGCCCTTGAAGTCGCGCCCGCTGATGATCTGGTTGGCCAGTACCTCGGCGGCAAACGGATGCTGGTGCGACCACGCCGGGGCAGCGGGGCTGCTGCGCAGCGGGGTGATCGTGGCCGTGTGCGGGGCGCTCCTGAGCTGCTCGCGTGCATGCTTGAGCGCCTGCACGCGCCAGGGGGCGGCGATGCTGTCGATGTCCAGGTCGGCTTCGCCACGCGGTTGCACGCGGCTGGCGCCGAGCTCGGCCAGGCGCTCATCGATGCGCCGCGCAATGCCGCAGAAGTCTGCATAGCTGGAATCACCCAGGCCCAGTACGGCGTACTTGAGCTCGGGCAGCTTCGGCGCGCGGCGGCCGGTCACGAACTCCACCAGGCCGATCGCATCGTCCGGCGGGTCGCCTTCGCCCTGGGTGCTGATCACCACGTACAGCAGGCGCTCGTTGGCCAGCTCGCGGGTGGGGTAGGCGTCGGCGCGCAGCAGGCGCACGCTCAGCCCGGCGGCCTCGGCGTCGGCGGCCAGTTGCTCGGCCTGGCGGCGGGCGTTGCCGGTCTGGCTGCCGTAGATCACGGTCAGGCGTTGGCCGTCCTGGGCCAGCGCCTGTGGCGGCCCGCCCGGCAGCACCGCCAGCGAACGCGGCGGGTGGCCCTGCGCCAGCCCGGCGGCATAGCCGGACAACCACCACAGCGCCGCAGCATCCAGGCCGTCGATCAACCGGTCCAGCAGCGCCTTGCGCTCGTCGGGCAAGGGGCTGGGCGGTAGCGCGGAGCTGGCGGCAGTCATTCGGGTCCGGGGGCTTTGATGAGACCGACGATGTTAGAGAAGCGTTGCGGGGACCAGAAAGGAGCAGCCGTTATCGTGTTATGCCAGCCGCTTATTTCGGGCTGGCATAAGGCCGGGACACACTGCGGCGCCCTGGCCTACCATCGATTGGCGAGCCTGCCGATCCCGACGACATCTCGATGACCTTGCTGCCGCTGTCCCATCTCGACCGGCTCGAAGCCGAAAGCATCCACATCCTGCGCGAAGTCGCCGCCGAGTTCCGGACCCCGGTGATGCTGTATTCGGTCGGCAAGGACAGCTCGGTGCTGCTGCATCTGCTGCTGAAGGCGTTCGCGCCGTCGCCGCCGCCGATCCCGCTGCTGCACGTGGACACGCGCTGGAAGTTCCGCGAGATGATCGCCTTCCGCGACCGTCGCGCCGCCGAAACCGGTGTGGACCTGCGCGTGCACATCAATCCCGAGGGCATCGCCCAGAACATCGGCCCGATCAGCCATGGCGCGGCTGTACACACCGACATCATGAAGACCCAGGGCCTGAAGCAGGCGCTGGAGCAGGGCGGCTTCGATGCGGCGATCGGCGGGGCGCGGCGCGATGAGGAGAAATCGCGGGCCAAGGAGCGGGTGTTCTCGTTCCGCAATGCGCGCCATCGCTGGGACCCGAAGAACCAGCGCCCCGAGCTATGGAATCTGTACAACGCGCGCACCAGGCCCGGTGAGAGTGTGCGCGTGTTTCCGCTGTCCAACTGGACCGAGCTGGATATCTGGCTCTACATCTACCGCGAAAAGATCCCGGTGGTGCCGCTGTATTTCGCCGCGCCGCGCCCGGTGGTGGAGCGCGACGGCGCGCTGATCCTGGTCGACGACGCGCGCCTGCCGCTGCACCCGGGCGAAACCCCGCAGCTGCGTTCGGTGCGCTTTCGCACGCTGGGCTGCTACCCGCTCACCGGTGCGATCGACTCCAGCGCCGACACCCTGGAGGCGGTGATCGCCGAAATGCTGGTCAGCACCAGCTCCGAGCGCCAGGGCCGCATGATCGACCACGCACCGGGCGCATCGATGGAACAGAAAAAGCTTGAGGGGTATTTTTGATGGGCAGTGAATGGGGAATCGGGAATGGGGAATCGCAACAGCGGTTGCCGGCAAACGTCACCATGGAAGAGGACGCCTTTGCGATTCCCGATTCCCGAGTCCCGATTCCCGGCAGCATCGCGGCCTACCTCCAGCAGCACGAATCCAAGCCGCTGCTGCGCTTCATCACCTGCGGCAGCGTGGACGACGGCAAGAGCACGCTGATCGGGCGGTTGCTGTACGACAGCAAGCGGTTGTTCGACGATCAGCTGGCGGCGCTGGAAAGCGACAGCCGGCGGCATGGCACGCAGGGCGAGGGTATCGATTACGCGCTGCTGATGGACGGGTTGGCGGCCGAGCGCGAACAGGGCATCACCATCGATGTGGCGTACCGCTATTTCGATACCGACCAGCGCAAGTTCATCGTGGCCGATTGCCCCGGGCACGAGCAGTACACGCGCAATATGGCCACCGGCGCATCGACCGCCGATGTGGCAGTGGTGCTGGTGGATGCGCGCAAGGGCCTGCTGGCGCAGACGCGCCGCCACAGCTATATCGTGTCGTTGCTGGGCATCCGGCACGTGGTGCTGGCGGTCAACAAGATGGATCTGGTGGATTACGACGCGCAGGTGTTCGCCGGCATTGCCGAAGGCTATCGCGCGCTGGCCGCGCAGCTGGGCATCGCCGATGTGCAGTGCATTCCGCTTTCGGCGCTGGCTGGCGAAAATCTGTCCGGCGCCTCGACGCGGATGCCGTGGTACCAGGGCCCGCCTCTGTTGCAGCATCTTGAAACCGTGCAGCTGGAGCCGCCGGAAGCCAGCAGCGGCCTGCGGCTGCCGGTGCAGTGGGTCAACCGCGCCAATTCGCAGTTCCGCGGCTATGCGGGCACGATTGCTGCCGGTCAGGTGCGTGTGGGCGATGCGGTGGTGGTGGTGCCGTCCGGGCGCCGCACGCAGGTGGCGAGCGTGCTCGATGCCAACGGGGAAGTGGACAGCGCACGCGCCGGGCAGGCGGTGACGTTGACCTTGCGCGATGAGATCGACATCAGCCGTGGGGACATCATCGCCGCCATCGACGACCCGCCTGAAGTGGCCGACCAGTTCGCCGCGCATCTGCTGTGGATGGACGATGCTGCGCTGCTGCCCGGGCGCCCGTACTGGCTCAAGATCGGCACCCGCACCGTTACCGTGAGCATCAGCGAGATCAAGCACAAGGTCGATGTGAATACGCAGGAGCGGCTGGCCGCCAAGCGGCTGGAGCTCAACGAAGTGGGCTACTGCAATCTGGCGCTTGACGAACCCATTGCGTTCTCGCCGTATGCCCGTAACCGGGTGCTCGGTGGCTTCATCCTGATCGACCGCCAAAGCAATGCCACGGTGGCGGCCGGCACGCTGGAATTTGCGTTGCGCCGCGCCGGCAACGTGCATTGGCAGCATCTGGATGTGGACCGCAGCGCACGTGCGCGCATCAAGGGGCAGGCGCCGCGCGTGCTGTGGTTCACCGGCCTGTCGGGTGCGGGCAAATCCACCGTTGCCAATCTGGTCGACAAGCGCCTGCACGCCCTGGGCTACCACACCTTCATCCTGGACGGCGACAACGTGCGCCACGGGCTCAACCGCGATCTGGGCTTCACCGACGAAGACCGCGTGGAAAACATCCGCCGGGTGGCCGAGGTGGCGCGGCTGATGGCAGACGCGGGGCTGATCGTGCTGGTGAGTTTCATCTCGCCGTTCCGCGCCGAGCGGCAACTGGCGCGCGAGCGCTTCGATGCGGGCGAGTTCGTCGAGGTGTTCGTGGACGTGCCGCTGGCCGTTGCCGAGGCGCGCGACGTGAAGGGGCTGTACCGCAAGGCCCGTGCCGGGCAGATCCCCAATTTCACCGGGATCGACTCGCCATACGAGGCGCCCGAAAGGCCGGAGATCCATCTTCACGCCGATGGTGAGAATGTAGAGGCGCTGGCGCGCCACGTGCTCGAGTTTCTGGGGCTGGAGCGCTGAGCGCGGGCATCAGGGCGCTGCAAGCGGCCTCCGGCACGTCATGGGATTGGCAGGAACCGGCAGTACATTGCCGTCCGGTTCTGCGCCAGCCTGGCTCGCAATGGGGGTCGCACGGGGCATCGATGACTGCGCTGGCCAGCGCATCGTGGCGGCGACGGCAAGGGTCGTTGGTCATGGTGCAAAGCGCGCCCTTTCTGTCAACGCATGGCGGCCAGGTCGGTAAACTTTCGAGGTACCCCGCCAGGATGTTCTGATGCTTGTTCTGCCCAGCGTGCGCCACTGCGTCGCGCTCTTGTTGGCCGTGTGGCTGTCCGGTTGCGCCCGTCAGGCGAGTACGCCGGCGGTGGCCAAGCCGATTCCGGTGGTGGTGCAGCCGGTGGCGGTGCAGCCGTGGAATTCCACCGTGCAATCGATCGCCACCGTGCGTGCGCGCGAATCGGTGGCGCTCACTGCCGCGGTGAGCGATGTGGTGGAGCAGGTGTATTTCGACAGCGGCGATGAGGTCAAGGCCGGGCAGTTGCTGCTGCGGCTGCGTGGCAATTCGCAGCAGGCGGCGTTGACCGCCGCGCAGGCCACCTTCGAAGAAACCGACCAGCTGTACCGCCGTCAGTTGAGCCTGGTTGGTCAGCAGCTGGTGGCCAAATCCACGGTGGATACACAGCGCGCGCTGCGCGATGCGGCGCAGGCGCGCGTGCAGCAGATGCGTGCGGAGATCACCGACCGCGAGGTCCGCGCGCCGTTCGCGGGCGTGCTTGGCATCCGCCAGATCAGTCCGGGGTCGTTGATCACCTCCAGCACGGTAATCGCCACGCTGGACGATGTGGCGCGCATGTATGTGGACTTCCAGGTACCGGAATCGCAGTTCGGTCTGGTGCAGCTCGGCAACGTGGTGAACGGCACGGCGGCCGCGTACCCGGGCGCGCGCTTCGACGGGGAGGTGGCGGCGATCGATTCGCGTATCGACGAAACCACCCGCTCGGTGACGGTGCGTGCGGATTTTCCCAATGACGACCGGCGCCTGCGCCCGGGCATGCTGCTGGATGTGCGGCTGTTCCAGCCGGCGCGGCAGGCGGTGGTGATTCCGGAAATTGCGGTGGTGCAGGTGGGGCGCGAGTCGTATGTGTTCCGGGTCAAGCCCGACAGCAGCGTGGAGCGCGCCGATGTGCGCCTGGGCGAGCGCCGCGATGGCAAGGTGGAGATCCTGGAGGGCGTCAAGGCCGGCGAGCGCATCGTGGTGGATGGCACCGGCAAGCTGCGTCCCGGGCTGAAGGTGGTCGACCAGGCCGCGCCCGCCTCGGCGCGCCCGCAGGCCGCCGCACAATGAAGCTCTCCGACCTGTCCATTACCCGCCCGGTGATGGCGGTGGTGATGAGCCTGCTGCTGATCGTGCTGGGGGTGATGTCGTTCACCCGCCTCACCTTGCGCGAGCTGCCGGCGATCGACCCGCCCATCGTGTCGGTGGACGTGGAATACACCGGCGCCTCGGCGGCGGTGGTGGAAAGCCGCATCACCCAGGTGCTGGAAGACGCGTTGGCCGGCATCGAGGGCATCGAGACCATCGAGGCGCGCAGCCGCAATGGCTCCTCCGACATCAGCATCGAGTTCGTGCAGTCGCGCGATGTGGAAGCCGCCGCCAACGACGTGCGCGATGCGGTGAGCCGCGTGTCCGACCGCATGCCCGACCAGGCGCGCCCGCCGGAGATTTCCAAGGTCGAAGCCGACGCCGACCCCATCCTGTGGCTCAACATGAGCTCCAGCACGATGGACACGCTGCAGCTGTCCGACTACGCCGAGCGCTACGTGGTGGACCGCTTCTCCAGCCTGGATGGCGTGGCGCAGGTGCGGATCGGCGGACGCCAGCGCTATGCGATGCGTATCTGGCTCGACCGTGACCAGCTGGCCGCACGCGCGCTCACCGTCGCCGATGTCGAAGCCGCGCTGGAAAACGAAAACGTCGAGCTGCCGGCCGGCAGCATCGAATCGGCGCAGCGCGATTTCACCCTGCGGGTGGAGCGCAGTTATCTCAAGCCGGAAGACTTTGCCAAGCTGCCGCTCAGCAAGGGCGAGGGCGGCTATGTGGTGCGGCTGGGCGACGTGGCCAAGGTCGAGCTGACCTCGGCCGAACGCCGCGCGTATTTCCAGAGCAACGGTGTGCCCAACGTGGGGCTGGGTATCGTGCGCAACTCCACCGCCAACGCGCTGGACGTCGCCCGCGAGGCGCGTGCGCAGGCGGAGGAAGTGCAGAAATCGCTGCCGCAGGGCACCAACATCTTTGTCGCCTTCGACACCACCACCTTCATCGATGCGGCCGTGGAGCGCGTGTATCACACGCTGGTCGAAGCGGTGGTGCTGGTGCTGGTGGTGATCTGGGTCTTTCTGGGCAGCGCACGCGCGGCATTGATTCCGGCGGTGACGGTGCCGGTGTGTCTGATCGCCGCGTTCATCGCGCTGTACGCGTTCGATTTTTCGATCAACCTGCTCACCCTGCTGGCGCTGGTGCTGTGCATCGGGCTGGTGGTGGACGACGCCATCGTGGTGGTGGAGAACATCCAGCGCCGCATCGACCTGGGCGAGCCGCCGCTGGTGGCCGCCAAGCGCGGCACCGGGCAGGTGGCATTCGCGGTGATTGCGACCACGGCGGTGCTGGTGGCGGTGTTCCTGCCGGTCGGCTTTCTGGAAGGCAACACCGGGCGCCTGTTCCGTGAATTGGCGGTGGCATTGGCGGCGGCGGTGGCGATCTCGGCCTTCGTGGCGCTGACGCTGACGCCGATGATGTCGTCCAAGCTGCTGCGCTCGCATCGCGTGGCCAAGCCCAATCGCTTCCATCAGTGGTTCGACGGGCGCATGCAGGCGGTGTCCGGCGCGTACGGGCGTTCGCTGGAGCGGCACGTGCAGCGCACCTGGATCTTTGCGCTGCTGATGCTGCTGGCGTTGGGCGCCAGCGCATGGTTGATGGGGCGCATTCCCTCCGAACTGGCGCCGGCCGAAGACCGCGGCAACTTCCAGATCATGATTGACGGCCCCGAGGGCGCCGGTTTCGATTACACCGTGGGGCAGATGCATCAGGTTGAAGACATCCTGCGGCCGTATGTGGGACCGGACAAACCCATCGTGCGTGCCAATCCGCGCGTGCCCGGCGGCTTTGGCAGCAGCGAGGAAATGCACACCGGCCGCGTCAGCGTGTTCCTGCAGGACTGGGAGCAACGCACCCGCCCGACCACCGAGGTGGCCGATGAGCTGCAGCAGAAGCTCAACGTGCTCAGCGGCGTGCGCGCACGCACGCAGGTCAGCGGTGGGCTGGTGCGCAGCCGCGGCCAACCGTTCCAGATGGTGCTCGGTGGCCCGGATTACGCGGAAATCGCGCAGTGGCGCGATCGTATCCTGCAGCGCATGGAGGCCAATCCCGGCCTGGTCGGGCCGGATTCCGATTACAAGGAAACCCGCCCGCAGATGCGCGTGAATATCGACCGCCTGCGTGCGGCCGATCTGGGTGTGCCGGTGACGGCCATCGGTGGCGCATTGGAAGCGTTGATGGGCTCGCGGCGCGTCACCACCTTCGTCGACAACGGCGAGGAATATGATGTGATGCTGCAGGCCGGGCGCGAAGGCCGCATGTCGCCGGAAGACCTCACCGCCATCCGCGTACGCTCCAGCCGCGGTGAACTGATTCCGTTGTCCAACCTGGTCACGCTCAGCGAAGTGGCCGAGGCCGGCACCTTGAACCGCTTCAACCGGCTGCGTGCAATCACCATCACCGCCGGTCTGGCGCCGGGTTACCCGCTGGGCGACGCCATCGCCTGGGCGCAACAGGCCGCACAGGAAGAACTGCCGGAATACGCGCAGCTGGACTGGAAGGGCGAATCGCGCGAGTACCAGCAATCCGGCAGTGCGGTGTTGCTGACCTTTGGCATGGCCTTGCTGGTGGTGTACCTGGTGCTGGCTGCGCAGTTCGAAAGTTTTGCGCACCCGCTGGTGATCATGCTCACCGTGCCGCTGGCGGTGCTGGGTGCGTTGGTCGGCTTGTGGGTCACCGGCGGCACGCTCAATCTGTTCAGTCAGATCGGCATCGTGATGCTGGTCGGCCTGGCAGCGAAGAACGGCATCCTGATCGTGGAATTCGCCAACCAGTTGCGCGACGAAGGCCGCAGCGTGCACCAGGCCATTGTCGAATCCGCCTCGGTGCGGCTGCGCCCGATCCTGATGACCTCCATCGCCACCGTGGTGGGTGCCATCCCGCTGGTGGTGGCTGGCGGGCCCGGCTCGGCCAGCCGCGCCACCATCGGTGTGGTGGTGATCTTCGGGGTGTCGCTGTCCACGCTGCTGTCGCTGTATGTGGTGCCGGCGTTCTACAGCCTGATCGCCCCGCACACCAAGTCGCCGGAAGCACTGGCTCGCCAGCTGGAAACCCTGGAAGCGGACACCCCATCGGTGGGCGGGCACGCGTAGTGTGCCTGGTCACGCTGCACGGCCGCACGTCGCGTGCGGTTGTGCGGGGAGGTCATGCCACCTGCATGCGAATGCCGGTCTGCGCGTCTGCGCGCTGGTGCGCAGCGCCAGCATCACGCTGTGACACGCAACGGTGCCAAGCCCGCGCAGACGGGCTGTTCTTGCGGCGGTACGTTGGTTGCATGCCGTCCTGCACCGGTTGCACCGGTTGCAGCGGCATCTTCAGGTGCACATGCCGCTGGCCGCCACGGCACGATGCGACCGCCACCGTTGCCACTGCGGGTGGGCAGCCGGCGCCTGCCCACCCGCAGCAGCCGTCCCGCCTATCCAATGACTAAGGTCACATGACACGCATGCCCGGCTGTGGTCGACTTCGGCGGTTACCCTGACCGGAATTGCCCATGCGTCGTCTTGCCTGTCTGCTCGCTCCTTCCCTTCTTGCGCTGTGCTGCGGTAGTGCGCTGGCGCAAACGTCCGGCGAGGCAGTGCCCAATGGGCGCCTGCCGACCTGGGCGGTACCCGAGCGCTACAGCCTGTCGTTCAAGATCGATCCGGAGCAGACGCAGTTCAGTGGCCGCACCACCATTCGCGTGCAGCTCAAGCAGGCGTCCGATCACCTGTGGCTGCATGGCAAGGAACTAGCGGTCAGCAAGGCCACGGTCAAGCCCGGCAAGGGCAAGCCGCTGACCGCGCGCTACGTGCAGGCCGATGCACAAACCGGTGTGGTGCGCCTGGACTTCGGCCGCACGCTGCAGCCGCAGACGCTCACCGTGGACATCAGCTATAGCGCGCCGCTCAATCAGCAGCTGCAGGGCCTGTACCAGGTGAAGTACCAGGGCAATGCCTATGCGATGACGCAGATGGAGCCGATCAGTGCGCGTTACGCGTTCCCGGGCTTCGACGAGCCGGCGTTCAAGACGCCGTTCGACCTGAGCCTGACGGTGCCCAGCGACGACCAGGCGCTGGCCAACACCATCGCCACCTCGACCAAGCCGGCCGGCAAGGGCTGGAAGACGGTGACCTTTGCGCCCACCGTGCCGCTGCCCACCTATCTGGTGGCCTACGCGGCCGGTCCCTGGGATGTGGTGGATGTGCCGGCCATGCCGGCCACCCCGCAGCGCCCCACGGCCACGCCGTTGCGCGGTATCGCCGCCAAGGGGCAGGGCCCGCGCATCACGCCCGCACTGGACCAGACCCCGGCCATCATCGCCGCGCTGGAGGACTACTACGCGTTCGGGTATCCGTTCGACAAGCTCGATCTGGTCGCCGCGCCGGATTTCAGTGCCGGCGCGATGGAGAACCCGGGGTTTGTCACCTTCCGCGATTGGCTGTTGCTGTTGGACAAGGACTCGCCGGCGGTGAACGTGCAGCGTTCCTTCAACACCAACGCGCATGAGCTGGCGCATCAATGGACCGGCGATGCCGTGACCATGGCGTGGTGGGACGACCTGTGGCTCAACGAGGCCTTCGCCACCTGGATGCAGCAGAAGATCACCATGCAGCTGCATCCGGAATACCACGCCAACCTGGACCGGATCGGTGGTGCGCAATATGCGATGAACAACGACAGCCTGGTCAGCGCGCGCAAGATCCGCCAGCCGATCACCGGCAATGGCGATATCGAAACCGCCTTCGACGGCATCACCTACCAGAAGGGTGCGGCAGTGCTGGCGATGTTCGAAGCCTTCGTCGGCGAGGATGTGTTCCGCGAGGGCATGCGCGCCTATATCGCCAAGCACAAGTTTGCCAATGCCACCGCCGACGACCTGGTCGATGCGATCGCCGAAGCGGCCGGCAAGGGCGCCGATTTCAAGGCCGCGTTCCGCAGCTTCCTCAACCAGCCGGGCGTGCCGTACCTGCAAACCCAGGTGGCCCGCGAAGGCGGCAAGACCGTGGTGAAGCTGCAGCAGCAGCGCTATCTGCCGCTGGGCTCGGCCGGCTCCACCGCGCAGCAGTGGGGCGTGCCGGTGTGCGTGAAGTACGGCAAGGACAAGAACCAGGTCGGCACTGCCTGCCAGCTGCTGGACAGCGCCAGCGGCAGCATCGTGCTGGAAGGCGCCGGCAAGAACGCCTGGGTCTTCCCGAACGCGCGTGGCGCCGGCTATTACCGTTTCAGCCTGCCGAAGAAGCAGCTGGCCGCACTGGGCAAGCAGATCGGCCAGCTCGACGACAGCGAGCAGCTTGCCTATGCCGATGCGATCGACGCGGCGTACCGCCATGGCGATGCCGACAGCGATGCAGTGCTGGCGGCGATCAAGCAGCTGGCGCCGTCCGCATCGGCCGATGTGTCCACCGCGCTGGTGGACCGCTTGGTGTGGATCTGGCAGTACCAGGCCAGCACCGAGGCGCAGCGCAGCGCCTTGCGCAAGGTGGCCGAGCAGGCCTACCTGCCGCGCCTGCGTCAGTTGGGTTACACGCGGCGCAGTGGCGAGTCGGTCGACGACGTCGCGTTGCGGAGCGCGTTGACCAGCCTGTTCGGTTTGCGCCTGCAGACGCCGGAGGTGCGCAAGGCCTTGCTCGCCCAGGGCGACGCCGTGCTGGCCGGCGACAACGGGGCGCTGGAGTTCTCCGCGGCCAATCCCGACCTGCTCGGCAGCGCACTGTCGGTGACCGTGCAGGAACGTGGAGCGGCCGCGGTGAATGCCTTGATTGCCGCGCTGCGCACGCATGCCGACCCGGCGCAGCGCAACGCGATGATCGATGGGCTGGGCGCGGTGCAGGACCCGGCGCTGCTCAAGCAGGTACGGGATTTCGCGCTCACCGATGCGATCAAGGTCGGCGAGATGAAGAGCCTGCTGCGGCGTGGTCACGCCGAGCAGGCCTCGCATGCGTCGATGTGGCCCTGGTTCACCGCCAACTTCGACCGTATCGTGCAGCGCAGCGGTTCGTTCGACGGCGGCGGCTTGCCGGCACTGGCTGCCAGCGGCGGCTGCAGCAGCGAGGAAGCCGACCGCCTGGAGGCCTTCTTCAAGCCGCGGCTGGCCACCCTGAGCGGCGCCGACCGCGGCCTGGCCCAGACCGGCGAAACCATCCGCCTCTGCGCCGCGCTCCAGCAGGCGCAGACCGCCAAGCGTTGAGTTGCGGCATGCATCTGGTGTGCGCAGTATCGGCGGTGTCGATACTGCGCAGGCCTCGGCCAACCCGATGCATGGCGGTACGTCCAGAACAGGGCGAGCGCCGCTTCTCGGCCGAGTGTTGCACGCGCGTGACTGCGGTCTGCAGCAGGCAGATCGGTCTGCCTGAGTGCAGCTGACAAAAACGACCGCGCTCACCACAAGGCGGGCGCGGCTGGTGCTGGCGCGGCATGTTGCACTGCGTAGAGTGCGGTTGCTGCGCGCCGTCCACACCACCAGACGACTGCTCGCAAGGTGTGTTAGCTGCTCCACCAAGGGCACGCCGAAGCTGCGTGCGTTTCGTCGCCTCGACAGCGCGCCTCCACAGGACGGCAAGACGTCCGCAGTGGCTCAGCCCGGCCGACGTATACGTCCCATCGCGCCGGTGGCTTACCATCGTCGTCACTAGTCCTGCGGCTGCGGCCCTGCCGGTGCTGCAGCACGACCAACACCACGTTGCGGAAGGGGCCGAAAAACCTGGTCAGCACTGCAAGCAACACCTACCTCTGGATACGACGATGACACAGCACGATGGACGCGGCCCACGGCCGCCACGCGATGGCGGCAGCGGCGCCTCGCACAACCCGTGGGGCCGTGCCGCGCCGCGCACATCTACACCGCGCGGTCCCGCACCCCGCGCGCCGGCCCAGCATACGCCCGCCACCGCGCCACCTGCCGCTGCGGCAAGCGGCAACGCGCGTGAGGTGCGCCTGCACGGCATCAATGCCGTGCAGGCCGTGTTCAAGGCGCGCCCGCAAGCCATCCGCAAGCTCTATCTGAGCGAGGCGCGGATTCCGCAATTCAAGGCCTTGCTGGCCTGGTGCGTGGCCGAGCGTATCGGGTATCGCGTGGTGGAAGACGCCGACCTCAGCAAGCTGGCCGCCAGTGCGCACCATGAAGGCGTGGTGGCCGAGGTGCTGCGCGTGGCGCCGCAACCGCTGCAGGAGTGGCTGGCCGCGTTGCCGCAGGGCCCGGTGCTGGCGCTGTGGCTGGATGGCGTGGGCAACCCGCACAACTTCGGTGCGATCCTGCGCTCGTCCGCGCATTTTGGTGTCGGCGGCTTGCTGCTGCCGGCCGGTTCCACGCTGGGGTTGTCCGGCGCTGCGGCACGCGTGGCCGAAGGCGGCGCCGAAGCGGTGCCGTTGGTGCAGTTGCCCGACACCGCGCAGGCGCTGACGCAGTTGCGGCACGCTGGGTTTGCGGTGGCCGCCACACTCGTTGATGGCGGACAGGACGTGTTCGCTGCCAGCCTGCCGCAGCGCCTGGTGTACGTGATGGGAGCGGAAAGCGAGGGCATGGACCGCCAGTTCGCGCGCGACTGCGATCTGCAGCTGTCCATCGGCGGCAGCGGCAAGGTCGAAAGTCTCAACGTGGCCTCGGCCACCGCTGTCTTCCAGGCCGCCTGGCGTGCCCGTGTGATCACCGGAGATATCTGATGCGTGTGTCTGCCTGGCTACTGGCTGCTACCTGCGTTATCACCGGCAGCGCTGCTGCTGCCACGGCGCCCACGCCTGCCGCACCACCGGACGTGCGCACCGATCACGGTGTGGTGCGCGGCCAGTGGCAGGACGACGGCAGCGCGGTGTTCCGCAAGATTCCGTTCGCCGCACCGCCGCTGGGCGCGTTGCGCTGGCGGCCGCCGCAACCGGCGGCCGCCTGGACACAGGTACGCGACGCCACCCAGGCGGCCACGCCGTGCGTGCAGCCTGCGCTGGGCTGGAACGACGCGATGGCAAGGCGCGGCAGCGAAGACTGCCTGTACGTGGAAGTGCAGACCCCTGCGTTGCATCCGGCCAAGCCGTTGCCGGTGTTCGTGTGGATTCATGGCGGCGCCAACGTGGCTGGCGGCGCCGATGGGCATCTGCCCACCAACCTCGTTGCGCAAGACATGCTGGTGGTGACGCTGCAATACCGGCTGGGCGCGCTGGGGTTCCTGTCACTGCCGGAATTGCGCGATGGCGACAACGAGGCCGCCGGCAATTACGCCCTGCTCGATCAGATCGCCGCGCTGCGCTGGGTGCGCGACAACATCGCGCAGTTCGGCGGCGACCCGGCGCGGGTGACCATCGCCGGGCAATCGGCCGGTGGCCAGGACGTGGGCCTGCTGATGCTCAGCCCATCGGCGCGCGGCCTGTTTTCGGCGGCGATCGAACAGAGCGGCACCGCCGGGTTCGGCTTGCCGGCACGCAGCCTGGAGGACAATCGTGCGCTGGGCGTTGCCATCGCCAAACGCGCAGGCATCGAGGATCCGGCAACGCGCCTGGATCAACTGCGCGCGCTGCCGGTGGAACAGTTGATCCAGGCCGGGCAGGGCGTGGATGTGCCGGCGCTGGATGACGACGGCTACATCTGGCTGCAGGCCGTGGTCGATGGCCGCGTGCTGCCGCGTGCACCGGCCGAGCTGCTGGCAAGCGGCGCACAGGCCAAGGTGCCACTGCTGATCGGCTATGTGGTGCAGGAGCTCACCTACGGTGGCGAGCAGGGCGCACAGGCGCGTCTGCGGCGCGACTATCCCGAGCGTGCCGATGCGGTGTTGCAGGCGCAACGCGCGCATGCGCAGCAGCGCGCCGCACGTCAGGGCACTGCGGCGATGCAGTTGTCGACCGACCTGACCTTCCGCTGTCCGGCGGTGACGGTGGCCCGGCACCAGGCCGCTCTCGGCGTGCCGGTCTGGCATTACGTGTTCGACACGGCTGCACCCGGCGCGCAGGTCACGCACAGCGCGGAGTTGCCGTTCCTGTTCAAGAATCTGCCGGTCGGCCAGCCGCCGGTGTCGCTGCAGCGCTACTGGGCTGCGTTCGTGCAGCGTGGTAACCCGAATGCCAAGGGCCTGCCTGCCTGGCCGGCGTTTGCGCCCAAGCATGCAGGGTTGCAGTTCGATGCGCAGGGCGTGCAGCCGATCAAGGATGCGCGCCCGGCCGTGTGTGCAGGGGTGGATTTGCCGTAGCCGACCGCGCGCACTGCTGCAGTGCGCGCGACCGCTTCACCTCAGCGTGCGCAGCCCGGGCCACCGAAATAGAAGCCGCCGTTCTGCATCTCCGGCGACAGGCTGGTGCGCGACACACCGCTGCCCAATGCGTACGGATAGCTGTACCCGGCCAGTGCCAGCGTGTAGCAGGCAGGCTGCTCGACGTTGAGCGATGACAGGCGCTGTGCCGGTCGGGTGGCTATGCCGGCATCGCGGTAGAAGTGGTTGGCCTGAAAGGCTGCCTGGCGGTAACCGACAGACGCGAACCGGCCACTGCCCATCGGTGCGCTCGGGCGGCCGTCCCAGGTCGAAATCTCCCCACCTGCGGAAATGAAGATGTTGGCGCTGCCTTCGGCAATGTCGCCCGCGTAGAGGTCGGCTTTGTAGTAACCGATCCATTCGCCATTCAAGCCGAACCACCAGTAGCCATCGGCATTGCGCTGGAATTCCACGTGCAACATGGCCTGTTTGCCGCCTGCGCTGCTGAAGCCGCCGGCCGGTGCGGCACCTAGCACGTTTGCGCTGCTGACCTGCACGAAGTCCGCGCAGTCCAGGTTGTGGCAACCGGTGGTGAGGTAGCCATCCTGGGTGGAATAGATGAACAGGATCGGCGTGTTGCCCCAGCCGGCGCCTGGCTGGGTTTGCCAGCCGGCCTCCAGTGTCTGGATCTGCCCCTGCCGGGTATAACCCCCCAACCAGATCTGACTGATCGACTGCGCATCGTTGGCACGCACGGCCGGGACCCAGGTGTTGAGATCGGCGCCGGCACCGGTGACCGGCGAGCCGGCGGTATCCAGATAGATGGTGGAGTAGTAATGCACCACCGACGCGGCCTGCTGCGCGGCTGGTGCGATGGTTGCGCGGGTGGGTGCGGTGATGCGTGGTGTGGTACCGCGCAGGAAGTCCTGCAGCGTCGCATGCTTGCTGATGTCGGCCAGGCCGATGCGTGCCAGCGGCACACTGCCGGCATCGCAGCGCGGCGCCGCCTCCAGCGCAGCGCCGCTGCTGACACCGGCAGCGATGGTCGGCGGCAAGGCGGGCGTGCTGCCATCGCGCAAGGCAGGTTGCTGCGCACGCGGGATGCAATCGAACACCGCCTTGCCCTGACGCACACTGCGCAAGACGGTCAGCCCGTTGTAGCGATTGAACAGATAGCGCTGCATCTGTGCGAAGGCGACAGGGTCCTTGACCTTTGCCGCAGGCGCGCGGTTGGCGTAGCTGAGCTGCGCCTGCGCATCCAGAAATTGCTTGAACTCCGGTGTCACCAGGGGAAACGCGCGCGATGCCGCGGTAGCGGCGCGTTGTGCAGCGAGATGCGGCTTGGCGGCAGTGCGTGCGGTGGCAGGGGTGTTCAGGAGTGGCGGCATCACCGCGTCGATGCGTTGGTCATCGGCCACTGAGGTGGAGGGCGCCAGGAGCATGCCTGCGAGGCTGGCCTGAGCGCTCGTGCAAATGACAAGCGCAGCAACGGCGCGGCCGATCGACATCGGTCGCTTGGAACGGAAGGTCATCAGTGTCTTTCCTGGGGCCGGAGCGAGACAGCGTGCATGCGGCGAACCATGCGCACCGTGCCATCACCATCGCAGGGACAGACCGGAAAGCGGTCGTCGGCGCAGGCCTGCGGTGAAGGCCCGCGCATACTAGGTTATCTATTTTTCAAAAGTCTCCGGGCGTCTCCATTGCGTGACACCAGGCACGCGCCAAGCGTAATGCGCTAAGCGGATGCAGATCGCCGGACGCAGTGCAACGCTGCCTGCCACGAGCGGCGCGCCAACCCCTCTCGCGGCGGGAGAGGGGTTGGTTGCGTGCATGTTCCAGGTGATCACGTGTCTTGATCTGCGGGCAGGGGACGCAGCGCGGATCACTGCGCGTTGAGCGCAACGCGCCGGCTACTGCTTGTGCAGCCGTACCGCTGCGCCGCCGCTGGCAGCCAGCGCCAATTCCAGGGTGTCGTTGCGGGTGAGTGTGCGGGTCTCGATCCGCACGTCGGTCGGAGCCTGGCCGTCGGCATAGATCGTCGCCGTCCAGGTGCCTTTGCCCAGGAACGACAGCGGCAGGGTCAGCGTGCGTGCCTGTTCGTTGGTCATCGCGCCCAGGTACCAGTCCTTGCCGCTGCGCCGCGCCAATGCGATGTGCTCGCCGATCGCACCGTCCAGGGCGCGGGTTTCGTCCCAGCTTGCCGGGACATCGCGCAGGAATTGCGCGGCCGGCACATTTTCGTATTGCTCCGGGCTGTCGGCCACCACCGCGAACGGGCTTTCGTACACCACATACATCGCCAGCTGCTGCGCACGCGTGGTCATGACCTGCGGTGCGATGTGCTGCATCTTGAATTCGGCCGGGCGAACATTGCGGAAGCCGCCCGGGGTGTAGTCCATCGGCCCGAGCAACATGCGCGTAAACGGCAGCGTGAGGTTATGCGTGGCGGTGATGCGGGTGGTCCACTTGTTGTATTCCGCGCCCAGCACGCCTTCCTGGGTCAGATAGTTGGGGTAGGTGCGGGTCAGGCCGGTCGGGTGATACGCACCGTGCAGATCCACCAGCAGCTTGTGCTCGGCAGCCTTGCTCAGCAGGCGATGGTAGAAGTCCACCATCTGCTGATCGTCGCGGTCCATGAAGTCGACCTTGATGCCCTTGATGCCGAGTTGCTGGTACCACGCCAGTGCGTCGTCCATGTGTGCATCGAGCGCACGCCAATGTGCCCACAGCCACAGGCCGACATCGCGCTTGCGCGCATAGCTGACCAGACCCGGTAGATCCAGTTGCGCCACCGGCCGGCGGATATCGGCGTCTGCGTTGTATTGGCCATCGCCGGTGCTGCCGTAATACCAGCCGTCATCGATCAGCATGTATTGCAGGCGCAACCGCTGTGCGTGGTCGATGTAGCGCTGGATCGTGGCGGTATTCATGCCCGGATTGGCCACCCCGCTGGCCAGACTGCCCGACCACCAGTCCCATGCCGATTTACCGGCGCGGACCCAACTTGCATCAAAGGCAGGTGGTGGATTCAACGCGGAAATCAGGTTGGATTCGATCAGGCTGGCAGGCGTGTCGCCCAGCATGATCACCCGCCACGGCGTTGCGAAATCGCGCCCCTTGGCGTCGATGCTGACCGCCAGCCTGGGGTTGTCCAACTGTGGCGACAACCCGGCCGAGACGCCCAGGCTGCCATCGGCGCGGCCAGTGAGGTAGAGCCCGGCGTAATCGCGCAGGTTCGCCTCGGCAATCGCCAGCGTGGTGCCTTTGGCATCGGTCTGGCAGACCAGCGGCAACTCGAGCAGGTTGTGCGGGCGCAATCTGGACGCAGCGATGGCGTCGTACTCGCCCTCGTGGCTGGTTCCGAACCGGCCCAGATTCAAGCTCCAGCATGGGTAGTCGCGTGGAAACGCAAAGCTGGTGAGTTCGTCGCGAATGCGCACCTCGCCAGCGGCTGGTAACACGTAACGCAGTGCCACACCGTCGTCGTACGCGCGTAGTTCGATGGTGAGCCGGCGTTGCTGTCGATCGGACAAGTGCACACGCAGCGCGCGGTAGTGGTCGCGGCCCTGCTGCGTCTTGCCGACCTGCAAGGCAAACCGGCTGTCATGCGTTTCGGTGGTGCTGTCTTGCACGCGCATGTCGCTGCCGAGTTTGCCGGCGTTGCCCAGATCCAACCCGAGCGGTGCGTCGGCGAGCACCAACGTGTTGCGGTACAGCACGCGATAGCTGGGCACGCCGCCCTCGCGCAGGGTGAATTCCACTTCGGTGCGTGCGTCGGGCGATTGCACGCGCAGGCGCTGCGCGGTTGCGGGCGTTGCGATCAACCACAGCAATGCGCATGCCGCCGGTAGTGCGGACTGGATCAGGTTTCGCATGAGTCCCTCCTCCTGGGAGCGCCAACCCTAACGCAGAAAGGTTGTCGTCGATATCACCTTGGGGTAACGTTACCTCGCACCATGGCCGCTGAAACAGGGGCGGCAGCCACGGGCTGCATCACCAAGCGCGAGCGACGCACTGTCCGGATGGACGCTGGTCGGTTTGCACGGACGTGGTGTGCACCGTTGCGTGGCAGTAGAGCTTGGGAGAGGCCTCTAATGCTGATGGTTCGCAAGGCGTTCCGCCGTGGAGCGCTGTGGTTGTTGTGTGGTTGCATGAGCTGGACTGCAGTGGAGGCTGCGCCCGCCGATGCGAATCCGCCGGGGCCTTACGATGTCCGCGTGCTCGCGGGCGGGATGGGGCTGGCAAAGAAGCTCGCCGCCGATGCACCGCTGCTGGCCGCCAACGCGGACTGGAGCCTGTCGGCGTGGGTACGCCCATCGCGCGCGAGCACCGGGCCGGCCCTGATTGCCGGTGTCGGCGATCCCAAGGATGCAGGCCGCTACTTCGCGATCGATGCCGGCAATCTCGGCTTCGTGCAGGGTGCCGATAGCGTGCTGCGCAGCAAGCAGGCGCTACGCCCAGGCGAGTGGACGCAGGTGGCCGCCGTCGCCCGTGGTGGGCGTCTGACGCTGTACGCGAACGGCCGCCAGGTTGCCAGCGGTGCCGCCCGGCAACGTGCAGTGGCGCCGGTGCTGATGTTCGGCCCGCGCGAGCAACCGGCCGCCTACACGCAGCACTTCGGTGGCGAGATCGCCGGCTTCACCGCGCAGGCGCAGGCACTGGAGGCGGCCGCGGTCGCGCAGCTGGCCGCACAGACGCCGGACCCGGTGCTGCAGCGCTTCGAGGATGCATCGCCGGCGTGGCAGGTACAGGTCAAGCAAATGGCCGGGCAGGTGGCGCCACAGGCGCCCGCAACGTTGCCGCGCAGTGCAGCGGCGTTTTCTGCGCCGGTGGCCAAGCCGGTGCCGAACACGCCGGCCTTGCAGCCGCTGGATGCCGCTGCGTGGCGGGTGGGTGCGTGGCAACTGGCAGCCGCGCCGGATCTCGGGCCCGCCACAGGCGCCACGTTGTCGCGTGGCGACACGGCGGGTGGCAGCGCCTGGCATGTGGCCACGGTACCGGGCACGGTGCTCACCACGTTGGTCGATCGCGGCGTGTATCCGGATCCGGATATCGGCCTCAACAACATGGCCATTCCCGAATCGCTGAGCCGGCAGGACTGGTGGTACCGCAGCAGTTTCGATCTGCCCGCCGACGCGCAAGGCAAGCGGCTGGAGCTGCTGTTCAACGGCATCAACTATGCCGGCGAAATCTGGGTCAACGGCACGCAGATCGGGCGCACGCGCGGTGCATTTGCACGCGGTCGCTTCGATGTCAGCAAGCAGCTCAGGCCCGGCCGTAATGTCGTTGCGGTGCGCGTGTCGCCACCGCCGCATCCGGGCATTGCGCATGAGCAGTCGATGACCGCCGGCGTCGGCGAAAACGGCGGCGTGCAGGCGCTGGACGGGCCCACCTTCATCGCCAGCGAGGGCTGGGACTGGATTCCGGCCGTGCGCGACCGTAATGCCGGTCTGTGGCAGGACGTGCAGCTGCATGCCACCGGGCCGGTCACCATCGGCGACACCCGGGTGGTCACCGCGCGTCTGGCGCCGGATCACCGCCGCGCCGAGCTCGAAGTCAGCGTGCCGCTGCGCAACGACGGTGCTGCGCCCGTGCAGGGCACCGTGCAGTTGGCCATTGGCGATGTGCGCATCCAGCGCGAGGTCAATGTGCCGGCAGGCGGCACCACGCTCAAGCTCACCGCTGCCGATACCCCGCAATTGGTCATCGCCAACCCACGCCTGTGGTGGCCCAACGGCTATGGCGAGCCAGCGCTCTACACCGTGCAGGTGGGGGTGGAGGTTGCCGGTACGCATTCGGACACGCAGCAGTTGCGCTTCGGCATTCGCGAGGTCACCTACGAGTTGTCGCTGTTCGATGAAGATGGCGCGTTGCGTCGGGTGCTGGTGGATTTCAACAAGGCGCGCCTGCGTGGCGAGCGCATTGTGGATGCGCGCCACAGCGCGATCCGTCCCGTACCCGGTGGCGATGCGCAATCGTTCTATCCCGGTGCCGCCGTATCGCCGGCAGTTACGCCGCTGAAGGACGATGCGCTGGCGCCGTACCTGGCCCTGCGCATCAATGGCGTGCGCATCGCCGTCAAGGGCGGCAACTGGGGCATGGACGATTGGCGCAAGCGCGTGTCGCGCGAGCGGCTGGAGCCGTACTTCCGGCTGCAGCGCGATGCGCATTTCAATGTGGTGCGCAACTGGGTGGGGCAGAACACCCAGAGCAGCTTCTTCGATCTGGCCGACGAGTACGGCATGCTGGTGCTCAACGACTTCTGGCAGTCCACCCAGAACTACAACATGGAGCCGGCCGACGCGGCGCTGTTCCTGGACAATGCGGCCGAGGTGATCAAGCGTTTCCGCAATCACCCATCCATCGTGCTGTGGTTCGGCCGCAATGAGGGCGTGCCTGCCCCCATCCTCAACGAGGGCCTGGACAAGCTCGTGGCCGAACTTGACGGCACGCGCTGGTACACCGGCAGTTCCAATCAGGTCAATCTGCAAGGCAGCGGCCCGTACAACTACCGCGAGCCGGTGGGCTACTTCAACGCCTTGGCGCAGGGCTTTTCGGTGGAAGTGGGCACGCCATCGTTTTCCACCCTGGAGTCGTTCAAGGCCTCGGTCCCGGCGGCGCAGGACCAGTGGCCGATTAGCGATGGCTGGGCATACCACGACTGGCACCAGTCCGGGAATGGCGACACCGCCAGCTTCATGCGCTCGCTCACCGACAAGCTTGGTGCGCCTACCAGCCTGGAGGACTTCGAGCGCAAGGCGCAGCTGCTCAACTACGACACCCATCGTGCCATCTTCGAAGGCTTCAACGCGCAGCTGTGGACCAAGAACAGCGGGCGCCTGCTGTGGATGAGCCATCCCGCCTGGCCCAGCAACATGTGGCAGATCTACAGCCACGACTACGACACCCACGCGGCCTACTACGGTGTGCGCAACGCGGCAGAGATGCTGCATGTGCAGATGAACCTGCCGGGTCACGAGGTGGTGGTGGTCAACAACGCCACCGACCCGGTGCGCGGCTTGCGGGTACGGGCGGAGATCTATGGCACCAACGGTGCGCTGCTGCAGCAACGCGAACAAGCGGTCGATGCTGCCGCTGTTGCGGTCTCGGCACCGGTGATGCAGCTGGCGCCGTTGCTCAAGGACACCCACGGGCTGGGCTTTGTGCGCTTGCAGTTGCTCGATCGCGATGCGGTGGTGCGTTCGCGCAACTTCTATTGGGTAGCGCGCGATGCGGCTGCCATGCGCGGCCTGGGTGCGCTGTCCGCGGTACCGGTGCAGCTCACCATGCGGCTGGAAGACGGCGCAGAGCCGGTGTTGCGTGCCACCGTGCGCAACCCCTCGCAGCAGGTGGCGCTCAACACCAAGTTGACCCTGGTGGATGCGCAAGGCCAACGCATCCTGCCGGCGTACTACAGCGACAACTACCTGAGCCTGGTGCCGGGCGAGCAGCGCGAAGTGGAGATCCGCGGGCCATCGGCCGCCACCTTGCGTAACGCCACGCTGCAGGTGCGCGGCTGGAATGTCGAACCCTCAACCGGCGCTGCGAGCGGGCTTCCGTAGCCGCGCCGATACCTTGCCACGCCGTGCGCCCTGCACGGCGTTTGCACTGGCGCGCCACCCGGCGTGCCAGCCAACACCGCAGTGCCCCCCGGCATTGCCATTCGAAACGGTCGTGGATTGTCGTCATCCCTGGGAGGGGACCATGAACAAGCTGCATCGCAGTACCCGCCACACCCCGCTGGCCGCCGCGCTCGCGGTTGCACTTACCCTGGCGGCTGCACAGGCCGCCGCGCAGGACGCCGGTAGCACCCCGGGCGTCACCGAGTTGGACAAGGTCATGGTCAAGGGCGTGCGTGGCGCGCAGGCCGAGGCCATCGAGAACAAGCGCACCGCTGCGCAGATCATCGATTCGATCTCGGCCGAAGACATCGGCAAGCTGCCCGACGTCACCATCACCGACTCGCTGCAGCGCGTGCCCGGCGTCCAGATCCGGCGCTCGGCCGGCGAAGGCTCGCAGCTCAATATCCGCGGCATGCCGCAGGTGCAGACCACCATGAACGGTGAGCTGTATCTGAGCGCCGGTGGCGGTGACCAGTTCGGCCAGCCCAACATCGGTCGCGCGCAGCCGGACTTTGTCGATATTCCGCCGACGTTGTTCAGTGGTGTGGACGTCATCAAGTCGCCCACCGCCGCCGACCTGGATGGCGGCATCAGCGGCACCGTCTCGCTGAAGACGCGTCGCCCGTTCGATCTGCCCGAAGGCTGGACCTTCAGCGGCCAGGCCGAGGGCTCCTACGGCGATCGCGTGCAGGAACTCAACGAGCTGTACTCGGGCCTTGCCAGCTTCCGCACCGAGCGCTGGGGCGCCTTGCTGGCGGTGTCGTATTCCGATGCCACGCTGGAGAACAAGCACCCCAGCGTGTATTCCAACGGCGCGCAGAAGTCCACCGAGCAGAACGTGGGCTTCGACTTCAATGGCGATGGCCGTATCGGCAGCAATACCGATCCGTCCAACCTGCCGCGCGATTACTTCTACAACTGGGTGGCGACGGAACTGGACAACCGGAGCACCGATCGCCAGCGTACCGGCGTCAACGGCTCGTTCCAGTTCAACATCAACGACTCGTGGACGGTGCTGGCCGATGCGGCCTACACCAAGCTCGAAGACCAGGACACCTCGGTGGCCGCGCAGCTGCACACCGGCTGGGCGACCAACCAGTTGCAACCGGGGTCGGTGGTCGATTCCAACGGTGTGCTCGAATACGGCCAGTTCCGCTACAACCGGTTCCAGGCGCACTCGATGGCCGGCGTTGCCGATTCGGATTCGCTCAATACCAATCTGGAGCTGCGTTTCGATGATGGCGGCCCGTTCCGTGCATCGTTCCGCTGGGTGCACGGCGATGCGCAGCGCACCTACGACGAAGCGCGTGCCGATGCAGTAGTAACGCGCGGCGACCAAATCACGCGTGCCGGTGGTGTCACCCAATGGGCCAATGCCAATGGCCTGCCCACGGTGGACGCGTCGGTGGATTTCCGTGGCACCTACCCGGCGGTCAACCTCGGCACCGACGTGTCCAACCCGGACAACTGGCAGCTGATGTCCACCTGGGCGCAGGGCAACAAGATCGAAGCGACGATGGACGCCTTCCGCGCCGACGGCACCTTCGAGTTCGATGAAGGCGTGGTGCGCGGCTTCCAGTTCGGCATCCGCTATGGCGAGCGCGAGGTCAAGCTGGACACCTATCGGTACCTGTCGCCGGTGTCCACCAGCTGCGCCGATCCCAATCGTTCGCTGTATTACTTCAAGGACCCGCTGATCGTGGACACCTGCAGCGGTGTCTCGGAAGCGCGCCTGCTGCCGTTCAATTCGATTCCCGGCTACTGGGCTTACTTCAACGACTTCGATCCGCTCAAGGTCACCGGCCTGGGCAGCCAGGGCTTGCCGGCAATCAACCCGCAGGTCATGAAGGACCCGGTGGGCTATCTCAACAGCCTGTACCCCGGCAATGTGGCGTACCAGCAGGCCGCCGACTCGTACAAGGTCACCGAAAAGAGCACTGCGGCGTATTTTCTGGCCAACCTGGAAGGCGGAACCGGCAGTGCGGTGCCGTGGACGGCCAACATCGGCGCACGCATCGTGCAGACCAAGCTGGCGATCGATCAGTACCTGAGCAGCGGCAATGTGTTTATCGGCAACGTGGAATGGAATGGCGTCAGCCCGGCGATCGGGACCAATCGTTTGAACCGTCAGTACACCGACGTGCTGCCCACCGCCAACCTGTCGCTGGACATCACCGACGCGCAGAAGCTGCGCTTTGCCTACAACAAGGCTGTCGCCCGTCAGGACCTGCCCGATCTGGGGCGCGGCCTGGTCAGCTTCTATGCCGTCAACGGCACGCCGCCGCGCAACCCGGCGCTGCCCTCCGATGCGGTGCTGTTCCTCAACGGACGCTCGGGTAACCCGGATCTGGATCCGTACCGCGCCACCAACTACAACGCCTCGTGGGAATGGTATTTCTCCGACGCGTCGTTGATCAGCGTGGGTGCCTTCCTGATCGATGTGAAGTCGTTCCCGACCACGGTGACCAACATCGAGCCCCAGCCCGACGCCGATGGCGTGGTGCGGCTGGGCGGCCCGGTGGAGCGCATCGTCAACGGCGGTGGCGGCAAGATCAAGGGTTTCGAAATCGGCTACCAACAGGCGTTCGACTTCCTGCCGGGCTGGTTGAGCGGGTTCGGCACCAACATCAACTACACCTTCTCCGACGCCGACACCGACAACACCGATATCGAAGGCAATACGTTGCCCATCGGCGACAACTCCAAGCATCAGGCCAACGCGGTGTTGTGGTACCAGAAGGACAAGTTGCAGGCGCGTGTGGCCTATAACTGGCGCAGCAAGCGCTTCAGTCAGGTCAACAGCGGTGCGTGGGGCGATGAGCTGGCCATCTGGAACGACGACGTCGGCTACCTGGACGCCTCCTTCAGTTACGACGTCAACGATCACCTGACGCTCTACGCGCAAGCCACCAATCTCACTGGCGAAAGTGAGCGGCGTTACGCGCAGTGGACCAACCACTATTACGACCAGAACATCTTCGAGCGTCGTTACTACGCCGGCCTGCGTCTGCGCTTCTGATGTGACGGTTTGATGCGATGTACCAATGTGCGACACGGCGCACCCCTGCGCCGTGTCGCACATGGTTTTCTGTTTCTCCCTCTCCAAGCGGTCATTGCGCTTTCTTCCCGTCACCGGTTTGCCGGTGTTGCAGTACGCCCGACGGCGACGTTGGGTACCCTCCCATTCGGCCGCATCGTCGGGAAGCGATGTGGCCGTTTTTTTGTGCGTAATGGCACATCCATTTGTGTAGTACTGCCTGCTGTTGAAACTCGGTCCCGGGCAGTGGCTGGATCTGTGTGCAACCGCAATGTTTGACGATTGCTTATGCTTGTTATGCAGCGTAGTTTCCGCATGGCGAACCCGACCCCCCGGTTCGCAGGCACAGCGTCCCATGCTGATCGCTCATTCGCTCCCTGGAGATACTCCGCACATCACGGTGGCAGCATCGCAAGGATGATCGCGTTGCGAGCGCGCTAGCCGCCAAATCCGAGGTCTTGGGTGCTGTCCTCAGAGACAAACAGGCCATTGGCCTGCGTTTCTGCCTGGGCATCATCAACGTAATGCCATGCAAATGCTCTTCGGCGGGACGCCGACGGAGCGTGTTTGAGTGGCTCCAGCTATCTCCGATGGGTGCCCCGACAAAGGAAGAACGCAAGCCAAAGACAGGCAGTGCTGCAGTGAATCGGAATAAACACCATCCAATAAAACTAGGTGAATATCATGAATTCCAGCAAGGGCATCCATCGTCACGTCAAGCGCGCCATGGCGTTATCGCTGTTGGCATTGAACCCGATGGTCGTGGCGACGGTCTGCGCGCAGGCCCACGTCGATAATCCATTCGTTGGTGCCACCGGTTATGTCAATCCGGATTACGCCAAGAAAGTCGATGCATCGATCGCGAAGATAAAGGGCGTTCCGTTGAAGGCCAAGATGGGCGTGGTCAAAACCCTGCCGACCGCAGTGTGGCTCGATCGTATCGCGGCAATCGCCGGTGGTTCGCAAAATGCCGGGCGACTCGGTCTGAGGGGGCATCTGGATGCGGCGCTGGCGCAGAAAAAGGCCAATACGCCGATCACTGCTAGCTTCGTCATTTACGATCTACCCGGACGCGATTGCCATGCACTGGCATCCAATGGTGAATTGCCGCTCACGCCCGCCGCGCTGGAGCGTTACAAGAAAGAATATATCGATGTGATCGCGGCCATCTTCGCCGATCCCAAATACAAAGATATTCGTATCGTCAATGTCATCGAGCCCGACAGCCTGCCCAATCTGGTCACCAATTTGAATGACATGCGCTGCGCGCTTGCCAATTCGACCGGGATCTACGAAGAAGGCATCAAGTATGCGCTCAATAAACTGCACGCGATACCCAATACCTACAATTATCTGGATATCGGCCACTCCGGCTGGCTGGGCTGGGACAGCAACCGCGGTCCGTCCATCTCGCTGTATACCCGGGTGGTGCAGGGGACGAGTGCGGGTCTGGCAAGCGTGGATGGCTTTGTCACCAATACCGCCAACACCACGCCGCTGAATGAACCGAATCTGCCCAATCCCGAGTTGAGCGTGAATGGTCAGCCGATCAAGTCGGCGAAATTCTACGAATGGAATCCGTATTTCGACGAGACCGATTTCACCCAGGCCCTGTACAACGGATTTGTCAGCGCGGGTTGGCCCAGCACGATCGGCTTCATCATCGATACCGGCCGTAACGGCTGGGGTGGTCCGAATCGCCCGACCAGCGCCTTCGGTAGCGACATCAATTCGTACGTCAATACCGGCCGCATCGATCGCCGCCTGCATCGCGGCAACTGGTGCAATCAAAGTGGCGCAGGCATCGGCGCACTTCCGACCGCCGCGCCGGGCCCGCATCTGGACGCGTATGCCTGGGTCAAGCCGCCGGGCGAGTCCGATGGGTCCAGCACCCTGATTCCGAACAACGAGGGCAAGGGCTTTGATCGCATGTGCGACCCCACGTACACCACGGCCGATGGCGTGTTGACCGGCGCGCTCGCCGGTGCGCCGATCTCCGGTGCGTGGTTCCATAACCAGTTCATCGAACTGGTGAACAACGCGTACCCGGTCATCGCAACTGCCAGCACCGCGGTGGCCACCGCGGCACCGGTCGCCGCGCCGAGCGCAACGCGCGGCCTCACCGCCACCGTCGGCGACAGCCGGGTCAGGCTGAGCTGGTCGCCAGTGGCCGGCGCGACCAGCTACACGGTGCAGCGGCGTGCCGGTGGAGCCGGTGCATTCACCACGGTGGGGGCCAATGTCGCGGCGGCATCGTATGTCGATCAATCGGTCAGCAATGGCGCCGACTACGACTATGTGGTGACCGCAAACAGTGCGGCAGGAGCGAGCGCCCCGTCAGCCGTCGTGCGTGCCAAGCCGAACAGGTGATGCGGCCGGCGCACGCAGCGTGCCCGCATCGCCGATCGTGAGGTCTGCGCTGGCGTCCTCCGCAAGTGTGCTACCGCTGTGTCGCTGATGTTGTGTGAATGTCCCCGGCAGCCACTGGGCTGCCGGGGATACCGCAGGTGCGGTTGGCCCATTGCTTCGTCGATCGGTGGTCTGTCTGCGCACAGACCAAGCAAGAGGCGACACGGATCCAGCACCGTACCGATTCTGTCTCTCTGAAATCACCCGTCCCGCACCAATGACGTCTTGCTCGCAAGTTCATTGGCATGTGTCGCCACGAAGGCCAGTGCGATGATTCCAGGCAGCAGTGTCTTCTTCGATGACATTGCGTCGCTGCAGCGCGCGCGCGCTGCCAGTGCAGTGGCTATCCCTTTGGCGGGGCAGCCGTCGAACCGCGTCTGACCAGGGTGTATTTCATCACCTGATGCACCCCATGGGCGGCATCGCCCTTGCGCCGTTGCCGAATGGCGTCGGCAAGCAACGACACCGCCGCACGGCCCATCGCGGTAACCGGTTGATGCACAGTGGTGAGTTCCGGCCAGATGGTGGTGGCGACCGGTGTGTCGTCGAAGCCGGCCACCGACACGTCTTCGGGCACGCGCAGGCCCAGACCATGCGCCACCGCCACCGCTGCGGCAGCCATGTCGTCGTTGCTGCAAAAGATCGCAGTGGGTGGGTGCGGCTGCGCCAGCAGGCTACGCGCTGCGAGCAGACCGGAGTGGTAGGTAAACAGCCCGTCGGCGATCAACGCGTCGGTGATTGGCAGGCCGGCGGCCTGCAGGCTGTCCAGGTATCCGTTGGCGCGCAGCGCGCTTGGGGTGTGTTTCGGGTCGCCCTTGATCAGCGCGATGCGGCGGTGACCGAGCTCGATCAGGTGCGCGACGATGGCGCGTGCGGCCTGATAGTCGTCGATGCGCACCGAGCTGATTTGCGCCATCGGCGCGCCGCTGGCCACGGCCACTACCGGGATGCCGCGCGCATCCAGTTCGGCAATGGTCTGCCGCGAATCGCACAGTGGCGGCGGCAGGATCACCCCGTCCACGCCGGCGGCGAGCAGGCGTTCGGTCGCTGCGCGCTGGCTGCGGATGGCGCCGCATTTTTCCACCAGCACCTGGCTGCCGTTGAGGCTGCTCTGCTCCAGCAGCCCGAGCATGAATTGATTGAGGTAGGCCGCACTGGGATTGCTGTACAGCACGCCGATGCGCAACAGGCCGCTGGTACGCAGCGAGCGGCCTGCAAGATTGGGGCGGTAGCCCAGCGCCTGCACCGACGCTTCCACGCGCGTGCGCATGTCCTGGCCGACATGCGGATGCCGGTTGATCACGCGCGATGCGGTCATCGGCGACACGCCTGCATGTTTGGCGACGTCCAGCAACGTCGCCGCGTTGTTTGCACTGCGTTGCCGCTTGGCCACCATCGTGTGTGCTCGTCCTGGAGTAGAAACGCCAACGCCGTGCTGCGTTCCCAGATTACTCGTTCGGCGGTTGCACAGACTTTGCGCGGCTGCCGAAATCGCCATCTGCCTCGGCTGCCAGATAGGCGAACACGGTGTAGGCGGCCACGTTCTGCGCGAGCGCCTTTGGGTCGATCTTGTCCAGCGTGTCGTCGGCGGTGTGGTGCAGGTCGAAGTAGTCGGTGCCGTCCTGCGCCAGCCAGGCCCAGGCGCCGCCCTTGGCGGAAATCGGCCCCACATCCGGACCGGGGCCGCCCTTGTCCGGCGCATACGCGATGCCCAGCGGTGCCAGCACCTCGGCAATCTGCTTGGTCGCGGCACGCGAGTCGTCCGGGGCGGCAGAGCCGGTGTTGAACGCATAGATGCGCCCGGCGCCGAAGTCGCTCTCTGCGCCAATCTGATGCAGCGCCAGGTCCTTGGCATTCCTGCCGTGCGCGGCGGCATACGCCTTGCCGCCGTACAGGCCTTGCTCCTCGTTGGCAAAGGCCACGACACGAATCGTGCGCTTGGGTGCCTGCTTGAGCTGGCCGATCAGGTGGCCGGCAGCCATGGTGATCGCCACGCCGGCACCGTCGTCGATCGCACCTGTGCCCAGATCCCACGAATCCAGATGCCCGCCGATCACCACCACTTCCTTGGGCTTGCTGCGCCCGGTGATCTCGCCGATGACGTTGTACGAGGTGGCCGTGCCGTCCCAGCCGCAGTCCAGCGCCAGCCGCAGGCGCGTCGTGCCCAGCGCAGCGAGGCGAGCCAGTTGGTTGGCATCGGGTACCGACAGCGCCGCGGCCGGTACCGGCGTCAGGCCGTCATCGAAACGGGTGATGCCGGTATGCGGCACCCGGTGCGAGTCGGTGCCGGCCGAGCGCATCACAAATCCAATTGCGCCCTTGCGAATCGCTTCCGACGGCCCTTTGCTGCGCACGGCACCGCCATTGCCGTAATCCTTGCCGTCGCGCGCCTTGACCATCTGGTAATCGACGAATGCGATCTTGCCGGTCAGCGATCCGGCTGGCGCGGCCTGCAATGCGGCCAGGTTTTCAAACCGCACCACCTCGCCTTCGACCGTGCCGCCGGGGCTGCCGCCCAGCGCGGTGACGGTCAGTGGCTGCGCGTGCGCGCCGACGACCGCTGCATGTTCGCTGCGGCGTTCCCACTTGGGAAAGCTCACCGGCTCGGTCCACACCTTGTCGAAGCCCAGCGACTGGAACTTGGCCTTGGCCCAGGCCACCGCACGCGGATCTGCTTCGCCACCGGCAATGCGCGGGCCCACTTCGGTGGTAAGCGATTGCACCACCGCAAAGCCGGTGTCATCGGCCAGGGCCTGCTCGCGCAACTGCGCCGCGGTGCGCAATGCGCTGTCGGGAATGCTGGTCTGTGCGGCGAGCGCGCAGGAGCAGGCGAGTAGGGCAGAGATGGCGACAGCGAGGCGACGCATGCAGGACGCTCCAACGACGAGGGGACCCTGAGCTTATCAGCGCAAGGTCCCCGGTCGGCGTGCGAAAAGTCATCCCTGCGCGCGAAGCGCGCGTTGGTTGCGTCCGCTTACAGCGCGCCCGGCGTCTTGAGCGTGTCGGTCTTGAGCGAGTCGCGAATCTCGCGCAGCAGCAGCACTTCTTCGCTCGGGCCCTTGGGTGCGTCGGGCTTGCGATGGCTCAGGCGGTTGATCAGCTTGACCACCAGGAAGATCGCAAACGCAATGATCACGAACTGCACCACGGTGTTGATGAAATCACCATAGCCGACCACCACGGCCGGAATCTCCTTGCCGGTGGCATCCACTTCCGCAGGCTTGAGCACCCACGCCAGGCGCGAGAAATCCACATTGCCGATGGCCCAACCGATTGGCGGCATGATGATCTTTTCCACCAGCGCGGTGACGATCTTGCCGAACGCCGCACCGATGACCACACCGACAGCCAGGTCGATGACATTGCCGCGCATCGCGAATTGCTTGAATTCGCTGACCATACCCATATCGCACTCCTGATGCGGTCGCGGACCAACTGCCGCGGCCCGATCGTAGCCCGGCCGATGTCAGCCCGCGATGATGCCGTGGCGTTCGGCGACGTTTTCCAGGCGAGCACTGAACTGGTCGCCCGGCAACAGTGGGCCGACGCCGGCCGGCGTGCCCATGAAGACCAGATCGCCCGCGCGCAGTGCATACAGCTTGGACAGCTCGTGCAAAATCTCCGGCACGCTCCAGATCATCTGGTCCAGCAACGATTGCTGGCGCACCTGTCCGTTGACCTCCAGCGACAGATTCAGCGCCTCCAGGGCGCCGACTTCGCCGGCGTGCACCAACTCGCTGACCGGTGCGGAATGGTCGAAGCCTTTCGCGATATCCCACGGCAGGCCCTTGGCCTTGGCAGCGGCCTGCAGATCGCGGCGGGTCAGATCCAGGCCCACGCCATAACCGTAGATCAGGCGCTCGGCCTGTTCCACCGGCAATTCGCCCTCAGGTGCATCGCTGCCGAGTGCCACCACCAGCTCCACCTCGTGATGCAGCTCCCTGGTGCCGGGCGGGTAGGGGATCTGGTCGCCGTGACCGACCACGACGGCATCGGCAGGCTTCATGAAAAAGGTCGGCTGACCGCGTTCGGCCTTGGACGCCGGCGCACTGGCGCCCATCTCGCGCGCGTGGTCGGCGAAGTTACGCCCCACACAATAGATGCGGTGCACCGGAAAACTGCCACCACCCACCACCGGAATGCGCGGAACATCGGCGGCGGGAATCACATCGTGGGTCATGCGCGCATCCTCGAACGGGGGACGCGTGAGTCTAGCCGCTTGGCTGTGTACGACGGAACCTTCACTGCTGAACGCGCGTGGACGACGGCCCGCACGGCGAGGACCCGACATGTTCAGGCCCCGCAATGCAGATCGGCATGTGCGAGCACATGCCGATGCAGGTAGCGGGTTTTCATTCCCGCAGCGAGACGCTGCGGGATGTACAGCGCAAGCGTCTGGGCGCTCAGTGCGACATCGGCAGCGCGGGCTTGCGTACCACGCGGTACTCGGCGTCGACCACGCGCGCCTGCTGCGGGGGGCTACGGTGCGACTTGCTCAGGACCTTCCAGGCAATACCGCCCAGTATCATGGCCGCGCCGACAAACACGCTGAAGAAGATCAGCACCGCAAGAATCGCCAGGCCTGCCAGGCCGGCAGCAACGCGCACCAATGGGTGACGCGGCTTGCGGGGCGCAAACAGGGAATGGAGGTTGCCGTATTGGAACAAGCGTGCAGGCATGGCGGTGGGCTGCCGGGCAGGAAACAAGCGCGAAGTATCGTTGCGGTTTCATGTCATTGAGTGAAAACTTTGTTAATCCAACGCCAGTTTTGTTAAACACATCACATGCGACGCGCTGACCGAGGTCTGCCGTAGCCAAGGTGTACGGGTGACCGCCCGGTCCAGCGGTCACTCACGCCCGGCACGCAGCGCGCCGACGCGCGCGCAGTCGCATGCCACAATCGGCGGCCACTCCTCACTCTTTCAAGGTCTATGTCCTCGTCTTCCTGGACCACACGCATCGCGTTGACGCAGATTCCCGATGCCGGAGTGCTGGAAGTCGAAGCAGCGTTGGGCGAGGGCACCGAGTCGCTGGTGGTGTATCGCCAGGGCCTGCAGGTGCGCGCGTGGTTGAACATCTGCCCGCACGCCGGCCGCCGGCTGGACTGGGCGCCGGGGCAGTTCCTCACGACCAAGGATGGTCACCTGGTCTGCGCAGCCCATGGCGCGGCGTTCGAGCTTGATGCCGGCGAATGCATCAGCGGGCCCTGTCGCGGGCAGTCGCTGGTAGCGGTGCCGGTGCGCGTCGAGGGCGAGCAGGTGGTACTGGGGTAGCGCTGTACCAGGTGCGTGAGCGCCGGCATTTGGCGCACGCTGCGATGTGCGCTGCATTGCAATGCTGTTCGACGCGACGGTGCCGCGCAGTAGGCGCTACTGCGGGCTTGCCTGCGATATGCCGGCGCCATCGAAGCCGAGCGCCAGCATCATGGCTCTAACGCGCCGCCCACCAGAACATCAGGTTGATCATCGACACCATCACCACGATGTAGATCAGCGACAACGGCGCGCCCACGCGCCACAGCTCGCGCGGTTGATAGTTGGCCGGGCCGGCCACCATCGAGATTACCGGGTTGGAGGCGGTCATCAGATTGTTGGATGCCGACAACGCCACGATCAGCGCAAACGCCGTCGGGTTGCCATTGGCGGCCAGTGCCAGATTCACCGCAATCGGCACCATCACGATGGTCGCACCCACATGGCTGATCACCAGCGAGAACGCGGTGGTGAGCAAAGCCAGGCTGATTTCCAGCGCCCACACCGGAATGCCTTCGGGCAGCCGGTCGATGGTGTGGCCGGCCACCCAGGCTGCAGTGCCGCTGCTGTCCATCGCCCAGCCGAGCGGGATCAGCCCGGCCATCATGAAGATGGTCTTCCAGTTGATCGAGGCGTAGGCCTCGTCCATGCGCAGCACGCCGCTGACCAGCATGCAGGCCACGCCGGTCATCAGCGTCAGCGCCACCGGCAGGCGCGAGGTCAGTGCGATCAAGATGGTGAAGGCAAAGATCGCCATCGCGATCTTGAACTTGTGCGGGCGCTGCTCGCCTTTCGGGAAGTCGGTGACCGGCACGAAATCGCGGCTTTCCGCCGCCTGCGCCAGGTCCTGCCAGATGCTGTGGAACACCAGCATGTCGCCAGCGCGCAGCGGCACGTTGCGTACGTCCTCGCGGATGACCTGCTTGTCGCGGTTGATCGCCAGCAGGCTGATGCCGGCCTGCTTGCGCAGCCGCAGCTCGCCGGCACTCTTGCCGATCAACCGCGAGTTGGGCGGGATCAGCGCCTCGGAAATGCCTGCAAGACTGGGGTTAAACAGGTCGCCCAGGTTGCGCAGCCGCGAGGACATGCGCAGGAAGTGGTTCTGCGCAAAATCGTTCACCTCCTGGCGCGGCCCCATGGCGCCGAGCACGCTGCCCACCCAGATGCGCATGTCCGCCGGTGGGGCCAGGCGGGTGTCGTTGCCGGTCTTCAGGGCCAGCAGCAACGGCGCGTCATGGATGGCCTCGGCCTCGCCAAGAGTCATGCCGACCAAGGGGCTTTCGGCGGTCACGGTGAGTTCGAACACGTCGCCATCGATGCCGTAGGTCTTGGCGAAATAGCTTTCGGTGCGCGAGGGCGTGACGCCTTCGTTGATCAGGCGTTCTTCTTCGATCAGCTTGCGGTCGCCGTAGAAGCGGAAGTACAGCAATGCGGCGATCAGCAGCGCCACACCGATCGGCAATGGCGCAAACATGGTCAACGGTTCGATGCTCGCCATGCCCGAGGGCAGGTTGTTGTTGGCCGAAACCAGCAGGTCGTTGAGCAGGATCAGCGGCGAGTTGCCCACCATGGTGAGCGCGCCGCCCATCACGATCGCCGCGGCGATCGGCAACAACATGCGCTGCAGGGTGAGCCCGGTACGCGCGGCCAGCCGCGAGGCGACCGGCAGATACAGGGCCATCACCGACGGGTTCTGCATGAACGACGAATTCAAGCCGGAGATGGCCAGCGTCATCATCATCAGGCGCTGCTCGCTGCCGTGCGAACGCCGCAGCAGCCAGCTGGCCAACCGGTTCAATGCACCGGTGCGCTCCAGGCCCGCGCCAAGAATGGTGGTGGCGATGATGCTCATCACCGCATTACCGGAAAAACCACCGAACAATTCTTCCGGTGCCACCAACCCGGTGACCCCAAGCACCACCAGCACGATCAAGGCCACTACGTCGGCGCGGATGCGCTCGAACAGAAACATCGCCATCGTGAAACCGACCAGCCCGAGGACGAGCTTCATATCGTTGGTCAGCGTCAGCGCGGTGTCCATTGGGGGCCGGGATTCGTGATTCGGGAGTGGGGATTGGTTAGAAGCGCTGAAGCGTCTGGCTGCCGGGATAGCTGCTGTTACGAATCCCCAATCCCGATTCCCGAATCCCGGTCATAAACCAGATCCCACACGCCGTGCCCAAGCTTCTGGCCGCGGGTTTCGAAGTGGGTCTGCGGGCGCCAGGCGGGGCGTTCGACGTGGCCGCGCGGGCCGGCGCGGTTGACCAGGCCCGGTGTGGCGTCGAGCACGTCCCACATCTGCTCGGCGTAATCGGCCCAGTCGGTGGCCGCGTGCAGGCGGCCACCCTCGCGCAGCTTGCGCACCACCAGCTGCACGAACGCCGGCTGGATCAGGCGACGCTTGTTGTGGCGCTTCTTGTGCCACGGGTCGGGGAAATAGATGCGCACCTCGTCCAGTGCGCCATCGGCGATCTCGTGTTCGAGCACTTCCACCGCATCGTGGTGATACAGGCGCACATGCGTGCTGCCGTCCTCGTCCAGCGCGTTGAGCAGACGGCCCACACCGGGCGCGTGCACCTCGATGCCGATGTAATCGCGGCTGGGGTCCTGCTGCGCGGCGAAGCGCAACGCCGCACCATTGCCGAAGCCGATTTCCAGCACCTTGGGCGCGTCGCGTCCGAACGTGGCAGCCAGATCGCGCGGGGCGCCGGTGTAGTCCAGCCCGAAACGCGGCCATAACTCGTCAAACGCACGCTGCTGCGCCGGCGTGAAGCGGCCCTGGCGCAGCACGAAGCTGCGCACCTGCCGGCGGCCTTCTTCGATGGTGAAAGGTTTGGGCGGCATCTTCGCGCCGTCGCTGGTGAAAGGGTCAGTCATGAATTAAGTCATCGGCGGAACGAACGCCCCTCTCCCACCGGGGGCAAGGAGGCACAGTTTGCGCGCCATGGGCGCGCGTGCCTGGGAGCGCCCGCGACGCAGGCGCGGGCCGGGGCGCGGAGCGGGGGTTGGGGTGAGGGTACGGCGTGAGGGGGACGCCCGCAGCAACGCGCGATCTGGCAGCGGTCATATCCGGCACGCCGCACTGCCGATCATTGCGCCTCGGCCGCAATGTCAACGCAGACCACCGACTCATCCAATCACACCGTCCACCGGGCTCGATGCCGATGCATAGCGCTTGCGCGGAATCCGCCCGGCCCGAAACGCTTCGCGCCCGGCCTCGATCGCCTTGCGCATCGCGCTGGCCATCAGGATCGGGTCGCGCGCGCCGGCAATGGCGGTGTTCATCAACACGCCGTCGCAGCCCAGCTCCATCGCGATTGCCGCGTCCGAGGCGGTGCCTACGCCTGCGTCGACAATGATCGGCACCTTGGCGTTCTCGATGATTTCCAGCAGGTTGTACTTGTTCTGGATACCCAGGCCAGAGCCGATCGGCGCCGCCAGCGGCATCACCGCCACGCAGCCGATCTCTTCCAAGCGCTTGGCCAGGATCGGATCGTCGGAGGTATAGACCATCACCTCGAAGCCATCGGCCACCAGCTGCTCGGCGGCCTTGAGCGTCTGCACCACATCCGGATACAGCGTGCGCTCGTCGCCCAGCACTTCCAGCTTGGTGAGGTTGTGGCCGTCCAGCAGCTCGCGCGCCAGCCGGCAGGTGCGCACCGCGTCGTCGGCGGTGTAGCAGCCGGCAGTGTTGGGCAGCAGCGTGTAGCGCTCCGGCGGCAGCACGTCGAGCAGGCTGGGCGCGTTGGGGTCCTGGCCGATGTTCACCCGGCGGATGGCCACCGTCACGATCTCGGCCGCGGCGGCCTCGGTGGCCAGGCGGGTCTCGTCCAGATCCTTGAACTTGCCGGTGCCGGTCAGCAGGCGCGAGCGATAGCGTTTGCCGGCGATGACCAGCGCATCAGAGGGGGCGGGATTCGTCATGCGGCAATTATCACCGATCGGGCGCGGATGCGCCGGCCGCGCGGGGCATCAACCGCCGCCCAACGCGTGCACGATCTCCACCACATCGCCCTCGCGCAACACATGCTCGGCGTGCCGCCCGCGCGACACGATTTCGCCATTGACCTCCACTGCCACGCGTCGCTGGGTCAGGCCTTCCTGTTCCAGCAGGGCGGCCAGCGGCAGGTGGTCGGGGAGCGTGCGCGGGGCGCCGTTGAGTTGAATGTTCATGTCATCATTGTTGCATCGCGCGCCGTCGGGGCGCGCGTTTTTGCGTTATGCGGCGATGCAGCGTGAGCGCGGGCGGCGAGGGTGAAACCATTGCCATTCGCCGGCGTACGTATGCAGGCCGGTCCGGTCCCATCCACTTTCAAGCAGGCACTCCCATGGCTTCAACACTTCGCCCGATCCGCTCCCTGATGGCGGTCGCCATCGCTATCGCGGCCACCCCGGCCATGGCCGAGCAGGCCTTCGACCAGACCGTGTTCTTCGGTGACAGCCTCACCGACAGTGGCTACTACACCCCGTTGCTGCCGGCTGCTTCGCGCCCGGTCACCGGCAAGTTCACCACCAACCCGGGCTGGGTGTGGGCCGAATATGTCGGCGACCACTTCGGCACCAACGCAGCGCCCAACGGCAATGGCCAGACCGGCGACAATTACGCTGCCGGCGGCGCGCGCATCCAGGCCAGCTCGGTCAGCGCACTCGGCGCCGCGCCGTCGGTGACCAGCCAGATCAACACCTATCTCACCGCCAATGGCGGCCGCGCCAACCCGAACGCGCTGTACAGCGTGTGGGGCGGCGCCAACGACCTGTTGGCCGCGGCCACCGTGCCGGCGCAGGCACAGGCCATCATTGGCAGCGCGGTCACCGCCCAGGTGGGCGCCGTGGCCACGCTGCAGACTGCCGGCGCGCGCTACGTGATGGTGCCGACCATTCCCGATATCGGCATCACCCCGCGCTTCCGCGCCGGCGGCGCAGCCGCCATGGCCCAGGGCACCGCAGCGGCCGCCACCTACAACACCGCGCTGTTCAACGGCCTGCAATCGGCCGGCCTGCGCGTGATTCCTCTCGACACCTTCCACATGCTGCAGGAAATCGTCGCCGCGCCGGGCACCTTCGGCTTCACCAACGTCACCAACACCGCCTGCAACCCGGCACTGCCACTGCCGGCCTGCAACCCGACCAGCCTGGTCGCCGCCAACGCACCGACCACCTACGTCTTCGCCGACGGCATTCATCCGACCACGGCGGTGCACCAGATCCTGGGCGAGTACGCGATTTCGTTGCTGGAAGCGCCGCGCCTGCAGCAGGTGCTGACGCACTCGGCGCAGGCCGGTGGCCGCGCCCGTGCCGATCAGGTGGCCTGGCATCTGGACGGCAAGCCGGACGCCGACGGGCTGCGCTGGTGGGGCAGCGTGCGCGGCGACATGCAGCGCTACGACCACGCCGACCTGTACGACGGCATGGCCCCGGCCGGCCTGTTCGGCGTGGATTGGACGGCCGGCGACCTGGTGTTCGGCGGCTTTGCCGGCTTCGGCCGCATGGACGCGGACTTCGGCAACCGCAACGGCAGCTTCAAGCAGGACGACACCACCCTGGGCGGCTTCTTCGGCTGGTACACCGGCCCGGTGTGGGTCAACGCCCAGGTCAGCTACAGCTGGCTGAGCTACGACGTGGACCGTGAAGTGCAGCTGGGGCCAGCGACCCGCGTGCACAGCGGGTCGCCGGACGGCAGCAATCTCACCGCCGCGCTCAACGCCGGCTATTCGCTGGGCGAAGGCAACGTCAAGTACGGCCCGGTGGCCGGCCTGACCTGGCAGAAGATCAAGCTCGACGGCTACACCGAAAGCGACGCCAGTGCCACCGCGCTGGGCTATGCCGACCAGGATATCGACTCGCTGGTCGGCCGCGTCGGCTTCCAGGTGCGCCTGGACGGCGCCGCGATCAAGCCGTACCTGCAGGCGACCTACGACCACGAGTTCAAGGACGGTGGCGAAGCCAGCGCCTGGCTGCAGTCGATGCCGGAAGTGGGCATGTACACCGTCCCGGGCCAGAACTTCGACCGCAACTACGCCACCGTGGTGCTGGGCGCCCGCACCGGCCTGTGGGGCCTGCAGAGCAACGTCGGCCTGAGCACCACCACCGCCCAGCGCAGTGCCCGCGATGCAACGCTGTTCGTGAACTTCAGCGGCAATTTCTGAGCCACGCCGAACCGCTGCAGGTAGCACCTTGCAAGACACGAGGGCCGGGCAACCGGCCCTCGTCACGTCTGCGCATTGCGCCCGATGCCTACACCCGCCTAAACTCTCCCCACGCCGTGCGGGCGTAGCTCAATGGTAGAGCTGTAGCTTCCCAAGCTACTGACGTGGGTTCGATTCCCATCGCCCGCTCCATGTCCCATAAGCGTTTCGCAGTTTTGGTCCGCTCCGCAAAAGACAGAGCGCTCCGCAATTATCGTGTTGGCGTTGTCTTTGCGCCCTTCCGCTTCCGCACGTAGTGCTCGGTCATCGTCACCGACGCATGCCCCAGCTGCGCCTGGGCCTGGCGAATATCGCCGGCTGAATCAGCCTTGTCCGTGCCAGCCTTGGCACGAAGATCCCGGAACTGAAAGTCGCCCTTGTCCACGCCAGCGGCCTTGCGCGCCTGGTCGAACCGGTAGCGCAACGCAGCCCGGCCGATCGCCAGCCCGTCCGCATCCACGATGAGCCGCGTGCTGCGCAACGTCAGCCCTCGCTTGCGCGCGGCGATCCGATCCAGCAGCGCTGCTAGCTCGCCGGTGACGGCCATCGTCAGCTTGGTCCCGGTCTTGGCCTGCCGCACCACCAGCTCTCCCGCGCCCAGCTGCCGCTCGTCCATCGACCACACGTCACCGACGCGCTGGCCGGTGAGGTAGGCCAGGTCCAACGCATCGCGCAAGGTCTGGTCGCCACGCTCGTAGACGGCGCGGAAGGTGGCATCGTCCACGTACACGTCGCGTCCGGTTTCCTTGTTCCGGCGGATTCCCTCGCAGGGGTTGGAAAGGTCCGTGAGACCCTTGCCGCGCGCCCAGTTCCAGAGGTGCGAGAACAGGGCAACTTCTCGATTGGCGATTACCTTAGAGGCGCGCCAATCCAGATACTTCCGGATGTGCAGGGGCTTGATCGCCTCAAACGGCGCGGGCGGATCATCGAAGAACGTCAGCAGCCAGGTCAGGCAGAGGTTGTGCAGCCGCTGCGTGCTCGGCGCCTTGGTTGGGATGACCTCGGCGCGGTAGCGGTCGGCCACGTGCCGAAAGGTGAGCTGCGCATGTGTGGGGATCACACGCGCATGCTCGATTTCCGCCCAGCGCTTGATAGCCACCCCATAGTCGGCACCCAGCGGCGTCTCCTTGCGTGGCTTGCCGCCGTGGTCGTAGTAGTAATGCACCATGCCCGACTTCTGCTTGCGGGCGCGCAACCGCGGCACCGCGCCCGGCCTGCTTGGCTTCCTTCCCATCATGCGGCCTTATTGGGCGACCAGGCCGCGACCGTGCCGGCCTTCTTCTCGGTCGGGTCGATCGCGCTGCGCAGCACCACCGGCCAGCTGTGCGCATCGAGGTAATGCCGCACGCCATTCTGCTGCAGGAATCTGGCCTGCTTCGCTCGATGCGTTGTGCGGCACAGCTCTGCCACCTCGTCGCGGGATAGGCACAGCTCAGCCATGGGTGTGTTCCTGCTGGTATGCGTCCCATGCGCGGTGCACGCGCTGGAACTCGGTTGCATCGCCGCCGGGGCGGTCCGGGTGGTGCTGGGAGCGCAGCCGGCGGTAGCTCCCCTCGGGGTCGGACGGGTCCAGCACATCGCGCCAGGACAGCGCCACCGGCGCCGGTAGGGTGCTGAAGCCGTTGAATGCGCGTTCCATCATGTCGGAGCTGCCCCAGCGTTCGATGCCTCGAATCGCGCCGATCGTGAGGGTGATCGCCCGCAGATTGGCCTCGCGCTTGGCGAACTTGTCGCAGGCCAGGACCATCTCCACGCCCTTGCGGGTGAAGAGACGGCGATCCCCTCATCGTCATTGCGCGGCTGCTGGCTGTACGGCATGCCGTCCTGGCGCAGCTTGAGGTTGCTGCTGACGATGATGTTCCGCGCGCAGAGCCGGCCAAGCTCGTCCACCAGGTCGCGGAATGCGCGGTCGGTGGTCTGTGCCTTGAATGGACTGTGCGCCCGGAGGTGGCCGGGCGTGCGCGGCCAGCCCGCCGGCCAGGTCAGCGGGTAGCGTTGGTCAGGGCGCTCAGCCATTGCATCCTCCCAGCACGCCGCGCTCGGCACTGCGCAGGGCGCGCGCCAGCTTCGGTGCCCACCAGGCCGGTTTGCCGATAATCGTGCCCGCCGGCATCTCTCGCTCCAGCCATTGCACGAACAGCTCCGGCACATCCTTCGCCGCTGTCGGCTGGGGGTGGGTGGCGAGGGCGCGGCGGAGGTTGACCAGCGGAGTTTGCAGCTCGCTCGCCGCATGCTTGTTGTAGTAGAAGCAACCGTCGTCCCACTTCCCATTTTTCTCGACGGCATCGGCGAGCGCCGCTGCTTCGCGCAGCACGTCCACCGGCACAGCAGCAGGCGCGGCCAACTGCTGCAGCATCTCTGCCCAATTTCGGATGGCGACCGGAGCGTGCCCCTGGGTGACCTCGCACGTGTCCGCCACTCCCGCGTAATTGAGCATCGAGGCAATGATTTCGGGCAGGCGGATCGATTCTGTGGTGGCAGTGCTCATGATTACTCGGTCTCCGTGTTCGCGAGGGCAGCGCGCATCTGGTCGGCGCTGCTCTGGCAGGTGTTGATGAGGTCTGCGCACATCGCGCGCAGAGCGTGGTTCTCGGCGGTGACCCGCTCGATGTGGTCGGCGGCCATGGCGAGCTGCTGCCGGAGCAGATCCTTCGGTGGCTGCTTCATCCGGCGCGGCTCTCGCGGAAAGAGCTGCGGCTTCATTGGGTTAACCTCACACTTCCGAATTGACGAGGTGCGCCATGGAAATCGAAGGGGAGTTCAGGCTTGAGGCAGCTGTTGGTGAGGACGTCGGACGTCCCGGTCACTGGCACGCCGTCGGCTACGTGCATCACGGGCAAGAGCGCGAGCCTGTTACCGAGGTCGCGGCCGGTACCGAGTTCCCTAGCCGAGAGGCTGCGTACCGGGGAGGCATCGACGCAGCGCGTGCTATCGCGAAAACCCTCCCGCCTGGGTACGACTTGGCCACTAAGCGGGCTGAAAATCGCTGATAGCCTCATGCCGCTTGGCCTTGCAGCGTTGTCTCTATCGCTGCGAACAGATCCGGCATGGCGATCTCTCGCTCCGCAGCCTGTAGTTACCGCACGCCGTCCATGAAGTAGGCGGTGGACAGCTCGGCGGCACGGCCCTGGCGGCCCAGCTTCAGTGCCCTGTACGGCACGGTGAACAGACCGCCGAACGGGTCGAACACCAGCTCGCCGGCATTGCTGAAGCGCTGGATCAGCCGATCGACGATGTCGAACTGCAGCGGGCAGATGTGGTTTTCCAGGCCGCGCCGGGTCTGCTCGCCGTTGAGGGTCAGCATGCGGTTGACGTCGTGCCAGACGTCAGCGTCATGGCTGCCTGGCGCCAGTGACATGAAGGTGGAGGGCAGCGCGCCGCGCGCCTCCAGTTCCTCGCCGATGCGCACATGGGTTTCGTAGTCGTAGACCTCGCGCAGGCTGTACTCGGTGAACAGCTTGGCCAGCTTGTCCGGGCCCAGCTGCGCCAGCTCGTCGGCCGTCAGCTGCCGGCGGCCGCTCGAGCGCCAGAATGCATGCGCATCCACCTGCCAGCGCGCCCGCGTGTAATCCGCCTTCTGCTTGCGGACCGGCTCATCGGCATAGCCGCGGCTGCGATCGGTTTGCGGCTTGTGCAGCAGCACGATGTACTCGGGCGAGCCCACCCCCATCTTGGTGCCGTCCTTGCACTGCTCCGACCAGCCCAGCCGATAGGTCTGGTTGTTCTCGCGCACCACGTCGGTCACGACCGTGATCAGGCCCATGTAGTCGAAGCCGTGCGACCGGTAGTGGAAGATCGCCTCCGCATGGAAGGGGCTGACCGTTGGCACGCCGGCGCCGGTCACTGCGCCGAACTGGATCCGGTCCTTCACGTGGATGGCCGCGATCCGGCCAGGCTTCAGGATCCGCAGCAGCTGCGTGCTGAGGTGGTCCATCTGCGCCCAGAAGTGCGCGTTGTCGTCGGTGTGCCCGAAGTCGTTGTAGCTCGGACTGTACTCGTAGTGGTTGGCGAACGGGATCGAGGTCACGACCAGGTCGACGCTGTCGTCGGCCATGCCGCGCGTCTCCATCACGCAATCGTTGTTCGCGACTGTCCAGCCGGTACCGCTGGCCTCGATCCGCTCCACGCCAATCGAGCGCTGAAGTACTTGCGCCATGGCGGCCTTGCTCAGGCCGTATTCCCTGATGATCTCGCTCATTCTCTCTACCATCTCCTCGTGGCGCGTCCACTTCGCTTGCAGGCTGGCCAGCACCTCGCGCTCGCTCTCGGCGTAGACGATCCACACCTCTACCGGGTGCGCCTGCTGGTACCGCTGGGTGCGGTGAATGGACTGGATGAAGTCGTTGAACTTGAAGCCGATGCCGGCATAGACCGACAAGTGGCAGTGGCGCTGGAAGTTGCAGCCGCTGCCGGCGATGACCGGCTTGGCAGACAGGATCGGGATCACGCCTTCGCTGAAGTCGATGACCGCCTGTTCGCGCTCGTCCAGCTCCTGGTCGCCGTAAATGCTGACGGCGGCGGGGATGGCAGCCTGCAGCGCATGCCGCTCTGCCTCGAGGTCGTGCCAGATCAGCCAATGATCATCCGGCCTGGCGGCGACCACCTGCTGCACGGCAGCCACGCGCGCGCCGAGCGTGTCGCGCTTCTCCTTGGCGGCATTCTGCAAACCCATCGCGGCATCGCGGAACAACTTGCCCTGGCCATCTCGTTCGGCGCCGGCGGTGTTGTGGTCCACCGGTACTTCGACGTAATGCACTGTCAGCTCCGGCAGGTCATAGCCTTCGTCGCTGTAACCCAGGTCGGACGGCTTCTGCAGGAACAGCGCCCAGCTGGCCACCCATAACCAGAACTCACGTTCCTTGTGCGGGTACAGCGTCAGGTTGTTGGCCTGCGTGCTGTCACGCTTGAACCAGCGTGTGAGAGCCTGGCCGGTGTCCATCACGCCCAGGAAGCCGGCGTAATGGATCAGCTCCTTGTAGCGGTTCGGGCTGGGCGTGGCCGTGGCGACGAACCGGTACCGGACCTCATCGAACAAGGTCAGGAACTGCTGATAGGTCTTCGATCCGAAGCTGCGCAGCACCGAGGCCTCATCAAGGCTGGCCGCGGTGAACAGGTTCGGGTCGAGCTTGCCGTCGCGCACGCTCTCGTAATTGGTGAGGTGGATGCCATTGAAGTCCGGATCCACCTCGGCGCTGGTGCGCACGAAACGCGTCTCCAGCCCGAGCTTGCCGGCGTCGCGGCGGAACTCCTGCCGCACGCCCAGCGGCACCACGATGCCCACTGCGCCGCCAGCGTGTGCGCGCGCCAGCCGCATGATCTCCAGCTGCTGCATGCTCTTGCCCAGGCCGAAGCGCTGGAAGAGGGCGCGGCGCCCGCCGGAGCATGCCCACACGACGCTGTCGCGCTGGTGCGGCTTGAGGAGCGGGTGCACATCGTCGGGCGAGACGTCGAAACCCGTCGACGGCGCGACGCGGACCTTGCGCTCCAGGAACTCGCGGTAGGGATCAGCCACCGCGCGCCTCCCGCTGCGCTTCGTCGCGCAGTTCCTGCAGTGCCGGCAGATGAGTGAGCCGGATCAGCTCATCGCCGGCGGCTGCTTCGCGCGCACGGCTCAGCGCCCAGTCCAGCGCGGCAATCTTGTCGTTTGGGTGCAGATTAGTCATGGCAGAATCGGATCCATCAGAGGGGGCGATATGGCAATCGAGTTCTGTCCGCTAGCAGCGGAGTGGGGGAACGTGGCCGACTGGGCTGCGGTCGTGGTGGGTGCACTTGCGGCCGGCGGAACTATCGGTGTTGCCGTGTCGGCGAACCGAACGTCGAAGCGTGCGGCTGCTATCGCGGAGGAGGCGACTAAAATCGCTGCTCAACAGCATGGCGAGGCAGTGAAGCTGCGCGAGGAGAACGCGCGCATCATTGGCCGGATCCTGCTGTACGAGGTCACAGCACTGCCTGCGCGGATGGCCATGATGGTCAGAGCTCTCGACACAGGTATTGACGTGCAAAACCAACAGATTCGCGATGGCCGCGCGATGACCCGTGCTCTGGATGAGGCAGAGCGTGCTCTGCTGCCTGGGGCAGAGCGCGTCGAGGACCGAATCCACAACCTGCCGGATAGCATCGGGGCAGACCTGGCCACCCTGATCGGCGGCAGTCGAACTCTCGGGGAGTTGGTTCGAAAGATTCGCGATCGGGTGGTAAAGCCTACTGGCGTAAACCCTAGATGGCGGTACGCAGGTGAGTACTCGGACTTCCAGCTTCTGCTCGGGCAGCTGGAATGGCTGCACGGAATAAGCGAAGAGTTTGCTGCGGAGTTTCGAAAGTTCGTCGCGGTCACGCCTGAAGAGCAGTTCGGTCCAGTCGAACCGGAAGCGCGTTAGGGGAGCACTCACGCCGCTACTCCCATTGCCACAAGGTCGATGTCGTCCACGCGATCGCGCAGCTGCCGGCGTGCGCGGCGCAGCTGCTTCGCCACGTAGGCCGGCTCGTCCTTGGCGGTGAAGGTAAGCGCATGCATGTGCAGCGCGCTGGTGTGATCGCGGCGGAACATGCGCCAGGTGATGAAGGCGCCGTCGCTAGTCGGGAAGCGACCCCAGGAGAAGCCGCCGTTGCGCTTCGGCGCGCGGCGGGCGAGGTGGCGGGTCATGCGGTCACTCCTTCGCAGATTTCGATAACCCGGCGGAGGTCTTCGTCCGACATCCATCCGATATGGCATTCGCGCGCGTCCAGACCGGTGCGTTCGCGCAGCCAGGCGTAGGCGTCTTTTCGCTTCATACCGCCCGACTTCCAGCGTGGGTCAAAGGCCTCGTGCGCGCGCATCTTGAGTTGCCGCGTTGCTGCGTTGGCGAGGCGACCCATGCGCTTCTCGGTGCCTGGATGGCACCCTGACCACGCGCGGCACGGCATGCATGCCCAGAGTGGTTTCGCGAATAGGTCGGGGCGGTGCGGATACACCTCTCGGCCGGTCACGAGCTCATCGTCCTGACCGCAGTAGGGGCAGGGGCGCGGATTCGAACGGTTCAAGCGGCATTCCTCAGCAGGTGAGTGCGCCGCACCGGGCCGTGCCACAGCGCAGCGACGTTGTTGAGCCGGATCTGCTCGGGATCACGGCGGATCGGTGCGAGCTTGGCCTGCGCCCGCTTGATGTCGTTCCGGCAGGGCGCGCAGACGCTGACGACGCGACCGCCTTGCATTGGGAACTGGCATTCGCGCAGGCGGCGCGCGCAGCTGGTGCAGGTGCGCAACATCAGGCGGCCTGCTGGTAGCTGTCGGTGGCGGCGCGCGCGAACACCCGCTGCATGGCGGCGAACATCGCCGGCAGCTGCGCGGCGTCGTACAGCTTCGAGGCCCGCTCGATCGTCACCGGCAGGAAGCCCAGCTGCGCCAGGCCGTCGGCGGTGATCGTCAGCGGGGCGATCTTGGCGTTGATGTCGCCGAGCTTGATGCGCACCACATGGGCTGTCGCTGGCGCGGCCAGAGACTTCACCGCCTGTGAGAGAGCGGGGGAGAGGGCAGCAGGAGCAGGCGCCACCGGCACCGGTGCCGACACGGCCGCCGGCGCGGGAACAGCGGGAGCAGGCGCAGCGGCAGCGACACGTGCTGCCTCGGCCTGGGCATCGGCGCGACGCTGCGCTGCCTCGCGCTCCTCCTGCTCGTGCGCCAGCTTGTCGGCCTCTTCCTGGCGGATCTTCTCGCGCTGCGCTTCCAGGCGCTGCTCATCGACGCGCTGCTGCTCGGTGATGCGCGCCGTGATCAGGTTGCGCAGATCCTCCGGCGACTTCGTGGCGCACAGCTGCACGCGGTCATGGAACAGGCCGGCGAAGGTGCCCATCTCCATTTCCAGCACGCGCACGTTGGCTCGCACGCGCTCGGCCTGCTGGCTGGCGGCGATCTTGGCGTTGGCGGCAGCTGTGCCGACGGCGTCCTGCATGCTGCTGATCGACTTCTTGCCCTTGATCACCGCGCCGATGTCGGCCTGCAGCGTGGCCGGCACCGCCAACGCGTGCGCATCGAGTCCCGCATTGATCGACGCATAATGGTCGCGCACAGCCTGTACCCCTGCGGCGACAATCTGGCTGCGGCGGTTGTCCTTCTCGACCTTGACCAGCTTGTCCAGCTCCAGGCGCACGCGGCGCGCTTCGGCGGCCACGTCGTCCATCGTCCGGAACACCGCGTCGATGTCGGCGGTCTGGCCCAGGATCTGCTGCTTCGTTGCCTCCAGCCGCTCCTCGACGCCCTTGCACCACTTCACGGTCTGCTCTGCATTGGCGAAGTCGTCGTCGGTTTGCAGCTCGCGGTTGATCCCGCTCAGCACAGCCATGGCCGATGCCTTGAACTCAGCGAGGTTGGACGCGGTTACCATGCCGGTCACGGCGATGTGCAGCGACGGCAGCGTATCCGGAGCGCGGCCGCTGGCTACCGGTTCCGCTTTTTCGACACGCTCGTAGGCGGCGACATCGGCCTCGAACTGCTCCCAGCCGGCGCTGACGCGTGCGCGCAACTCGGGATCCGGCGTGTACCAGCAGTGGCGCTCCTCGACCAGCTCATCGCCGCGCCACTTCGAGGCCATGAACAACACTCGCGCCGCGCCGGAGACCATCGCCTGGTGCTCCATCTGGACCTGATAGACCAGCGGCAGATCTGCGCCCGTGCAACCGTCGACCATGGCGCGCCGTAGGTCGTCGTTGAGGCTCTTATGCTCGAACGCGGTTTCTTCGAGCAGGGTCAGGCCGTCGAAGCTGGCCGAGTACTTCCCCTCTTCGCCGACGCATGGGTACAGATCCTCGCCGATGATCTGTTCGGCGATGGGGCGCGCGAGGGCTTCGTAGCGGTGGCCATCGGCGAAGCGCTGGAGCGTGGCGTCGTCGTGTTCCTCACCAACGCCGGTAGCGACTTCGCGCACCAGCTGCGCGCGCGTCTTGTACGGGCTGCAGCCGAGCATCGCCGGCGCGTCGCTGGCATTGAGGTGGGTAGCGCGGTGGGCATGCCATTCCGGCGTGCCCTGGATCAGCTCTACGATCTTCATGCCTGCTCTCCTTCGCTGCCTTCACCAGAGGTCGGGCCGGACTGCTCAGAGGGTGCAGGCTTCTCGAAGGCCGAGACCTGTGCACGCTGCTCTGCCGTGAGGGAGCCCTTCGTTTCCGCCATCGCGATGATCTGGGCTGCCGACTTCTTGCCGCCTTCGATTGCTGCTTTCCAAGACGGCAGAGCAGCGGCAAACGCTTCCGCGCTATAGCCGGCCGGCTTCTGGGAAGGTGCAGGTGCGGTACCTGCGAACGCGTCCTCGGGCGTGGTGTCGCCTTCCTTGATCGCAGTCACGATCCCGCGCAGCAGGACGAGATGCTCCAGGCCGATATCTTCGACACCAGCAACGTCCAACTTGGCGCAGACCTGCTCGGCCGAGATCCCAAAGCGCTGAAAGTGCGCCAGCGCATCGGCGCGCCGGTTCGCCAGGGTCTTGATGTCGCCCATGATGACCTTGCGCGCCTCAACGTACATGTCTTCCCAGAAGGCTTTCGGCACGCCCTTCAGCACGGCGTTGCGCAATGCGATAGAGCAAGCGGCATTCGCGGTGACGCCGATCATGTCCGCCTTGAAGCGGCGGCCCTGCCGATCGACGATGCGGCGCTGCACCTCGTAGGTGATCGCCACGTTGCGCTCCAGGTCATGGAAGACACCCTGCGCGGTGATGAACTCACCCTTGTCGTCGATGACGCGTGCGCCTGCGCGGTTGTTGCCCCAGGCAGAGGCAACGATCTCGGCAAAGCGTGCGGATGGACCCTCGATCGTCTTGCCGTCGCGGGGCAGGGCATAGACGCACTGCTCGGCGATGCTCTGGCTCAGCGTGACCATCTGGATGGCTTCGTCGCGGAAGCGCTTGAGCGAGCGCGGGAATCGGCGCGCAGTGGTGATCTGCTGCTCGATCTCCGAACGGTTGATCATGGCGGCCATGCCTTCCTCGGGGACGAGCTGGCCTTCTTGTACCTGTGCGTTCATTGCGTGATTGCTCCAGCCGGAGGTCCCGGCGAGGTGGGAATGAGGTGCCCCGTCAAGCCGGGGCCACGCTGGGCTCGCTCGCGCCCTACGCGTCGGGGTTTGGTGGAGGGGCCGGTGGTGTTGTTCCGGCGGCGGCTTACCAGGTGTCCGCCTCAGTCGTGCCATCGCTATCGCCGATGTGCTGGTGTCACGTTTGAGCGCATCACTACTGCGCATTCCCTCCATAGCGGAGCGGCCTGGTCTTCGATACGACAGACAGGAACGCTCGTTGATCGCAGGCCGCTCCGCTATGAATAGAGGCCGGTCTTTCCCGGCGGTCAGCGGCGTTGCATCCGCGCCACTCGTTCACCCATGAGCTTTCGCTGGGGCCGGTCTTTCCCGGCTGTATAGGCTTTCGCCTTCCGCTCCTTCTTGCGCACGTGTCGGCGGTGCGGGCGGTTCCCTTCCTGCCTTTAACGTCTGACCTTCGAGGGTCAATGCGCGGTGCGATCGCGTCCGTGGACACCTGCCACGGATCAGGGTTCGGGATCAGGCCGCGTCGGCGAGCGGGCGGTCTTCGACCTTGCGGTAGGGCCAGCGCGCCGGGTCGGCCTTGATCACCTTGTTGAAGTGGCCACCCTTCGACTCGGCTGCTTGCAGCGCGGCGAAGTCCTCGGCGGTCACGTTGTCGTAGTGGTAGAGCGAGGTGGCTTCGCCCTTCCAGCTCTTGAAGCGCACGGCCAGCGTCTGGCTGGCGGCGTCGTGGCCGATCGCCGCGATCTGGCGGCTCTCGACGTCCTGCAGCGCGATATGCGCAGGCGCGTTCATGCGGCAGCGGCGTTTTCCGCGTCCTGCGCATCCAGCGTGTCGCTGCCGTCGGTCAGATCCTCGGCAGCGGCGCCGGCACGCTTCGGCGCGATCAGCGTCAGAAGCACGTCTTCGCGGATCAACGCTTCCGACAGTTCGGCCAGCTCCTGCGGCTCGACCTCGGCCGATGCGGTGAACGACATGGCCAAGCTGCCGCCTTCCTTTGGCTCGATCACGAAGCGCTTCAGCTTCACGTCGACCAGCACAATCGGCTCGCCGGCTTGCAGCAGGCCGGCCAGGTGCATCTCGAAGCCGGTGAACTCGTGGCTCAGCTTCAACGGCTCCAGCGCCGGGTGCTTCACCGCGGTCAGGCCATCGCCGCCGATCTGCGGCAAGTCCTGCTGCTCGCCCTTGGCCGGCTTACGGAACAGGTCGTGGCGCAGCGTCGAGTCGAACGAATCGAGCGCCTCGTTGCCGACGCTCAGCACGAACTTGATGTCGGCGGCCAGCTGGCGCTCTTCGCCATGGCGCTGGATGCGCTGGTTGACGTTGGCGATGGACGCCTCGTGTTTGTCGAGTTGAAACATTGGAACCTCGTCGGGTGGTGCCGGCGCGCCGGCGGGGATCAACGGACGCCGCGGCGCGGCTGTTCGGGAAAGGAAATGGAGTGGTCGACAGCCGGCGGCGGCTCGGCGCGGTGCGCACGTGCCCGGGCATTGCTCCAGCTCTGAGGCAGGTGCAGCGACAGCACGAAGCCGACAACCAGTACCGCCGAGCAGATGGCGTGTGCGCTCCGGGCATAGGCGAAGAGCGCCAGGGCGGCCAGGAGCAGCACCGATGCGCACAGCCAGGCAAAGCCGGCGTAGCTGCGACCGGTCACGAGAACACCACCTGCGCCAGCAGCGTCAGAACCGCGCCGATGACCATGCAGATCAGGGCGAACGGCACGTCCTCGCGCAGCATGTGGCGCTGCAATTCCTTCTCGTCCATCTTGTCCATCACGCAGCCTCCGGGCCGTCGCCGAACGCGGTCGCCGATTCTTCGGGCTCGCGCACGTGCTGCGATGCCTGCACCCGCAGTGGGCGCACGTTGTCGGGTCGGAAGGTCCTGGCCAGCTGACCAGCGACCACCGGACCGTAGCCTCGTTCCGTAGCGATGGCGCGGACCAGATCGGCGCCGCGGGCAGAAACCGGAAAGGGAATGACGGCGCTCATGCGGCGCCTCGGACAAGCTTGCTTGTACGCAGCGCGAAGACTCGCACGCAGACACTGGTGACCGGTCGCCTTGAGATTCCCCCGCCATGCCTATCGGAGTTAGCGCCAGCTACATGCTGCGGGTCACCACCTCGGACATGAAATCCGGAGAGGAGTGGTTCGTGAATGCGTACATCCATCGTGGATGGAGCGAGGACGTGATTGACTGGATCGTGGACGCCGGCCGCAGCACCCGCCTTAGCGAAGCTCGCCGACAGGCCGCGCAGGTCGGGCGGCGCCGAGCCGATGAACTGCAGGGCATAGGTGGGATTGGAAAGTAGGCTCATGCGGCCACCCGCCACGGCATCACGGCGACCGGCGCCGGCTTGGCTTCGTACACCGTCAGGTAGTGCTGCACCGCCTCGATGCGCGAGCAGTCCACGTCATCCATGCGGCCGGTGATCAGCTGCGACAGGTAGTCGGCGACGGCGATTCGCAGGATTTCGGCGGCAGCGGAGTCGTTGCCGTCTGCCACGTGGCCGGCTATCAGTGCCAGCTGTTCGTCGGTCAGCTCGCCCAGCGCTTCGCTCAGGACATGGGCGGAGCGGTGAAGGGAACCGGCCAGGACGTCGGCGCGCTCGTCCGACAGCTCATGCTGGCTGCAGGTCGCGCAGCCGCATTGCGGGTGGTACGGGTGGCGGGTGCTGGACATCATGATTCTCCAAGCCACTTCCCGGGACGGGATCCGGGTTCGCTGAGGCATAGGAGAACAATACAACTAAGGTTGTTGGCTTGCAACAACTAAAGTTGTAGAAGCATCATTGCTGATATCTATCAGGTTCAGGGAATTAATAGCTTTGCGACGGCCTCACTGCATGCGCGGCCTTTGCCATGGTTATCACGACGAAGACATGCGCACCGGACTCACTTACACGCAAGCACTGCGCTTCGGGCCTTTTTGAAATTTGCGAAGTTCAAATCGTGCAGCTGTCGGTATTGCGCGCGCGATCCATCGCCCTCGCTCTCGACACGCACGGTTACGGGGACGGTACTTCCCACTGCGACCATCACCACCGACGCTGCACCGTCGCGGATGGTTTTTGCCTGGGGCCATATCTCGACAAAGGCTGGCTCTAGACAACCTAGATAGGTGGCTGGAGTCTTGTCTGAAGATACTTCAACGAGAGGAGGGCGGTCACTCGTGCTGCTGTAGCTCGCGCAGCCTGATGCGAAGAGAGCGATGCCGAAAATTACGTAGGAGATCGTTGTTTTTGCTTTCATACCGTCCCTTGCTGTTACCCGTAGTGCGAACGAAGTAGGCCCGCATCCTCGAATGCAATTCCCTCGCGCATACATTCCTGTGCACGCTCAAGATCCCTATGGAGCTGCACCAGTGCAGCGTCGTTCATGCGCTCAATGCCAGAGATGCCGAAACAGGCTTGGTCAATCAGTACCTGCATTGGAAACCCCCACCTGCGGCGGATGTGTCGAATCAGCTTGCGGTGCGACTCGCGCTCAAAAGCATCAAGTTCTTTGTTCGGTACCTGCTCCAAATCATTGGAGACAACAGCAAGTCTAGGTTTGGTGCCGTCCCGGGCGTGTAGTTCCTTACTTCTAGCGGCTAGACGCCGCGCCAGATCCTCGAATTGCTTTTTCTCCATCCACTACTCCCCTAAGCTTCTTCGCCAATATTTTTGTCAGATCGAGCACGTTGCTCGGACGAGACGCGTCCGAATATGTGGCTACGACCTGGTAGGCGATCTCCAACATCACCGGATCTTCAATGAATTCGGGGGGGTCCCCGCGAACTTCAATCAGATGCCTAGCGACCGAGACCGTGAGCGCCATTCTGTCGAAGTCGATTCGCTCAGGGTGAGACGCGGCGGGCACGAGCGCCGCATCGCCAAGCATTGATCCCTCCTCGGCAGCCAGCCACTCAGGTCTAACGCCGCATGCCACGGCTATTTCGGTGAGCTTCCGAGAAGTCTTGGACAGCCCCGATAGCAACTTCTGAATAGCCTGTTGACTGACGTCGACACGCTTCGCTAGTGCGTCCTGAGTAAGGCCGGCATGCTGCATCGCCTGGGCGATTCGGTCACGGAGTTCCATCGCGCAAGCCTGACAACAGGCGTTGTAGTCCGCAAACAACATTGGTTGTTGACTAATACAACCATGGTTGTATTCTGCCCGCATGGACATGACCCCCCTAGAGCGAGCAGTAGAAGCGGCCGGCGGACAAAGCGCACTGGCCCGAATTCTTGCGACAGAGACACGTGTCGTCAGGCAAGGCCACGTTTGGGCATGGATTCATCGTGGTCACTCGGTTCCCGCCGAGTTCGTGATCAAGATCGAATCCGCCACTGGCGTATCGCGACACGACCTGCGCCCCGACGTCTTCGGCCCAGCGCCAGCCAACCCCGAAGGGGAGGTGGCGGATGCTGCCTGACCGCTTCAATCCTCGGCTGTGGGTGCGCGACTGGCTCAACAAGCCCGGCCGCGCAGAGTCGGCGCGCCCGTCGCTGCAGGATCTGATCATCTCCACGGTCGCCAATGACGTGGCTTCCGGCCGAGTCGCGCGTGCATACCAGGCCAATTTCTCGATCGCAGTCGATCCCGAGAGCGGGCGCGCCGTAGGCACTCGCGTCCTGGGCGGCACAGACGTCGATTTCTCACTTCCGCCAGGTGTTGAGGCCCGCCGCCGGCAGTCTGCAGACGGCACCGTCCACATCGACATCGTCGAAAGCACGCCTGCCCACAAGTCCGCTGGGCAGCTGCAGGGCGTGCGCATCGACGCATTGGTGGCAGCCCCGCGCGGTCTGTTCGTCGAAGACCAACACGGGGCGATCACCGTAGATGAGTTCTGCATCGGTCTGACTGAAAGCAGCTGGCTGGTGATGCGTCGCATGGCTGCTAGCCCACGGCATTTTGAAGTAGCTGCAGTGCATCAGGCGCGTGCTTCAGACCAGCGTCCACCAGCTTCATGGCGAGGTGTTTTGTGGTCTCGGCAGGCAGCTTGCGAAGCTGATCGAGCAATCGCGTCTTTTGTGTCGGGGGCAAATCCGATTCGCGAACCTTCGACTCAAGCAAGTGCTGAAGGGTTTCTTCGTGGAGCCTGACCGTTACCACTCCCAGGATCGCTCCGAGCCCGCCATCTGCCTGGAGAAAGTCCATGCCGTCAGCCGTGATCACCGCATACACCAGGTGAGGCACCCCGTCGGCTACCTGCATTCGGCAATTCAAGAGGCCGTGCTCGCTCAGGTACATGGCGTTGACCACGAGCCGGTTCCCTTGATTGTAGCCAGGGAGCGATTGCACCAAGGCGTCAACGGGAAAGGTGCTGGCGAGCGCCATAAGCAATTCCCTCTGAAAGTCACGATCCAACAGTTCCATGTCGCCCTCCTGCGGGCTGTGCGTGTCGTAACCGCAGCCTACCGCAAGGGGGGCGACGCCTCTTCGCTTCACGTCTCAAGCCTTCCGTAGCAGCCGAACGTCCATCCGTTCGTTGACCCACCGCAGCGCAAAGACGCTGCCTTTCCACCGAATGATCGTCGTGACATTCGGCGCCCGTTTCCTCGCTGCTCTGAGCCGTTTCTGTAGTGCGTCCATGGCGCACATCCTGGCCAGGGCAGGTGTCCTAAACCACGTTCAGGTATCCCGCCCGTGAACATCGCTGACGCAGCACACAAAACCGTTCTGGACTATCCCGGTGGCAGCGTGGCCCTGGCCACCCGCCTCATCTCCATCAACGACCGCGGCGAAGAGAAGCCGATGTCTGCGGCCGTGCTTCGCAGCAAGGTCAACCCGAACACGCGCACGCACCACCTGACCCTGGCCGAAGCCAGCGAGATCATGGGGCTGAGCGGCGACTTCAGAATCCTGCACGCCCTGGCCGCCGAGCACGACTTCATCGTCCAGCGCGCGGACGTAACGCTGGCCGGCGGTGTCGTCGAATCCCTGCTGGATGCCGGTGAGCTGAAGGGCAAGCTCTGCAAGCTCATCGCCGATTCGTACGCAGACCAGGTGCTCACCCTCAATGAGGCGAAGGCACTGGCGACCCTGTGCGGTCAGCTGCAGGCTATCTTCGGCCAGATGGCGCAGGCCGCGTTCGCCGAGGCGAAGGTCACGAGGGCCGCAGCATGATCCAGCAGCTGCTCGAAGACTGGCGCCGTGAGCGCCGCATCCGCCGCTTGGCGGAGTTGCTGAGGAAGGCGCAGGCCGCCGGCAAGCCGAACCTGGCGCGCGCCTATTGGCTCGACATGAAGCGCGAATGCGAAAGCCGCAGCACCGGCCAGGTGAAGCGCATGGAGCGGGCAGGGCGCCTGGCATGAGCACGCTGATCATGTCCCAGTGCTGGCCGATGACCATGCCGCCGTCGCCCAAGGCGGTGCTCATCTCGCTTGCCGACAACGCGAACGATCAGGGCCACTGCTGGCCGTCGATTCCGACCATTTGCGAGCGCACCTGTCTGAGCGAGCGAACAGTGCACGGCGCCATCCGCTGGCTTGAGTCGGTTGGCCTGGTCACCGCTGACCGCGCGAATGGCCGACACACCCGATACGTCATCACTCCGGACGCCTACCAACCACCGCAGCAGCTGCACCCCCGCAGTGGCTGCACCCCCGCAGCAGCTGCGGTGGAACCCCCGCAAAATCTGCACAAACCACCGCAAATGCCGCAGTCACCCCCGCAGCAGCTGCGGTCTAACCGTAAAGAACCTAAAAGCAACAACAGCGAAGCACCCGCCAGCGCTTCGCCGAAGAACCGCCTGCTGACCTTCGACAGCTGGAACGCATCGCTCGGTGACGAGGACGCAATCCGTGCTGATGACCCGGTGTTCACTTGGGCGGAGAAGGCGGCGATCCCAGAGGAGTTCATCGAACTGGCCTGGCTGTCGTTCGCCGACCGCTACAGCGGGGCAGCAAAGCGCTATGCCGATTGGCGCGCAGTCTTCCGCAACGCGGTGCGCGGCAACTGGCAGAAGATCTGGTTCCTGCACCCGGCGACCGGCTACACGCTGACCACCATCGGCGAGCAGTACCGGCGTGTGCGCGACGCTGAGGCGCAAGCCGGTCGGGTGGCCGCATGAGCACGATCCACGATTACGACCACCACGCCGACGAGTCGCGATTTCTCGATCAGCTGGACGCCGAGCGCACCGAGAGCGCGTCTATGTGGCACGGTCGGCCATCGGATGCATTGCGGTTGCCGCCGCACAGCGTGGAAGCCGAGCAGGCTGTCCTGGGCGGCCTGATGCTGGTCAACCGCGCATGGGACGACATTGCCGACCTGGTGGAGGAAAGCGACTTCTACCGCCGTGACCATGGGCTGATCTTTCGCGCCATTCGCGAGATGGCCATCGCGCAGCCGCGCCGCCCCTTCGACGTGGTGACGCTGGGCGATTGGTTTGAGGCTCAGGGGCTGCTGGACCAGGTGGGCGAGGGCGCGTATCTGATCGAGCTCGCCAACACGACGCCGTCGGCGGCCAACATCCGCGCATACGCGGAGATCGTCGCGGACAAGGCGCGGTTGCGCCGCCTGATCCAGGTCGGCACCGATATCGCCAACGCTGGCTTCAACCCGGAGGGGCAAAGCAGCATCGAGCTGATCGGCTCCGCGCAGTCGCGCATCGGGTCGCTGATGGATAGCCAGCCCTGCGAGCTCGAAGCGGTTGCGCCGGTGATGGATCGGGTCTTCGAGCGCCTGGGCGAGCGCTCACGCGACGGCGGCGGCATCCACGGCATCACCACCAGCATCGATGACCTGGACACGCTGCTGGGCGGGCTGAAGCCGGGCGGCCTGTACGTGCTGGCGGCACGCCCGAAGATGGGCAAAACCACGCTCGCCCAGAACATCGCCGAGCACGTCGCACTGCACCTGCGCAAAGCGGTCGCGGTCTTCAGCTTCGAGATGCAGGCCGAGGAGCTGGGCGACCGCATGCTGGCTTCGGTCGGTGGCATCGACGGCAACCGGATCCGTTCCGGCGATCTGGACGACGCGGACTGGACCAACGTCACCAGCGCGATGCGCAAGCTGCGCGCGGCGGACATCTTCGTCAGCCGGCCGCGCCGCGCACGCGTCGAGCACGTCAGCTCGCAGGCACGCCGGCAGCACGCCCGCAAGCCTCTGGGCCTGATCGTCATCGACTACCTGCAGCTGATGGAGATCCAGGGCGACAACCGCGCCAATGGCGTCGGCGATATCAGCCGCGGCCTGAAGCTGCTGGCCGGTGAGCTGGGCGTGCCGGTGCTACTGCTGTCGCAGCTCAATCGCAAGCTGGAGGACCGCCCAGACAAGCGCCCGCAGCCGGCAGACCTACGCGATTCCGGCTCGATCGAGCAGGACGCCGATGCGGTGATCTTCATCTATCGCGACGAGGTATATCACCGCGACAGTCGTTGGAAGGGCACTGCTGAGCTGCTGGTTCCGCTGCAGCGCAGCGGCCCGCCTGGCGAGGTGCGCGTGCTCTACATGCCGGAGCGCTTCAAGTTCCAGAACCTGCCCGAGTACTGGCAGCCAGCGCCGATCGAAAGCGACGACGGCAAGCCGGCGCCACGCGCACGCGGCTACCGCAGTCTCAAGCCCCGCGCCCAGCGGCAGGACGTCGACGCATGACCATGACCGCCGCAGCCAAGAAGATTCGCGCCAAGCGCGCATCGCGCCCCATCTATGCGCTGATCGAGCGCGTGGTGGTGCTGGACACCGGAGAGGAGCGGCTGGCCATGCTCGCCGAGCATCCGATCGACCGCGAGCTGATGAAGCAGCGCGGCTACCGGCGCGGGCAAGAGGTCCGGCTGGAAATCAAGGCGCCGCGTGATGCCTGGCGCCACCGGCTGCTGCACAAGATCGGCCAGCTGATGGTCGAGAACGTCGAAGGCTGGGAAGGCCTGGACAGCCACGAGGCGATCAAGCAGCTGCAGCGCGAGGCGAACGTCTGCTGCGAGCAGATCGATATGGACGCCACGCCGGTGGTTGCCGCAGTGCTCGCCGCTTCAGATGCAGCCTTCGGTCCAGGTGCCGCGAAGCTGCTGCGCGAAGTCCTGCCGAGGATCGAAACGATCCCCGTCACCGTCGCGCGGTCGCTGGCGTTCGACTCGATGGATGAGGACGAGTTCCGCCGGCTGTTCGAAGGCATCACGCGCCACATCGGCAGCGCCTACGCGCACGTGCTGATCAATGACGTGCTGGCCGAATTCTGGCTCATGGCGAACGGACAGGGTGCGCAGCCGGTACCGGCGCGGAGGGCTGCATGAATTGCCGTTTCGAAATCGCGGTTTGTTTATCTCGCCTCAGCGATGAACTCTGCGCGGATCTCGTCAAGCATTTGCGCAAGCTCATCTACCGCGCTGGCCGTTTCAATTGCGGCCAGTTCGATAATTTCGAATTTTTCGACGTGAAACTGGTTAACCGGGACAATTTCACCGCTCAGCTCCGCGGCGAGAAGGTCGACTTGAACCCTGAAAGCGCTGGCCTGAAGACTCAAGGTAAGGAATTTAATGACAGTGGCATCAATAGCGTATCGACCAGTGCCGGCAATAGCATTTTCTTTAGGGAATGCACCTTCGATCATGTTCAGCCACTCCTTCATTTGCGGTTGCACCCAAGTGCTTGGCTCGCTGAAACTCTTAGCCTTGTCGAGCATAAGCACTGGCAGCCGGAAGGCGAGTATCTGTCCCCTCAGTGCGTTGAACTCTCCAATTTCCGCACGTCTCTGATCTTCGTTTATTCGGCGCAATTCCGTTTCCCGCAACAAATGCGCCGCGCGAGCATATACGAAAGCTCCCAGGCCCACCGCCCACGTGCCCAGGGCGCCAGCAAGCGAAATCAAATCGGCACGCAACCAGCCAGCCGATTTGGTTTCTGCAAGCGACCAGCCTGTCAATCCACCGAAAAAAATGGCTCCAAAAACTGCCAAAGCCTGCGTGCGTTTAGCCGAATTGTGAGGTGTCATGAGTCTGCTAAGCCTGACGGAGTAGTCCGGCCGTCGATCATAGCCGTCATCGCTTCGGGAGCCCTGTCTTGAAGCGGACGATCAAAGCGGCCTCCAAGGCTGAGCAGGCCTACCAGGATGCGGCCCGCGCACTCGGCTGTGTGATCTGCCGCTGGCGCATCGCCGCCGGCCTGCAGCGCGCCATCCAGTGCGGCCACACCCAGATTCATCACCGCAACCTCGGCGACTTGCACGGCCAGAAGCAGGTCGGCCAGCACGCGGTCGTCGCGGTCGGCGCCTGGCATCACGACGGCGACCAGATGCCCGGCATGAGCCGCGACCGCATGCGCGAGGTCTTCGGACCCAGTTTCAAGCACCACGCCCGCGAGTTCCGCGCCTGGACGTTCGACGTCCTGGGCGGCCGCGGCACTGAAGCCTGGCAGGACTACCAGGACCAACTACTCAACATCACGAGGGCGGCATGAACCAGCATCAATACGAACAAGCAGTGGACACCGGCCGCCGCGCGAGACAGGCCGGCAAGAAGCGCGAACAGTCGCCGATGTACGGCATGGGGGACGATGGCCGGCTGCAGCGCGAGGCATGGCGCGAGGGCTGGGACGAGGCAGATGCAGAGCGGAGGCAAGCGGCATGACCACCACTCCGATCCGGTTCGAGGGCAAAGTGTTCGGGAGCGTGGCGGAGTTCGCCGCTGCCTATCCGGCATACGCTCGCTGCATCGATTCCATCCGCGACGGCGCGGAAACGATCGCGGAGGTGGAGCGCCGCGTCGCCGCCGGCAAGCAGAAGGCGTTCGCAAGCACGCGCGGTCGCGCACAGAAGGCGTACGCGCTGAAGACGGGTGCCCGATGACCCTGCGCGTGACGTTTGGCATTGACCCCGGCATGTCCGGCGCCGTGGCTGCGCTGATCAATGGTGAGGCCGGCCCGATCCTCGACATGCCGACGATGACGGTCGGCAAGAAGCAGGAAGTGGATGCACGCGCGATCGCGGTCTTCATTCGCGAGATCCGCAGCCAGCATCCCGGCGCGGTGTTCGCCGGCTGCGTGGAGCGGGTGCGCGCGATGCCGCCCAAGGACGGCCGGCAGGCCGGCGCGCAGTCGTCGATGAACTTCGGCGAGAGCTATGCCAAGGCGAAAGCGGTGCTCGAGGTGATGGGCATCCCCTTCAGTCTGGCCGAGCCGCAGAGCTGGAAGCGGCATTTCGGGCTGATCGGTCAGGACAAGGACGCGTCGCGGCAGCTCGCTATACGCCGGTTCCCGTCCGTCGCGTCGCAGCTGCAGCGCAAGAAGGACGACGGCCGCGCCGAGGCGCTGCTGCTAGCGCTGTGGCACGAGCAGAAGCACCAGCCGGGAGCCCTCGCTGCATGACGCTCAACCCGACCAACCTGAGCCGGCCGGAGGCGTACTACGAAAAACTGCTGCGGAAGCGGTACGCCGCTGCGGTGCGCAAGCGCGGGCTGTGCGCCTTCTGCAGCTGCCGCGACCGAACGCTGGGGATCGTGCACTGCAAAGGCAACGAGAGCCGGCAGATGGGGATGTGCCAGGACGACGGCAGGCTGCCGCAGTTCCGGCTGGATGATGAAACGTTGGAGGAATTTCGCCATGCGGCGTAATGAGGATCCGCTGCTCGATGAGCTGCGCCGCTGGGGATATGCCCACGCAAACCGATACACCCTGAGCCGCGCTGACCGCACCCGGCACGTGCTGGAAAACGCAAAGGACTATGCGCCCAAGACCGTGGAGCAGGCGTTCTGCGAGCTGGTCGAGCGGGACGGGCGCCAGCGTCGGCGCTTTATGGCAGAGCAAGCTGGACTGAAAGGGCTGGGCGAGATCCCGTCCTGGGCAGTCGATCCCATCCGGGCAAGGAACGACGCCGACAGGCCGCACGACAATCCGGAGGTCGCCATCGATATCGGTATCCCGGACGACCTGCGCTGGATCGATCGCGCCCTGGCCTCGATGTCCAGGCGATTCCCGCTGCGCGTGCTTGTGGTGCGCACCGAGTTTACGGTAGCCGCGAGCCAAGTCGTCAAGTCAAGGATAGTGGCCGAACACTATGCGGGCTCTCTGTCGTTGTGGCAGTATCGCCGAGAGCTGCAAAGGGGGATGGATTTTCTCAGCGGATCGGTCGCAGCATAGGTCCGATCCTGATCCACATCTAGCGACATGGATAGGACCAACTTTCGGGGTTACGATGGAAATAAAGCAAACCAGTCAGGTATTTGGCGTCTCCGCCAAAGTTCTGCCAGATTCCTACGTCCCTAGGATCAGCTTGGACAAAAAAGTGTCTAAGCTGCTTGCCGAAAACGCTCAACACCTAGCTATTCGTGGCCCCTCAAAAAGTGGCAAGTCGTGGCTGCGTAGACAAGTCATGAGCAATCCGATTGTTGTTCAGTGCCTTTTTGAGACTACTCTGAGCGATATATATACCCAGGCCCTTGGTCAGCTGGGTGTAAAACTAACTGTCGAGAGTGTGGGCAAAGAGTCTATAAAGGGCACGGTCAAGGCGTCGACTAGCGTTGGCGCAAAATTGATAGCTTATCTTTCAGGCGAGGTTTCTATGGAATCCTCTGATGCAACTGAGAAGAAATATAAAGAGGTTGGTCGTGACATTGGTGATCTGTCATTTGTGGCTGGCCTAATTAATCAATCGGGTCGGCGGCTGGTTATTGAGGATTACCACTATTTAAGCGGGGAAGTTCGAAAAAAGCTCTCTGCACATCTGAAAGCACTTTGGGATATGGAGTGCAATGTAATCATTATTGGTGTTTGGACGTCTGATAGCTATCTCACGACCCTTAATCCTGATCTTGAAGATCGTCTGGTTGAAATTCCTGCAGAATGGAAGCCCGATGAGTTGCGTCAAATTCTCGAAAAGGGTGGTAATGCGCTTAACATTGAATTTAAGAACCCTTTGTCTGATGATTTAGTCGAGAGTTCATTTGAGAATGCAGGTCTGCTGCAAACTTTGACGCGAAGTATTCTTGACGCCCTTGGAATCGAAGAGACGCAATCGAGCGTATTGGTGTTGGATGACCCTGAATTGCTAGTGTCGGCAGCCGAAAAACAAGCAGATGAGCTGGATGGGAGGTTTCAGAGCTTTGCGCGTAGCGTTAGCACAGGTATGCGGCGGCGGAAAGAATCGACAGGCATATACGCCTACGCAATGGATGTCGTCTTGAGAGCGAGTGATGAAAAACTTCGGCTTGGTATTTCGTTGAAGGAAATATTCGATGAAGCTCACTCGCAACAAAGCCGGATCAAGTATGCAAATCTTAGGCGGGTTCTGCAGAAGATTGATCACCTTCAGGTAGACGAAGAAGGCAGAGGACTCGTCATTACCTATAATTCGGCGACGGAAAAGGTGACTGTTGTAGATCGGCGACTTCTTCTGTATCGGCGCTTTGCAAAGCCGACTTGGCCTTGGCAGGAGATCATCTCTTCACTTGGTGAGGATGAGTCGACATTCGAAGCTGGTGAGGAAACCCCTTGACAAGTTGCAGACTGAAATGACCTAATTCTGCAACTGTCAAGAATTCCACCCAGAAAAACCCGGCCAAGCGCCGGGTTTTCGCGTTTCTGCGGGTCCAGATGAGCCAAACGGGGGCTGATCTGGGGCAAGCACCGGAACCTGCCGGTGGCCCGCGCCAGTTCGCCCGATCCCCTCGCCAGATCAAGCAATGCGACCCGCTGGAGCGCGGGACGGGCACCTATCCGCGTTTGCTGCGCCGCCATCCGGCGGCGCGGCGGCCTGCCGGCATCGTCGTGAGACGCCCGGGAATCGGCTGCGTAAGGCAGCTGCCGGAGCCGTAACCGGCCAACTATTCAACCTGGAGATGTGACCATGCCGGTCATCACGCCTGAACAAGCTGGTGGCCGCAATGTCGTGGCCTTTTTGGACATGCTCGCCTGGTCGGAGGGCACCGACAACGGCCGGCAGCCGACCAAGGACCGCGGCTATGACGTCTTGGTTGGGGGCGGCCTGTTCCAGGGCTACGCCAATCACCCCCGTGTGCTGGTGCCGCTGCCGAAGCTGCGCATCTCATCCACAGCGGCGGGCCGCTACCAGCTGCTGCAGCGCTACTACGATGCGTACCGCAAGACGCTGGGGCTGTCGGACTTCTCGCCACTGAGCCAGGACAAGATCGCGCTGCAGCAGATCCGCGAGCGCCGTGCGCTGCCGCTGATCCAAGCCGGCAAGATCACAGAGGCGATCGCCAAGGTGTCAAACATCTGGGCAAGCCTGCCAGGCGCCGGCTACGGCCAGCACGAGCACAAGCTGGACAACCTGCTGGCCGCGTACAAGCGCGCCGGCGGTAAGGTCGGGAGCGCATGACCATGCCGGATCTTGACGACGCGGGCCTCCTGCAGGCGGAGCGCGAATCGCTCGGCGAAGCGGTGGTGCTACTGAAAGAGGTCTGGGGCCTGACGCAGCGGCCGCGGCGCGATGGGCGCAACGTGATCCGTCTGGGTTACGGGCGAGCGATCGAGCAGCGCGACCAGAGCGAGCAGGTGGCCACCATGGAACTCACCGAGGATCTGATGGTGGCGCAGAACCTGCTGCGCGGCCGCTTCTTTGAACTGCTAAGTGTTCACCCGGAGATGCGGCCTTCGCTGCCGTACATCATTGCCATCGCCGACATCATCGGCGCTGAGGCTGTGCGCAGCAGCAGCGAATTGTGGGCGGCAGCGCGCACCGGTGACTGGGTGGAGTTCGGTGCGGTGATTCAGGAGTTCCGCTGGGAAAGCTTCTCGGCTGCCACTGAGCGCGATACGCGCGCGGTGAGCCGCTTGGTCATGCGGCTGGTGGTGGGAGCAACCAGGAGCGCGGAATGATCCTGCCCAAGATCATCCGCTCCGTCGGGCTTGAGCCAGTGCCCGACCTGCACAACTGGCACAAATGGTGGTCGGCCAAGCTGGACGCCGCTGCGCTGATGGTTGGCTCTGTGGCGGTGGCATACAGCCAGCTGCCAGACGACTGGCGCGCGGCGCTGCCACCGTGGTCGCTGACGGCGCTGGCCGGCGTTGGCCTGGTGATCAAGTCCGCGTCGCTGATCCTGCGCGGTGCCAAGCAGCCATCGCTGGAGCCAAAGCGTCCGGCCGATGAGTGACCACTGGGACCGAGGCTTGCCGCCTCCACGCGATCCACCAGGCTGGCTGATCACCGCCTTGTGCGGCTTGCTGCTGGCCGTTCTGGCCTGGGTCTGGATCTCCTACACCAACGCAAGGATCTGACCATGCGCATCATCAAGCAGGGCCGTCACCCGTCGGTCGGGGACACGCACGAGAGCACCTGCCGCACCTGCGGCACGGAGTTCGAGTGGAACACCAACGAGGCAATTCGCCAGCCCGACCAGCGCGAAGGCGACTACTACAAGATCGCCTGTCCGCTGTGCGGCGCCAACGTGACCAAGGCGGTATCGGAGCAGGGGGCGTGAACAGCAGAGCGATCGCCGTCATCGCCACCCTTGTGTGGTCAGTCGCCATGTTCGGTGCCGGCTGGGCTTGGCGCGGCGACCGCGCCGAGGGTGCCGCCAGCGAGCAGATGGCAGGAACCGCCCTTGGCGCCCTGGCCGGCGAGCAGGCCGCCCGGGCCACCGAACGCCAGCAGGCCGAGACCCTATCCAGCATTGGAGAGAAGCATGAGCAAGACCGCGAGACGGCCAAGGCCGTCCCTGAAGCTGTTGTGGCTGACCTGCGCAGCGGTGCTCTCAAGCTGCGGGACGGGTGGGCCAGCTGTGAAACCCAGCGCCTCACCGAGGCTTCCGCCGGCACCGCCGAACGTGATGCGGCCGCCGAGCGCCGAGACGAGTTTGCGGGCGCTGTTGTTCGAGTCGGCCGTGACGCCGACGACCAGCTCCGCGCCTGCCAAGCCGTGATTACTGAGGATCGGCGCGCTGACCCCTCAACCATGCTGCGATGAACTGGTATCCGCAGATTGTCCAGTAAGTGGTGTAGGCAATCGCATTGAGTGTCTGAAGTGTGGTCATGTCGTCGGGCGTCTTGGGGTGGGAGGTGGCACGGTGCGCAGATTTCCACGCTCCCGGATTTGATTCCATCCCCAAGATTTCCGCCCTTTTCATACGACCGCGTCACCCGTGACCTATGGCCAAGACAAAGCCCGGGCGCCCTACGGCGCTGACAGCGAAGCAGCAGCGCTTCGTCGACGAGTACTTGAAGGACCAGAACGCTGCGCAGGCCGCAATCCGCACTGGCTACAGCGAGAAGACAGCCAAGCAGCAGGGCTCGCGGTTGCTGAAGCTTCCTGCGGTGGCTGCAGCCGTGCGCGCAGGGCAGAAGCGCGTTGCAGCCAAGGCGGAGGTGACCGTCGACACGCTGATGGCGGAGCTTGAGCAGGCGCGCCGCATGGCGCTGAAGGAGAAGCAGCCCAGCGCCGCGGTCACCGCGACCATGGGCAAGGGCAAGCTCGCTGGCCTGCTGGTCGAGAAGCGGCATCACACCGGGGCGATCGGCACCTACGACCTGAGCAAGATCACTGACGATGAACTCGACCGCCTTGAACAGATCCTCGGTCCGCTTGCCGACGCTGGCGGAGATCCGAGCGGAGAGGGCCAGGCGGTCGGCTGAGCGAGAGCGCCAGCGCATTGCTGAGGATGTCGAAGGGATCAGGGCGCGCTCGCAGTCGCTGGAGGGTTTCATCCGCGAGCACTGGCGCGTGCTGGAGCCGACCAGGCCGCTCAAGATCGGTTGGGCGCTGCGGGCGATGTGCCAGCACCTCGAGGCTGTCACCGAAGGACGCATCCAGTTCCTGCTGATAACCGTGCCGCCGGGCATGATGAAGTCGCTGGTGCTGGTGTTCTGGACGGCGTGGGAGTGGGGGCCGTGCGGTCGTCCGGACTTGCAGACGCTGGCCACTTCCTACAGCCAGCCGAACGTCCTGCGCGACAACATCAAGCTGCGCCGCCTCATCGATAGCGAGCAGTACCAGGCCGCCTGGCCGATGAAGCTGCGCGGCGACCAAAACGCCAAGGGCAAGTTCGAGAACACCGGCAACGGCTTCAGCGAGGCTCGCCCCTTCAGCTCAATGACCGGCGGCCGCGGCGACCGGGTCAAGGTCGACGATCCGCACTCGACCGAAACCGCCGAAAGCGACGCCGAGCGCAAGACCGCGGTGCGCATCTTTCGCGAAGGCATCACCGACCGCCTCAACGACATCACGTCGTCGGCCATGGTCATCATCATGCAGCGCCTGCACCAGCGGGACATTGCCGCGGTGGCGATGGAGCTGGATCTGGGGTTCGTCCACCTCAACCTCCCGATGGAGTTTGAGGAGGAGCGAACAGACAAGGACGGGAAGAAGACCGGCGGACCGTGCCGCACGTACATCGACGGCGAGCTGTTCTTCGAAGATCCGCGCACGCAGGAAGGCGAGCTGCTGTTCCCCGAGCGCTTCCCGCGCGCCGAGGTCGATCGACTGAAGCGCGCGAAAGGCAGCTACGCATATGCCGGCCAGTACCAGCAGCGGCCGACGCCGCGCGATGGCGGCACGTTCAAGCGGGAATGGTTCGAGGTTGTGGAAGCCGCGCCGGCCATTTCGTCGGCGCGCAAGGTTCGCCGCTGGGACTTCGCGGCGACCGATCCGAAGGAGAAGACCAGTAGCGACCCGGACTACACGGTCGGCCTGCTGCTGGGGGAGGTCGCAGGCATCTACTACGTGCTCGATGTCGTCCGTGACCAGGTGTCACCGGCCGGCGTGGAGCGGATGCTGACGAACACGGCCCGGCAGGACGGTCGGACGATCAAAGTGCGCATCCCGCAGGATCCCGGCGCCGCCGGCAAGTCCAATGCCGCGCACCAGATCAAGTTGCTGGCGGGCTGGGACGTCAAGGCAGCGCTCGAATCTGGATCGAAGGAGGTCCGCGCAACGCCGGTGGAAGCTCAGGCCGAAGCCGGGAACATCAAGTTGGTGAGCGGCCCCTGGGTGGCGGCCTTCCTCGACGAGATCGCCGAGTTCCCCAACGCCAAACACGACGACCAGGTGGACGCGCTCTCTGGCGCATTCGCTGAGCTGGTCACCGGCAGCACCTACAACCTTGGAAACGCACTCTGATGGGCAAGCTCGCACAATTGAAGGACGGGCTGGTCAATCTCGTGGCCAACCTTGGCACTGGGCGCGACAAGGCGATGCACAGCCACTACGCGCTCGCACCGCTGAGTGATTTGGACGCCAGCAACGCCTACCGAGGCACGTGGCTCGCTCGCAAGATCATCGACATCCCTGCGCTCGACGGCTGCCGCAACTGGCGCACGTGGAATGCCGATCAGACTCAGATCAGCGCCCTCGAGGCGGAGGAGAAGCGCCTTGGCCTGCAGGTGAAGCTGCTGGAGGCGCACACCAAAGCGCGGCTCTTTGGCGGGGCTGCGATCTACATCGGTACCGGCGACTCGGATCCCAGCAAGCCGCTGGATCCGGCGCGTGTGAGGAAGGAGGGCATCAAGCACCTCAACGTGCTGACGAAGCGCATGCTGACTGCTGGCGAGCAGGATCGGGATGCTGAGTCGCCCACCTATGGCCGGCCCGCGCTCTACACGCTGACCTCGGCACGAGCTGGCCAGGTCGAGATCCACCCCTCGCGGCTGATCATCCTGCACGGTGCCCATCGGCCGGACCCGGATATCGACAACGGCGACGGCTGGGGCGACTCGGTGCTGATGGCGATCAGCGACGCGGTGAAGCAGGCAGACAGCACGAGCGCCAACATCGCCAGCCTGGTGTTTGAGGCCAAGGTCGATGTGCTGAACATCCCGAACCTCATGTCGCAGTTGGCAGACAACCCGGCGTATGAGGCGCAGCTACTCCAGCGATTGCAGCTGGCTGCCATGGCCAAGGGCATCAACGGCATGCTGGTGCTGGACGGGGAGGAGACGTACACGCAGAAGTCGGCGTCCTTCAGCGGATTGGTCGACGTGATGCTGGCCTTCCTGCAGCAGGTTTCGGGTGCGGCGGATATCCCGTTGACGCGTCTGCTGGGGCAGTCGCCCGGCGGTTTGAACAGCACCGGCGACAACGACGTCCGGAACTACTACGACCGTATCAAGTCAGGCCAGGAGCTGATCTACACGCCGGCCATGTCGGTGCTGGATGAGTGCCTGATCTACTCGGCTCTCGGTAGCCGGCCAAAGGATGTGTTCTACAGCTGGCGCAGCTTGTGGCAGACCAGCGACACCGAGCGCGCCACCAACGGAAAGACCACGGCCGACACGATCAAGACCCTCGCCGACACCAAGCTCATTCCCGACGAAGTGCTGGCAGAGGTCGCAGTGAACATGCTGACCGAGGCGGGCGTAGCGCCTGGCCTGGAGTCGGCGATGGACGACTTCAGCAGGGAGAACCCGGACTGGCAGGAGGAACAGGACGAAGACGAGCGTGTAGCGGCCGCGCTGGCAGCCACGCAGGGCAACCAGGGCGATCCGCTGACCGACGCGGAGCCTCGCTCGCTGTATGTGCGCCGCGATGTGCTCAACGCGGCAGAGATCGAGGCATGGGCACGGGAGCAGGGAATCACCGACATCGCAGACGACCTGCACGTGACGGTGGCCTATTCGCGCCAACGTTTCGACTGGATCAAGGCGGGCAACGCGAGTGAGTGGAGCAGCGATAGCAGCGGTGAGCTGATCATTCCGCGCGGTGGCCCGCGTGCCATCGAGCCGTTGGGCGGCATGTCGGCCGTGATCCTGTTCGCGTCCACGCAGCTCGCTTGGCGCCATGAGGAGATCGTCCGGGCCGGCGCCTCGCACGACTTCCCGGACTACACCCCGCACATCAGCCTGACCAAGGCGCCGATCGACCTGACGAAGGTCGAGCCGTACCGCGGCCGCATCGTGCTGGGCCCGGAAATCTTCGAAGAGCTCCGCGAGGACTGAACCATGTTTCTGAAAGATCGAGTCTCGGTGACGGCGCCTCGCCGCACCGCGGACGGCTACCTCGTGGCCGATGCAAAGGTGGCGCGCACCGGTATCCAGAACTACCTGGGTTCGGAAGTCGGCAAACCGGAAATGCCAATCGTGCGGCTGTACCGGCCACCGGAGGAGGTCTTCTCCGACGCCACGCTGCGCAGCTTCGCGCACAGGCCCATGACCAACGACCACCCACCGGTGATGGTCGATGCCAGCAACTGGAAGCAGTACGCCGTCGGCCAGACCGGCGACGAGGTGCGGCACGACGACAAGTTCGTGCGCGTACCGCTGGTGCTCATGGACAAGGCGGCCATTGCCGACTGGGAGGCCGGCAAGGTCGAGCTGTCGCAGGGCTACACCGCAGAGATCGTCTTCGAGGATGGCGTAACGCCCGAAGGCGAGCCGTACGACGCCGTGCAACGAAACATCCGCAACAACCATCTCGCGCTAGTCGACCGGGCGCGCGGTGGTGAACACCTTCGTATCGGCGACGACAACCCTCAGAGGAACACTTCAATGCCTGACATCAAGACCCGGACCGTCCTGGTCGATGGGCTGTCCGTCGAAACCACCGACGCCGGCGCCCAGGCCATCGACAAGCTGCTGCGCCAGCTCTCCGACTCCAACGCCGTTGCCGCGCGCCAGGCAACCGACCACACCGCAGCCCTCGCGCTGAAGGATGCGGAGATCGCCAAGCGCGACGCCGCCATCGACGACCTGAAGGGCAAGGTGTTGGACGCCGCTGCCCTGGATGCGCGCGTGCAGGCGCGTGGTGACCTACTGGCCACGGCCAAGGCAATCCACGACACCGACTACCGCGGCAAGAGCGATGCGGACGTTCGCAAGGCTGCCGTCATCGGCAAGCTCGGCGACGCCGCCGTCGCAGGCAAGGGCGACGCCTACATCGAGGCGCGCTTCGACATCCTCGCCGATGGCGTCAAGCCGTTCGATCCGGTCGCGCGCGCACTGAGCGATGGCGCCGCACACCGCACCGTCGTGCAGGACAACGGCTACTCCGCGTCCGTCGCCGGCCTCGATTACCGCACCAAGAACCAGGGGGCCTAAGCCATGGCACTGCAAACCAATTACCCGGACATCCAGCCTGCAGCCGTACGCGGCATGCAGGCCACGATGATCCCGTCCACCGTCATCTCCCGTACCGTCGAGGACGTCGCCGGCCTCGCGTTCGGCCTGGCCGTGGCGCAGGGCACGGCGGACAAGGGCATCGTCACGTTCGGCGGCGCCAACCTGAAGTTCGTCGGCATCACGCTGCTGGATCGCTCGGCCACTGGCCTGGACCTGTTCCCGCAGCGTGCATCGGCCCGCGTCATCACCAAGGGTGACATCTGGGTGACAGCATCGGTCGCCGTCGCTGCTGGCGACCCGGTGTACCTCACCGCAGCCGGCGCGTTTACCAACGTCGCCACCAACAACACCGCCATCACCGGCGCCCGCTGGGACACCAGCACCACCGCGGCGGGCCAGTTGGCCGTCGTCCGTCTCGGCTAAGGAGCCTATCCGCATGCGTGCACATCCACTCTTCGACGCCCAGGTAGTCATGGGCTTCGTGGTCTCGCAGACCACGATTATCGAGCCCGGCGTGTACCGGACCGTCTATCCGGACATCCAGTACCGCGACCTGATCCCGGTCGATACGTCCGGCAGCGAGTTCGCCACGTCGGTCACCTACTACTCGCAGGACCAGTACGGCAAGGCCGACTGGATCAACGGCAACGCCGACGACATCCCGAAGGCCGGCACCAACCGCTCGCAGTTCCAGACCGGCGTGCACACCGCAGGTATCGGCTACGGCTACGGCTGGGAAGAGGTCGGCCGCGCGCAGCTGCTCGGCATCAACCTGCCCAACGAGGACGCTGCCGTCGCGCGCCGTGCCTCGGAGGTGATGGTGGACCGCGTGGCACTACAGGGCGACGCAAGCAAGGGTTTCACCGGCCTGTTCAACGCTGCCGGCGTAACGCCGGTTGCAGCGCCCACCGGCGCATGGGGCACCTTGCAGGCCGCCGGTACCGCCACGCCCGACCAGATCGTCGCCGACATGAACTCGGCAATCCTCAACGTGTTCAACGGCACCAACACCACCGCAATCGCCGATCGCCTGCTGCTGCCGTGGTCGAAGTTCATGCTCATCTCCACCAAGAAGATGAGCGACAACAGCGACATGACCATCCTGCAGTACTTCCTGGCCAACAACGTCTACACCGCTACCACCGGGAAACAGCTGACGGTGCGCGGTCTACGTGACCTGGACACGGCAGGTGCCGGCGGCGTCGCACGCATGATCGCGTACCGCTACGACGCCAATGTGCTGAAGCTGCACATGCCGATGCCGCACCGCTTCTTGCCGGTGTACCAGAGCGGCCCGCTGCGCTGGGACATCCCGGGCGTGATGCGTCTGGGCGGCCTGGACGTGCGCCTCCCCAAGCAGGTCGTCTACGTCGACGGCATCTGATCCATCACGGCCCCGGGCGTCACCGCCGGGGCCACACCGGAGCACCCAAATGCAGATCAGCAACAACCACACATCGCCGCTCTCGTTGCCGGACGGCACCACCCTGGTCCCGGGTTCGCCGGCCACCGTCCCGAACTGGCCGGCCATCAAGAAAAACGCCGTCGTGCAGGCCTGGCTCGCCGCCAATGTGCTGAGCGAATCGAAGGACGACACCGAGCCGTTCCTGCTGGGCACCTTCAATCTGCCCGAGAGCATCCTGCTGATCGAGGGCGGCGACAGCGTCACCCGCGACGACGTGGTGCAGCATGCCTTCAAGGCGTCGGCCCTGTCCCTGGAGGACTGGAATTCGCTGCCGGAACTTGAGCGCGAGCAGCGCATCAGCACGGCGCTCGACACGCTGAAGGCCGATGCCGCGGCAGCCGCCCAGGCAGTGATCGATGCGCAGGCCGCAGCCGACCAGCGGAAGGTCGACCTCATCGCCAAGCTGGAAGCGGGCGGCATCAGGCATGACAAGCGCTGGGGCGTGGACAAGCTGCAGGCCGCGCTGGACGACCACGAGAAGACCAAGACCGGGAACTGAGCATGTACGGCACGCTGGCAGGAGCAGACGACTATCACCTGGCCCGGGGCAATTCCGCCTGGGCAGCAGGCAGCGAGGCTGCACGCACGGCAGCCCTGGTGCGCGGGACCGACTACATCGACGGCCGGTACCGGGTGCTGCTTGCATCGGGCCGGTGGCAGTCCATGTTCCCTGGCGTGCGTACCGCAGGGCGGGGCCAGCCCAATGAGTGGCCCCGCACCGGTGCAACCGACAACGCAGGCGCGCTCATCGGTCCGGAGGAGATCCCAGGCGAGGTGGAGCGGGCAACGTATGAGGCGGCGCTGCGGGAGCTGGCCAGGCCGGGGAGCCTATCCCCCGACTTCGTGGCATCCGAGGCGGTGACCCGGGAGAAGGTGGGGCCGATCGAGGTGACCTACGCCGACAGCGGAGCTGCTGGGCAGCCTGCTAACCGGCCGCTGGTGCCGGCCATTGATGAGATCGTGGCGCCACTGCTGCGGATGCCAGCCATCGGCCCTGCGGTGTTCGTCGTATGAGCGCCTTTTACGACCGGCTGCAGGCCACGGCCACGCGCTTGATCGACCGTTACGGCTTCGCCGCCCAGCTGCAGCGCGCAGGCGCCCCGACGGGACCGCCGCACAACCCGCAGCCCGGCCCAGCCACTCGGCACGACTGCAAGGTGGTGGAGCTGGATTACAGCCTCACCAACCGCGATGCCACCCTGGTGCTCAAGGGCGACAAGCTGGGATTGATCAGCACCGCGATCGATACCGTGCCCGCCCTGAGCGACCGGATTGTGCTGGGTAACGATCTGTTTACCTTTATTGACCTGCAGCCTCTGTCCCCTGGTGGGCATGTGCTGCTCTACGAATTCCATGCGAGACGCTGATGGCCGCCACGACCGCCCGCCAACTTGACCAGCTGGCGACGCGGCTGGAGCCGGCGATCCGCGATGCGTTCCTGCGTGCCATCCGTGAGGTGACCAATCAGACGGGCGTCCAGCTCATCACCGACCTACTGCAGGCCGGGCGGGTAGATGACGTGCTCACGGTCATGGGACTGGACGAGCCGCGCTTCGCCGATCTGGCCGAGGCGCTGCGCAGTGCATACAGCGCCGGTGGGCAGCAGGGCGTTTCGGAGATGCCGCGGATGCGCCTGTCGCTCGATCCGATCATCACCGGCAACTACCGCCCGAGGACAGCCGTGCAGTCGCCGTCGCTGCGTCCAAAGTTCGACCTGCGGAACCCTGCAGCCGAGCGGTGGCTGCGTGAGGCGTCGTCCAAGTTGGTCACCGGCATCGTCAACGACCAGCGGGAGCTGATTCGCGGCGTGCTGGTGCAGGGCATGACGGCCGGGCAGAACCCTCGGCAGAGCGCCCTGGACATCGTGGGACGCGTGGGCACCAACGGCAGGCGCAGCGGCGGCATGGTCGGGCTGACGGCGCAGCAGGGACAGTTCGTCATCAACATGCGGCAGCAGCTGGCCAGCGGCGACCCGAAGGAAATGGCGAAGTACTTCGGTCGCCAGCGCAGGGACAAACGCCTGGACGGCATCGTCAAGCGCGCCATCGCCGCCGGCAAGCCGGTGTCGCAGGCCGACATCGACAAGATCGCAGGGCGCTACGCCGACAGGCTGCTGCAGCTGCGCGGCGAGATGATCGCCCGCACCGAATCGATCAGCAGCATGAACGCCGGACGGGAAGAGGCCTACCGGCAGCAGATCGAATCGGGCGCGCTGGCCGTCGAGAACGTCATCGGCACATGGTCGGACACCGGCGACAAGCGCACGCGGCACACGCACAAGGCCATGAACGGGCAGCGGCGGATCTTCGGCGAGCCGTTCGAATCGCCCAGCGGTGCGCGGATGAACTACCCGGGCGACACCAGCCTCGGCGCCGGCGCAGACGAGATCGTCGGCTGCCGCTGCACGAAGCAGTTCCGGATCGACATGACGGCGGAGGTGCTACGTGGCAAGCCAGTTCGGTGATCAGGTGCGGGCCTTCGCTGAGAAGGCGAAGCAGCGGCAAGAAGCCATCTTTCGCGAGTCCGCGCAGGCGGTGATGGACCAGGCGAACACGCCGGAGGGCAGGGGCGGGCGCATGCCGGTGGATACCGGCTTCCTACGCAACTCGGCAGTGGCGTCGAAGGATGGCCCAGCCACATCGGAGGGCGGCGCTCCCGCGCTGGTCTTCACCGCGCTGCAGCTGGGCGAGTCGGTGTGGGCGGGTTGGACCGCCGCCTATGCGCTGCGCATGGAGCACGGCTTCAGTGGCAAGGACAGCCTGGGCAGGCAGTACGAGCAGGCCGGCAAGGGCTTCATGCGCGCTGCCGCGCAGAACTGGGACTTCATCGTCGATGAGGTCACCGCGAAGGTGAAGGCACGCATCCCATGAGCAACACCGCGATCTATGACGCATTCGCCGGCCTGGTCGGCGCGTTCGCAGCAGCGCAGGGATTGCCGTGCTCCTATCCGGGCCTGGCCTTCACCCCGCCGACGGCTGGCGCATGGCTGGAGCTGCAGTGGTTCCCGAATGAAACGCAGAACTACGGCATGGCCGACGATGGCCCGTCGCTGCTGCAGGGTTTCGGCCAGCTGTCAGCGTGCTACCGCCCCGGCGGCGGGATCATGGTGGGCACTCGCATTACCGATCAGATCATCACTGCCTTCGCCAAGGGCACGACCTTCGCTGGCATGCGCGTGTACCGCATGCCCTGGACCTCAACCATCATTCAAGACCCGGAGCGGCACATGCATCCGGTGACCATTATGTGGCGCGGCTTCGTGTAGCAGCCGCCCAGCAGCAGTTCCCCAACCCCGCCCCGTGGCGGGTTTTTTTATGCCCAACGCGAGGAGATATCAGCAATGGCTGAGGCACAAACCAACAGCGGTTCCAAGCTCTACATCTGCGCCACGCCGCAGAACAGCGACCTGACCAAGACCCAGTTCGAGGCGTTGACCTACGTGCAGGTCAAGAAGGTCGGCAGCGTCGGCGAGCGCGGTCTGACCACCAACATTGTCACCTACGACACGTGGGACACCGCGGTATCGCTGAAGGGCAAGGGCATCTCGAATGCCGGCGACCCCGAGGTGGAGATGGCGCGCGACCTCGCCGACCCGGGCCAGATCGCTATGCGTGCTGCCGGCCAGCCGACGGTGACCAGCGCATACGCCCTGAAGGTCGAGCGCCCGTCCGGCGAAATCGAGTACCTGCGCGGCCTGGTCACCGGCCCCCGCACGCCCGGCGGCCGCAATGAGGACTTCGTGCTGCACGTCTACTCGCTGGCCCTGAACCAGGTGCCCGTGGAAGTGCCGGCGCCCGTCACCCCGTAACCGAACAGCAGGGGATAGGGCGGCCGCCTGACAAGCCGGATCTGATCCGGCCGGCTTCCCCTGCTTCATCTCCGGATCGATCGCAAAGGATCACCCATGACCGAATTGACCACCATCGTGGCCGCCGAGCGCGCCATCGACATCAAGCATCCCGCCACCGAGGCTCCTGTGGGCCTGCGCATCACGCTGCTGCCCGAAAGCCACCCGAAGGTGCGCGAGGCCAGCCGCAAGGCACTGGACGATCGCCTGCAGGGCAAGGGCAAGGTCACTGCCGCCAAGATGGAGCAGGGCCGAACCGACATGCTGGTCGCCTCGGTTGGCGCCTGGGAATGGCTGGGCGACCTGACCTTCCACGGTGCGAAGCCCGCCCTGACCGACGAATCCCTGCGCAAGGTGCTGAAGGAGCTGCCGTGGATCGGCGACCAGCTGGAGGTGGAGCTGGGCAACCGCGCCGAGTTTTTTCGCAGCGCTGAAGACGCGGATAGCTGACGCCACTTATCTGACCGTCCGGTACGACATGCCGGACGCGAAGGGCGAGACGCGACGCGCGCGCAATGCGCGCTTCGAGCAGCCGACGCCGGACGTGGACATGCCGGAAGAAGCCGCACACGTCTGGGAGTGGTTTTGGCTGCTCTCGGGCCGGCGCGGCAGCGGCCCGGAGGCCCTGTCCTACGCCGAGCTGAGCGCGTGGCAGCAGCTGGCCTGCTGCGATGTCCTGCCGCATGAGGTGGCAATGCTCATGGCGATGGACGACGCCTACCTCCGCGCCGTGCGCGAGGAACAAGCAGCGGCCCGTGAGCGGCCGCCCGAACCGAGCAACACCTGGAGCTGATTGATGGATATCGCCGAACTTGGCTTTCGGGTCGATTCGAGTGGCCTTGTGGAAAGCACGAAGGCGCTGGACCAGAACGCGGCCGCCGCGGACAAGGCCAGTGGTTCCGCGGATCGGCTGGAGCGCTACTTCCAGTCGATGTCGCGCTCGATTGACCGCTCTGCGGTGGTGCTGGGCGACCGCCTGGGCGGCGCACTGGATCGCATTGGCGCCGGTACCGGTACGGTCATTGCCGAGCTGCAGGGCATGAACCGCGCACAGGCCGAGATCGTCAGCGCGCTGGTGGCCATGGAGGGCCGGCTGGCCGGCACTGCCGCCGGCTTGCAGGCCTACAGCTCCGCAGGCAAGGACGCCGCCGCCGGTGCCGCGGCAACCGCCAGCGCATCGGAGAAGCTGGAGCGGCAGCTACAACAACAGGAGGCGCGCTACCGCAGCGTCGCGCAGCAGGCGATGGCGTATGCGCAGGCGCAGAGCACGGCCAACGTGTCGGACCGTGCGCTGGCGGAGGCGGCACGCGACTCGGCCGCCGGCATCGATCACCAGGCGGCGGCACTATCCCGGGCTGGCACGGAACAGGAGCGCATGGTCGCGCGGGCACGCGCACTGCAGGAGGCAGAGGCGCGCACCACCAACCAAGCCAGGGAGGCGGCGCGTGCGGCAGAGGTGCAGGAACTCAACCTCAAGCGCCTGCTCGCGCAGATCGATCCCACCGTGGCCGGGCTCAATCGCCTGGCCGACATGGAGGAGCGGCTGGAGCGTGCCGGCGACCTGGGCCTGATCAGGCCGCAGGTGATGCAGCAGTACCAGGCGCAGATCGAGGCCAGCCGGCAGGCTTTGCTGAAGTCGAAGAACACCAACGAGCAGTACGCGATGTCGGCGCGCCAGACGGCAGCAGCGATGCGCATGATCCCGGCGCAGATGACGGACATCGTCACCAGCATCGTGAGTGGGCAGCCGATCTGGATGGTGGCGATCCAGCAGGGCGGACAGCTGAAGGACCAGCTCGGCGGCATCGGCCCGGCAGCGAAGGCGGTGACGTCCTACGTGCTGGGCATGGTCAACCCGATGACATTGTCGGCCGCCGCTGCAGTCGCGTTGGTGGTGGCGCTGAAGCAGGGACAGGACGAGCTGTTCGACTTCCAGAAGAACCTGATCCTCACCGGTCGCAACGCGGACATCAGCGGCGGTCAGTTACGCGGCCTGGTGTCGGATCTGGACAAGCTCACCGGTGTGACGCGCGGCGGCGCTGTGGATGCGCTCACGGCGGTTGCAGCGTCGGGCCAGTTCGCCGGCAAGCAGTTCCTGATGGTGTCCGAAGCGGCCGCGCGCATGGAGGCGTCCACCGGGCAGGCGACCAGCAAGACGATCGAGGCGTTCCAGCGCATCGCGCGTGATCCGGTCGACGCACTGGTGGAGCTCAACAAGCAGGAGGGTTTCCTCAACACCGGGCAGCTGCAGCGAATCATCACACTGCAGGAGGAGGGGCGGCAGCAGGAGGCCGTGGCCGAAGCGCTGCAGCTGTACTACGAGCGATCCATCAACGTTGCGAACCAGACCGAAGCGATCATGCCGGGGATGGCGCAAGGGTGGCGCACCCTCAAGGACGAGATCAGCGGTGCCTGGGGTGCTCTGGTCAACTTCGGCGGCGCGCTTACGGATGTGGGCCGCAACAGCGGGCTGCAAGATTCCTGGATCGCAAAGCTGGCGAGCGCAGGCCCGCGCACCGGCTTCGCCTTCTTGGCCGGTCTGAAGGATGAGATGGGCCGGCTGTCGGCGCAGGCGCGTAACCCGTACGGGCTGCCGGCGCCGATCAGCGAAGAGACGCCGGACAATCGAAAGGCGGTGGAGGATTACAACAAGGTGCTGCAGGAGAGCCAGGCGGCAGAAAAGGCCGCCTCCGAGGCTCTGAACGCTCGAATGGCAGGTCTGGATCGGGCGACCGCAAAGCAGGCTGCGCTCAACAAGATCATTGAGATTTACAACAAGCTGCCGGACAGCGATGCCCGGCACTTCGACGGATCGATGCAGCGCCTCATCGCGCAATCCAATGCGCAAGTCGACAAGCAGTTCAACCAGCGGGAAGGCGTCGGCAAGGCCAACACGGACGACAACGCGGCGCAGAGCTTCATCGCCAGCGTGCAGCGGCAGATTACCGCCAACCAGCAGCTGGCGGACAGCGGCGACAAGGTGTCGGCCAGTGACCGGATGGTGATCCAAGCGCGGCAACTGCTGGCCGACAAGACCAACACGATGACGGCGGCGAGCAAGCAGCTGCTGCAGGCACTGATCCCGCAGCTGCAGGCGAGCGATGCACAGGCCGAGAAGGCGAAGCAGACACAGCGCGACTTGGTGGCGCAGGCGGCACTGACCGAGCGGCTGGCGCAGCTGGAGAAACAACGGCAGGAGCAGTCGGACGTCGATCTGATGGGCATCGGCCGCGGTGCTGACGCGACACAGATGCTGCAACGGCAGCTGGACATCCAGCGCGAGTACTTGCGCGAGCGGGAGAAGCTGGAAAAGGAGCAGCGCGGACAGAACCCGCTCAGTCAGGGCGAGTACCAGAACGAGGTCGCGCTGCTGGAGGCCAGCAAGGAGCGCTCGCTCGACATCGAGCGCAATTACCAGCAGCAGCGCATGCAGCTGCTCGGTGACTGGCGCAGCGGCTTCACCCGCGTGTGGGAGGACTACGCCTTTGCCGCGCAGAACGCGTCGGAGCAGGCGGGGTCGTTCCTCGCCAACAGCCTGAGTTCGTGGGAGGACGCCTTCGTGCAGTTTGCGCAAACCGGCAAGTTCTCTTTCAGCAGCTTGGTGGACTCAATGATTGCCGACCTCGCGCGCTATGCCGCAAAGCAGGCGGCGGTCGGCCTGCTCGGCACCGTCATGGGCGGGCTGACGGGCGGCGGTGCAGGTGGATCGTGGACCGGTACTTCGGCAGGCGCTGGCAGCAATCTCAACTTCGGCAGCAACGCAGGAGATTTCGCCGGCGGTGGCTGGATGAGCTTCGGCGGCGGCCGCGCGAATGGTGGTCCGGTTGCACCGGGCTCTCTGTACGAGGTGGGCGAAGGCGGTGATCCCGAGCTGTTCCAGCAGGGAGGCCGCAGCTATCTGATTCCGGGCAACCGCGGCCAGGTGGTTCCGGCAGCGCCGATGGCTTCGGGCGGCGGCAGCTCTGCGAGCCCCGAGACAAAGATCGAAATCAACAATTACGGAGGTGGGCAGGTGCAGACGCGAGAGCAGCGGACGACGACGCCTGACGGCAGAGAGCTACGGAAACTCGTCGTCGACATCATCGCTGATGACATGGGGAGCGGTGGACGAACGGCCGTCGCTGCGAAGTCTCGCTTCGGACTGAGGGAGCAGCGCTGATGGCCACTCTCCCTGTAGGGGTGCGGCTGCTTGCGACTGATCTCGGCGAAGAGCCAGATCCGTCCGTGCAGCGCACCGAAATGGAACGCGGGCCAGCCAAGCAGGCAATCATCAACACGCGCGTCATGGTGGAGCTGCCGGTCACTCTGGTGTTCCTGACGGCAGAATCGATGGTCGCGTTCGACGACTTTTACTTCGACGAAATCAGACGCGTCGGCTACTTCGACATGGTGCATCCGCGCACGCGTAAGCAGATCTCGGCGCGCTTCAAGGGTGGCGCCGTTGGCCGCCTGCAGGCCGCCAATGCCCAGTTCACCCAGGGCACGCGACAGGCTGTTCTGGAGTATCGGCGATGAGCAACTTTATCGAGCGCCGGCAGCGCGTGACGGATCCGGATGGACCGCTGGAGCTGCTGGAAATGACCGCACCCTCGTTCGGCGCGGTGCTGCGCATCGCCAACGACACGCAGGATTGGGTGAGCAACGGAAACACCTATGTCGGGTATCCGTTTCGGTTCACACCGCCAGCCGATCAGGCCGGGCAGACGCCACGCGCGCAGCTTGAGCTGGACAACGTCGGCCGTGGCATCACCGATGACCTCGAGCGCGTGCAGCCCAATGAGATGGTGATGTGCCGCTACCTGATCACCGACCGCACGCAGCCTGACGTCATCGCGCGGCGCTTCTATCTGCCGCTGACGCAGGTGCGCGCAGCTGGCCCGCTGATCACCGCGCAGATCGGCGTGGATTTCTTCATGCGCCAACAGGCAGTGAAGCTGCGCGCGAACCCACACGTGCTGCCGGGGATCTTCTGATGCGGACAAGCGATGTAGAAAAGTTCCTCAACATCCCCTACGACGCCGAAACCTACGACTGCGCCGATCTGGTGGTGCAGGTGCAGCGCGAGCTGTTCGGTCGAGAGGTGCAGATGCCGGCGCGGCGTCCTCGCGGTGCTGCGGGGCAGATGGCCCTGGGTGAGCTATCGCGCGTCTACGCGGTGCCGACCGCTGCACCGGTCGATGGCGACCTGGTGCTGATGTTTGACAAGGGCCAAAGCCGGCCCGGGCACGTCGGCGTCTTCTTCTACCTGGCCCATGAGGGCTGGGTGCTTCACACAACCAGCGCGCTCGGCAGCAGCTGGCTGCACCGGGCACGCGAGCTGCCGGATTACGGCGCAAGGATCGAGGGGTATTACACATGGGTCTGATGACCACACCTGCGAGTGACGGCCAGCTGGTGCTGACGCCCCACCCGGTCACCCTGGAAGGGCAGCGCCACATTGCGATGGATCTGCAGCCTGGCGAGCGCCTGTGCGAATTTCTGCACCGGCACGTGATCGATCTGGACCAGGGCGAATGGACGGTGTCCATCGGCGGCCGAGTTGTGCCCCGCCACCTGTGGGCCTACGTCTATCCGAAGGATGGGCAAGTCATAGAGGTCCGCGGCGCCGTCGGCAGGAACGCGCTGTACATCGTGGCGATGATCGCGCTGACCTACTTCACCTTCGGCATCGCCGGTGCCGGCGGTGCTGCTGCAGCTGCGTTTGGTGGCGGAACCGCGGGCGCAATTTTCGCCTCGGCGGTGTTTGTCGCGGGCTCGCTGGTCATCAATAAGGTTCTGGGGCCGAAAGTCGAAAGCCCGGCGGGACCAAGCGCCGCGGGCACCGTCTACAGCTTAGGTGCGCCGCGCAACCGCATGCGCCCCTATGAGCCGCTAGGCCTGCTGTTCGGCCGCACCCGCATCGCGCCCGACATCGCCAGCAAGCCCTACACCTGGTATGAGGGCGACGATCAGTACATCGGCATGGTGCTGACGCCGGGCATCGGTGTGGGCCGCGTGGGCACGTTCTCGAACGCCGACACGCCGCTGTCGAGCTATGAAGGTGTGAGCGTTTACCACTCCGGCTATAGCCAGATGCCGGAGGAAGCGATACCGCTTTACAGCAACGTGGACACCATCGACGGTGGCGAGCTGCCGGATACGGCCGACTTCGTCACCCGCACGACCAGCGCCGACACGGTGCGCATCCAGATCAACCTGGAATACGTGCTGGGCGGTATGGGCACCTCGGGCAAGGCCTACAACGTCTCCGAAACCGTTCAGGTGCAGTACGCGCCGGCGGGCACTGGCATCTGGGCCACGCTGGCCACGCAGACGTACACCAGCGACAAGCTGGACGTCAGCAAACGCGCCACGCTGTCGGCGGATGTGGCCAAGGGCCAGTACGACGTGCGCGTGCGCATCCTGGGCTTGGGTAACTATGAGGGCGACAACACCCAGCGTAACGACTTCCAGTGGTCGACCATGGGTAGCGTGCAGGCCGACACCGCAACCTACGCCGGCATATCGCGCGACGCCGTCATCATGAAGGCGACCGGCCAGCTCAATGGTCAACCTGACGAGCTCCGCTACGAAGCCATAGCCGCACCGATCCCGCTGTGGCGTAACGGCACTTGGGTGAGCGAGGAAACCAGCAACAACGGGGCGCACATCCTCAAGTACGCCCGCGGCTATTACGACCGAGACGGCAAGCTCATTGCCGGCATGGGCAAGAGCGATGAAGAGATCGATATCGAGTCGCTGCAGGGCTTCATGGCGCACTGCGAAGCGAATGGCTACACCTACGACTACTGGTTGACAGAAGAGCGCACGCACGACGAAGTGCTACAGGCGATCGCCCTGGCTGGTATGGGCCAGACCACCTGGGCCGGGGGCCGACTGTCGGTGGTGTGGGCCGCCGACGAGCAGCCGCTGTCGGGCGTGGTCAACATGGCTGAGATGAAGAAAGGCAGTTTCAGCGTCGACTACACGCTGGCTAGCGCTGCCGACGGCATCGAGTACAGCTATTTCGACAGCACCACCAACAAGGTCGAGACCCTGCGCGTGCCGGCGCCGGGCGTCGAGACGATGCTCAACCCGGCGCGCCTAACCGGTGAGGGCATTGGCCGTGAGGCGCATGCGGTCGAGATGGCGCGCTACCATCTCGCGCAGAGCTTGTTCCAGTACAAGGACATCGGCTTCGCCCAGGACCTGCAGTATTTGTCCTGGCGCCGCTGGTCGGTGCTGTCGATCTCGCATGACCTCACGCAGTGGGGCTTCGGCGGGCGCATCGTTTCCGCCGAGCGCAGCCCGCTGCTTGGCACGGTCACGCTGACGCTGGACGAGCCGGTGCCGCCGCCGGATGCGCGCAGCGCGTTCATCGGCCTGCGCATCCCAGGCGAGGCGGTCTATCGCACGTTCCGTGTGCGCAACTTCGCCGAGGCGACCGACACCATCCAGCTGGTCGAGGAATGGCCGGATGACGCACCGCTACCGGGCGAGGGCTACGACGATCCAATGGTGCAGGGCGGCTGGCAGGACAATCCGGCCCACGACACGGTGTGGATCTACGACTTTAAGGCCACGCCGGGCCTGCGCGTGCGCGTCGTGGCGATCGAGCCGGAGAGCGATCTGAAGGGCGCCAGCATCAGCGTGGTGCCGGAAGACGCAAGGTTCTGGATCTTCGTCAAGACCGGCCAGTACATCCGGCCGGAGAGCGGCTCGTCCCTGGCCACGCGGCCGATCGTCAGCAACCTGGTGATCAGCGAGGACCAGGTCACCATCGGCGACGTCACCGCGACGGACTTGGTGGCGACCTTCGACATCACCGGCCCGTTCGATCACGCCGTGGTCTACGCCTCGGCGTCAGATGGCAACGGCGAGCTGCAGGAAGTGGCGCAGACGCGCACCCGCACGGCGCGGTGGCGCATCCCGCGCGCCGGCACCTACACGATCAACGTGCGCCCGTTCGGCCCGGAGGGCCAGATGGGTATCGGTGCCTCGCTGATCTTCACGACGATCGGCGCCGACGCGCCGCCGGTGAATTACGACTTGTTCGATGTGGAGGAGATCTCCGGCGGCATCCGGCGCTATACCTGGGGCTTCTGGAACGACACCATCCGCTCGGCCAACCTGGCTGGTGCGGAGATCCGTTACACCGCGGCGCCGGAGCAGGGCGCTCCGATGCCGGCGTGGGACGCCATGACGCCGGTCGGCGACAGCGGCTATCACACCGGTGCATTCGACTCGCCTATCCCGGCCTCGGGCAAGTGGACGTTCGCTATCCGCGCGCGCAACACCAACGGCACGCTGTCGGTGGCGGCCAAGTACGTCACCAAGACGCTCGGCAAGAACCTGGGCGAGCTGCAGGAGGAAATGCAGCAGGCGATCGACCAAACCACCGAGGAGATCCGCCAGGGGTTCCTCGAGGCGGCGCAGCGTGATCAGGAGCTCGCCCAGCAGCTGCTGGAGCAGGCCCAGGATCTGGCCAACCTGCAGGCGCTGGTAGAGGCACCGGAGTGGGTGGATCAGGCGTGGCCGGCCGGCTCGATCGTCAAGCACGCCGGTGGGCTGTACGTGGCCAAGCAGGAGGTGCCGATCGGCACTGCGATCACCGATACGGCCTATTGGACATCCATCGGGCAATACGCAAGCCTCGCCGAGGCGGTGGGTGCGATCGGTGTGGCGATGCAGCAGGTCACGACCGACGTGCAGCAGATCGAGCAAGAGCTGGAGATTGTTGCCAGAGACGTGCGCGGCGTGCAGTCGAGCCTCGCCGGCAAAGCGGATGGGTCGGCAGTTCAGGCGATGAACACGCGGCTGACCCAAGCCGAGAACAACATCTCGTCGCTGTCGCAGCTGATCAGCACCGTGCAGTCCACGCTAGCGGGCAAGGCCAACTCCAGCGCGTTGCAGGCGTTGCAAACGCAGGTGACACAGATTGGCAACGAGGTCACCAGCCAATCCACGGCAATCACTTCCGTGCGAAGCCAGACCGGTGGAGGCGGCAACCTGCTGCCAAATTCCAGCCTGGAGGCAGACAACATCGGCTGGACGATCAGCATCAACACATCGGGCTTGCCGATCGTGGTGGTGGCCAACAACGGCAGCATTGGCGACGGCAATTTCTATTTGCCGACTGGCCTCAGCGGGATGATGGTGACCTATCCCGGTGTGGTCGGCGCGGGAAACGTAACGCAGACCGTGGGGCCCTACGTTGCAGTGGAACCGGGCAAGCGCTACATCGTGAGCAGTGTGGTCAACGCGTTCCGGTGTAACGCGCAGCTGGTATTGGCGTGGTACGACCGCAATAAAGGATTCATCGCGCAATCCTACGTCGAGACGGTGCCGCCCCCTGCGGTCACCAATCCTGCGCTGTCCAACTTGCCGCGTAAGTTTGTGATTGCCGATATGCCGGCCAGCGCCGCATACCTGCGAGTCGGCCTGCATGTGCTATTCACCGCGGAGGCTCGGCCCTACGCCTGGTACTCGCAACTGATGGTCGAGCAGGTGCCTGCAGGGCGAAGCACTCCGTCGGCATACAGCCCAGGTAGTCAGGGCGTCGAGGCCAAGTTCGCTCAGGTCACTCAATCGATGACCACCAGGATCACCAGTGTGGAAAACGGCGTCGCCAACTATGAGGCGTCGTACACGTGGGCCTTGGATGTCAATAATCGGGTGATTGGAATGCGGTCGGTCAACAACGGGACCATCGGCAAGATTACGTTTTCGGCCGACGTGGTGGAGATCATCGGCGCGACACCTGGCGGCGGCCGCAACGAGTTTGTTGGCGGGAGGTTCTACGCCTATGCGCCCAACGGCCGCCGTGTGGTGGCACTCGGATACGGAGTGACATGACCAACGTCCTGATCATCAACGACGCCGACACGGGCGTCGTGTTGCTGCAGATCACCGATCAGCCCGACTCTGATCTACTCACGCAGCACATGGGCGCGATCACGATTGCCAGCGGCAGCAATGGGTCTGTTCCGGTGCCCGTCACCGGCAGTGCCAACCAGCTGTACTACTGGTTTGTGGCCGACAGCGGCGCAGGCAACAGCTTGCTGCCGTACTTCAGTGACGACGGCAACACCATCAGCTGGGTGTCGCCTTCGGCAACGTTGACGGCACGCGCCGGCGGCACGCTGTTCTACGGGAGGTTCTGATGGCCTACGCAATCTTCGAGGCCGGCCCAAATCGCGTCGTCATCTCTGAGGCATGGAAAAACTTGGCGCTGGCGTCGAAGCAGACGATCACGCCCACCGGTAGCGGCGTGCTCAAAACATGGAGCTTGACTGTCGCCGGCACCAATCCGGCCCTCGCGTTTCTGGGGGAGAGCAACGCTGCGCTTGCGACACGCACACAAAGCGGCAACATCTTCACGTTCACCGGCTTCACCACCAGCGGCAGCTTTACCGCCTACGTCTTCGACGAGCCGAACTTTGGACGTCGGGACTATCTGGTGATCACCAACCCCGACACGGACCAGGTGCACTTCGACGCCACGCTTAAGTACATGAAGGTGCGGGCGCTCCTGCAGGGCAATGCCAATCAAGGCGGGTCTATCACCTTGCCGGCGGGCCGGACCTACGCAGCGCTGGCTGGCTCCACCGGCAACATCATGCTGGCCATCGGCGGCCTGGTCGGTGGCGGCCCGCAGTGGCAAGTGCAGGTGATGTGGCGAAAAGGCGTGGTCAACATCAACGGCAACGTAGCGTCGATCGCCGCTATCGATACCGCCCAGGATCTGCGCACCGGCACCAACAACACCCCCCAGCCGCCCCCTGGCAACTACGGCCAGGCCTGGGTGCGCGCTCCCATCCTCGACGTCACTGGATACTGACCATGCTCATCAGCGAAAACCCTACTTTCGGCACGCAGACCAAGATCGTGTCGCCCCGCATCGAGATCCGATGGGACCCGGCCACCAACGACGGGCCGGTCGAGTTCCACCTCGAGCAGATGACCACCAAGCCGCATCCGGATGGCTGGATGCAGACGCTGGAGCGGTCATTTCTGCGCGTGCTCACCGTGCAGATCAGCGACTTGATCGGTCGCAGCTACGAGATAGCCGCGCCGGCGACTACCGAAGTCGATCCGTCTACCGGGCAGCCCATCAAGATCCCTGGCGAGAGGGTCACCGAGCCCGGCGTGCATCTGCTGTTGGGTATCAAGGCGGCCACACGAACTGCCTACGATGCAAACGTGGTGACGCCTGACCCGGATGCAGACCCGCTCGCGCAGCACATCACGATCGTCTGGAACCCGATCAACGACACAGGCACCGTCACGTTCCAGGTCGAGGACCGCGGGGCGGTCCTCGGTGTGCTGGCGGCGCCGATCGCCGACCTGATCGCGCCGACTTACGCAATCCGCTATCCCGGTGCGGGGGCGACGCAGGAGCTGGCCGGCTGGAAGCTCCAGGCGCTGATCAAGGCGGCTACTGACAACGCGATCGCTGCCAGTCTGGCGAACGCGGAACGGTCTGCAGCATGAGCGATGCGCCGTAGCTCGCGCTGCGGCCTCGGGCGGACGAGCGTGAAGTGTGACCAATGGTCGATTGACGATCCAAGCCGATCAAGGAAAAATTCGCGCCGCCGCAGGATCGCGGCGCTTTCTTGACTCGGACATCGGGATGCAATCGCACAAAACTCGCTTCATGATCATCGCCGCACTCTGCTTCGCAATCACTATTGGCAGTGCTATTTCGTATTTTGGCCAGCCTTCGAACATTCCCAGTGACCTGAAGGAATCGCGAGGCATCGTTGCCGATGCAGAAGCGACTCAACGGAAAATGCGCCTTCAAAGCGTGCGCTTCACGCTGAAGTCTGATGCGGGGCAGTTCGAATATCCGAGTGTGCTACCGAACATCGATGCGCTGTGGAATGAGATGAAGAAGGGGGGGGCAGGTACGCGTGACCTACAGCGGCGACCAGGCAGATCCAGAGCTTTGGGGACTTGATCTGAATGGGAAAGCAGTCGTGACCCCGCAAGGCGCGCTTGAGGCTCGCCAAGCCAATGGTCGGATCGGACTGTACGTGGGCCTGGCTGCCTTGCTGGCAGCAGGCTATTTTTTCAGCCGTGCCCGGCGAGAGTAGGCGGGTAAGGTCTCAGCCGCGCGATCAGTGCATGCGGCTGTGATTGCCCGCGGAATCAGATGTTGACGGATCTATGCAGGTAAATCGCTGCCCAACATCTGCAATCAGTGAGTTGGCGCGTCGGGCACGCGCCGCACGCCGGCGCGGCCCTGGAACTTGATGCTCCACGGCGTAATCAGGTAGCCGGGGCGGCGCGCGTAGATAGCTGGGATGTGGTCTTCACGCGCATCTTTGGCGATGGCGTTGACCAGGACGTATGGCGCTGATGTCTTCGGGACCTCGCACCAATCCTGCCGCCCGTCTGTCTTGAGCGTCAGCGTGTAAGGCCCAGCGCCCAGGATCTCGCCGCACACGACAGACCGGCTGCTCACCGAGGCTGCGCGGGCGCGCGGCGCGATCCGAGTGACGAAGGCATCCAGGCTCTCGCCGGCGGCCGATATCTCCTGATGCAGTTCGGTGGTCTGGCCGAACTTCATCGGCAGCGGGTCATGGGCGAGGGCGGGCAGGGTGGTGCCGAGAAGCGCCACAGCGGCGGTGGCGAGGAATGGGTGCATCACTTTCTCCGGATCAGCTGCACCGGCCTGTGCCGATGGCGCGAGATCATCTCGGCGCAGTGCCAAGATGCTTGGCGAGCGCTTCGGAAAAAACGTTCATTTGCAGGCCCGGTGCACAGCTGCGGATGAGGAAAAATCCGACCCGCTTGTGCGGCACCGCCCGATATGTGAAACCCCATATCGGTGCCAATCTACCCTTGCCGGATGCGGGGCCATAGGCCGCTCACCCGCATGGCGCCCGAGCAGCGCCGGCCCGGCTCCTACACGAAGCCCTCAATGTCCTCGCGCGTCAGAACGCCGAGGCGATGACCCCAGGAAGCAACCAACTCAATGACAGCGGCCGCCTCGGCTGGGAACGCATACAGCAGCTCCGCTTCGAACTGATTGAGCACTTCGAGCGGTTCGGAGGCGCACGCCAGCCGCTGCTGCAGTTGTTCGAAGAGGCTGGGCGTGTCCATGGATCGCAGTCTACGGGGCTGCGTCTCAAGCGGTGAGACGGGTCAGCCGATACTGGCCGGATGGACAGACCCGAACTCAAGACGCATCTGGAAAACCTCGACGCTGCGGTGCCGGCGCTGTTGAAGAGCAGCCCCGACCGTTGCCACTTCTGGCAGGCCTTCGCGGGCATGGCGGACGTCATTGAGGACGGCGCCATCACGGGCGACGATGCCCAATTCGTCTCCCGGCGGCTCGATGAGATCCTGGCCTGGCATGGCCTGGAAAACGGCGACCGCGACTGTTGAGGGACCGCCATGTGTTACTCCGCTGAGATCCAGGCCGATTACCGGAAGCTGGTGCGCAACTTCGGCGCGATCATGTCGATCGAGGAGTTCTCGAAGCTGTGGCTGAGGCAGGGAGAGGCGGAGAAGCGGCCAAGGACCCCGAAGGCGATGGACGATGCATTTCGCGCGGGCGGGGAGGGCGGCGTGGCCGCAATCGCCGCAGAGCTGGCCGTGTGGGACGCCGAGGACATGCAGGCCTTGGAGCAGGAGCTGTTCAAGCAGGCCCGGCGCTTGGCAGACGCCGAGCGGGTGCTGGCCAGCGGCAAGCCGACCAAGAGGGCGGCGACAGACCAGCGCATCGCCACCACCAAGATCGAGCAGATCAAGGGCCGCATCGCGGACCTGCAGCGGACCGAGCCCAAGGCGCGGGATTACCGCATCTTCCCGGGCTACTACGCACCGGTGATCATCTCCGAGGGCGGCCAGCGCGTCATCAAGCCGATGCGCTACCAGTGCCGCCCTGCTGGCAAGCCCCCGATCTACGACACAAAGTATCCCGGTACGTACAACGCCCGCCGGGACAACCTGCAGGGTTTCTGGCGGGAGCAGTTCGGCTACACCCACGGCCTGGTGGTCGTCGGCCGCTTCTACGAGAACGTGGAGGGGCCCGACGGCAAGAACCGTGTGGTGCAGTTCCAGCCCAGCGACCGCGAGCCAATGCTGGTGGCCTGCCTGTGGTCCCGCTGGACAGATCCCGCCGGCGAGCAGCCGGACCTGCTGAGCTTCGCGGCCATCACCGATGAGCCTGAGCCCGAGGTGGCAGCGGTGGGGCACGACCGGACCATCATCAACATCAAGCCCGAGCACGTCGACGCGTGGCTCAATCCGGATCCGGCCAACCTCCAGGCCCTGCAGGCGATCTTCGACGACAAGCGACATCCGTTCTACGAGCATCGGCTGGCGGCATGAGCGCCGAGGATGACCGAGTGCCGGTTTCTCCTGACCCAGCTATGCACTGGAAGCGGTGGGAGGAGCAGCTGGATTTGATCTACGAGGGCATACCGGTAATTCGAATCCACGCTCAGGAGGATGGAACTGTCCTCATACGGACGCGCGCCTACAGTGAAGGGCCTACCGTGCAACGCCGCATGGCAACTGAGGCTGGCGCTCTTCGCTATGCGAACGCATGGTTATTGAAGTGGCATGGGATAGCGAAGAGCGAGGTAAACAACAAGGTTGAGTCCTCCCGGCTGCAGATGGCTGCCGCAGCGGCTGCACGTGCCCATCCTGAACTCGATCCGGCGACTTTCACCAAGCGGCGCCGCCGGCGGTGATGTGTTGATGAACTGTCTGCCTGATTCGCCATGGGCACGTGCCTCACGGCCAGGCATCGTTGGATAGGACGTAGGGCGGCAGGTGGGACGCTTCCATAGCTATCAGGTCCTCCTGGCAGCTACCTCGATACCTTATTGCTTGGCCGATCGACTTCCTAGCCGGCCAACCGGCAAGCAGGAGCCACCGCTGGCTATCGTCTGGTCGACGGCGTGGGGCCTTCCTGACACCCGGCAGGCCGGTCCGCGCCGCAATCCATCGCTCAGCGAAACGCATTCCCTGAAGCAGGCTGCCGCGATGAGGCTCGTTGATGGTGATCCCACGCCAGCGCAGCCATATCTGCCCCGGGGTCACATGAGCGACGGACCCGAAGTTGAAGTGCATCAGCGCTTCATTGGCGGAGACATGGACCCAGCGGCAGGCGGGTTGGAGGGGACGGCGAGGCATGCAGGCAGGCTGACCGATCGCCGTCTCAGGGGTGGATACAGCGCTCCGCAAATCGTCACGATCGTATCGCAAACACGGGGATTTATTGCCAATCAAGCCACGGTTTGCGGAGCATTAAATCCATTTAAGCCATTGATGTGAAAGATAAATTCTGTAGCTTCCCAAGCTACTGACGTGGGTTCGATTCCCATCGCCCGCTCCACTGCCGCAATGGCGTGTGGTTGGGTCATCGACATTCCCTTGAAGATCTTTGGTTGCCACCGACGTAGGCGTGTGATGCACGCTGTATGGTCGAGCTGTGGCTGACGTCACCGAGACTCTTGCAAGGAGTCATCGGAACGTATCGGCGCCGTCGTCCGGCGTGCTCGCGGGCCAGGCCGCCCTTGCCGCCTGGTGTCATCGCAGAGTTCCGGGAGCGCAGGATTTCGTCTGGCATGGATCGGGGCATCTGGCGCGTGGCTTGAGGCAGTGCGCATCCGGGAGCTGGGTGGTCGGGCTTCCGGGCCTGAGCAGCGCGTAGGTGCAGGCCAACCACGTCATCGGCGATCTCCGCACCCTGGCGGCGGGGCGCGGTTGATTCCGGTTCCGTTCGGAGTGGAGCGTCTAGCGTTGGCCTCGCACGGATGTCCGTGTGTTTCGGGTGCTGTCATGTCTGCTGTTCGCCGTCGCTTGTCCTCGATCGTCATTGCAGTGGGTGCTGTTATGTGTGCCGGGCCGGTCATGGCTGCCTGTCAGCCTGGGCCGTTTACGCTTGCGCTGTCGGCGCAGCGGCTGGACGAACGATTGCAGGATCTGGCCCACCAGACGGGATGCGCGGTGGAGGTGGATCCCTCGCTGCTGCAGGACAAGCGCGTGCAGGCCTTGAGTGGAACCTTCACCGCCGATCAGGCATTCATCCAATCGGTCCGCGGGAGCGGTCTGGAGGCGGACTATGCCAGCGATCACTGGCGCGTCAATCGCGCGCAACAGCTGTATTTTGCCGAGCGTGTCGAGACCTTGCAGAGCGCGATTACAGACGCGCGCAAGAGCAACGCGATTACCGGGCGTCAGGCAAGAACCATGAACGCGCAACTATCGAAGATGGCGGTGGAGGTTCCCAAGCTTGTCCGTCAGCAGGGTTTTCTGAGCGCAGCCGAGCGCGCCTCCTACGAGCGCACCTTGAAGGAGATCGAAAAGGTCCTGCAGGGCTGAGGTCGGGCGCAGCGAAGATGTGCGCCGCGGTGACGTCGGGCAGATTGGCGGCCCCTTTGGTCCTTCGAGGTTCGGGTGCCCGTGGCCTGTCCAGGCGCACTGGGCGGCGATGGCGCTGGCAGAGCTGCGCGCGGATGGTGCTGGTGCGTTTTCCTTGCGAGCGGGTCGCTGCGTTGTGGCTCGGCGTTGTGCCATCCGGGCATGATGCGTGTGCCACACGTCCCGTCGAACGAGTTGCAATGACGACGATTGCAGGCGGTTTTCCCGGTAAAAATGGCACTGCAGCTTCGTCATTTCCTTCCTGGCAGTCAGGAAGCTCCTGATTGAGCAAGCGCGAGTTGGCAGCCATAGTGTCCCCATCATTTGGCGGTCACCATGACAACGACTCATTCACAGCTGGTTGGTGCGCTGATCAAGGGCATGCGTCGCGCCGAATCCGCGCAGGCGGCCTCGATCGCCCATCGCCCGGGGCTGCCGGCGAAGGCCTGCATCCCGCGCACGCCTGACACTGCCGGCAAGGTGCTCGAAATGTTCAAGCTCGACCCCGAACAGATTCGCCACATGGGACTGATCGGGGTGGAAGAATTGGGCGAAACGGTCTGCCACGCGTGGTCGATCAACGCCGGTCAGCTGGACCGGGTGGTGCAATGGTTCACCGCCCCCCGGGTGGAATTTGTCGGCAAGCATTGCAGCGAGCTGATTCGGGCCGGACGCATCGGGCCGGTGCTGACCATGGCCCGTGAACACGCCTTGCTGCGGCATGGCTGAGCGCAAGCCGACCCGGAAGGGCCAGGCGCTTTACGCTGGACGGCATAGCGGCAATACTCGTTGACCCGCCCAACCTCAGTTTTGTCAATGCGCCAGGTTCCGCCCGCTTCATCCTCAGCTGCCGCCAAAGCCCAATTGCTGGAAGAGCTGCGCAAGCTTGAGCAGGAAGAAGCTCAGCTCAAGTATGCCCAGACCCTGGAAGCCTTCGACCAGGTGGTCGAAGTACTGACCCAGTTCGGCAGCCGGTTCAATGCAAAGCAGAAATCCCAGATCGCCTCGCTGGCAATGACCGGCAAGTCCAAGGGGCCGCTGACCTCCACTGGTGAAGTGGCCGCCAAATACTGGCTTCCGCACTCGGGCGAGACCTGGTCCGGGCGTGGCCGCACCCCGCGGGCGTTCAAGGCGTGGGAAGGCACCAGTTCCTACAAGGAATGGAAGTCCAAGCATCCGGACAAGCGTTTTCCGCTGTATCCGGGTTGAGTCTTCAGTCAACCGGATAGCGGATTCGTCGAACACGTTCTGACTTGCTGTGGCCTTCACCGTTGCGTATGCAGGCCCGGTGGATCTCGTTACGCAATACGCCTGGGTGCCCCATCGGCGCTGGGGGAGTGGCTTGGCGATTGCATCAGCGCAGGGATTGGAGCGCACATCATTCGCGCATCGATGATGCGCGGCTGTGCAATGCCGCTCTGGCCAGGTTCGAAGCCGGATGACTAACGTTGGATCGTGCGTGAGCGGTTAGCTGACCAGCTCCAGAGCCTTATGACCGTTCCCCGTGCATAAAAAAGCTCGCTGCCCACCTCCCGGCAGACAGCGAGCCACATCAGCAAAAGCGCTTTACTGGTCGCTCTTGCACTCGAACACCGACACGCTGCGCGGCGGCGCCAGGAATTCGCTGGCGCCTGCCGGCATCATGTCCACCTCCAGCGCCTCGTCGGTCGACAGCACCAGCTTCCAGTGCACCGGCTCGTCGGTGGAGGGCAGGGTGAAGGTCACGCCCTCGTGGTAGGCATTGATCACGATCAACAAGGTGTCGTCGTTGGCCAGCTCCTTGACGCCGGAGGTCTGCGCCTTGCCTTCCAGGAGCAAACCGACCGAACGCGCGCCTGCGTCGGTCCAGTGCGCATCCTCCATCTCGGTGCCGCCCGGATTGAGCCAGGTGAGGTCGCGCAGGCCGGCTTCTTCGTTGTATTGCCCGTTGAGGAAGCGGCCACGCGACAGGATCGGGTAGCGCTTGCGCAACCGGGTCAATGCCTTGACGAAGTCGGTAAGACGGCCATCGGTGGGGTCGTTTTCCCAGTCCAGCCAGGTGATTTCATTGTCCTGGCAATACGTGTTGTTGTTGCCGCCTTGCGACTGCGCACGCTCGTCGCCGGCCAGCATCATCGGCGTTCCCTGCGACAACAGCAGCGTGGCCAGCAGATTCTTCATCTGCCGCTCGCGGATCTGCAGGATGTCGGCGTTGTCAGTCTCGCCTTCGTCGCCGTAGTTGCACGAGCCATCGTTGGACGAGCCGTCGCGGTTGTCTTCGCCGTTGTCGATGTTGTGCTTCTCGTTGTAGCTGACCAGGTCGCGCAAGGTGAAGCCGTCATGCGCGGTGATGAAGTTCACCGACGCCCACGGGCGGCGACCGCGGCGATCGAACAGGTCGGCCGAGCCGGTAAAGCGGGTGGCAAACTCGGCCAGCTTGCCGTCTTCGCCTTTCCAGAATTCGCGCGCGTTGTCGCGGAACTTGTCGTTCCACTCCGACCAGCCCGGCGGGAAGTGGCCCACCTGGTAGCCGCCCGGGCCACAGTCCCACGGCTCGGCAATCAGCTTGACCTCCGACAACAGCGGGTCCTGGTTGCAGGCATCCAGGAAGCCGCCGCGCTGATCGAACCCGCTAGGCTCGCGACCAAGAATGGTGGCTAGGTCGAAGCGGAAGCCGTCCACGTGCATCTCGCCGGCCCAGTAGCGCAGCGAATCGTTGACGAACTGGATCACCCGCGAATTGCTCAGATTCAGCGTGTTGCCGGTGCCGGTATCGTTGATGTAGTAACGCTTGTCTTCGGCAAGGCGGTAGTAGCTGGCGTTGTCGATACCCTTGAACGAGAGTGTCGGACCCAGCTCGCTGCCTTCGGCGGTGTGGTTGTAGACCACGTCCAGGATCACTTCCAGGCCTTGCTTGTGCATGGCCTTGACCATGTCGCGGAATTCATCGCGATGGCCGCTGGAGAGGTAGCGCGACTTCAGTGCGAAGAAGCCGATGGTGTTGTAGCCCCAGTAGTTACGCAGACCCTTGTCCAGCAGATGCTGGTCGTCCAGGTAGGCGTGTACCGGCAGCAGCTCGACCGCGGTGATGCCCAGGTCCTTGATGTACTGCAGCACCTGCGGCTGCGCCAGGCCGGCAAACGTGCCACGTACCGCTTCGGGCACCTGCGGGTTGCGCATGGTGTAGCCGCGCACGTGGGTTTCGTAGATGACCGTCTCGTTCCACGGCTTGAGCAGGCGTGCATCGTCGCCCCAATCGTAGGTGTCTTCGACCACCACGCACTTGGGCATGAAAGGCGCGCTGTCACGTTCATCGAAGCTCAGGTCGCCGTCCGGATGGCCGACGGTGTAGCCATAGAGCTCGTCGGCCCAGATCAGGTCACCTTCCAGCTCACGCGCATACGGGTCGAGCAGCAGCTTGTTGTGGTTGAAGCGATGGCCTTCGGTCGGCTCGTATGGGCCATGCACGCGGTAGCCGTAGCGCTGACCGGGTTTTGCATCGGGCAGGTAGCCATGCCAGATTTCGTTGGTGTATTCGGGAAGGTCAACGCGGGTTTCGTTGCCTTGTTCGTCGAACAGGCAAAGTTCCACACGTGTGGCATGCGCGGAGAAAAGCGCAAAGTTGGTGCCCTTGCCATCGAAGACGGCACCGCGGGGGAACGGGCGCCCCTGACGGATGCGGGAGGGGTTGGCATAAGCCGCGCTTGCTGGACGTCGCATGGAGAGTCTCGGGTGCGCCGGCGTGCCGGCATTGAGGAGACTCAAGCATTGCGGTTTCAACTGTGCAAAACGCGTTACGGCAATACGGGTGCGGCGTGAGGGCGGGCCTCGAGGCCGTGCGTCGTCAAGGACATTGTCACGCAGTGGAGCGGTGGCGCTCGCTTGTGCGTCACTGATGGCAGCCGCAAGCGAGCAGGTGATGCACGATACGCCGCGACCTGCAATGCGCCAGCTGCGGGGCGTCGACCGAGTCGAAAGGCGCGTGCTGCTTGAGCGCTGCGCGCGCGCCCTGCTAGCATCGATCCGGTTGAGGCTGCGCAGCGTTTGCGTTGCTGCAACACCGCCGAAGCGCTTGCGCGTTTCCATCCTCGGGGCCGTCGCATACCGGGTCACGCGGCGCGAGCAGGGCATTGCATCCTGCTCGCGTGCGACCGGCAGATGCGTGGACTTGGGTCACCTCGTCATCAGACTCCGACCATGTCCAGGCCGCGCCGTGTCCCTGCTGCGATGAAAATCGCCATTCTTTCGCGCAACAGCAAGTTGTACTCGACCCGGCGGCTCATCGAAGCCGCACGCAAGCGTGGTCACACCGTGCGCATCCTCGACCCGCTGCGCTGCTACATGCGCATCGCTGCCGACGGTTTCAGCCTGCACTACAAGGGCAAGCCGATCACCGGGTTCGATGCGGTGATCCCACGCATCGGCGCCTCGGTGACGCGCTACGCCACTGCGGTGCTGCGCCAACTCGAATTCATGGGCACCTACACGCCCAATCCCTCCGACGCCATCCTGCGTTCGCGCGACAAGTTGCGTGCACACCAGCTGCTGGCCGCGCAGGGCATCGACATGCCGGTCACTGTGTTCGGCGACAACCCCGACGATACCCAGGACCTGTTGTCCATGCTCGGCCCGCCGCCGCATGTGGTGAAGTTGAACGAAGGCGCCCAGGGCGCCGGGGTGATCCTTACCGAAAAGGCCAGCGCATCGCGCGGCGTGGTCGAGGCACTGCGTGGGCTCTATGCCAACTTCATCGTGCAGGAGTTCATCGGCGAAGCCGACGGTGCGGACCTGCGCTGCTTCGTGGTCGGCGACCGGGTCGTTGCGGCCATGCGCCGGCAGGCGGCCGAGGGCGACTTCCGCTCCAACCTGCACCTGGGCGGGACCGCTGCAGTGGCGCAGGCCACCGAGCAGGAGCAGGAGGTCGCGGTCCGCTCGGCGCGCGCGCTGGGCCTGGCGGTGGCCGGGGTCGACCTCATTCGCTCCAAGCGCGGTCCGCTAGTGCTCGAGGTCAATTCCACCCCCGGGCTGGAGGGCGTGGAAGGGGTCTGTGGCGTCGATGTGGCGGCGGCGATCATCCAGCACCTGGAACAGTCGGTCCATTGATCTGCCCCCTCGCGGGCTTATCGAAAATTTAACTAAAATCTAATCCTTCGCTCGCTAGCCTCTGCCAACCGTGGCTCCGCTCTCGGCAGTGACGGTGATCGGGATGAACTTTTGGCCCAAGTGCGTGTCGCACTTGGGCCTTTTTGTGGATGGCTTGCTGCTCCGGAGGTTCGCGTCTACATTTCCCAATTGTTAAATCCGGTCAGACGCAGGGAAGGGTCGTATGGCGAGGCAATTGAACGTGTTACCGCCGTGGGCGCGATCAGCGCGCATCACGTCGGTGTTGCCGACCGCGCAGGCACGCTGCCGGCTGCGGGTAAGGCACAGGCATATCGACACGGAGCAGGCAGGTAATGGCTCCGATGTCAGTCAGGAACAGCGCGCTAAGGTAGCGGGGTGCTCGGTCGGAGTGGGAGCGGTATTGGTGGCGCAGCCGAAGCGACAGGAGCTGCAGCCAAACCAGCCAACAGCCACCTGCAACCCTCCGGAGCTCGTCACCCGAATTTTGTCCAGGGCAAGCGAAGATGGCCGGCAGAACGCTGGCGCGAGCGAGCACCTGGTGTGCAGATAAGTACGAAGCAGTGCATGACGCTCGCCTGGCGTGCAGTCTGACCACTGTGAATGACACGATATTTCTCGGCGCCAGCGCTAAAAACCAGCTTAACGAATGAGGTTCCAGTGCGAATTCTAGTGATTGAAGACAACAGCGATATCGCCGCCAACCTGGGCGACTATCTCGAAGACCGTGGACACACCGTGGACTTCGCCGCCGATGGCGTGACCGGCCTGCACCTGGCCGTGGTGCACGAGTTCGATGCCATCGTGCTGGATCTCAACCTGCCCGGCATGGACGGCATCGAAGTCTGCCGCAAGCTGCGCAACGAAGCACGCAAGCAGACCCCGGTGCTGATGCTCACCGCGCGCGACTCGCTGGACAACAAGCTGGCCGGCTTCGACTCCGGTGCGGACGACTACCTGATCAAGCCGTTCGCGCTGCAGGAAGTGGAAGTGCGCCTCAACGCACTGTCGCGTCGCGGCAAGGGCGTGCACACCCGCGTGCTGGAAACCGGCGATCTGGAATACAACCTGGACACGCTGGAAGTGCGCCGCCGCGGCAAGCTGCTGCAGCTCAACCCGACCGCGCTGAAGATCCTGCAGGCGCTGATGGAAGCTTCGCCGGCCGTGGTCACCCGCCAGGAGCTGGAAACCCGCGTCTGGGGTGAAGAGCTGCCGGATTCGGATTCGTTGCGCGTGCATATCCATGGCCTGCGTGCGGTGGTCGACAAGCCCTTCGACGTGCCGATGATCCAGACCCGTCACGGCATCGGCTACCGCATCGCGTCGCCTGATGCCTGAACGCACAAGCGCGCGCCCGGCGCGCAGGCGTGGCCGTTACCGGCGGCGCCTGCGTAGCCGCATCATCCTGTCGTTCGTGTTGTTGGGCTTCTGCCTGACCACACTGTTCGCCTTCGCCACCAACTGGGCACGCGCGCGCGTGGAAAACCAGTTGGTCGAAGACGTGATGAACCGCAACATCGACGCATTCGCGCAGCGGTTCTATTCTGACCCGCTGCACAATCCGGATCTGCCGGTGCAGCAGATGCGCGGGCGCGTGGTCAAGAGCGACAAGTTCGAAGCGCTGCGCCTCGAGCAGCCGGAGTGGTACCAGTTTCCCGATGGCATCCACACCATTTCCGGCGTGGACGAAAACGGCAATGCCTACTCGTACAAACTGGCGGTGCGCAAGACGCCCAGCGAGTGGTTCTTCCTTGCCTATGACATGACCCAGACGCTCAAGGGCGAGATTCAGCTCAAGCGCACCTTGATGCTGTCGGTGCTGGTGTTCAGCGGGTTTTCGCTATTGATCGGCTGGTGGTCGGCGTCCAAGGTGATGCGCCCGGTCTCGGACCTGGCCGCACGCCTGCGCGCCTACCGCGGCGGCACCAGCGAGCCCAAGCCGCTGGCCGCGCATTTCCCCGATGACGAAGTGGGCCAGCTCGCCGAAGCGCTGGACGATTACTCCGCGCGCCTCACCGAGGTGGTGCAGCGCGACCGCGAGTTCAATGCCGATGTCAGCCATGAACTGCGTACCCCGCTGGCAGTGATCCGCGGCGCCACCGAACTGCTGCTCACCAAGCCCAATCTCGACGAAAAGGTGCTGCAGCGGCTGCAGCGCATCCAGCGCGCCGAACAGCAATGTAGTGACTTGATCGGCTCGCTGTTGCTGCTCTCGCGCAACGAACGCGGGCAGGGCAGTAGCAACGTGGCCAAGGTAGCCGAACAACTGATCGACGCGCACCGCGCCCAGCTCGGCGGCAAACCACTGGAGTTGCTGCTGGAAGGCGAACGCGACCTGGTCATCGACGCCCCCGAATCTGCCCTGTCGGTGGCGCTGGGCAACCTGATCGGCAACGCGGTCAAGTACACCCAGGACGGCCAGGTGCGCGTGCGCGTATTGGCCGATGCCGTCGAGGTGATCGACTCCGGCCCCGGCCTGAGCGAAGAAGACGCCGCCAAGCTGTTCCAGCGCGGCTACCGCGGCACCCACGCCGGTCATTCGCAAGGCGGCGGCATCGGCCTGTCGATCGTCAGCCGGCTGTGCGACCTGTACGGCTGGCGCGTCAGCGTGCGCCCAGGCCAGGAGCGCGGCGTCATCGCCACACTGGCCTTCCATCGCTGACCAACCACCGCACCCGCGTAGGAGCGCACCCGGGCGCGACAGCCTGACCCATAGCGCCAAAGGTAGCGCCTCCAGCCAACAACCGTACCCAAAACACAGTTCAGCGCTCGATCACCGTCACCACCAACTCACCCTCGCGCGCCGTGATCTGCAGCTTGCAGCCAACCGCAAACCCCAACTGCTCCAGCCATAGCCCGCGCAGGCGCACGCTGGGAATCCGCTGGCTGTGCGGCCGGCCGGGCTTTACTTCGTAGAACCCCTACCTGCCGTGCACAGCGTGGGCGTGCGCGCTGTGCGAGTCGGCAATGACTGCAGATTCACCGCAGCGGGATTTCGAATACAGAGTTTTCAGGCACTCAGAGCTGGCTTCGACATGCTTGAAGCGCGTTCCTATAAACCGCATCCAATCGTTGAGCGCTTTGCGCTAACAGTTCCGCATCGCCCTCGTTGCTGACGATGTCATCGGCGATGGCCAACCGCTGTTCGCGAGAGGCTTGGGCAGCAATCATCTGATCGGCCAGTGCCGATGTACCGCCATCGCGCTGCATCAGGCGAGCGTGTTGAAGTTCCACCGGCACGTCGACGACAAGAATGCGGTCCAGCCAGGAATAAGTTGCTCGGCCACCCGCCTCGGCCAGCAAGGGGATTGCGACGATGGCGTAAGGGCCCACAGCTTCCTGTGCGGCGCGTTGCAGCTCTGCGCGGATGGCGGGATGAGTGATCGCCTCTAGTGCTCTGCGTTGGGCTGCATCGCCGAATACGATTTTGCGTAGGGCCTGCCTGTCCAGCGTGCCATCCGGCAACAAGATGCCCTGACCAAAACGGGCCGTGATTGCATCAAGGATGAGGCCCGGCGCGACAACCTGCCGTGCAACAGTATCGGCGTCGATGACCGGCACGCCCAACTTCTCGAATTCGGCGGCAAGCGCACTCTTACCGGAGGCGATGCCGCCGGTGAGGCCGACGATGAAGTCGCTCATCGTCGTGCCCCGCTCAACGCAGGCCTGCGAAGTGCAGGTAGCCATCCACCAGATCGTTGCCCCAGAAGAACACCACCCAGCCGGCGATGGCTAGGTACGGGCCGAACGGGATCGGGGTGGCGCGGTCGCGGCCCTTGGCCACCAGCCAGGCCGAGCCCAGGATGGCACCGACCAGCGAGGAGATCAGGATGATCGGCAAGATGCCTTTCAACCCGCACCAGGCACCGAGCGCGGCCAACAGCTTGAAGTCGCCGTGGCCCATGCCTTCCTTGCCGGTGAGCTGCTTGAACAGCCACCACACCGTCCACAGCGAGACATAGCCGACCGCCGCGCCCAGCAGGGCGGGCTTTGCCGGCATGTAGAGGTTGTCCATCGAACCGACCAGGCCCAGCCACATCAGCGGCAAGGTCAGCTGGTCCGGCAGCAGCTTGTGGCGCAGGTCGATGCCCGACATCGCCACCAGGAAGCAGCTCAGCACGATTGCGCCGAAGCCCTGCCAGCCGAAGCCGAACCGCCAGACGCTGGCCACGCACAGGATCGAGGTCAACAGCTCCACCAGCGGGTACTGGATGGAGATCGGCTTGCCGCTGTAGCGCGACTTGCCGCGCAGCATCAGCCAGCTGAAGAGCGGGATGTTCTCCCACCACTTGAGCTTGTCGCCGGTGACCGGGTCGTGCGACGGCTCCACCACGATCCCCGGCGGCGGCGGCTCATAGATGTCCGGCAGCTCCAGGATCTCGCGCGCGTCGCGCCGCCACTGCCATTCCATGCGCTTGGGCAAGCGCAGGATCACCACGTTCAGGAAGCTGCCGATCAGCAGTCCCAGTCCGGCCGCGGCGGGAAAGCCGAGACCGGGATGCTGGTCGAGAAATGCCATTACGTCTTATCCAACCACTGCGCCGAGTTTGAAGATCGGAAGATACATGCCGATGACCATGCCGCCTACAATGGTGCCAATAAACACCATGATCATTGGCTCCAACAAACTGCTAAGCGCATCCACAGCGTTGTTGACCTCCTGTTCGAAGTACTCGGCAACCTTGAACAGCATGGCGTCCAGCGCGCCTGCTTCTTCACCGATTGCGGTCATCTGGATCACCATATGGGGAAACAGGTTGACCTGCTTCATTGCCATGTTGACTGGATAGCCAACTGACACGTCGTCCCGCATGCGTAGCACTGCTTCTTCATAAACTTTGTTGCCTGTGGCGCCAGCCACAATTCCTAGCGCCTCCACTAGTGGCACACCTGCCTTGAATGTGACAGCGGTCGTGCGAGCGAAGCGTGCGATGGCGCTGTTATGCATGATTTGCCCGATAACAGGCACCTTCAAGATCAAGCGGTCCATTCCGTGCTGCATGCGTGGTGAACGCTTATAGGTGTAGATGAAGCCGATCACTGCGCCTGCCACAACGAACAGCAGAACCCACCAATAGCTGACCATGAAACGTGAAGCTCCCACGATCAGCTGGGTGAACGCAGGGAGTTCTGCGCCGAAGCCCTTGAAGACCTCTTCGAACTGCGGCACGACAAAGATCAGCAAAATAGCACTGACAATAAGGGCAACTGCGACCACCATCGCGGGATAGAACAACGCTTTCTTGATCTTGCCTTTTAGAGCCTCGATGTTTTCTTTGTAATTAGCGACTGTGTCTAGCACTGTCTCAAGCACGCCTGCGCCTTCGCCTGCTCGGACAAGGTTGCGGTAGAGCTCGTCAAACTGCACCGGATGCTTGCTGATCGCCTCATGCAGCGACGAGCCACCTTCGATGTCCGTCCTTATCTGGCCGACCATCTTCCTCATTCTCGGGTTCTTGTGACCTTCGCCGATGATCTCAAGTGATCCAACAATGGGGACGCCAGATTTCATCATGGTCGCCATCTGGCGGCTGAAGAATGCAATGTCCTTAGCGCCGACCTTCTTACCGGCCGCGCCGAACAGCGGCTTCGGCTTGGGCTTAACAACACCAGGTGTGATGCCTTGGCGGCGAAGCTCAGCACGCAACATGTTCGCGTTGCGAGCTGCCTGCTCCCCTTTCATCTTGATCCCGCGCTTATCTGTTCCCTCCCAAATGAAGAGTTGCATTTGGCTAGCGCTTCGATCGGTTGGCTGCTTCTTGATCATATTACGCGCGACAGACATAAAATTTCCCCGTCGGCCATCCCCAGGCCGGAACTATCCATATGGTAGCGCCTTTGGGAGTACTTCACACGGAGGTCCAGACTAACCGAGAGTGCCCCTGTAGGGCCTGCAGTGCGGCTAGAAGTGACCACTTGCGTCACTTCGCACGAGAGATCGCACTTCTGGAAATTGGTGCTGCCAATGGGCTCCGGGTCTGCGATGATTCGCCTCGGGCCGACTCTTGGGCTAGGACGTAGAATTGGCACGCAACCTGCTTGACCCATCCTGCAATAAATCTTGCGTCTAGGTCATCACGGCCGGCGACGTACCGCAACCTTTGATATTCACCACTTCTAGGGGATGTACTCATGAAGAAGCAACAAGGTTTTACGCTGATCGAATTGATGATCGTTGTCGCGATCATCGCCATCCTGGCTGCCATCGCGCTTCCGGCGTATCAGGACTACACCATTCGCTTGCGCGTCACGGAACTGGCTGTGATGGCTAGCTCCTTCAAGACCACGGTAGCAGAAAATATAGCTAATAATGGTGGTGA
>NZ_JBEGFC010000002.1:374202-382736 GCF_040202405.1 Xanthomonas sp. WHRI 6106 | reverse complement strand
TGCGCGTCACGGAACTGGCTGTGATGGCTAGCTCCTTCAAGACCACGGTAGCAGAAAATATAGCTAATAATGGTGGTGAGTTGCCCGCTAATGCCTGCACAGGCGTTGGTGCGACCACAGCTACGACCAATATGGCCTCGATTGCGTGCACCCCTGCTTCCGGGAATATTGTCGTCACTGGTGACGCAGTTCGTACCAAGGGAACCATCTTGACATACGCGCCGACGCCGGGCGCCGCCAATTCGGCGGTTGGTACCACCTGGACTTGCACTGGTAGTGGTAGCCAAGCTAAGTACTACCCGGCTGAGTGCCGCCGTTAATTTAGGTGCAGTAGCAGCCTATTGATTAAGAGGCCTCGCAAACGCGGGGCCTCTTTGCGTGAGGCATTCGTCGTGGCTTTCGAACAGAGGGATTTATGAGCCGGGTAAACGGTTTCACCTTGCTCGAAATGATGATTGCTATAGCGATCGTGGGGATATTGTCCGCGTTGGCTCTGCCTGCCTATCAGAGTTACGTAATCAAGGCGCGCGTGTCGGAGGCAATTATTTTGGCTGACTCTGCTAAAGCGGCGGTGACGCAGAATGTCAATAACGAAAATGCTTTGACCAATACTGCATGTGCGGGGGTGAGCGGGCTTTCGTCACCTACTAAGAATGTGTCTTCCTTTACGTGCCAGGGTGCAGGAATTCTTACGGTCGTCACTACCAGCGTTGCCGGTTCGGTCACTCTTTCACTTGTACCCAGCTACAACTCAGATCGCCCGGTAGTCTGGACTTGCCGGCATGTTTCCGGACCAGCTAGCTACGTGCCGTCAGATTGCCGAAACTGATGTAGTTAGTTAAGTTGCTATGTCTGCGTAGGAGTTTTGCCATGAACGTTGCAATCAGCTCAAATCTAGTTGGGATTACCGGCATTGCGCGGCGCCTTGTTCAGGATGGCGCGCTCGATGAGGCGAGTGCACGTGCGGCAATGGATCATGCAACCCAGGCCAAGGTTCCTTTGCCGCAATGGTTCGCCGAAAAGAAGCTTGTAACAGCCGCGCAGCTCGCGGCCGCCAACGCGGTAGAGTTCGGTATGCCGTTGATGGACGTGTCGGTCTTCGACGCCAACCAGAACGCGGTCAAGCTGGTCAGTGAAGAGTTGCTCCAGAAGTACCAGGTGCTGCCGCTGTTCAAGCGCGGCAACCGGTTGTTCGTGGGGGTGAGCAACCCGACCCAGACCCGGGCGCTGGACGACATCAAGTTCCATACCAATCTGGTGGTCGAGCCGATCCTGGTCGACGAGGACCAGATCCGTCGCACCCTGGAGCAGTGGCAAGCCAGCAATGCGGCGCTTGGCTCGTCGCTCGGGGACGACGACGAGGGCATGGGCGACCTGGACGTGTCGGCCGGGGATGAGGACATGGGCGCCGGCGGGGATTCCGGGGTCGATGCCAAGGGCGACGACACGCCGGTGGTGAAGTTCGTCAACAAGGTGCTGGTGGATGCGATCCGGCGGGGAGCCTCCGACATCCATTTCGAGCCCTATGAAGACGACTACCGGGTGCGCTTGCGGATCGACGGGCTGTTGAAGAACGTGGCCAAGGCGCCGGTGAAGCTGAACCAGCGCATCGCCGCGCGTCTGAAGGTGATGTCGCAGCTGGATATCGCCGAGAAGCGGGTGCCGCAGGACGGGCGCATCAAGCTCAACCTGTCCAAGACCAAGCAGATCGACTTCCGTGTGAGCACCTTGCCGACCCTGTTCGGCGAGAAGGTGGTGCTGCGTATCCTGGACGGCAGCGCGGCCAAGCTGGGCATCGAGAAGCTGGGCTACGAGGCGGACCAGCAGAAGCTGTTCCTGGAGGCGATCCACAAGCCGTACGGCATGGTATTGGTGACCGGGCCGACCGGTTCGGGCAAGACGGTGTCGTTATACACGGCGCTGGGCATCCTCAACGACGAGACGCGCAACATCTCCACGGCCGAGGACCCGGTGGAAATCCGCCTGCCTGGCGTCAATCAGGTGCAGCAGAACAACAAGCGCGGCATGACCTTTGCCGCGGCGCTACGCTCGTTCCTGCGCCAGGACCCGGACATCATCATGGTCGGCGAAATCCGCGACCTGGAGACCGCCGAGATTGCGATCAAGGCCGCGCAGACCGGTCACATGGTGTTGTCAACGCTGCACACCAACGATGCGCCGCAGACCATCGCGCGTTTGATGAACATGGGCATCGCGCCGTACAACATCACCTCGTCGGTGACCCTGGTGATCGCGCAGCGTCTGGCGCGGCGCCTGTGCAACAACTGCAAGCGCAAATCGACCTTGCCCGAGCATGCGTTGCTGGCCGAAGGCTTCACGCCTGCGCAGATCGCTGCCGGGATCGAGCTGTATGAGGCGGTCGGTTGCGACGAGTGCACCGAAGGCTACAAGGGCCGTACCGGTATCTACCAGGTGATGCCGATGACCGACGAGATCGGCGCGATCGTGCTGGAAGGCGGTAACGCGATGCAGATCGCCGAGGCGGCACAGAGTATCGGCATCCGTGACCTGCGCCAGTCGGCGTTGGTCAAGGCCGCGCACGGTGTGACCAGCCTGGCCGAGATCAACCGGGTGACGAAGGACTGAGTGCTGGGAATCGGGAATCGGGATTGGGGAATCGCAAAAGCCTGGGGCCTGTACGTCCCAGGCTTTTTTGTTTGGACAACAGCGTCAAGGATTGCGGCGGGCCACCGCGAGGTAATGCATTAGCCAATCCACGGCGGTGTGTCCCGCAAGAACCATCGAAGCGGCGCCTGTGCTTTTACGATTCCCGATTCCCCAATCCCGACTCCCGGCCTTTTACTCCATCCCCAACTTTTTCAACTTGTAACGCAACGCTCGAAACGTGATGCCCAGCTGCGCTGCGGTCTTGGTCTTGTTCCAGCGGTTTTCTTCCAGTGCCTTCTGGATCGCGGCGCGCTCCAGTTGCTCGATGTAGGAAGGCAGGGCGGCCGAGGCGGGGTCGATGTCGACCACCGCTTCGCGGGGTTCGACGGCGGCGCTGCCGGGGGTGGCGGCCAGGCGATGGCCGCCGTGGGCGGGCAGGCGCAGGTCGGTGGCGCTGATCTGGTCGTCTTCGGCCAGGGCCAGGGCGCGTTCGAGGATGTTTTCCAGCTCGCGCACGTTGCCGGGAAAGCCATATTGGTCCAGCGCGTCGAGCGCGGACTGGGTCAGCAGCGGAATCGGCCGGCCGTGGCTATGCGCCAGGCGCGCGATGATGGCCGCGGCCAGTTGCGGCAGGTCGCCGCCGCGTTCGCGCAGCGGCGGCACGCGCAGTTCGATGACGTTGATGCGGTAGTACAGGTCGTGGCGAAAACGGCCGTCGGAGACCAGGTCGCCCAGGTTCTTGTGGGTGGCCGAGAGAATGCGCACGTCCACCAGCGACTCGCTGGAGGCGCCCACCGGGCGCACCGATTTTTCCTGGATCGCGCGCAGCAGCTTGACCTGCATCTGCAGCGGCAATTCGGCCACCTCGTCCAGAAACAGCGTGCCGCCGTGCGCGGCCTGGAACAGGCCGGGCTTGTCGGCATGCGCGCCGGTGAAGCTGCCCTTCTTGTGGCCGAAGAATTCGCTTTCCATCAGTTCGGCGGGAATGGCGCCGCAGTTGACCGGCACGAACGGGCCGGCCGCGCGTGCGCCCTGTTCGTGGATGGTGCGCGCGACCAGCTCCTTGCCTACGCCCGATTCGCCGACGATGTAGACCGGCGCCTGGCTGCGCGCGACCTTGCCGATGGTGGCGCGCAGGCTTTCCATCGCACTGGAATCGCCGAGCAGGCGGCTGGCCTGTTCCGGTGGCGGCGGTGGCGGGGCAGGGCGGTCGCGGTTATTCAATTCCAGCGCGTGCTTGACCAGGCCGCGCAGCACGCTGATGTCCACCGGCTTGCTGACGAAGTCGAAGGCACCTGCCTTCAAGGCTTCCACTGCCAGGTCCATGCTGCCGAACGCGGTGATCATCGCCACCGGGGTCTGCGGATAGTGCTTGGCGATTTCGGTGACCAGCTCGATGCCGTTGCCGTCGGGCAACCGCATGTCGGTCAGGCACAGGTCGTAGGGATTGTTGGCCAGCAGCTCGCGTGCTTCGGCCAGGTTGGCGGCGGTGCTGATGCGCAGGCCCATCCGGCCCAGGGTGAGAACAAGCAGTTCGCGAATGTCACGCTCGTCATCGACAACCAGGGCACTTTTCGGTTCGTTCATGTGGCGCACGATAGCCCACGGCGATGACCGTCGACAATTGCCGGCCGGGTCCGGGCGTAACGATTCACGCGATCACACGATGGTGCGCGGGCGCAGCACGATGCGCAGCGGCTGGCTGCACGGACACGATCGCAGCGCTAGCGCAGGCCACAGCGCCATTGGCTTGCTGCTGGCATGACGCGACGATCCAGCTTATTTCCCGCGCAGGCTATTGGGCCCCTGCAACAGGATCCGGAAACAGGCGCCGCCGCCCGGCACCGACACGTAGTCCAGTTGCGCCTGGTTGGCGCGGCACAGTTCCTGGGCGATATACAGGCCCAGCCCGGTGCCGTGCTCGGAGGTGGTGTAGAACGGGCGGAACAATTGCGCGGCCACTGTCTCCGGGATGCCGGGGCCGCGGTCGACCACGTCGATCACCGCCATGCGCTCCATGCGCTCCACGCGCAGTTTCACCCGCGCTGGTTCGTCCATGACCCGGCCGTACTTGAGCGCGTTGTGCACCAGCGCGGTCAGGATCTGGTGCAGGTGCTTGGGGTCGATCAAGGCATGCACGGCATTGCCCTGGATGCTGGCCTCCAGGATGTCGGTCTCCATCGACAGGGTCTGCCGGTACTCGACCACGAAGCGGCGCACGAAGGCGGCCAGATCCAGGTTGTCCGGACTTGCGCGCTCGCGGCGGGCCAGCGCGAGCACGCTTTCGACGATGCCGTTGGTGCGCTGGCATTGCTGGTGGATGATCTGCAGCAGGCGGCGGTCGGCATCGCCGATGTCCGGGGATTCTTCCAGCAGCTGCGAGGCGTAGCTGATCGCCGCCAGCGGGTTGCGGATTTCGTGCGCCAGGCTGGCAGAGAAGCGGCCCATCGCCGACAGGGTCAGCGATTCGGCGCGGCGCGAGACCACCGTGGCATCGTCCAGGAACACCAGCACCAGGTCGCTGTCGGCCAGCAGGCGGACGAAACGTGGCTGCACCTCGGGGCGGTCGGCGCCGAGCTGCAGTGGCGCTTCCTCCTGTCGCCAGCCGCTGCGCCAGCGTTGCAGCCGGCGCGCCAGTTCCGGGGTGAGCGCAGCCAGCGACAGGTCGGTCGGTGCCTTGCGCTGGTCGCCATCGCCCAGCAGCGCCAGTGCGGCTTCGTTGGCCAGGCTGATGTGATTGTGCGCATCCACCACCAGCACGCCGGTACGCATGCGCCGGATGATCAACTCGTTGATCTCGTACAGATTGGCGACCTGCGCGCCGCGTTCTTCGGCCAGCACCTGGTTGCTGCGCGCGCGCGAGGCGATCTGTTCGCAGATGAAGGCCACCGCCACGTAGCTGGTGGCGAACATGGCCAGCTCGGCCAGCGGCCGGGTGGCGCCGCCGCCTTCGAGCAACGTCCACAGGTATTCGAGCACCATGCCGCTGCTGGCGAGCACCGCGATGCCCATGCCGTAACGCAGCCGCAGCAGGATCGAGGCGGCCGCCACGTTGAACAGCAGCATCATCGCGATGCCCGCACTGGCACCAGGCAGGGCATGCGTGGCCAGGGTCGCGGCCAGGATATCGGCGATCACCGCACACAGGACAGTGGCGGTCAGCCGGCGTTCGTTGCGGCCCCAGAACAGTAGCGGGATGGCCAGGCACAGGTAGCCGATCGCCACCGCCGCGCCCAGCCGGGGGTAGCGCGGCTCCGGGATGGCGTCGGACAGGGGGCTGAACACCAGCGCGGCGATCAGGCCGGCCACCAGCACCCGGTATAGCGAGAAGAAGTACAGCTCGCGCTGCGGCGCGGACTGGATCCGGTCGATGAGCGATGCGCTGGATGCCAAGCCGATTCCCCGCCATAACAAGCCGCGAGTATAGGCAGGTGCGGCGGCATGCACAGCGTGTGCGCACATTGCCGGGCGGCGCGCAAGTCTGCGATTGCTCGGCCAATTCCGGCGAATTTTGCGCCGCACGGCGTGGTCGGCCACAATAGGCGGCCCGTTCGCGTCCCATGACGTGCCGCCTAGGCGGACTGCGTTGCACGCAGCGGTCGTTTCCTTTTCCCACGGTGACGCATGAATTTCCACGAATACCAGTCAAAACAGCTGCTTGCCGAGTACGGCATCCCCGTTCCGGCCGGCAAGGTCGCGGCGACCCCGGACGAAGCGGTTGAAGTCGCCAATTCCCTGGGCCAGGGCCCCTGGATGGTGAAAGCGCAGATCCACGCGGGCGGCCGCGGTAAGGCTGGCGGCGTCAAGTTCTGCAAGACCACCGACGATGTGAAGGCCGCAGCGGCCAAGATGCTCGGCACCAAGATGTCGACCTACCAGACCGCCGGCGTCGAGCTGCCGATCAACCTGGTGCTGGTGACCACCGCCGGTGAGATCGTCAAGGAGCTGTACCTGTCGATCCTGGTCGACCGCGGCACCAAGACCATCACCTATATCGCCTCGTCCGAGGGTGGTGTGGAGATCGAGCAGGTGGCAGCTGAAACGCCGGAGCTGATCCATTCGCTCAACGTCGATTTCGTCGAAGGCGTGCAGGGCTATCACGGCCGCGATTTCGGCTTCAAGCTCGGCCTGAACGCCAAGCAGGCCGGCCAGTTCGCCAGCATCATGGTGAACCTGTACCGCCTGTTCAACGAAAAGGACCTGGCGCTGGTTGAAATCAACCCGCTGGCGATCCTGGACGACGGCAACCTGTATGCGCTGGACGGCAAGTTCGACAGCGACGACAACGCCGCGTTCCGTCAGAAGCAGCTGGTCGCCATGCGCGACAAGACGCAGGAAGACGAAACCGAAGTGACCGCGTCGGAGCTGGACATCAACTACGTCACCATGGACGGCAACATCGGTTGCATGGTCAACGGCGCAGGCCTGGCCATGGCCACCATGGACGTGATCAAGCTCAATGGCGGCGAGCCGGCGAACTTCCTGGACGTGGGCGGCGGTGCCAACAAGCAGCGCGTCATCGAAGCATTCAAGCTGATCCTGTCCTCGGACAAGGTCGAAGGCATCTTCGTCAACATCTTCGGCGGCATCGTCCGCTGCGACATGATTGCCGAAGGCATCATCGCCGCGGTCAAGGAAGTGGGCGTCAAGGTTCCGGTCGTGGTGCGCCTGGAAGGCACCAACGTGGAAGAAGGCAAGCAGCTGTTGCGCGACAGCGGCATGGCCATCATCCCGGCCGACAACATCAACGACGGTGCCAAGAAGGTCGTCGAAGCTGTCAAGAACGCCGCCTGATTCACGACACCGAAGGAACTATCCATGTCCGTTTTGATTAACAAGAACACCAAGGTGATCGTGCAGGGCTTCACCGGCCAGCAGGGCACCTTCCACGCCACTCAGATGGTCGAGTACGGCACCCAGGTCGTCGGCGGCGTGACGCCCGGCAAGGGCGGCACCACCCATATCAACCTGCCCGTGTTCAACACCGTGGCCGATGCGGTCGAGGCCACCGGCGCCGACGCCTCGGTGATCTACGTGCCGCCACCGTATGCGGCCGATGCGATCCTGGAAGCGGCTGCGGCCGGCATCAAGGTCATCGTGTGCATCACCGAAGGCATCCCAGTGCTGGACATGCTGCGCGTCAAGAACGTGCTGACCCGCTCGCATCCGGACACCGTGCTGATTGGGCCGAACTGCCCCGGCGTGATCACCCCGGGCGAATGCAAGATCGGCATCATGCCGGGCCACATCCACAAGCCGGGCAAGATCGGCATCGTGTCGCGTTCGGGCACGCTGACCTATGAAGCGGTCAAGCAGACCACCGAAGTGGGCCTGGGCCAGAGCACCTGCATCGGCATCGGTGGCGACCCGATCAACGGCCTGAACTTCGTCGACTGCCTCAAGCTGTTCAACGAAGACCCGCAGACCGAAGGCATCATCATGGTCGGCGAAATCGGTGGTGACGCCGAGGAAGCCGGTGCCGAGTACATCAAGAACCACGTCAAGAAGCCGGTCGTCGGCTTCATCGCCGGTGCCTCGGCGCCGGCCGGCAAGCGCATGGGCCACGCCGGTGCGATTGCATCGGGCGGCAAGGGCACTGCCGAAGGCAAGTTCGCGGCGATGGAAGCCGCCGGCGTCAAGACCGTCCGTTCGCCGGGCGATCTGGGTGCGGCGATCGCTGCGCTGGTGAAGTAAGCACGTCCCGCGCGCGTACGCGTGTGAGCGTTTGAGGCCGCCTTCGGGCGGCCTTTTTTGTGGGTGTTTGGAAGCGTTCCCTCATCCGCCCTTCGGGCACCTTCTCCCGCAGGCGGGAGAAGGGAGCAACAGCAGGAGCAACAGCAGGAGCAACAGCAGGAGCAACAGCAGGAGCAACAGCAGGAGCAACAGCAGGAGCAACAGCAGGAGCA
>NZ_JBEGFC010000002.1:374023-374103 GCF_040202405.1 Xanthomonas sp. WHRI 6106 | reverse complement strand
AAGAGCAAGAGCAGGAGCAAGAGCAGGAGCAAGAGCAGGAGCAAGAGCAGGAGCAAGAGCAGGAGCAAGAGAGCGAGAGC
>NZ_JBEGFC010000002.1:334649-373925 GCF_040202405.1 Xanthomonas sp. WHRI 6106 | reverse complement strand
GGAGCAAGAGCAGGAGCAAGAGCAGGAGCAAGAGCAGGAGCAAGAGCAGGAGCAAGAGCAGGAGCAAGAGCAGGAGCAGGAGCCCGGTCATGTTCTCAAGCACGCCAGGTTTGTCGTTCCCCGGCAAATCGACGGAGCACACCGCGGTCAGGCAACTGCCGCCGCCCAAGCCCCCGCCGGCTGCGACACCCCCTCTCCCGCTTGCGGGAGAGGGGTAGGGGTGAGGGCAGCCTCCCACGCGGCGATCTCCCACGCCAAAGCGCCATCAACACCGATAGCGCCACCCGGGCAGTGCAAGCCACCTTGGCCATCCTCCTGCCGGAAATGTCCATGCGCCACGCCGCCAAGACCGGATTCGCCAAGCACCTGCGCCGTGAAATGACCGCCGCCGAGCGCGCGCTTTGGTATCGGTTGCGAGATCGACGCCTGCTCGGCTTCAAGTTCCGGCGTCAGTTTCCGGTAGGGCCCTATATCGTCGATTTCGTCTGCCTCGCCCGGGCATTGATCGTCGAAATCGACGGTAGCCAGCACCTGCTGCCCGGCGCGGACGCCACGCGCGATGCCTTCCTGCGCTGCGAGGGCTTCCAGGTGCTGCGCTTCTGGAATAATGCAGTTCTGGCCAGCGGCGACGACGTCTGCGAGATGATCGCGCGGGGTCTGCTTGCGGCTAGTTCCTTCCTTCCCGCTTCCGTGCTTCGGAAAACACACGCACAAGGCCGTTGACATGTCCCAGACGCTCCGCATCGCCATGGCCCAGTTCGACTTCCCGGTCGGCGCGGTGGCCCAGAACACCGATCGCATCATCGACTTCATCGCAGCCGCACGCGACGAGTTCGATGCGGACATCGTGCTGTTTCCTGAACTGGCGATCAGCGGCTACCCGCCGGAAGACCTGCTGCTGCGTCCGGGGTTCTTGGCGCATTGCGAACAGGCGCTGGCGCGGATTGCGGCCGCCACGCGCGGTATCGTGGCGGTGGTCGGCTGGCCGCAGAGTGCCGGCAGCGTGGTCTACAACGCCGCCAGCGTGTTGCGCGACGGGCGCATCGAGGCGACCTACCGCAAGCGCGAGTTGCCTAACTACGCGGTGTTCGACGAGCGCCGCTACTTCGACGTGGATCCGGATGGCGACAGCTGCGTGGTCACGGTCAAGGGCGTGCAGGTGGGCGTGGTGATCTGCGAGGACCTGTGGTTCGCCGAGCCGCTGGCCAAGACGGTACAGGCCGGTGCCGAGCTGGTGCTGGTGCCCAACGCCTCGCCGTACGAGCGCGGCAAGCACGCCCAGCGCGATGCGCTGCTGGCCGAGCGCACCCGCGAGAGCGGGGCGGCGATTGCCTACCTCAACGTGGTCGGCGGACAGGATGCGCTGGTGTTCGACGGCGCGTCGGTGGTGGCCGATGGCAACGGTACCGTGCACCCGGCCGCTGCCGCGTTTGTGGACCAATGGCTGGTGGTGGACTACGCGGCCGGCGAGCGCAGCTTCACCCCGGTGGTGTGGGTGGACGACGGCGACGAAAGCATGGACGCGCTGGCGTGGCGTGCGGTGGTGCGCGGGCTGCAGGACTATTGCCGCAAGAACGGCTTCAGCAAGGTGTGGCTGGGCCTGTCCGGCGGCATCGATTCGGCGCTGGTGCTGGCGATGGCGGTGGATGCGCTGGGCGGGGAGAATGTGACCGCGGTGCGGCTGCCGTCGCGTTATACCGCCAACCTGTCCAACGATCTTGCCGACGAGCAATGCCGCGCGCTGGGCGTCAAGCTGGAAACCATCGCGATCGAGCCGGCGTTCGAGGGGCTGCTCGCCGCGCTGGGGCCGATGTTCGAGGGCACCCAGCCGGACATCACCGAAGAAAACCTGCAGTCGCGCAGCCGCGGCGTGATCCTGATGGCGTTGTCCAACAAGTTCGGCGGGCTGTTGCTGACCACCGGCAACAAGAGCGAATACGCGGTGGGCTACGCCACCATCTACGGCGACATGTGCGGTGGCTATGCCCCGCTCAAGGACCTGTACAAGACCGAAGTGTTTGGCCTGGCCAAGTGGCGCAATACCGTGGGCGGCGCGCCGGTGATTCCGCCGGCGGTGATCGCGCGCCCGCCCTCGGCCGAGCTGCGCGACAACCAGACCGACCAGGATTCATTGCCGCCATACGACGTGCTGGACGGCATCCTGTACCGCTATGTCGATCAGGAGCAGTCGCGCGATGACATCGTCGCCGCCGGCTATGCAGCCGATACCGTCGAGCATGTGCTGCGGCTGGTGCGGCTCAACGAATGGAAGCGCCACCAGGCCGCCCCCGGTCCGAAGGTGTCGCGACGCGCGTTCGGTCGCGAGCGACGTTATCCGATCACCAATGGGTACTTCGGTCAGTAGGTTGCGGCGTCGTCGCTAGTCGCGGCCCCGGGTGCGGTGGCCGCCGGTCGGGCGAAGCGGGTAAGCAGGTCCAAGCTCGGCTTGGGACGCGCCAGGTCGTACATCAGGCCGAAATGGCCTTCCGGCCCCTGGATGGTGGTCTGGTCCAGCAACTCGTAGACGTTCACCTCGGCCACCACGTCGGCGTAGTTGTCGCGCACGGTGCGCAGCAGCTGCGCCAGGCTGTCGTAACAGCTGCGGTCGCCTTCGGTGCCGCCGCTGGTGTTGCCCGTGTAGATTTCCGCGCAGTTCAGCTCGTTGAAGAACACCGGGGTGTTATAGGTTTGCGCGGCAGCGCGCAGCTGGCCCAGATACAACTGCGTCCAGTAGCCGGCATCCTGGTGGAAGGCGTAGTAGTGGAAGCTGATGTGGTCAAAGTTGAAACCGGCCGCCTTGGCCTTGGCCAGGAACCATAGCGAGCCATTGCGGTCGCCCGGGCAACGCGCATTGGCGCTGCGGTCGTCGCTGTTGCAGGCGGTGATGTTGATGGTGAAGCGCAGCCCGGCGCCCAGCTCATTGGAGGCCTGGCGCATGCCCAGGTACATGGTGGTCATCGCGGCGATACGGGCATCGGCCTCGGCGCGCACCAGGTCCTGTTCGTTGCCGATCTCCCAGACCTTGATGTCGGCCGCATAGCGACGCGCCAGCTGGTAACCGATCTCGCGCGACATCGGATACACCATCGGGCGCAGGGTGATGCCGTACTTGCGCGCCAACGGGACCAGCGCATCCAGCGTGGCGAAATCGCGCGGGTCCACATCGAAACGGTAGCTGCGCAGATTGCGCGCGGCCAGCAGCTTGAAGCGGGCCTCGGCCTGGGCCATGGGATAGGCGGTGCGGCTGTCGTGGGCGTTGACGCCGTAGACGATGGGCGCCGCGGTGGCGGCCGTGGTCAGGCTGGCCAGCACCAGGACGAGCAGACACACAATGATGGGGCGTGACATGCGGCCTCCTTGGCTGGCACATGCGGGGAGTGGATCCTCTGTGCAGTCGAGTATAGGCAGCCGTCGCGACTTGTTCGGTGACCTGGCACCGGTTCCTGGCCATCGGCCGATCCGGAAAGCGCAAGCGCACCGCAGCGTGCAGAGAATTCACCGTCGAATGGCCGTCGCCAGCGGACAGCATGCACCTTGGGCGGCACACCAACGCACAACAAAAAGGGGCCTTGCGGCCCCTTCAGGAAGACATCCAGCCAACGATGCGCGATCTCAGTCGCGGCTCATCTGCGCGTTGCGCTGCCCGGTGGCTGCGGACTTCTCGCCGGCAAACGGGTTGAGCTTGCGGATGGCCCAGGGGTACTTCGGCCAGTTGCCGGTCAGCCACGGGTGCTGCGGGCTGTTGAGCTCGAGCACGCGGCGTGCGTCGGCGGCCAGGGTCTTGTTGCCCAGGTGCGTGTAGGCCTCGGCCAGCACGGCGACCGCATCGTATTGATAGGCGCTCTGCGGGTAGGTTTCCAGCAGGTAGTTGGCACGGCCGGCCGCCGACACCCACGCGTTGCGCCGCAGGTAGTACAGCGCGTTGTCCAGCTCATGCTGGGCGAAGATGTCGCGCAGTTCGATCATGCGCTTGCGCGCATCGGCGGCGTAACGGCTGTTCGGGTAGCGGTCGGTGACGGTGTTGAAATCGTTGTAGGCCTGCTGCGGCGAGGACAGGTCGCGGCGGCTCGGGTCCAGCGACCACACCCGGCGCAGGAACACCGTGTCGCGGTTGCTGTTGGCCAGCCCGCGCAGGTAGTACAGATACGAGATGTTGCGATGGGTCGGGTAGGTCCGGATGAAGCGGTCGACGCTGGAAACGGTGTCGTCGTGCTTGCCGGCCTTGTACTGCGCGTAGGCGGTTTCGATCATCGCCTGCTCGGTGTAGGGCCCATACGGGTACTGGGCGATCAGCCGCTTGTAGCTGGCTTCGGCGCCGGCCCAGTTGCCTTTCTCCATCAGGCCATGGCCCTTGCCATAGAGCTGCTCGACCGGCATGCCCTCGTCGGGATTCTTGTCCTTGGCGCCGCGGTGGCAGCCGGTGACGACGAACGCCATGACCAGCATGAGGGCAATCAGGCGCGCAGGCGCGGAAAACGTGGACCGTCGGATCATGGGTCTGGGCAGGACGCATCAGGAAAACGAAAGCGCGATGATAGCCTAGTGGCCTGTCCGGCGACTGACTCCTGCCGTCCGGACCCCCAAATTCCCGTTTTTGCCCGAGTGCCCGTGTCCATGTCCGACCCCTCCGCCGACTTCACCGACCCGTCCATCCGTCAGGCCACCGTGCCCGACAGCGCCGCAGGGCGCCGTTTCGATGCGGTGCTGGCCGAGCTGTTTCCCGAATTCTCGCGCTCGCGGCTGGCGGAGTGGATCAAGTCCGGCGATGCGTTGCTGGATGGCGAAATGGCGCGTCCGCGCGACAGCCTGCGCGGCGGCGAGAGCGTGCAGCTGCAGGTGGTGCTGGAAACCCAGACCCACGCCGCGCCGCAGGACATCCCGCTGAACGTGTTGTACGAGGACGACCAGGTGCTGGTGATCGACAAGCCGGCCGGCCTGGTCGTGCATCCGGGCGCGGGCAACCCGGACGGCACCCTGGTCAATGCGCTGCTGTTCCGCGACCCGGCGCTGTCGGCGGTGCCGCGCGCCGGTGTGGTGCACCGCCTGGACAAGGACACCAGCGGCGTGATGGTGGTGGCGCGCACCGTGCAGGCGCAGACTGCGCTGGTGGAGCAGCTGTCTGCGCGCGACGTGCATCGCCAGTATCTGGCGGTGGTGGTCGGTGCGCTGGTGTCCGGCGGCACCGCCAATGCGCCGATCGACCGCCATCCGCGCGATCGCCTGAAGATGGCCGTGCGCGACGATGGCCGCGATGCGGTCACCCACTACCGCCTGCGCGAGCGCTTCCGGGCGCATACCGCGCTGGAATGCCGTCTGGAAACCGGGCGCACCCATCAGATCCGTGTGCACATGGCCCACCTGAAATCGCCGATCGTCGGCGACCCGCTGTACGGCGGCGCGCTCAAGCTGCCCAAGGGCGCCACCGACGCGCTGGTGCACGAGCTGCGGACCTTCAAGCGGCAGGCACTGCACGCCGAAACCCTGGAATTCCTGCATCCGGTCAGCGGCCAGCCGGTGCGCGCCACCGCGCCGGTGCCGGCCGATCTGCAGCGCCTGATGACCGCCCTGCGCGAGGACAGCGCACGCGCGGCCGAACTGGCGCGTCGCTGACGTGACCGTGTCCGCGCCGTTCGTCCTGCCCGCCGACTGGCCGGCGCCCCCACGCATCCGGGCCCTGACCACCTTGCGCTACGGCCTGGGCGAATCGGTGCCCCCGTTCGACATGCTCAATCTGGGCAACCGCAGCAGTGCCCAGGGCGATGCGCCCGAGCGGGTGGAACGCAATCGGGCGCTGCTGGCGGATGCGCTGGCCTTGCCCAGCGCGCCGTGGTGGTTGCGGCAGGTGCATGGTGTCGAGGTCTTGCGGGTGGAGACGCCACCGCTCGGGTTGGTGGGGCAGCCAGGGGGCGGCGGCGATGCAATGCCGGGCGCGCACGAGCCCAGTGCCGATGCGGCGGTGACCGCGGTGCCGGGCGTGGTGCTGGCGATCCTGACCGCCGATTGCCTGCCGGTGGTGCTGGCTGCGCGGGATGGCAGCGAGGTGGCTGCCGCCCATGCGGGGTGGCGCGGGCTGGCCGACGGCATGCTGGAGCGCAGCGTCGCCGCCATGCGCACGCCGGCAGCGCAGGTCATGGCGTGGCTGGGACCGGCGGCAGGGCCAGACATGTACGAGATCGGCGAAGACGTGTTCAAGGCCTTCGTCGGCGACGACGTGCAGGCGCGGGTGGCGTTTGTCGCCACCCGTCCGGGCCATTGGCGGGTGGATCTGTATGCGCTTGCGCGGCAGCGCCTGCAGCGTGCCGGCGTGCCGGCTGCGGCGATTCATGGCGGCGGGCTGTGCACCATTGCCGATGCCGGGCGCTTTTTTTCGCATCGCCGCGATCGCCGCAGCGGGCGCATGGCCACGCTGGCCTGGATCGCGCCCTGAGCACGCCACTGTTCGCGCAGGTGCTGGGCCAGGCCGCATTCGCGCAACTGCCCGCGCCGGTGCGTGCGCTGCATTCGGTGCAGCAGCGGCAGACCTTCGCCGGCAGGGCGCAGATCCAGCGCGGGCGCCATGCCCTGGTGCCGTTGCTGGCGCTGCTGAGCCGCTTGCCACGCAGCGGCACGGTCGCGGTGGACGTGGAGTTTCTGGTCGATGCGCAGGGCGAGCGCTGGCATCGCCGGTTTGACGGCCTGCCGATGCATTCGAGGTTATGGCGGCATGGCCGTGCACTGCGCGAGCACCTTGGCGCGGTCCGGTTCGAGTTTGCGCTGCACGCCGATGCCGATGCGTTGTACTGGCAGGCGACGGGCGTGTGGGCGTTTGGCTGGATTCCGCTGCCTGCACGCTGGTTCGAGCAGGTGCGCTGCCGCGAGCATGCCGACACCGGCCGCTACGGATTTTTCGTCGACGTGCACCTGCCGCTGGTAGGGCCGTTCATTCGCTACGAGGGCTGGCTTGAACCGCGTTGATCCGCCGGGCGTTGAACGCGCCCACCTGGAGCCGGCGTGCCCGGAGCCGCCTCGTGGGGCGCCGCCCGGCGGGGAGCCACGCGCTGCGCCCGCAACCATCGTGTTCGATGGCGTGTGCCTGCTCTGCAACGGCTGGGTCAAATTTCTGTTGCGCCACGATCGACGCGGGCGCTATCGCTTTGCGGCGATGCAGGGCCAGGCCGGGCGCGCGCTGTTGCAGCAGCATGGCCTGGATCCGGACGACCCGCTGTCGTTCCTGCTGGTGGATGCCGAAGGTGCCTGGACCGACAGCGACGCGATCGTGCGGGTGCTGTCCGGGTTGGGCGGCTTCTGGCGGCTGGCCACGCTGGTGCGCGTGCTGCCGCGCGGTGTGCGTGACATCGGCTACCGCCTGATCGCACGCAACCGCTACCGCTGGTTCGGTCGCACCGAGCACTGCATGTTGCCGACCCCGCAGCAGCGCGAGCGGTTTCTGGACCAGCGCCCCAGCTAGACGTAGGAGCGCACCTGGGCGCGATCGGGCATTACCGATAAAGCTCCTTCGCGCCCGGGTGCGCTCCTACGACTGCGCGCTGATTTCTATGATGGCTTGTCGATACGGAGTGCTATTCGGCCGCGTGCGTTGGATCTGTGGTGGCGGACAGGCACGCCAGTCTAGTGTAGGAGCGCACCTGGGCGCGATCGGGCATTCCCGATAAAGCTCCTTCGCGCCCGGGTGCGCTCCTACGACTGCGCGCTGATTTCTATGATGGCTTGTTGATACGGAGTGCTGTTCGGCCGCGTGCGTTGGATCTGTGGTGGCGGACAGGCACGCCAGTCTGGTGTAGGAGCGCACCTGGGCGCGATCGGCATTACAGGGAAAGCTCGTCGCGCCCGGGCGCGCTCCTGCGGTGATGCTGCGCTTGGGGTGACGGCGGCTTACGCGGCTGCGTGTTTGAAGCTTGCGCGCGCTGCTTTCGGGTCGCCGCTGTGCGCGGCTTGCAGGCGGAAGATCGACACCGCATCGGCCAGTTCCACTGCCTGCTCTTCCAGGCTGCGCGCGGCGGCGGTGGCTTCTTCCACCAGCGCGGCGTTGCGTTGGGTCACTTCATCCAGCTGCGCCACGGTGCGGTTGACCTGCTCGATGCCGCTGGACTGCTCGGCGCTGGCCGAGGTGATCTCGCTCATGATGTCGGTGACGTGTTGGACCGAACCGACGATCTCGCGCATGGTCGCGCCGGCGCGGTGCACCAGGCCCGAGCCCAGTTCCACCTTGTCGGTGGAGTCGGCGATCAGCGTCTTGATCTCCTTGGCGGCATCGGCCGAGCGCCGCGCCAGGGCACGCACTTCCGAGGCCACCACCGCAAAGCCGCGGCCCTGTTCGCCGGCGCGCGCGGCTTCCACCGCGGCGTTGAGCGCCAGAATATTGGTCTGGAACGCGATGCCGTCGATGACGCCGATGATCTCGCCGATCTTGCGCGAGGCGGTGCTGATCTGGCTCATGGTGGCGACCACGTCGTCCATCACCTGGCCGCCGCTCTGGGCGACGTCACCGGTGCCCACGACCAGGCGATTGGCCTGCAGCGCGCTTTCGGCATTCTGCTTCACGGTGGAGGTGAGCTCCTCCATGGAGCTGGCGGTTTCTTCCAGGTTGGCGGCCTGTTGTTCGGTGCGCTCGGACAGGTCGGTATTGCCGGCGGCGATTTCCACCGCGGCCTGGCGGATGGTGTCGGACGCGGTCTGGATGCCGCCGATGATCTCGGTCAGGCGGCTTACGGTCTGATTGGTGTCGTCGCGCAGGCGCGCAAAGATGCCGTGCGCGTCGCCCTCCACGCGCTGGGTGAGGTCGCCTTCGGCCAGCGCGCCGATCACGCGCGCCAACGCGGCCAGGTGGGTTTCCACCGAGTCGTAGATGCGATTGATGCCCTGCGCCAACGACAGCAATACCCCATCCATGCCATTGATCTGCATGCGCCGGCTGAAATCGCCGGCTGCGGCGGCATCGATGATCTGGATCAGCGCCTGCTCGGCGTTGACCTGTGCGGTGACGTCCATCCACTGCGCAATGGTGCCGAGCTTGGCGCCGTCGGCCGCGATGATTGGGCTGTACACGAAGTCGATCTGACGGCCGAAGAACGGCGCACGCACCGCCTTGGATGCGGTCAATGCACGCATGCGGTCGATCGCGGCCTGGCTGTCCGGATAGATGTCGCCAATGCTGCCGCCAACGAAGCCTTCGGCATGGAAGCTGGGGCGGAAGCTCTGCACGTCCGGTTCGATCAGCTTGAGCATCGCGAGCAGTTTGCGGTTGGCGAACAGCACCTGGCCGTCGTCGTCCGCGATGCGGATCATGGTGTCCAGATCGTCGAGCGCCTTGATCACGAACTGGCCGTGGCGCAGGCCCTGTTCCATCACATCGAGGCGGATGGCGAGCTTGTCCTGGGTGTCCTGCAAGGCATGCAGCAGCGGCGCGAGTTCGCCAGAGGCGGTGCGCAGGTTCAGGCGGTGGAAGCGGCCTTCGCCGATCGCGATGACCGCGCGCACGGCCTGTTGCAGATGCATGTTGCTGCGACGTCGCGCCCACCACCACAGGCCGGCGCTGGCCGCGCCCAGCACCAACAGAGCGGGGAGCAGCGTCGCCAGGGCGCTTGCCGGACCGCCGGGCACCAGCGTGGCGGCGTAGAGCGTCAGCAAGGTCAGCAAGCCGATCTGTGCAGCGGCGGGCAGCCCTGCAGCCCAACGGGTGCGCGCGACGTCGGGACCGGCCGGTGGGCGGGCAACGGGGGCGGCATCATGTGAGGGCGACATAGGCTGAGTCCAACTGGATGATCTGAGGGAATGGATCGGTGTCCGGCAGTGCGGGGCTGCAAAGGGGTATCGGCGGCTGAGCCCGAATCATGATGGCGTGAAGGTGCCGTCTATCGGAATGAGGCGAAGTAAATCCTAAAGTGCAGGAAATCGTTGATTTGGAAGCGGTTTCAGTCGGTTTGACGCCGTAGTAGGGAACGGGGTATGTGTTCGCGCCAACCTCTAGATGTAAATTTCGGGTGAAAATTGCGGTGTCGCTCCACGCTGTTCGACGTCGTGTGGCAGAGCGTCGTGATGACATGGCTGCGCGCTTTGGAACGGCCGAGCCAGCCGACCTTGTGCGGGGACGTGCGACTGCTGCGCGGCGACGTGCAAGGCCCACCAGAAAGAGGTCGGGCAGATCGCCTGGCCGGCTCCGGTACCCAAGCCCATGAGGCAATGCGTCCGCTCGGTGCGGCAGACCATAAAAAAGCCGGCCGTCTCACGACGGCCGGCTTGTGTGTCACTGCATCGTCAGGCAGGCGCTTATTTCGCCGGGGCGGCCGGTGCATCGTCCGGCAGGGCCCAGGCGATCACGCTGTCGCCCGACTTGGTTTCCATGCGGTCGTGCCCACCCACCGCGGCCACGATGTACTGCTTGCCGTCGATGGTGTAGCTCAGCGGGGCCGCCTGCGGGCCGGCCGGCACGCGGGTCTCCCAGACCTGCTTGCCGGTGCGGGTGTCGAAGCCGCGCAGGAAGTCGTCCAGCGTCGCGCCGATGAAGGTCACGCCGCCAGCGGTGGTCAGCGAGCCGCTGTTGTTGGGGGTGCCGATCTCGAACTTGGTCTTGGACGGGATCCCCATCGGGCCCTGGTCGTAACCGGTGCCCAGCGGACGGCGCCACAGCACCTGCTGAGTACGCAGATCCACGCCGGCGATATAGCCCCACGGCGGTGCCACACACGGCGTGTTGAGCGGCGACATCCACGGCTCCTTGCGGGCGCCGTACGCCAGACCCTTCTGTGCCATGTAGCCCGGCGTCTTGCTCTTGCCGTCGAACACCGACACCACGCCCAGCTCGTCCATCTTTTCGCGGGTGTAGACCTGCAAGGTGTAAGGCAGGCGATTGCTGTTCATCACCATGATGCCGCGCTGCAGATCGACCGAGACGCCGCCCCAGTTGATGCCGCCGTGATTGCCGGTGAAGGCCAGCGAGCCCTGCAGGGTCGGCGGGGTGAACATGCCTTCGTAACGCAGTTGCTTGAACTGGATACGGCAGGCCAGCTGGTCGAACGGCGTCATGCCCCAGGCATCGGATTCGATGATGGTTTCGACCTCACGGCTCGGCGCGCCCACGGTATTGGGCATGCCCGGCGAGATCGGCTGGGTGGCCGCGGTCCAGTCGCCATGATCGGTGCCCTGCGGCACCGGGATCTGCTTGACCGGCATGATCGGCTCGCCGGTAGCGCGGTCCAGCACGAAGACCTGGCCGGACTTGGTGGCCTGGATCACCGCAGCACGCGTGCCGCCGCCAGCCACCGGCCAGTCGACCAGGTTCGGCTGCGGGCCGATGTCGTAATCCCACAGGTCGTGGTTGACGGTGCGGAAATGCCAGCGTTCCTTGCCGGTGGACGCGTCCACGGCCACCAGCGAGGCGGTGTATTCCTCGTCCTGCGGGGTGCGGCCCTTGCCGAAGAAATCGCCCGAGGCATTACCGGTGGGCAGGTAGACCAGGCCCAGCTCATCGTCGGCGGCCATCAGCGACCACACGTTCGGGGTCGAGCGGGTGTAGGTCTGGCCGGCCGGCGGCTCGGCGGTGATCGCCGGGTTGCCCAGGTCCCAGGCCCAGCGCAGCTGGCCGGTGAGCGCATCGAAGCCACGTACCACGCCCGACGGCGCATCGCCTTCCTGGCCGTCACGCACCTGGCCGGTCGGCTGGATCACCACGCCGCGCATCACCACCGGCGGCGAGGTCGGGCCGACGAAGCCGGGCTTGGTGTTGCCGGTGCCGGCATTCAGATCCACATAGCCGTTGTTGCCAAAGCTGGCGCACAGCTTGCCGGTCTGCGCGTCCAGCGCACCCAGGCGGCCATCGACCATCGGCCAGAAGATCCGGGTCGGGCACTCGGCGGTGCCTTCCGGCGCCTGGTAGTACGACACGCCACGGCAGGTGGTGGCGGCTACGCCGGCCATTGCCTTGGGATTGGTCTGCGGATCGAAGCGCCAGCGCTCCTTGCCGTTGGCGGCTTCCACCGCGATCACCTTCTGGGTGGGCGTGCAGATGTAGAGCAGCTCGCCGACCTTGAGCGGGGTGTTCTGGAAGGCGTAGCCCAGTTTGGAATCCTTCGGCTTCAGGTCGCCGGTGTGGAACTCCCAGGCAATCTTGAGATTCTTGACGTTGTCCGGGGTGATCTGGGCGCCTGGCGTGTAGTGGTTGGACAGGTTGGAGCCGGCATAGGCGGTCCAGTTGCTGGCGTCGTGGTTGGCCGCCACATTGCCGTCCGGGCTGGGCACGTTGCCGCGGCTGAAGGCGGTCGGGTTGGCGGCCTGCTTGGAGGCATCGGCCAGCTCGACATTGCGCGGCAGGAACAGCGGCCACAGGATCAGGCCGGCGCCCAGCACCGGCAGCACGCCGGTGACAACGGCGTAGCCGACACCGGACAAGGGCTGCATGCGGCGACGCGCCACGCCCCAGAACGGCAGCAATACCAGGCCCAGTACCGAGATCCAGGCCAGACGCGGGACCAGGCCCCAGCCGTCCAGGCCCACTTCCCACAGCGCCCAGGCGATCGTTGCAGCCAGCGTGGCGCCAAACAGCCACAGGCCGGCGCGCTTGCCCAGTGCCAGCAGCACACCGGCCGCCAGCAGGGCGATGCCCGCGAGCAGGTAGTACCAGGAACCACCGACGGCCACCAGGCGGCCGCCTTCGTAGGCGAGCACCGCACCGAGCACGGCGATCACCACCGCATAGGCCACCAGCAACCAGGTGCCTAGCCCACGTTTTGAGGATTGATCAGTCATTTTGAGATGTCAGGAAGGACTTGGGGCCGCACCGGGCGACAAGTCGTGGAGGGAGAGAGGTCGCCCGTTGGCACAGGGCTGCCGGCGACCTGGATATGAACGCGCAGCCCCTCCCAGGGTCCTCAGCGCTACTCATGTGAATATTTTAGACCTCCGCGCGCTGCCTGTCCGTGACGGAATGGGAACCACCGTTCCAACCTGCACGTCCGGTGCACCGGATTTGCATGGAAGTCGGAGATCCCAATGCGGCATGGGCACGCATCGGGTTGATGACCGGCGCCTACTCTGGGGATGGTGGCTGCAAGCATCGGTGGCCATTCACCAGCGTCGGGAAGGGATCGAATCGTTTGATCCGGCGGTGGTCATGCTCGAGGCCTCGCGTTGTCGCGTTTTGGCGACAAACGTCGGGGGCCTTCTTCAGCCGTCCCCTCATCCGCCCTTCGGGCACCTTCTCCCGGTGGGAGAAGGGAGCGCTGTCGCATCGGGCACCTTCTGCCGGAGGGGAAGGGAGCGGTATCGCATCGGGCACCTTTTCCCGGAGGATCCCGGAGGAGAAGGGAGCGGTATCGCATGCGTGTCGTGCAGCGGGGGGCAAATGGCGCGGGCTCCGCCGCAACGCTGAAACAGTACCCTCGTCCCTTATCGGCCCTGCAGCGCCTTCAGCTGTAGGAAGAGAGGTCAAACGTCGGCCAGCGCCTGCAAATAACGCTGGCGCCAATCGTTGATGTTGTTCTTGCGCAGATGATCCATCATCGCGCGCCACCGCTCGATGCGCGTTGCCAGCGGCATGCTGGCCGCTGTCGCGATTGCATCGGCCACACCGTCCAGATCGTGCGGATTGACCAGCAGCGCTTCCTTCATCTCGTCGGCTGCACCTGCCAATAGCGACAACACCAGCACGCCCGGGTTTTCCGGATCCTGTGCCGCCACGAATTCCTTGGCGACCAAATTCATGCCATCGCGCAGCGGTGTGACCAGGCCCACCGACGCGGCGCGATAAAACCCGGTCAGGGTGGCGTGGCTGAAGTTCTGGTTGACGTAGCGCAACGGCGTCCAGTCCGGACCCGCATGCCCACCGTTGATATGTCCGGCAATCTGTTCCAGCTGCCCGCGCAACTGACGATATTCGGCCACATCGCCACGCGACACCGGTGCGATCTGCAGATAGGTGAGGCTGCCGGATTGGTCCGGATAGCGTTCCAGGTAGCGTTCGAATCCCTGGAAGCGTTCCGGCAGGCCCTTAGAGTAATCCAGCCGATCCACGCCGATGGCCAGCTGCCGACCGCGCAGGCTCTCGCGTAGGTCGCGTACCGCCTGCTTGCCGACTGCGGCCTTGGCCTGGGTGGCGATCAGATCGGTGTCGATGCCGATCGGGAACGACGATGCGGTGAAGCGACGCCCGCCCGGACCTTCGACCAGATCGCCTTCCAGGATGCGGCCGCCACCGAACAGGCGCACATAGGCCTTGAAGCGTTCGGCATCGCGCTGGGTCTGGAAGCCGACCAGATCGTAGGCATAGAAGGTGCTGAACAGGCGCGCGTGATCGGGCATGGCCTGCACCAGGTCGGCCGAGGGCATCGGCACGTGCAGGAAGAAGCCCATCTTGCAGCCCACACCCAGCTCGCGCAGCATCGCGCCCAGCGGAATCATGTGGTAATCGTGGATCCACAAGGTGTCGCTGTCTTTCAGCAACGGCGCCAGTTTTTCCGCGAACAGGCGGTTGACGCGCATATAGCCTTCGCGCGTGGCCCGGTCGTAATCGACCAGGTCCAGGCGGAAGTGCAGCAGCGGCCACAACGTGCGATTGGCAAAGCCGTTGTAGTACGAATCGATGTCGCGCTTGTTGAGGTCCATGGTGACGAACTTGATGTCACCTTCGGTCTGCTCGTGCATGCCGCCGCTGTCGCCGCGCACGGTCTTGCCGCTCCAGCCGAACCACACGCCGCCGCGCTCCTTGAGCGCTGCCAACAACCCGACCGCCAGACCGCCTGCGCGATTTTCGCCGGGCACTGCAACACGATTGGATACCACCACCAAACGACTCATGACGCCTCCTGCCAGCTCCGCGACAAGCGCATCGCTGCGATGATCAAACCGACATGCGAATAGGTCTGAGGGAAGTTGCCCCAGGCTTCGCCGTCTTCGAACGATAGATCTTCCGACAGCAAGCCGAGGTGATTGCGGCGCGAGAGGATGCGCTCGAACAATTCACGCGCCTCGTCCTTGCGGCCGATCGCGGCCAGCGCATCGATGTACCAGAACGTGCAGATGGTGAAGCTGGTTTCCGGCTCACCGAAGTCATCCGGTGCGATGTAGCGGTACAGCGCATCGCCATGCTTGAGCACGCGGCCAACGGCTTCGACCGTGCGCACGAAGCGGGTGTCGTCGTTGGCCACGATGCCGATATCGGCCAGCAGCAACAACGAGGCATCCAGCCGATGGCCGCCGAGGGTATCGGTGAAATGGCCGTGTTCGTCGCTCCATGCCTCGGTCAACACGCGTTCGCGGATGCTGTCGGCGCGCTCGCGCCAGTAGGCCACGCGCTCGGGCAGCACCAACCGGTCGGCGATCTTGGACAGGCGGTCGCAGGCGGCCCAGCACATCGCGGCGGTATAGGTGTGCACTTCGGCGCGGCCGCGGAACTCCCAAAGACCGGCATCGGGCACGTTGTGCAGCGCGTAGGCGCGCTCGCCCAGCGGCTCCAGCCGGCGGAAGGTGTCGGCATCGCCCTGGTCCTTCAGGCGCAGGTCGAAGAACAACTGCGTGGAGGCCAGCACCACGCTGCCGTAGACATCGTGCTGCTGCTGGATCCAGGCCAGGTTGCCGCGTCGCACTGGACCCATGCCGCGGTAACCGTCCATGGTGTCGACTTCATGCTCTTCCAGCTGCGACTCGAAGCCGATGCCGTATAGCGGCTGCATGGTGCCGTCGCTGGTGGCGATGTTGAAGATGTAGCCGATGAACTGCTCCATCGTGCGGGTGGCGCCGAGCCGATTGAGTGCGCGCACCACGAAGGCGGCATCGCGCAGCCAGCAGTAGCGGTAGTCCCAATTACGCGGGGTATTGGGCGCTTCCGGAATCGAGGTGGTCATTGCGGCAATGATGGCGCCGCTGTCTTCGTATTGGCACAGCTTGAGCGTGATGGCGCTGCGGATCACCGCTTCCTGCCAGTCCAGCGGGATGGACAGATAGCGCACCCATTCGCGCCAGTATTCTTCGGTGCGCTCCTGCGCTTCCTGCACATAACCGGTGAGCGAACGGGTCAGCGATTCGTCCACGCCCAGCACCAGGCTCACCGGATGGCTGAGCACGAACGGGAGCCCGTCGCGGACGAAGCGTACCGGCACGTCGGTGGTCAGGCGCAGGGTGAACTCCGGCAACACCCAGCGGATATGGTTGCTGCCCCAGGTGGTGTCCGGCGTGCGGCCGCCCCAGTCGGCCAGCGGGCGGGCGCGCACCACGATGCGCGGGTTGCCGGCCAGCGGGCGGATCTGCCGGATGATGCTGACTGGCCGATAGAAACGGCCGTTATTGCGCCAGCGCGGAGCGAAGTCGATGACTTCCACCTCGCCGCCGTGGCGATCGCGCAATACGGTGCGCAAGACAGCTGTATTGGGCAGGTAGTGCTGCTCGCTGCTGGCGAAGTCTTCCAGCTCCACGGCAAAGTCGCCGCCTTCGGTCTTGGGCGAGAGCAGCGTGCAAAAGGCCGGATCGCCATCGAAGGCGGGCAGGCAGCTCCACACCACGCGTGCCTGTCGATCGACCAACGCGCCAAAGCTGCAATTGCCGATGACGCCCAGATCCAGGTTTGGCTCGGTCATGAAGTGCAAACGTTCCTGTAGTGACGAGAGGAGGCGCGCCTGCGGTTATGCGGTGCGCGCGTTGTGTTGCAGCCAGGCGTGCACGGCGGCGGTACCTGTAACGCGGAAGCGCGCGCTGGTCTGCGCACGATCGCCGACCAGCACGCTCCACCCGCCGAGGCGATTGGCCGCCTCGAACCCGAATTCATCGGTAAGGTCGTCGCCGACGAACACCGGGGTGCGGCCGGCGAAGGCGCCTTGCTGCATCAGCTGTTCGACGGCCAGGCCCTTGTTGCTGCCTTCGGGCACGAATTCGACGACATGGTCTCCGGGCTGCAGGCGATAGCCGGGCAGCTGGGCGATTTCCTGCTGCGCAAATGCCAGCACGTCGGGACCGGCAAGTGGTTGCGCGCGCCAGTGCAAGGCCACGCTGACGCCCTTGTCTTCGACCAGAACGCCCGTATGCGTGTGCGTGAGTGCAGCGGCCCGCTGATGCAGGCCATGCAGAAAGGCGGAGGTGTCCTGCGGCATGGCGGCGCGCGCATCGACATCGCTGCGCAGTTCATGTCCGTGCAGGCCGGCAGCCGGGAGCACCAGCGGCGCGAACAAGGCGTCGAGCTGCGACAGCGGTCTGCCGCTGACCAGCGCCACCGCGCCGTTGAGGCGATCGCTCAGGCGCTCGATGGCTTCGCGGACCTCGGGCAGGAGCCGCACAGCCTCGGGGCTGTCGGCAAAGTCGATGAGGGTACCGTCCACGTCCAGAAACAATGCGCAGGCATCGTCCAGCAATGGCGGCGAGGGAAGGGGGGAGTGCACGTCTGCCATCGCGCTAGTGTGCGCAAGGCGGTGTGATATTCAGGTTATGCAACGGCGGGGATTGGGAATTCGGGAGTGGGGATTCGCGACGATCTGCGCTTGCCAATCCTGAAAATCCCGAATCCGCCAATCCCGGCGTTAGTTAGAACGAGTACCGCACCCGCCCATACCAATACGCGCCGTTGCTGCCGATCGGCGAGAGTACGTCGTAGGGCAGGTTGCCGAAGTAGGCGATGTCGTCGATGGAGCGGTCCGAGTAGTTGTCCAGGATGTTCTGCCCGCCGATGGCCAGCGTCCATTGCGTGCCCAGGTGATATTCCGCTTCCAGGTCCAGCTGCCACTCCGCGCCGTAGGTCTGACGCGGCACGAAGCCGCCACCGAAGTCGAACACGCGGGTGGCGCTGCCGTAGCGGTTGACGCGCGTCTGCAGGTTCCAGCGTTCGTTGCTCCAGTTGGCCGCGAGCGCGGCACGGGTGCGCGGTGCGGCGTCGGTGAGCGTGTTGCTTTCTTCCACGCCGAACAGCACGTAGTCCGGGTTCAACGCCAGCACCTGCGCCGGGGTGGCGATGATGTTTTCCAGTTCGGTCTTGGCGTAGCTGTAGGTGCCGGTGAGCAGCAGGTCGCCGCCGAAGGCGTACTGGCGCCAGTTGGCGACCAGCTCGGCGCCGCGGGTGCGGGTGTCGGCGGCATTGAGGAAGTAGCTGGCGCTCTGTACGCCGGTGACGCCGAAGTTCTGCTGCACGAAGCTGGTCAGCGCATCGCCGGTGATGTCTTCGGACAGCGCGATGCGGTCGTCGATATCGATCTGGAAGAAGTCCAGCGACAGGTCGAAGTGATCGCCCAGCTTGCTGGTGAAACCCAGGCTGTAATTGACCGACTTTTCCGGCTTCAGGTCGGTCGCACCGAGCCTGCGGGCGATGGGGTTGTTGACCGACAGCAGGCGGCCCTGAGTGAGGCGGCCGGCGGCGTCGTAGCCGGTGGAGGTGGCTTCGTAGCCGATCTGGCTGAGCGAGGGCGCACGCACGTTGTTGGAGATGGCGCCGCGCAGCGCAAACGCCGGGGCGAACGCATAGCGCGCAGCCAGCTTGCCGGTCCACTGGCTGCCGAAATCCTGGTAATGCTCGTAGCGGCCGGCCAGATCGGTGGAGAACTTGTCGCCGAACTGGCTGGACACGTTGGCGTAGGCACTGGCCACGTTGCGCGACAGGTCGGCTTCGTCCTGCGGGGTGAGCCCGCCGCCGGCTTGCGAGCCGGTGGGGCGGTCGGTGAACGGGCCGGCGGCGTAGCTGGCCGGGTCGCCGGCATGGGTGCGGTACTGCTCGCGGCGGAATTCGGCGCCGGTCCCAAAGGTATGGGTGCCGCCGGCCGCATCGAACACGCGGGTCAGGTCCAGGTTGCCAACCGTCTGCGAAAACGCAAAGTCGCCGGTCTTGAAGCGTGTGGTGCTGGTGGGGCCGAGCGAGGCATTGAGCGAATTGCGCAGGCGGTAGGTGAAGTCGTTGCGGCCGTGGTTGACGCTGGCGTCATAGTCCCAGTTGCCCCACTGCCCACGCGCACCGGCGACGATCTGCAGGTCGCGGTTTTCGCCTTCGGAAATCGGGCGGAAGCCGTTGGGGTAGATCTCGCGCCAGTTGGCGCTGCTGTCGGGGTAACGGAAGTAATTGGCGCCTTCGGTGTCGCGCTGGTTGTAGGTGCCGAAGGCGTAGAACTCGCCGCTGTCGCTGAAGGGCACCTTGGTGTTGAGCCAGGCATTCAAGCCCTTGGTGGCGCCGTCGCCGAGCACGTAATTGCGCTGCCCGGCCAGCGCCAGGTTGGCCGGGGTCTGCTCCTCGAACGGCGGGATCTGGTCGAAGCCGGCGCGGTTGGTCGCCTCGCGGTTCTTCAGCTCCAGGCCCACCTTGAAGAAGCCGCCGTCATCGCCGAGCAGCGAGCCGACCTTGGCGCTGGCGTAGCTGGTCTGGCCGTCGGTGACGCGGCGATTGATCGGCTCCACATCGGTGTTGTCGGCGCCGAAGCTGGCTTCCAGCTCGCCGCGTTCGGGGTTGTCGTCCAGGATGACGTTGATCACCCCGGCAATGGCATCGGAGCCGTACTGCGCGCCGGCGCCGTCGCGCAGCACCTCGATGCGCTTGATCGCGTTGATCGGGATGGAATTGAAATCCACGGGCGTGGTGCCCTTGCCGATCTTGCTGTCGGTGTTCACCAGCGCCGAGGTGTGGCGGCGCTTGCCGTTGACCAGCACCAGTACCTGGTCGGGCGAGAGTCCGCGCAGCTGGGCGGCGCGGATGTGGTCGGCGCCACCGGAGTTGGACTGGCGCGGGAAATTGAACGAGGGCAGCAGCGCCTGCAGTGCACTGCCCAGTTCGCCGTTGACCACGCCGGCCTTGCGGATGTCTTCGGCGGTGAGCACGTCCACCGGCACGGTCGATTCCAGCACGGTGCGGTCGCTGGCCCGGGTACCGGTGACGATCACGGTGTCCAGGGTGGTGGCGCCGGGGTCGGCCTGCTGGGCCTGCGCATTGGCGCTCAGTGCCGCGGCCACTGCCAGGCCGATCACCGAAAGGGTGGGGCGGGTCATGCTCTCTCTCCTGCAACTGCAACGCGCCACGCGGTTGGCATCCAGCCGGGCTGGGGCGCAAAGGGGTCGGATTGTCCACATTCATCCGGATGGAGAGATATTATCGCGTTGTTCAGGCCGGCGCGAGGTGGCACAGTGCGCGCACGCCGGCATCAGCTGATGCCCGGCCTGCATGAGCCTGCCCCCCGATCCGGAGAAGTCGATGAAGTTGCTGCCGTCCTGCCTGCTTGCCGCCACGCTGGCGTTGTCCGCCTGCGCCACCACGCCCGGCGGTGCGCCCGCAGCGGCCACCGCCAGCCTGCAGGGCGATGCGGCGCGGCCGGCGGCGGCGCGGGGTTGGGTGCGCAGCGAGCTGTATTTCGGCGTGGGCGAAGAAACCGGCCCGGCCGATCGCCCGCAGACCCGCACCATCGACGAAGCCCAGTGGCGCGCCTTCCTGGACAAGGAAGTGACCCCGCGATTTCCGGACGGACTGACCGTGTTCGATGCCTACGGCCAGTGGTTGTTCCGCGGCGCCAAGGAGCCGAACCGGCTGGGCACCAAGGTGCTGGTGATCCTGCACGAAGACACCCCGCAGCGGCGTAACGACATCGAGGCGATCCGGCTGGCCTGGAAGCAGGCCACCGGACACCAGTCGGTGCTGTGGTCGCGGCAGGCGGTGGAGGTGTCCTTTTGAGGGCATCGCGCATGGTGACCAACAGGCCGCGATGGCGATGGCCGCACGCCCATCGCGGCGTGCCCGCGTTCCTGTTCGTGGCGCTGGGAGCGTTCACCGGCGCGGCGACTGCGGCCGACGATACCCGCGTGCAGGTGCGCATCGATGCGCAGACCCAGGCCACCGCCACGTTGGTCGGCACGCGCTTACAGGTGGTGCTGTCGCCGGGCGGCAGTACACAGTGGCTGGACGCGGATGTGGATGACGGCGAAGGCGGGAGCGCTCTGCGCAGCGACGACTACGACTTCGACGGGCACCGCGATCTTGCGGTGACCGCGATGCTGGGCCAGGTCAATGAAGCGACGCTGGTGTTCCTCTTCGACCCGGTACGACGGCGCTTTCAGCCGCTGGCCGCGCCAACGCGCCCGGCGGTGCAATGCGATGGGCTGTGGAATCTGACCCCCGATGCCAAGGACCGCAGCCTGACCAGCTCCTGCCGTAGCGGGCCGATGTGGTACAGCGACCAATATCGCTATAGCGCTGGCCGGCTCTATGTCTATCGCTCCCAGCAGCCGATCAACGCGCCGGACATCCAGGCGTTGCTTGGGCGCGACGGCGACGACGCGTATCCGCTGTCGGTGTGGTCCACCTTCGACCCGCAGGGCGTCGTGATCGCCACTGCCATCGGCGAAACACTGGAGTCGCCGATGCCGGTGCAACTGCGGGTGCAGGTAGCGCGCCTGCCCTTCTACGCCACGGCAACCGCGTCCACGACGCGGCGTTATCTGGTGCGCGGCGATCGCGCCGACGCGCTGGATGTCAGCGCCGATGCCACGCGCATCAAGCTACGTTACCGCAGCGCCACGGCAGGCGACATGCTGGGCTGGGTGAGTGTGGACGCCTTGCGCCAGCAGTAGCCCGCAGGCATCCAGCTGATTGGTTGGGCCGGCGCGGCCACGGCGCTGAATCGGCACTGGCAGCCGTGCGATGCGCTGCAAGCGAGCCTGCATGTAGCTGGCGACTGTTCAATGTGCCGGCTCTGTCGTATCGCTGGCACGGCCTGCGCAGCGGGGTGCTGGCTGATCGCGCAGGCGGATCCTGCAACCCGTCGCAACGCGCTGGCAGTGTGTGCAAGAGCCTGTGCAGGGTCCTGCTGATGGCCGCGCGCCTCCATACCGGGTGCGCCAACACCTCGTTCCATCGGGCCGCTGTCGCGCGTACCAGGCAGCGGCTACCATCGCCTGTCCCCACGTCTCGCAGACCTCCATGTCCGCTCCCTCTTCGCGTCCTGCGGCCTCGCCGCGCTGGTTCGTCGCCGGCGACCTCAATGGCTTCTTCGGCCTGGTGGTCGACAATCTTTCCATCCTCGGCTTCATCGCGATGGCGCTGGTGGGCATCTTCCAGTTCCCCGCGGAAGTGGTGTTCGGGCGCATGTTCCCGGGCACCGCGTTCGGCGTGCTGGTGGGCAATCTGCTCTATACCCTGATGGCGCGGCGGCTGGCCGCACGCACCGGGCGCGACGACGTCACCGCCATGCCGCTGGGACTGGATGCGCCCACCAGCATCGGCATGGCGCTGCTGGTGCTGGGCCCGGCGTTCGCCGGTTTCAAGGCGCAGGGACTGGACCCGCAGGCGGCGGCAATCGCCACCTGGAAGCTCGGCATGGCCGCGCTGGTGGTGATGGGCCTGCTCAAGCTGGTGCTGTCGTTCGTGGGCGAGGCGGTGACCCGGGCGTTGCCGCGTGCAGCGCTGCTCGGCTCGATCGCCGGCATCGCGCTGGTGCTGATGGGTCTGTTGCCGCTGCTGGAAACGCTGCGCTCGCCAGTGGCCGGTTTCGTCACCCTGGGCCTGCTGCTGTACGTGCTGCTGGCCAAGGGCCGCCTGCCGACCAAGCTGCCCGGCGTGCTGGTGGCGTTCGTGATCGGCACCGCACTGTATTACGGGCTTGGCCTGGCCGGATTGGGCGCACCGGGCTTCACGGTGCCGGCGTGGACGCCGCCGCAGATCGTGCTGCCGCTGCCGAATCTGGGCTTCATCGACGGGCTTCCGGCGACGGTGGCGTATCTGCCGTTGCTGCTGCCGTTCGGTCTGTTGATGGTGGTGGGCGGCATCAACGTCAGCGAAAGCGCACGCGCCGCCGGCGACGATTACCGCACCCGCGACATCCTGCTGGTGGAAGCCTTCGCCACGTTGGTGGCCGGCGTGTGCGGCGGCGTGGCGCAGACCACGCCCTACATCGGCCAGCCCGCCTACAAGCACATGGGCGCGCGCTCGGGCTACACGCTGCTGACGGGGCTGTTCGTCGGCATTGGCGGCATGCTCGGGGTGATCAGCGGGCTGGTGCAGTGGCTGCCGCTGGCGGTGCTGGCGCCGATCATCGTGTATGTGTCCATCGACATCACCACCCAGGCCTTCCAGGCCACGCCCCGGCAGCATGCCGGCGCGATGGTGCTCGGGTTCCTGCCATCGGTGGCGTACCTGCTGACCATCAAGGCACCGGGCTGGATCGCGCCGGAGCAGCTGGTGGCGTTGACGACCAAGCTCGATGGCCATGGCTTGCCGGAGCTGGCAGTGATCTTCGCACTGGGCAATGGCTTCATCATCACCGCGATGCTGTGGATCGCCACGGTGGCGGCGATGATCGATGGCCGGCTGCGGCGCGGTGCGGTGTTCCTGCTGGTCGCCGCGGGGTTGACCCTGTTCGGGTTAATCCATTCGGTGGATCCGCGCGGCGGCATCTATCTGCCGTGGTCGCTGCACGGCCTGGCGCGGGTGATCAGCTGGCAGTTCTTCGGTGCCTACGTGGCGCTGGCAGTGACCTTGCTGCTGCTGTCGCTGCTGCCGGTGCGCAAGCAGGCCGCGCAATGACGCGCCGGGCATGCGCGCTGCGGTGGCTGCTGGGCGGTGCCCTGGTGCTGAGTGCGAACGGCGCGTGGGCAGCGTCGTTCGACTGCAAGCAGGCGAGCACACTGGTGGAAAAGCGCCTGTGTGCGGTGCCTGCGCTCGGCCTGCTGGACGAGCAGCTGGATGACAGCTACCAGGCGCTGGTGCAGACTGCGCCGCGTACGGCAGTGGCCAGCGTACGCGAGCAACAGCGCGCCTGGCTGCGGCAGCGTAATTCCTGCGCGCAGGACGCCAAGCCGGATGACTGCCTGCAGCGCAGCCTGACGGCCAGGGCCGATGTGCTGAGCAAGGCACTCACCGCCCAGCAACAAGGGCTGGACCGCATCATCGCCAGCATTCCCGCCGCCCCTGCCGACGCGGCGCGCCAGTTGCAGGGCTACGACGCGCCGCTGGCGTCGGCGTGGCTGGCGTACCTGCATCAGTTCGTGCCGGCCGCCGGTGTGGATGCCGCGCTGGCAGATGCACGGTTTGCACATGCACGCACGGCGCTGCGCAAGGTGGATGGGTTTGCGGCCTCGCTGCTCGATGACGTGGCCGGTGCACCGCCCAGCTCACGGCAGGAACGCGTCTTGAGCCTGCTGCGGATGTGGATCGAGCGCGACAATGGCGATCAACGACCTTATGTGCACTGCTTCATCTTCGCGGCAGTGGGAGAGCCGGCGTACGACGCATTCGGGCCGTTGTACGGCTCCACGCGCGACGGGTTCGCGCCGATCTGCGCGCCGCCGGGCGGGCTGTTCGCGCTTGCCAGCTGGAAACAGCTCGATGCCGGCTTTGCGGGGATGATCGAGGCCATGAGCAAGGACGCCGGCACCATTCGCTATGCAAGCTACGCCGAGTGGGAAGTCGTCGCGCTGCGGGCGTCGGTTTCGCCATTGCTGTACCTGCAGCCGGCACTGCGCAAGCGCTACGGCAATGACCCGGACAAGGCGATTGCCGCGTGGAGCGGCAATGACAGTGATTGGCCGGCCGCAGATCGCAAGGCGGTGCGCGCGCTGTTACCGAAGGTGCGCGCAGACACCGCCGCATGGCTGGTGCGCGAAAAGCAGCTGCCGGCAGAACAGGCCGAGCAGGCAGCGGCCGCCATCGTGGCGGCGTGGGTGAATGCGCGGCTGGATTTTGCCGGATGAGCACGGCCGGGCGCCGGTGACGCTTCGTTTGCAGCGCCACGCGTGCGTTTATGCACCATGGGTGCGCGGCCTGCAGCGTGGTGCTGCAGCTCCAGGTCGGAATGACGCGGGTTTGCGCTGGAATACAGGCAACCCCGTGCATGCCGCGGTGCCCTGCGTGGGCCTGCGTGCGCGATGAATGCGCGTGCGGCCACGAGCGATGGAACCCTTGCGCCATCCCATGGTCACACCCTGGATGTTGTCGACGTAAGGGGCTCCACGATGCAAACACCGTCCTCGCGCTGGCCATGGCTGCTGGCCGTGCCAGTGATCGCCGGCGCTGCCTGGTGGCTGTTCAGCGGGCCATCCGAGCATACGGGCGCGCTGCCCGCGCCCATCAGCCGAACCGCCACCGCAGTGGCGGCGGCGGTCACTCCGGCAACGCCGGCGCCGGCCGGGCCCCGCCATCCGGTGCAGACGCCATCGCCCGATGCGGCGGACGCAGCGATTCCGGCGTTGGCGCAAAGCGATGAGGCCGCGTGGCAGGCACTGCAGGCGCTGGTGCAGCAAGACGACGCGTTGTCGATCGTGCTGCGTGCGCACCTGATCGAGCGCGTGGTGGTGATGATCGACAATCTGACCCAGCCCAGCATCAGCCGGCGTGCCCTGGTGCTGCAGCCGGTGCCGAGCGAGTTCCAGGTCAGCAGCGCTGCCGATCACAGCGTCATCGATCAGGCCAACGCCGCGCGCTACGCGCCATATGTCACCGCGTTCACCACGGTGGATGCGCAGGCACTGGTCCGCAGCTATGTGCGCTTCTACCCGTTGTTTCAGCAGGCCTACGCCAACCTGGGCGCGCCCGACCGTTACTTCAACGATCGCGTGATCGATGTGATCGACCATCTGCTGCGGACCCCGGAGCCACGTCAGCCCATTGCCGTGGTGCGCGACGAGCGTGGCCGCTATCGCTTCGTGGATCCGGCGCTGGAAGGTTTATCCGTCGGGCAGAAGGCAATCCTGCGCCTGGGGCCAAGCCAGGCGCAGGCAGTAAAAGCGCAGTTACACGCCATACGCGCGGCACTGTTGCAGGGACGCTGATGGCAGTGGTACGTGCGGTGTACCAGCGGCGCACACACGTGCGCCCGGTGTGTCATCTCTTCGAGCGGTCTGAAGACAGCGGCGGCGAATGCGATGAGCGCATTCGACGCACGCGTCAACGATTGCAGGCCGCCATGCGAAGGCTTCACGTAGATGTCTAGTCGGCATCCAGCTCCGGGTAGTGGCGGAAGATGCCATTGGTATTGAACGCCACGCGGCGCTCGGAGGCCAGATAGGCCGCAATTCGCGGCCGCTCTGCCACGCGCTGCTGCAGGGCCTTGAGGCCAGGCAGGTCCTTGGCAAGCGTCGCCATGCGTTTGGGGAACATGTAGTCCAGCCCGCTGACCAGCTGAAACAACGACAGGTCCACGTACGAGTGTTTCCCCAGCGCATGCGTGCCACCGGCGTGTTGCAGCACCTGCTCGAAATAGCCCAGGAACTTGGGTAACCGGTTCTCGCGCAGGTCCGCAGCGTGCTTGGCCGCTTCGGCTTTCTGATCCTCGTAGTAAAGCCCGACGCCGATCGGGTGATGGGTGTCGTGCACTTCGGCCACCAGGTCGGCAATGGTCATCTGCAGTTGCAGCGCCTGCAGCCGTTGGGCCTCGGCCCCGGGCACCAACTGCAGCTGTGGCCCCAGGAAATGCAGGATCGCCGCCACCTGTGCCACCACGACATCGCCCGCACGCAGGAAGGGCGGTGCGAACGGCTGTGCACCGTCCTGCCGACCCTGCAGGAATGCTGTCATGGCCTCATCGCCGTCGACGCGCGCCACATCAGTGTAATGGGCACCTGCATCCTCCAGCGCCAGACGGGCGAATTCGCCGCGTCCCTGCAGGCCGGTCCAGTAATAGAGCTGATAGTGCATGCGCTGCTCCGCGTTCGAATGGCGCTGCAGCCTAGGCAATGCGCGGCTAGTCGGGCGTGACCGCAGCGTCAGCGGGCTGTGACCCGGCCACAGCCGCCGGCTGCGCCAGCAGCCACGCCAGCTTGCGCGCACGCGGCTGACGCTTGAGCGCGCACTCCGCGCGCGAGGCGCTGCTGCGGTCCGGGTAGCGGTGGCTGGCGATGATCTGCAGTGGCGGATTGGCGCGCGTGTAGCGCGCGCCGGTGCCTTGCGCATGCGCCTGGAAACGCCGCTCCAGATCATTGGTGATTCCGGCGTAATAGCTGCCGTTGCGGCACAGCAGCAGATACAGATACCAGGGCTTGGGTGCATCCATGGCCGCATTATCGCCGCTGGCCGGCGCCTGCACAGCGTCAGCGCACCGACGATGGCGGTGCGGGCCGGCGCCGACCACGCAACGCACGAGTGAATAACCACCTAAACATTGGTTATTTGACGCTCGCGGCGCCGGCAAACAGCATGCCCTACTGCCATGCGCGGTCCCGCCGGCTTGGCGACAGAACGCCAAGCGACGCGCGCGCAACTGGCCGCAACGCGCTCGGAATACGCCATATCGCCCACCCACAAGGACCTCCATGCCTGTGCAACACCGGATCCCCGACGGGATCGCTTCTGCTTCAAGGTGGTTGGCTACCCCGCAACGATTGGCATGGAGCCTGGCGCTGGCGTGTGCGCCGGCCATGGCGGATGAAGTGGGTGAACCCGCGACGCCGGCGGGCGCGGCGCAGACGCTCGGTGCAGTGACGGTGACGGCCACACGGCGCGAAACCACCTTGCAGCAGGTGCCGGTGGCGGTGTCGGTGGTGCAGGGCGAGACGCTGGAGCGCGAGAACCGCAACAGCGTGGCGGACCTGCCGGCACTGGTGCCCAGCCTGACCTTCCGCACCGGCGCGTCGAACAAGGACACCTCGTTGTTCCTGCGCGGGGTGGGCACCATTTCCACTTCGCCGGGCGTGGAGCCCAGCGTGGCCACGGTGATCGATGGCGTGGTGCTGGGCAGGCCCGGGCAGGCCACGCTGGATCTGCTCGATGTCGAACGCATCGAGGTGCTGCGCGGGCCGCAGGGCACCTTGTTCGGCAAGAACGCTTCGGCCGGGGTGCTCAACATCGTCAGCAAGCCGGCGCCGGAGACAGTTGGCGATTATGTGGATTACTCGCACTTTGGTGGCGGCGACGAAGACCGCGTGCGTGCCAGCATCGGGGGCGCGTTGCTGCCGGAGGTGCTCAAGGCCAGCGTGTCGGCGGTGTGGGCCGAGTACGGCGGCAACGTGCGCAACGTGGCCGATGGGCAGACCGTCAATGGCTACCGACGCGCCGGTGCACGGCTGCGGCTGGATCTCACCCCCACGCCCGACTTCACCGCGACCCTGTTGGCCGATTACCTGCAGTCCCACAGCGATGCGCCCAGCGGGGTGGTGGTGGCCAGCACGCGTGCCGACTTTGCCGCCGCCCTGGCGCCGGTGCGGGCCGGGGCCGACAACCGGCAGATCAACAGCGATTTCCCCACGTCTCTGGACGACATCAACAAGGGCGCCTCGCTGCAGCTGGATCAGCACGTCGGCGAGCTGGTGCTGACCTCGATCAGCGCATGGCGGCAATGGGACAACACGCAATTCCAGGATGGCGACCGCACCGCCCAGCGCAGTGCGGCGTTTCCGGCATCGCATGACCGGGGCGATCTGGGCTACACGCAGTACTCGCAGGAACTGCGCGTGCAGACCCCGCGCGACCGCGCCGTGGAGGCGGTGGCCGGGCTGTATTACCTGCACGCGCGCAGCGACGAAACCTACCGCCGCACCGTCACCTCGCCCACTGCCAGCACGGTCGGCGTGGCCGACTACGCCACCCGTGCGCAGACCTACGCCGCGTTCGGCGAAGCCACCTGGCATTGGCGCCCGGATCTGCGCGCCTTGCTCGGTGTGCGCTTCACCCGCGACACGCTGGACTATCACCATCGTCGCGTGTCCACCTCCGCAACGGCGGTCACCGGCATCCAGCCGGCCACCGCAAGCAGCGGCAGCACCGCAGAAAACGGCATTTCGGGTCGCACCGGCCTGCAGTACGACTTCGATGCGCGCACCACCGGCTACCTCACCTATTCGCGCGGCTACAAGGGCCCGGCCTACAACGTGTTCTTCAACATGCAGCCGCGCGACACGCCGGCACTCAAGCCGGAGACCTCCAACGCCTGGGAGCTGGGTTTGAAGGCGCGCGCCCTGGATGACCGGCTGAGTGCAAACGTGGCGTTGTTCCATACCGAATATGCCAATTACCAGGCCAACTTCTTCGACACCGTGGCCGGGCAGGTGGTGACGCGGCTGATCAATGCCGGGCAGGTGCGCACGCAGGGCCTGGAGCTGGACCTGGACTACCGCCCGACCGAGCGGCTCAGCCTGGCCGCCTCGCTGGCCTACACGCAGGCACGCATCCAGCGCTTCGCCTGCCCGCCAGCGGCGGCGGCCAACTGCAATGTCGATGGCCGGCCGCTGCCGTTTTCGCCGGACTGGAAGGGCACTCTGCGTGCGGGTTATCGCGTGCCGCTGCGGGGCAGCCTGGCGCTGGAATTCAACGGCGATGTGAGCTGGCAGGACAGCGTGCAGTACGACCTCAGCCAGACTCCGCAGACCATCCAGGGACCGTATGCGATCTGGAACGCCAGCATCGCAGTTGCCGACGATGCGCACGGCTGGCGGGTGGCGGTGCTGGGACGCAATCTCGGCGATCGGTCGTACGCGCCGCTGCTGGCCAACGCCACCGGCAATGTCTATCGATTGGTACCGCGCGACGATCGGCGTTACCTGGGCCTGCAAGTGCGCAAGGATTTTTGACGATGGGTTTGAACGTGACGATGAGTTGCGACACGTGCGGCGGTCCACGATGAGTGCGCCACGTCAGCTGTCGCTAGGTGCATTCCTGATGGCCACCGGTCATCACGTAGCGGCGTGGCGGCACCCACAGGTCAGTGCGCAGACGCTGGATTTTGCGCAGTACCGCGAGATGGTGCGCATTGCCGAAGCCGCCAGGTTCGACGCGGTGTTCGTCGCCGACAGCCTGGCCGCAGCGGGCGGGCCGGTCGCCCCGCAGATGGCGCGTTCCAGCCTGTTCGAGCCGCTGACCCTGCTCAGCGCGCTGGCGGCGGTCAGCGAGCGCATCGGCCTGATCGCCACCATGACCACCAGCTACAACGAGCCGTATCACGTGGCGCGCAAGTTCGCCTCGCTGGATCATCTCTCCGGCGGGCGTGCCGGCTGGAACCTGGTCACCTCCGATGCCGCCGACGAGGCGCTCAATTTCAATCGCGATGCGCATTACGTGCATGCCGAGCGCTATGCGCGGGCGCGCGAGTTCCAGCAGGTGGTGGCCGGGCTGTGGGACAGCTGGGACGACGATGCCTTCATCGCCGACAAGGCGGCCGGCCTGCATCACGACCCGGCGCGTGCGCATGTGCTGGACCACCGCGGCACGCACTTCCAGGTGCGTGGCCCGCTCAATATTGCGCGTGCGCCGCAGGGCCACCCGGTGCTGGTGCAGGCCGGCTCGTCCGAGCCGGGGCGTGCGCTGGCCGCCGAGACGGCCGAGGTGGTGTTCACCGCGCAATCGTCGCTGGCCAAGGCGCAGGCGTTCTATGCCGACATCAAGGGACGGCTGGAACAGTTCGGCCGCGCGCGCGATGCGCTGAAGGTCTTGCCCGGCGTGTTCATCGTGGTGGGGCAGAGCCAGGCCGAGGCGCAGGAAAAATTCGAGCAGTTCCAGGACCTGGTGGAGCCGCAGGTCGGCATCGCGCTGTTGTCGCGCATGCTGGGCAACTTCGACCTGTCCGGCTATCCGGCCGATGGTCCGCTGCCGGAATTGCCGCTGACCGAAACCGGCCAGCGCAGCCGCCAGCAGTTGTTCACCGAGCTGGCCGGGCAGGAACAGCTGAGCATCGCCCAGCTTGGCCGGCGCATCGCCGGCGGGCGCGGCCACTACAGCCTGATCGGCACGCCCACGCAGATTGCCGACGAGTTGCAGGCCTGGTTCGAACAGGGCGCGGCAGACGGGTTCAACGTGCTGGTGCCACATCTGCCCGGCGGCCTGGCCGATGTGGCCACGCACGTGGTGCCGGAGCTGCAGCGGCGTGGGCTGTTCCGGCGTGAATATGCCGGGCGCACGCTGCGCGATCATCTGGGGCTGCAACGCCCCGTCAATCGCTTCAGCGCCCGCTGATCAATCGGAACCACTCATGACCTATCTCGCACATCCCGACCGTTACGACCGTATCGCCTACCGCCGCGTCGGTCGCAGCGGCCTGGTGTTGCCCGCCCTGTCGCTGGGCCTGTGGCACAACTTCGGCGACAGCACGCCGATCGACACCCAGCGCGCATTGCTGCGCACCGCGTTCGACCTGGGCATCACCCACTTCGATCTGGCCAACAACTATGGCCCGCCGTACGGCAGCGCGGAGATCAACTTTGGCCGGCTGCTGCGTGAAGATTTCAGACCGTATCGCGACGAATTGATCATTTCCACTAAGGCCGGCTGGGACATGTGGCCGGGCCCGTACGGGCAGGGCGGCAGCTCGCGCAAATATCTGCTGTCCAGCCTGGATCAAAGCCTGCAGCGGCTAGGCGTGGAGTATGTGGACATCTTCTATTCGCATCGCTTCGATGCGGACACACCGCTGGAAGAGACCGCCGGTGCGCTGGCCAGTGCGGTGCAGCAGGGCAAGGCGCTGTACGTGGGCGTGTCGTCGTATTCGGCGGCGCGCACGCGCGAGATTGCCGCGCTGCTGCGCGAGTGGAACGTGCCGCTGCTGATCCATCAGCCGGCCTACAACCTGTTCAACCGCTGGCCGGAGCAGGAGTTGCTGGACACCACCGCCGACCTGGGTGCCGGAGTGATTGCGTTTACACCGTTGGCGCAGGGCCTGCTTACCGGCAAGTATCTGGAGGGCATTCCCGAGGATGCGCGCGTCAATCGCCCCGGTGGTCAATCCTTGCGGCCCGAACACCTGTCCGACGACAACCTGCAACGCGCACGCGGCTTGAATGCCATTGCGCAGCGGCGCGGGCAGAGCCTGGCGCAGCTGGCGCTGGCCTGGGTGCTGCGCGATCCGCGGGTGAGCTCGGCGCTGCTGGGTGCCAGCCGCCCGGAGCAGTTGATCGAAAACGTGGCGGCATTGCAGACGCCTGCGTTCACTGCAGACGAGTTGGCCGAGATCGATCGCCATGCGGTCGAGGGCGGGATCAACCTTTGGGAAAAACCCTCCACCGATTGGCAATGAGGAAGCTGCCGATGCGTCACTGCGTTTCAGCAACGACAATCGAAACGGCCACGCAGCCGTTGGCCGCACGTGGCGGTGAAACGCAGGCGGGGGTTACGGTAGGTGCAAAGCGCCGGCTGCGTGCGGCGCGCCGCCGGCTGACAGCTGCGCGCGCGGGGTGGGTGGCCGTGTGGGTGTCTGCGTGGCTGTTCTTCAACATCGTGCTGGGGAAGCCCGCGCTCGCAGCCGAGCCGGCGCAATTGCGCATCGGTTATCAAAAAGCGGTGTCGAGTCTGGTGCTGGCCAAGCAGCATCGCTTGCTGGAACAACGCTTTCCCCGCACCAGGATCACCTGGGTGGAATTTCCGGCCGGCCCGCAATTGCTGGAAGCCTTGAACGTGGGCAGCATCGACCTGGGCGGCGCCGGCGACATTCCGCCGTTGTTCGCGCAGGCCGCCGGGGCCGACTTGCTGTATGTGGGTTGGGTACCACCCACGCCGAAGGCCGAGACCATCCTGGTGCCGACCAAGAGCACGCTGCGCACGGTGGCCGAGCTCAAGGGCAAGCGCGTCGCGTTTCATAAAGGCTCCAGCGCGCACAACCTGTTGTTGCGCTTGTTGGCCAAATCCGGCCTGAGCCTGCGCGACATCACGCCGTTGTATCTGTCGCCGGCCAACGCGCGTGCGGCCTTCGCGGCCGGGCAGGTGGATGCGTGGGCCATCTGGGACCCGTGGTATTCGGCCCTGACCCTGGATGGCAGTGCACGCCTGCTTGCCAACGGCGAAGGGCTGGGGCTGACCGGCGGGTTCTTCCTGTCGTCGCGCCGCTATGCCACCGTGTGGGGTCCGTTCGTGCAACAGGTGATGGTGCAACTCAACCAGGCCGATGGCCTGCTGGAGCGCGACCGCGCCGGCAGCATCAAGGTGTTGTCGCAGGTGAGCGGGCTGCCGCCTGCGGTGGTCGAACGCACACTGGCGCACCGCCCGCCGGCCAGCGTGCAGCCGCTCAATGCGCAGGTCATCAAGGCCCAGCAAGCCACCGCCGACCTGTTCCATGCACAGCGCCTGCTGCCCAGGCGCGTGCTGGTGGCACCGGCGGTGTGGCGCGCGCCTGCGCCGGCCGCTGCACAGCCGGCGGGCAAGTGATGCGCTCGATGGCATGCACGTGTGCAATGCGGCACCGGGAGCCTGCGTGCGCGCAGGCGAGCGCCAACGTGTCGATGCAACACGCGGTAATGCGATGCGCCGCCGCCACGACAGTGCTGCAATGAGCGCCCGCGCACGCCGTCTGGGCACCGGCTTGGTGCCCTGGTTGCTGCCGCTGGCATTGCTGCTGGCATGGCAGATTGCCGCGGCCAGGGGCTGGCTGCCGCAGCGCATTCTTCCTGCGCCCGATGCGGTGCTGCGTGCCGCCATCACGCTCGTGCAAAGTGGTGAGCTGTGGCAGCACCTGGCCATCAGCGGTTGGCGCGCGGCGGTGGGCCTGGCCATCGGCGGCAGCATCGGCCTGGCACTGGGCCTGTTGACGGGCGTATCGCAGGTGGCGGAACGGCTGCTCGACAGCAGCCTGCAGATGCTGCGCAACGTGCCGCATCTGGCGCTGATCCCGCTGGTGATCCTGTGGTTCGGCATCGACGAGGGCGCCAAGCTGTTCCTGGTGGCGCTGGGCACGTTCTTCCCGATCTACCTCAATACCTATCACGGCATCCGCAGCGTGGACCCGGCCTTGATCGAGATGGCGCGCAACTACGGTCTACGTGGGCCGCAGCTGTTTGTCGATGTGCTGCTGCCCGGCGCGCTGCCCTCCATCCTGGTCGGCTTGCGCTTCGCGCTGGGGCTGATGTGGCTGACCCTGATCGTGGCCGAAACCATTTCGGCCAGTTCCGGCATCGGCTATCTGGCCACCAATGCGCGCGAGTTCCTGCAGACCGACATCGTGGTGGTGGCGATCGTGCTGTACGCGCTGCTCGGCAAGCTGGCCGACCTGGCCGCACGCGGCCTGGAAGCCTGGTGGCTAGGCTGGCACCCGGCACACCAGCAGCCTGCGCAGGTGCGCCGATGAGCGCGACCGACACCGGCCTGCCGCTGAGCCTGCGCGGCATCGGCAAGCGTTATGGCGACAGCGAGGTGCTGCGCGGCATCGATCTGCAGATTGCCCCCGGCGCCTGCGTCGCGGTGGTGGGCCGCAGCGGCTGCGGCAAGAGCACCCTGCTGCGGGTGATTGCCGGGCTGGAAGCGGCCGACAGCGGCGCTGTGGAGAGCGGCGCTGCGCCACTTGCCGCGCAGCACGATGCGGTACGGCTGATGTTCCAGGACGCGCGGCTGCTGCCGTGGAAGCGGGTGATCGACAACGTGGCGCTGGGGCTGGGCCGTGCCGGCCGCATGCAGGCCCAGGCCGCGCTGGATGCGGTGGGGCTGGGCACGCGTGGCGGCGACTGGCCGGCGGCGCTGTCGGGCGGCCAGCGGCAGCGCGTGGCGCTGGCGCGCGCGCTGGTGCATCGGCCACGGCTGCTGCTGCTGGACGAACCACTGGGCGCGCTGGATGCATTGACCCGTATCGAAATGCAGCAGCTGATCGTGCAGCTGTGGCGGCACTACGGCTTCACCCTGGTGCTGGTGACCCATGACGTGGCCGAAGCGTGCGCGCTGGCCGACCGCATCGTAGTGGTCGAGCAGGGTCAGGTCGGCCTGGATGTCGCAGTGCCGGTGGCCCACCCGCGTGCGCCCGGCTCACCGGCCCTGGCGGCGATCCAGGCGCAGGTACTGTCGCGCCTGCTGGGAGCTGCGCAGACCTCCGAGCAGTCAGCTGCGGCGAAGGCCGAGGTGCGGCGCGACGCCACGCGTGAGGCTGCGCGACACGGAGGGGCACCGCTGCAGCGGATCGTCTAGCAGCGGGCGTCGGGCGCGAAGGCTCCGCCGCCGCGCCCTGCGCCACGCGTCCTCCCTCAGCAGTGGGCAAGAGGCTGCCTCACGGACCGGTGCGCCCTCGCAACCGCACACCGGCTGCGTGCGCCGCCTGGCACTGCTAATTGGAGCCGGGCACCGGCCTCTCCGCTGCCCGACTCTGGCACCGGCAAGCCTTGAAACCCCGCCCGGCAACCGCATCTGCACGGTATCGCCGGCGTCGCCGGCCACCCGTTCAGAGGATTTCCCATGCGGATGGACAAGCTCACCTCGCGGTTCCAGCAGGCACTGGCCGACGCGCAGTCGCTGGCCGTGGGCCGCGACCACAACATCATCGAGCCGGTGCACGTGCTGGCCGCGTTGCTCGACCAGAGCGGCGGCAGCACGCGCCCGCTGCTGTCGCAGGCCGGGGTCAACGTGCCGCTGCTGCGCGAGCGCCTTGGCGAGGCGCTGGACACGCTGCCCAAGGTCTCCGGGCAGGAAGGCAACCTGTCGATCGGCAACGACCTCAATCGCCTGCTCAACCAGACCGACAAGCTGGCCCAGCAACATGGCGATGCCTTCATCGCCAGCGAGTGGTTCGTGCTGGCCGCCGCCGACGATGCCAGCCCGCTGGGCGTGGCCCTGCGCGCGGCCGGTGGCGACAAGAAGAAGATCGAGGCGGCCATCGACAAGCTGCGCGGCGGCGAAACCGTGCAATCGGAAAACGCCGAAGAACAGCGCCAGGCGCTGGAGAAATACACCATCGACCTGACCGCGCGTGCCGAAAGCGGCAAGCTCGATCCGGTGATCGGCCGCGATGAAGAGATCCGTCGCACCATCCAGGTGCTGCAGCGCCGTACTAAGAACAACCCGGTGCTGATCGGCGAACCCGGCGTGGGCAAGACCGCCATTGTCGAAGGCCTGGCCCAGCGCATCATCAACGGCGAAGTGCCTGAAGGCCTGCGCGGCAAGCGCGTGCTGTCGCTGGACATGGGCGCATTGATTGCCGGCGCCAAGTTCCGCGGTGAGTTCGAAGAGCGCCTGAAGGCGGTGCTCAGCGACCTGTCCAAGAACGAAGGGCAGATCATCCTGTTCATCGATGAGCTGCACACGATGGTGGGCGCGGGCAAGGCCGATGGCGCGATGGATGCTGGCAACATGCTCAAGCCGGCGCTGGCGCGTGGCGAGCTGCATTGCATCGGCGCTACCACGCTGGACGAATACCGCAAATACATCGAGAAGGACGCCGCACTGGAGCGCCGCTTCCAGAAGGTATTTGTGGGCGAGCCGACGGTGGAAGACACCATCGCCATCCTGCGTGGGTTGAAGGAACGCTACGCCGTGCACCACGGCGTTGAGATCACCGACCCGGCGATCGTGGCGGCGGCCACGCTGTCCAACCGCTACATCACCGATCGCCAGTTGCCGGACAAGGCCATCGACCTGATGGACGAAGCCGCATCGCGCATCCGCATGGAGATCGACTCCAAGCCGGAAGAACTCGACCGCCTGGAGCGCCGCCTGATCCAGCTCAAGATCCAGCGCGAAATGCTGAAGAAGGAAAAGGACGACGCCTCACGGCAGCGTCTGGCCGATCTGGAAACCGACATCGACAAGCTCGAACGCGAGTTCTCCGACCTCAACGAAGTGTGGAAGTCCGAGAAGGCCGCGTTGCAGGGCACCACCAAGATCAAGGAGCAGATCGAGCACGCCAAGCTGGAGCTGGAGGCCGCGCAGCGCCGCCAGGACTACGCCAAGATGAGCGAGATCCAGTACGGCGTACTGCCGCAGCTGGAAAAGCAGATGCTGCTGGCCAACGAGGTCGAACACCACGACTTCAAGCTGGTGCAGGATCGCGTCACCGCGGAGGAAATTGCCGAAGTGGTGTCGCGCTGGACCGGCATTCCGGTCAACAAGATGCTCGAAGGCGAGCGCGACAAGTTGCTGCGCATGGAAGATGAGCTGCATCACCGCGTGGTCGGGCAGAACGAAGCGATCAAGGTCGTTTCCGACGCGGTGCGGCGTTCGCGCGCGGGCCTGTCCGATCCCAATCGCCCGAGCGGCTCGTTCCTGTTCCTGGGGCCGACCGGCGTGGGCAAGACCGAGTTGTGCAAGGCGCTGGCGGATTTCCTGTTCGACAGCACCGAGGCCATGATCCGCATCGACATGAGCGAGTTCATGGAAAAGCACTCGGTCTCGCGCCTGATCGGTGCGCCTCCGGGCTATGTGGGCTATGAAGAGGGCGGCTACCTCACCGAGGCGGTGCGCCGTCGCCCGTATTCGCTGATCCTGCTGGACGAGGTGGAAAAGGCGCATGCCGATGTCTTCAACATCCTGCTGCAGGTGCTCGATGATGGCCGTCTGACCGATGGCCAGGGCCGCACGGTGGACTTCCGCAACACCGTCATCGTGATGACCTCCAACCTGGGCTCGCACCAGATCCAGGAGCTGTCCGGCGACGGCAGCGCCGAGGCCTATACGCAGATGAAAGCGGCGGTGATGGGCGTGGTGCAGGCGCATTTCCGCCCGGAGTTCATCAACCGGCTGGACGACATCGTGGTGTTCCATCCGCTGGACAAGGCGCAGATCAAGTCGATCGCGCGCATCCAGTTGCATGGGCTGGAGAAACGCCTGTCCGAGCGCGGCCTCAAGCTGGACCTGGACGATGCGGCGCTGGAATTGCTCGGCAATGTCGGCTTCGACCCGGTGTATGGCGCACGCCCGCTCAAGCGCGCGATCCAGTCGCAGGTGGAAAACCCGTTGGCCCAGCAGATCCTGTCGGGGCAGTACCTTAGCGGTGACACCGTACAGGTGCGCGCGCAGGGCGGGCGGCTGGAGTTCGGCAAGAGCTGACAAGCCGATGACGGGCGCTGTAACGCATGTGCGGGATGCGTTATGAATGCCTCGTCTGTCCACCTCTTCCGTTCGCGGGAGAGGTGCGGTGCGATCGCATGTGCTTGACCGTTGTTGGTACGCATAGCACTCAAAGGGGACTGGTCGGCATAAGCTGATAACGCTCGGTTAGCACGGTTGTTGTGCAACGTCGCTATCGTCGCTGTCTTCCGTCCAGCAGCGAGCCGTGCCATGACCGATCCGCAGTGGAAGCCTGAAACCATCGCCGTGCATGGCGGGTATCGCCCCGACCCGACCACGCGCGCGGTGGCGGTGCCGATCTATCAGACGGTGGCGTATGCGTTCGACGATACCCAGCATGGCGCGGACCTGTTCGACCTGAAGGTGCAGGGCAACATCTACAGCCGCATCATGAACCCCACCAACGACGTGCTGGAGCAGCGCGTGGCCGCGCTGGAAGGGGGCATCGGCGCCTTGGCGCTGGCATCGGGGCAGGCCGCGGTGACGTATGCGATCCAGACCATCGCCGAGGCCGGCGACAATATCGTTTCGTCCAGCGCCTTGTATGGCGGCACCTACAACCTGTTCGCGCATACGCTGCCGCAGTTCGGCATCAATACGCGCTTTGCCGACTATCGCGACCCGCAGGCGTTTGCCGGCTTGATCGACGAACGCACCAAGGCAGTGTTCGTCGAGTCGATCGGCAATCCGCGCGGCAACATCACCGATATCGAAGCGGTGGCGGCCGTGGCGCATGCGCACGGCGTGCCGTTGATCGTGGACAACACCGTCGCCACGCCGTCGCTGCTGCGGCCGATCGAGTTCGGTGCCGACATCGTGGTGCATTCGCTGACCAAGTATCTAGGCGGGCACGGCAACAGCATCGGTGGGGCGATCGTGGACAGCGGGCGCTTTCCGTGGGCGGCGCACAAGGCACGCTTTCCGCGCCTCAACGAACCGGATGTGAGTTATCACGGCGTGGTGTATACCGAGGCCTTGGGCGAGGCGGCGTATATCGGGCGTGCGCGGGTGGTGCCGCTGCGCAATACCGGTGCGGCGCTGTCGCCGTTCAATGCATTCTTGATCCTGCAAGGCATCGAAACATTGCCGCTGCGCATGGAGCGCATCAACGCCAATACCTTGGCCATTGCGAGGTATCTGCAGCACCACGCACGCGTTGCCTGGGTCAACTATGCCGCGTTGCCGGATCACCCCGAGCATGCGTTGGCGCAGAAATATCTGGGCGGCCACGGGTCCGGTGTGCTCACGTTTGGCCTGCCGGGCGGGCGTGCGGCAGGCGCGCGTTTCCTGGATGCGCTGCAGCTGTTTACCCGGCTGGTGAATATCGGCGATGCCAAATCGCTGGCGACGCACCCGGCGTCCACCACGCACCGCCAGCTGGGCCCGGCCGAGCTGGAGCATGCAGGTGTCAGCGAAGACACCGTGCGGCTGTCGATCGGCATCGAGCATATCGATGACTTGCTGGCGGATCTGGAGCAGGCGCTGCAGGGGGCGTGAGGTTGATCGCCCCTCTCCCGTCGGGAGAGGGGTTGGGGTGAGGGTACGGTAGGTCCGCAATGCAGCAGTCGACGTCGAACGGCGCCATCGACTCGCAATCGCACCCTCATCCGCCCCTTCGGGGCACCTTCTCCCGCAGGGAGAAGGGCTGCTTGAGCCCCTCTCCCGTCGGG